>CAJSZQ010000016.1 GCA_910574185.1 Lachnospiraceae bacterium
CCATGATATTTTCAGTACAACTATATCTTGTATCTTATAGATGGCCCCCAAGCATTAAAATCAGGACGGATTTTGGGTGGCTCTCAAGCTTTAAATTGGTGGCTCCCAAGCATTAGAATAATCAGTATTATCTGGTAACCCATTAATTTTAATAGAAACTAATGGTGTCACAGTCCACGAATGCGTTCCTTCACGCTTAAGACTCTTCATTGACTTAATATTATCAATAGCTTTCATTAACTCATCTTTATTCAAAAATGACTTGATTTCTATATTTCCATAAATGGATTCACAGGGAAATTGTATGTAATTATCTATATACGGAATTATGTACGAAAAAACGCTATCATACACCACCAAATCTAACTGTTTACTTGTATTTCCTTCACTATCAAATGCCTCCCCACCCGACAATCCATAACAAGCCGGCAAAAAAGGTCTGATAACTTTATTGACAATATTTTCTCTTACTGTACCTTTACTGCCATTATGTAATATATTTTTACTTTGTTCAAAATATCCTTCAAGAATCTTTCCCGATTTAATTAAAGCAGAATAGTAATTCATTTTACTTTTTCATCTCCTATTCCCAGTTTAAGACCTATAGCAAAAAATTTAGAACCAAAGACGCTCTTTTACTAAATTCAAAGTTTCAAAAAGGGCTTCCCGATTTCTCGGAAAGCCCCATAAAATATTGCTTTTTACTAATTACTCGATGATAGTAGCCACACGACCAGACCCAACAGTACGTCCACCCTCACGGATAGCGAACCGAAGACCCTGCTCCATAGCTACTGGATGAATCAGCTCAACTGTCATCTCTACGTTATCGCCAGGCATACACATCTCTACACCGTCTGGAAGGTTGCAGACACCTGTTACGTCTGTTGTTCTGAAGTAGAACTGTGGACGATAGTTGTTGAAGAATGGAGTATGACGTCCACCCTCGTCCTTTGTCAGTACGTAAACCTGACCAGTACACTTGGTATGGCATGTTACGCTGCCTGGTTTAATCAGACACTGACCTCTCTCAATATCTTCTCTCTTGATACCACGAAGAAGCGCGCCGATGTTATCACCAGCCTGACCTTCGTCAAGCAGCTTACGGAACATCTCGATACCTGTTACGGTTGTCTTCTGCTTCTCTTCCTTGATACCAACGATTTCAACTTCCTCGTTAATGTGGATTGTTCCACGCTCTACTCTACCTGTAGCAACTGTACCACGACCTGTAATTGTGAATACGTCCTCTACCGGCATAAGGAACGGCTGATCGGTAGCACGCTGTGGATCCGGAATATACTCATCAACTGTGTCCATGAGCTCCATAATCTTGTCGCCCCACTCGGAAGCCGGGTTCTCAAGAGCCTTCAGAGCAGAACCCTGGATAATCGGTGTATCATCGCCTGGGAACTCGTACTCGTCAAGCTTCTCACGAATCTCCATCTCTACTAACTCAAGCAGCTCCTCATCGTCTACCATATCGCATTTGTTCATGAATACAACGATGTAAGGAACGCCTACCTGACGGGAAAGCAGGATATGCTCGCTTGTCTGAGCCATAACGCCGTCAGTTGCAGCTACAACAAGGATAGCTCCGTCCATCTGAGCCGCGCCAGTAATCATGTTCTTAACGTAGTCAGCATGTCCTGGGCAGTCAACGTGTGCGTAGTGACGCTTTGCTGTCTCGTACTCAACGTGTGCGGTAGAGATTGTGATTCCACGTTCTCTCTCCTCTGGAGCCTTGTCGATATTATCGAAAGCCACTGCTGCGTTACCTTCTACTCTCTCAGACAAAACCTTTGTAATTGCTGCTGTAAGAGTTGTTTTACCATGGTCAACGTGGCCAATGGTACCGATATTACAATGTGGTTTTGTTCTTTCAAATTTAGCTTTTGCCATTTTGAATATCCTCCTTATTCAAGCGCCTTTACAGGCAATTTTATTTTTTCAAGTTTACTCGGCTATTTCTGATTATATTTCATAACGCCGGGTTTTTCAAGCCTTTTTCATACTTTTTCAATACAAAATATTACATATTGCGCAACGGTTCAGACAAGCCGCCCTGTTGCATGCAGAAATCCATTCACAGTCGCTTTGCGATGAAATTTAGCGCTCCTAAATCATTTTCTTTGGGTCGTCTCCCTAAGGAACGGGCTTTTCGTCACATCAAGCGCGCGAACCTGTCTAAACTTACTATATTGCTGCAGTTATGATTCAAGACTTATCTTTTTATTTACCATCTTTTCCAGATAATACTTTCTCCTGAACCGACTTCGGTACCGGCTCATACTTCTCAAAGAACATAGAGTAATTACCGCGTCCCTGTGTCCTGGAACGAAGGTCGGTAGAGTAACCGAACATCTCGGAAAGCGGTACGAATCCGCGTACAATCTTTCCTCCGCCTAAATCGTCCATACCTTCGATACGTCCGCGGCGTGAATTGATATCGCCGATCACATCTCCCATATACTCCTCCGGCATGGTTACCTCAACCTTCATGATAGGCTCAAGGAGTACCGGAGCAGCCTTCTTCATCGCATCCTTGAATGCAAGAGAGCCGGCAATGTGGAACGCCATCTCACTGGAGTCCACTTCATGGTAAGACCCGTCGTATACATTGGCATGAACGCCTACTACCGGGAATCCTCCAAGAATACCGGACTTCATAGCCTCTTCAATACCCTCGCCTACTGCCGGGATATATTCCTTCGGAATAGCACCGCCGACTACGGTAGACTCGAATTTGAACAGCTCCTCGCCGTTGGCATCCATAGGCTCGAACTTAACTTTACAGTGTCCGTACTGTCCACGTCCGCCTGACTGCTTCGCATACTTACTGTCAACTTCGACAGCCTTAGTAAATGCTTCTTTATATGCAACCTGAGGCGCACCTACATTAGCTTCTACCTTAAATTCACGCAGAAGTCTGTCTACAATAATCTCAAGATGGAGCTCTCCCATACCTGCGATAATCGTCTGACCTGTCTCCTGATCCGTATGAGCGCGGAAGGTCGGGTCTTCTTCTGCAAGCTTTGCAAGAGACTCGCCCAGCTTGCCCTGAGAAGCCTTGGTCTTCGGCTCGATTGCCAGCTCGATAACCGGCTCTGGGAACTCCATAGACTCAAGGATTACCGGATGCTGCTCGTCACAGATGGTATCACCTGTAGTCGTCAGCTTAAATCCGATTGCCGCTGCAATATCTCCGGAATACACTTTATCAAGCTCTTCCCTCTTATTTGCATGCATCTGCAGGATACGTCCCACACGCTCTTTCTTGCCCTTGGTTGCATTCAGCACGTACGAACCGGAATTTAAGGTTCCTGAATACACCCGGAAATATGCAAGCTTACCAACAAATGGGTCCGTCATAATCTTAAATGCCAGCGCTGAGAACGGCTCATCGTCTGACGAGTGTCTCTCAACTTCATTTCCGTCTTCATCTGTACCGGTAATCGCCGGGATATCAAGCGGAGACGGCATAAATTCAATGACTGCATCCAGAAGCTTCTGAACGCCTTTGTTTCTATAAGCCGTACCGCAGCATACCGGAACTGCATCGCAGGTACAGGTTGCCTTTCTAAGAACAGCTTTCAGCTCCTCAGTAGAAGGCTCCTCTCCTTCCAGATACGCCATCATCAGATCGTCATCCAACTCACAAATCTTCTCTACCAGCTCTGTACGATATAATTCAGCGTCATCCTTCATATCATCCGGTACATCTACAATTGAAATATCATCGCCCTTATCGTCATTATAGATATAGGCTTTCATCTCAAACAAATCAATGATTCCCTTGAAATCATCCTCTTTGCCGATTGGGAGCTGAATGCAGATTGCATTCTTGCCCAATCTGGTCTTAATCTGTTCTACTGCATTGTAGAAATCAGCGCCCAAAATGTCCATCTTATTTATAAATGCCATTCTGGGTACGTTATACGTGTCTGCCTGACGCCATACATTCTCTGACTGAGGTTCCACACCGCCTTTTGCGCAGAATACACCCACAGCGCCGTCCAGCACACGAAGCGAACGCTCAACCTCTACTGTAAAGTCAACGTGTCCCGGAGTATCAATGATATTGATACGGTGCTCAAGAGCGCCCTCCTTCGGCTTGCAGTTCTCCTGCAAAGTCCAATGACAGGTCGTGGCAGCAGAAGTAATTGTGATACCCCTTTCCTGCTCCTGGGCCATCCAGTCCATGGTAGCAGTACCCTCATGAGTATCGCCAATCTTATGATTTACACCGGTATAGTAAAGAATACGCTCTGTAGTCGTAGTCTTACCAGCGTCAATATGCGCCATAATACCGATATTTCTGGTTCTCTCCAATGGATATTCTCTTCCAGCCATTATTGCCTCCTAAAATTTAGAAACGGTAGTGCGCAAACGCCTTGTTTGCCTCTGCCATCTTGTGCATATCTTCTTTTCTCTTCACAGATGCACCTGTGTTATTCATTGCGTCCATCAGCTCATTCGCAAGTCTCTCTTCCATGGTCTTCTCGCCTCTCTTGCGTGAAAACATGGTGAGCCAGCGAAGCGCTAAAGCCTGTCTTCTGTCGGCTCTGACCTCGATTGGCACCTGATAGGTAGCGCCGCCGATACGTCTTGCCTTAACTTCGAGTACTGGCATAATGTTGTTCATAGCCTCCTCGAATACCTCGATAGCCGGCTTGCCGCTCTTCTCTTCAACTCTTGCGAATGCTCCGTATACAATCTTCTGGGCTACGCCCTTCTTACCGTCTAACATAATGTTATTGATAAGCTTGGTAACCACTTTGTTGTTGTACAATGGATCCGCCAAAATATCTCTTTTTTGAGTATGTCCTTTACGTGGCACGGTTCTTCCCTCCTTAAACATTCTGTTTTTGCAAAAGCGCCCGCCCCTGCAAAAAATTTAATTCATCGGTACTCACATGTGTCGTTCTAATGATACTGTGTAGTGCACAGGGCATACCTCGTCAAATGAGATGCTCTCCGTCAGATACGCATTGTCTATCTGCGGAGGCATATCTAAACCCTGCAACTTACTTCATCATAGTTCTGTTTGTGAATATTCCATTCATAATGAAGTTCTTCATCACTCTGCTTCTGTAGAACAGAGTAATCTCTAAAACTTATACTGCGCGAACGCCGTATTTGTCAAGAACTTACTTTTTCGCGTCTTTTGGTCTCTTTGCGCCGTATTTGGAGCGAGCCTGACGTCTCTTAGCAACACCTGCTGTATCCAGCGTACCTCTGACAATATGATATCTGGTACCTGGCAGGTCCTTCACACGTCCGCCACGAATCAGTACAACACTATGCTCCTGAAGGTTGTGTCCTTCTCCTGGGATATAGCTTGTTACCTCGATTCCGTTAGAAAGACGAACTCTGGCAATCTTACGAAGCGCTGAATTAGGCTTCTTCGGCGTAGCTGTCTTAACTGCGGTACATACGCCTCTCTTCTGAGGAGCAGAAGTATCTGTCGCTCTTTTTCTCAAAGAATTGTACCCTTTCTGAAGTGCCGGAGCTGTAGACTTCTTAGCATAAGTCTGACGTCCTTTTCTAACTAACTGGTTAAATGTTGGCATTTCTTTTCACCTCCTACAATAAAATAAGTTACTGGTTCAACATCAATATGTCTACACGCGCACAAAAAACAATGCGTTTTCATGCACGCCAGATTATTCTAGTATGTTTTATGATAAATGTCAAGGATTTTTATAACATATTGTGTCATTTCCCTCGATTGTAAAAATCTCCATAGCATCTTTGTATTGTCTGTATTCCTCCGTCAATATCGTCGTCTCATATCCCGACTCAGTCCAGTTCAAATCATATACGCTCTCTCCACCTAACCTAAGCCACCCTCGATATAAATAAGAATCCGTATTCCAGACAATCTTTGTCAGTTTCTTCCCCTTTTCAACCGTCAGACTATCTTTATGAAGCCTCTCTTCTTCAATGTCATCGCTGTCAGTCAGAATGCTTTCCAGCGCCGGGTTCAAATCCATTGCCGCCATTCGTTCATAATCAAAATATTCGTTGGCAAAGGTATATTCGGCAACTTCAAATACTACGCACTCCGGTTTGAAGATATTAAAATAATACGGAAAATCTATCACATTCTGATAATCATGCACAAAAATATATTCGCCAAACCCGTTTTCCAGATATTTATATCCATAGATATTCAGATAACTCCCCTGAAAAACTAAAGCTCTTGGCGCTCCTTCTTCCAAACGCTCCTGATTCATATAATACTCAAATGCATCATAGTTTTCATTCAATGAAAGTTCTTGTTTATATTCCTCCGTCAGACTGTCGCATGACATATTAACCCAAATGCTTGGAACCGTCTCCTCAATCGGAAATTCCGAGACAGGCAGCGTCGTCTCCAGTATCTCATCATAGACTATATCTTCCTCGCCATTGACATGCACCTGCGGAATCTTTTCCCGCATTGCGGCAAGAATCTGATTTGTTCCATATAAAGCTCCCAAATCATTCCAATGATTAGCGTCATATTTTTTATTAAATACCGTTTCACCTTCCGCCGTTTTTTCCTTCAAAATCACCGTATTGTCGATATAGTTCACTCCTCTTACATCCAGCGCTCTCAAAAATAAATCCACCCATTCTCGGTCATAATTCTCTCCTTCTGGAAGATATTGTGTTAAAACCGCGGGCTTGGCAGGTTCAAAAACAAACAAAAAAGGGACGTTTCTTTCCGTACAATAATCCTGAATCTTCAGAACCATATCTGCAAATACTTCATGATATTCACTATAACCTGGATATACGCTTCGTCCGGCGCCAAAAACATACCCTTCCTTTCCGTAAACATAAGATGGATGCACCATTTTTTCAAAAATCCTGTCATTTAAAATGGTATAAGATAAAATCATCTCATCGCGCAGCCCAATACGGTCGCTCACATAATTCTCAATATTTTCTGTTAATCTTTTCTCTTTCCCTTCTTCAGATTCCTCTTCCTCATAATTTTCTTCATTATACTCCCTCTTTTTTACCGAAAATGGGTTTTTCGCCAGTTCACGATTGTCAATGACAGAGACGGCATTTTCTTCAAAATTAAATGTCAGGATTGGAATTAGGATAATCAGGGCAAAGCATATGACAGTTATTACTTTCAATCTCCTCATAGCGAATATCTCCTTAATACTGAAAATAAATAAATGGACTATAGGTAGAGTTAATCATAAAAAGAATCGCCAGCACAAAAACGACAAACAGCACAGCTTCCTGTAGAATAAATCCCATTTTACAATTTGAAAACCTTCGATACCATTCTCGTATGTTTTCTCCGCCAAGTGCAAAAGAACCTACAGCACCGATAATCGCCAATGTAAGAATCTCTTTATCGAAATAATACTTCCATGACCAATATACGGTGTCAACCTGAAGTCTGCCAAACATGAGCTTCAACCAATCCCACAATTCTTCAAAATCCGGAAATCTAAAAAACTGCCAGCAGAAAAAAGTGATTCCCATTGTAACAAACCATTTCAATATCCTCGGCTGCTTTTGATAGAATTTCTTATTCCTTACCACACGTTCCAGTATAACCATAGCTCCATTTATTCCGCCCCAGAGAATATAATTCCATCCAGCTCCATGCCAGATTCCAGTCAAAGCAAATACTACCGCAACGTTCCGTATTGCCTTCCGTTCACCTCTCCTGCTGCCTCCAAGTGGAAAATAAACATACTCCCGAAACCATTTACCCAAAGAAATATGCCAACGCCGCCAAAATTCCGAAATGGAGCTGGAACGATATGGAAAGTCAAAGTTTTCCTGAAATTCAAATCCCAATAACCTGGCCAGTCCAATTGCAATGTCTGAATAACCGGAAAAATCATAATAAATCTCCAGCATATACAAAAAAGCCATTCCCCACCCGGTAATAATATCTGTCTCACCGGCCGTCACGTTACTGATACAACTGCCAAACTGGTCTGCCAAAATCAGTTTTTTTGCAAACCCAATCATAATCCGATTCAGCCCCGATACAAATCTCTCCAAAGTTATTATTCGATCGTCAAATTTGGCAGAAAATTCCTTCCACAATACAATTGGTCCTGAAATAACCTTTGGGAAAAACGACAAATATAGCGCACAATCAATAAAAGTTCCGCTCGGCGCATCACCACGGTAAATATCAGCCAAATAAGAAATTGCAGAAAAAGTAATGAAAGAAATACCGAGAGGCGCCATAACAGTCTCTTTTGCCAAATTATCTCTAAATAAAAAATTCCATATCTCTGCCCATAGCGGCATATATTTGAAATGTATGAAACAAAACAATATCATCAATATCGCAAACGCCAAAAGAAACACCGACAATGATATCTTTCTGCATAACCTGTTTTCTTCTTCCGTCTGTTCGTATACCTGTATATAGCGATTACGATTATTACTAATCCAACAACCTGCTGACCAGACACCAAGTATATAAATGATAAGTTTTAAAACATCATCGAAGCAAGCCCACATGTAAAAAAGCATGCTCAACGCTATCAAGGTTAAATCTTTTACGCGGAATTTTATAAAAACTGAAGAAAACGTCCTTCTTTTCTCCAGAAAATCTACAATAAAATAAATGGATATTATAATAGGGAAATATACAAAAATAAAAATTGGCGTGGTAAAATTCATGACGTTCTCTCTTTCATAAAATAGACCCAAAAACACACTTAAACATTTTTCCAAATAAATAAAAATCCATACCTGTACGATATATAGATTTTTACTATCATTTTGTATCAGACAGGCACATTATATTACACATATCGACAAATATCAACTTCTATTTTACAAAACAAACTGGTGTAACAGTTGCTTTATCTCCCTTTCTGTGATACACTCACATAGTCGCAAAGCTCGCAAAAACCAAGGTCTTATTGGGCTTGCCGCCGATTCCCGGCGTTATGGGAAGGCAGCAAAGACATCCGCCGGATATCTTTGTTACCCGCTAAGGCGCGTGTGTTCGAGACCTTCCACACGTAAAATAAAACTAAAGGAGAGAACTGAATATGAAAAACAAGAACGTAACCTTTCTAACCCAGGCAGCTATGATTGCTGCAATTTATGTCGTGCTTACCTACGTATTTGCTCCATTCTCATTTGGAGAGATTCAAATACGGATTTCCGAAGCGCTCACCATTTTACCACTATTTACACCGGCTGCTGTCCCCGGACTGTTTATCGGATGCTTAATCGGCAATATTTTAGGCGGAGCCATCCTGCCGGATATAGTCTTTGGGAGCATGGCAACTTTAATCGGAGCATTACTTACTTACTCTTTAAGGGAGAAAAAGCCTATATTCGGACCGATTCCTCCCATTGCCGCTAACACAGTTATCGTACCTTTTGTACTGCGCTTCGGCTACGGAGTTAATCTCCCAATTCCCTTCATGATGCTCACCGTAGGCATCGGAGAAGTAATTTCCTGCGGCATCCTTGGTATGATCTTATATACCGCACTAAGCCGTTACCACCGTTTGATTTTCAAAGAAGCTGTATAAAATTAATCGCCTCCGGCATACAAGCTGTCATAAAGCTTGTACATCGGAGGCGAAACCTTATCCTTTTACGGCAAATACCCAATATATTCATTTCCTTCTGTCAGCATAATCTGATCCATCTGTTCTTTCGGCATCGTCTGTATCTGCCCATCCGCTGAATTGATGTAAATCATCTGATGTTCGTCATATCCTGTCAGAATCAAAGAAACGTCCCCATTCCTCACACCAATTACCGGAGTTCCCTTATTAATCAGATATGCAATCTGCTCCGCGCTGCAGCCAGTCAGTTCAACTCCCTTATCTCCAGACAATTCATTTGCTATCTCAAGCGGCGGCCTTCCTGCCTGCAGCTGGTTTTGTATGAACGCCATTAGCTCGTCCTGTCCTGTAATCTGAAACATCAGATAACGATTTCCCCTCTCCCACACGTATTGCCCGTTAGGAGCAATCACCACGCCGCTCATGCTATCCGCTGTTAAAATAGCCTCTCCTGCTTCCTCATAAATTCCCTGCAGTTTACCAAGTCCATATACGCAGTATCCATTCCCCCCTGCCTCCTCTTCAAATTCCGGCAACGCCGGGTCGTCATGCAACGCCCGTTTTGGCTTCAGCACTTTGACATCCTTCTCCTGAATGCCGTCGGCAAATGTGAAACGCATCTGTCTTTTCTTCAAGTCTGTGACATAGGATTCCAGCGTAATATTACTTTCCTCTTTTTCTTCACTGCTTGTTATATAATCTGCGTCTGCTCCTGCATATGTACCGCCGTTCTTCACCGCCCTATGGAGGGTAATCATTCCTTCGTCAACCTCTGCTCCAATAATATAATATTCGCCTGCGTCATAGCTTTTTACCAACTCATTCTCTGCATTGTGAATCTCGATTAGATACATTGGAACTAATTTTTCACCGGTAATCGTCTCTCCCACATCTGACTGTTTCGCCCGGCCGAATACAAAATCGTCTCCTACAAATCCAAGCGGTATAATACTCTCCCCTTCCGCCGCCTCAACTTCGTATTCTTCGTCAAGGTCTAAATCCTTCACAACGACCTGCTGCGATACATCCATATCGCTGCCAGTCTGCCAGGCAAACCACCTGCCGCTTTCTGACATGGCATATTGGCCTTCTTTCAAATCCGAAATTACTGGTTCATCCCAGTTCTTATCCACATCAACTTCATAGAGGGTTCCTCCGACCATCATATATAAATAGTCCCGATTTACACTATAGTAAGCAAATTTCCCAAACTCTTTTTCTGCAATTCCAGCCGACTTATTACTGGGAATAAATACTTTTTCCTCAATACTGTTAGTTTCTATATTATAGTAGTAAATATCTACGCCTACCTGACCTTCATGTTTTCCCCGATTCATATATCCGGCTACTGCAAATGTGATATTCCCTTTCTTATCCATGCCAAGAATCTGAATATTGTGTTCTGAATTTTTGCTTCGGCTATCTGTATTTTCCACATCGCGAAAACTAAATATCAGAGAAAGAACACCCTCGTCGCGATTGTAATTCCATAATTCATTTGCCTGAACAAACGCTACAATATTTCCCTCTGAATTAACCATATACGGGACATCCGGCGACACGATTCCAAGAAGCAGTCCCTTATCGTCAAGTACCCGCCTGCTTCCGTCAAAAAGCTGCTCCATATTACGGTCATAATTCAGCAGATACATCGTACCTTCCGCCATTCTAACCCGATAAAATTCTCTTACTGCATATGAATCTGTTTCGTTTTCTTCCCCTTTACAGTCCACTTCATATTCCAGAAGCACCGACGTGTACGCCGCATTTGTCTCCAGAATCTTCCATCTCTCTTCTCCGGTCACCTGCGGCTCTAACGCTCCCCATGTCACCTGATCATAGTTTGAATGAATCGTTACATGAGCCAGCGTACTGTTATCACTTTCATCATTCGGCTCCAGCGCCGCCCCAACACCTGTGTTTTCTTTCTTGGCCAATGCATTTTCATGGAAATTATAAACATAATCCAGGCAAGACGCCACGCTAAAACCTACCGGCGTCACTACTCTCGTATAATAAAAAATATCTCCTGTATCCGAATGCAGAGTCACCCTCATGACCCGCTCCTGAGCCAGAATACCCTCGTCAAAAGTCAGTGTCATCTCCTCCGACGCAGTCGAAATACGGTTCTCATATAGCTTTGTCTCACCGTCAATCGAGTATACTGCATAATCCACTGAAGAAATCTTTCTTTCCTCCGCTTCCATCCTCATGGCAAGCTGATTATTAGTAACCGGCGTGATACTATCCCGAATACTGGCTATCTCCATCTCTTTTGTATACCCGTTCATTGCATTCAGTCTGTATCCCTCCACAGAAAAATAAAGCCTTGGAAGCGTTACATTCCCAATATCCGCTATCATATTATCATTGCCTTTGCTGGTTCTGTATTCAAAATACAAAATAGCCAGAATAAAAACCACAGCCAATATCCCTGCGTGCTTCAGTTTCTTCTTCATCTATTTCATCAGCTCCTGTTCTCAACCGGCTCGCCCGGTCCCGCTGTATCCGTCTTATGTTAAATTCTATCCGTTTTTACCATTCAGAAGGCGACCCAATGTCGGCGCTATATGCAACGTCTCTTCACACATACGAATCGCCTCATAATTCTCCTTTGGCTTCCCTCTTTTTACCGCCCGAATCAAAATATTTTTCGGCGTATGTTCCATATCTATAAATTCCAGAATCTGAGTCCGGTAGCCTTCTCTCTCCAGATACTGAGCCCTCATCGCATCTGTTATTAACGCTGCCATCCGCTCTTTAATCAATCCATACTCCAATACAGGCGCCAGCACATCACATGCAATCTGTCCATTGACCTCATGCTGGCAGCAAGGCACAGACAGAATTACTCTGGCATTCCATCCCACCGCCTTCGCAAGCGCATAGTCAGTAGCCGTATCACAGGCGTGAAGAGTCACTACCATATCCACTGCGTCTGCTTCTGCATACTCTGCAATATTTCCTTCCAGAAATGTAAGCTTCTCATATCCATAGCGTTCGACAAGCTCATTACAATGACGGATAACATCCGCTTTTAAATCGAGTCCAATAATACGAACATCGTATGCTTTCAATTCATGCAAGTAATAGTACATTGCAAACGTGAGATAAGATTTGCCGCATCCAAAATCCAAAATCGTCAGTTCCCTGTCTTTGGAAAGTTCCGGTAATATATCCTCCACAAATTCTAGAAATCGATTAATCTGTCGAAATTTATCAAATCTCCTGTTTATAATCTTTCCATTCTCGGTCATAACGCCCAAATCAACTAAGAAGGGCACAACCTTACCTTCCTCCAGAATGTACCGCTTTTCCCGATTATGCTGTAAGCTTACCATCTTCACCGGAGCTTTCCGCGGCTTCTTCTTAATTGTAGCCCTGCCTTTCCTGCTCAAAAGGGCCGTACAGCTATACTGCTTCGTTTCCATCTGAAACTGCTTCATTCCTTTCGTTAAAGAAAGTATCTCTTCCACAGCTTCATTCATTGTCAAATTCTTATGAAACACCTGATTCCCCAGGAAAATCTCTAACTGAAAGAAAAGTGTGTCCTTCTTTAACAAAGGACGCACTTTTACCTTCATAATTCCATCTTTTTCTCTCGGACTGCTTAAAATAGCCGATACAAAATCTATATTCAAATTTTCTTGTAATAATACTCTCAAATTTTCCATGGAGATATTATATCCGATTTTCCCTCTATAGTAAATATTATTTTTTCACTCTTGGGAAAGTAATGGTTACCCGGAACAAATCGCCATCCAGATACAATTCAAACTTGCCTCCCATTAAAGAAGCCAGATTCTTGGCAATGGAGAGCCCCAGCCCGCTACCCTCTGTACTCCTGGACACATCTCCTCTGATAAATCGCTCCGTCAACTCATCCGCACTGATATTTAAGGGCTGTTCTGAAATATTCTTTAAGGAAAATGTTACCTGCTCCTCCGTCTGGCTCAAATCTGAATAGACACGAGTTCCTTCCATCGCATACTTGGCCACATTATTGTATATATTTTCCAGAATCCTCCACATTCTCCTGCCATCCGCCCAGATTACAGCCGGCTCTTCCGGCAGATTTATTACCTCCTTTAAGCCCCTGTTCTCGAATTTCTCCGAAAATTCTCCGCTAGTCTGCTGAACCATTTCCACTAGATTCAAATTCATACATTCCAGCGTAACGTTCCCCGAGCTCACCTTTGACGCCTCTACCACATCCTCCGTAAGAACCTTTAGCCGCTGGGCCTTGGCCTCCAACACTTCTAAATATCCCTGAATCTTGGAATCCTGAATATTCTCCCGTTTCAGCAAATCAATATAATTTATAATCGAAGTCAGCGGAGTCTTAATATCATGAGACACATTGGTTATCAAATCTGTCTTCAGCCTTTCATTCTTAATACTGTTCTCAACAGCCGCATCCAGACCGGCGCCGATGTTATTCACTCGTTTTGCAAGTTCTAACTGCTCTCCTGTCAAACCGACTGTCGGAATCTTGTATTCCAGTTCTCCACTTGAAATCCGCATAACGCCTTCACTCAGACGTTTTCGTCCCACTGCCTGCTGGACGATATAAGCCAAACCAGCTACATCCACCACAAATCCGGCAAGCACAATGATAAATTCACTCGTTGTAAACATAAGCATCTGACTCAAAAGAAACAGAGCAAAAAACAAAACGTATTTCCACACAACCGGCAAATGACGTATAAAATTCCACCCATGACGCATCACCCACCGAAGTAAACTGTTCTTCCAAACAGTGCCTGCCTTCAGCCTGCGAACCAGACTCAGATATCCAATCAGAAACATCGAACAGGTAACAAATCCGATTATCCCACAAATTATCATCGTTTCGGTGTTAAATCCCTCCGGCAGATAATAAACAGTTCCGTCTGGCATCAAATACCCGTTCTGCCCAAATCCGAAACTCCTGGCCGCACTTCCAAGAATAATCATACATCCCGTCCATACTCCAGTCACAAGCGCCGCTGCAATCTCCGTTTTCCACCTATCGAATACATTACAGTGCAGTTCTTCATCCTCCGGCCTTCTTCCGGCAACTGCCGTCAACCAGATAATAATCCCCAGAAGTAAGACTGCCGTCCCAATTGCCAATTGTATCATAAATCCCGCCTTTCCTGCGAATTTCTGATAATTATCCTTCATATAAAGATAGATGTCCTGAACAGGATAATCGGTATCTAGTGCAACAATAAATATATAGTCCTCAGACTGAGTCCCGGCGCCAATCTGATGATTCCAATCACTGGCATTCGCTTCCATCATATTGCTCTCGAAATCCGAAAGTTTTGGCATTATCACAGCATACCTGCCCGCCTGCCTTAACTTATCCATATTCTTTTCCAGTGAATCATAACTCTCATATTCCGCACGATTGGTATATACCCTCTCCGTTTCTTTATCTGCATACAGATACGTCAGATTTGTGCTTCCCTCTTCGTATTTTTGTAATACTTCTCTGTATATTTCACAGTCATCATTTAAAATGTAAAGAGTACTTTTAATATCCTGATAAATTTCGTTTAGTTTTCCATTCCACTCCGGCTTCTCATTCGCAAGCTCAAGAACGCTTCCCGCTCCTATCGGCGCATACTTTTCTTCAATCCAGAAACCGTCATAGTTCCAACAATCAATCAGCCGAACCGTATTCTCAGAATCCAGCAGTGCATAGGAACCGGAGGTCGCGCTTCCCTCATACCAGCTTCCGTCCTTTAATTCCTGGAGGATATCATACGCCGTCATATCCTCTGTCTCCATAACAAACCGAAATTCTCCGCTATCAATCTTGTGTCGAAGATCACTGTATAAAAAATACTCATAGGTCTTGTCTGGTTTCTGTCCCACAATAATCGGGTCCTTTGTTGACGAGCCGTAATCCCCGCTTTCCACATTATCATATTTCCAATATCCATCGGCCCAGGCTTCCAGCTCACCCAGCTTATACGTCAAACCAGATTCATCTCTGCCGTCTATAACGCCTTCTTCAATATATTTTTTAATATCCACAATCTTGTTCTCATCATGAACTCCGTCTGTTTCCAAATTTTCCTTAATCTGAATTCCCCGGACAATCTGCCTGGCGTCTGAAAACATATGAGAACTCAGCATATCTGAGTCCTCATATTCTACATTCTTGCCTTCCAGCGCATCTTCCGCCGCACTGGGGCAGGCCCATATCCATAACATACTAATAATCAGAAGAACCGCCAGCACATGTGCAAAAGCAGCCAGCATCCCCTTAACCAACTTTCCTCTATACCATTTATTACTCATACCTACTCCATTCCACCGTTCCCAATAACGGTCCAACAAAAAATTAGAGCTTTTCCACCTTATACCCAACTCCCCACACTACTTTTAAATATCTTGGTTCCTTTGGATTAATTTCTATTTTTTCCCGGATGTGCCGGATATGTACTGCAACTGTGTTGTCCGCGCCAAGCGCTTCCTCGTTCCAAATACTTTCATATATCTGTTCGATGGAAAATACTCTTCCCTGATTCTTCACCAGCAGCAACAGGATATTATACTCTATCGGCGTCAGCTTCACCGGCTCGCCGTCCACAGTTACTTCCTTCAAATCATCGTTGATGGACAGGCCTCCGGTGCTGTACACTGCCTCGTCCGGCATCACTCCCGACATACTTCCGAGCTGCGTATACCTGCGTATTTGGGATTTTACTCTGGCCACCAGCTCAAGTGGGTTAAATGGTTTTGTAATATAATCATCCGCGCCGATATTAAGCCCAAGTATCTTGTCCGCATCTTCGGATTTCGCCGACAAAATAATAATCGGCATATTATTCTTCTCCCGTATCTTCAGCGTCGCCCGTATACCGTCAAGCTTTGGCATCATTACGTCAATTACTAGAAGGTCGATTTTCTCTTCTTTCAGCTTCTTCAACGCTTCTTCGCCGTCATAAGCCTTGCTAATCTCATAACCTTCCTGAGTCAAATATATATCAATTGCCTCAACAATCTCTTTATCATCGTCACATACTAATATTCTGGACATCTCCATCACCTCCCTTCCACTATAAGACATTCCGATGCAAAGTGCAATCTTTCATGCCCGATTAGCCGTTACTGTTTTACTGAAATAAATAATAACAGGCAATTTTTAAGGGCAGGTGTTATAAAATCTTAAGATATCTTAAAGATTAGATATTTTCTCCATACCGGAAACAATTCGACATCCATCCAATTCCAGAAAACACATGGATGTATATCCTTTTTCCTCCGCTCTCCTGCCAAACGCTCTTACCATTTCCCATGCAAGCTCTTCTGTCACCCGGATTCCCTTCGATTTTGCATACCGCATAGAGCTATAATCATATTTCACACATAATGGATAGGCAAGTTCAAATTCTTCTACGGTTTCTACACATAGTTCCGCCTCCTGCTCCGCCTTCTCCACTGTATAAGCATAGGAGAGCCAATAAACACCAAATGGTATCCCAAGTTTCATACAGCTCTCTGCATTTTTCCGAAACTGCAAATCAATGCTTCCGCTGCCATACCCTGCACAGAGCATGGCAAACTCAATTCCTTTATCCCTCATTTCTTCCCAATTTACATTGCCATCCCGTTCACTAACAACCAAACCATGAATATTCATGATATCCTCCCATTAGTTTCTTTCTTATTATAATATGATGCTAGAATCAAAAGGTCATATATGGCATACTTGCACGTCAATGTATAACTTTGGGTCTCGTAAAAACATGAAAAAACAGCCCGATTAGTGAGGATTCCTCATGTTTTTAAGATTGCAAGAGCATGAAATGCGGAGCAATCTTTGGCATTATCGAATCAAAATACCTTTTGACTCCAACATCATAATATGCAGGAAATAGAAAAATGTACCTTTAAAAATGTCTATTAATGTCGAATATTATCATATATTGTCAAAAATTACCAAATTGTATTCTTTCAGTTTATGATTTAGGTGTACTCATCATATATTATATAAGAAAGGAGTCATATACAAAAAATGAAGGAGATACAATATCTTGTACGTTCTTTAGGAATAGGCGGTAATTACCAGGGTTATCGGTATTTAACTTATGCGATTTATCTATGTCTTGAAGATGAGAATTATTTGCTCAGCGTTAGTAAACTTCTTTATCCAGAGATTGCGCAAACTTTTCAGACTACAGCTTATAGTGTTGAACGAAATCTTCGGACAGTTGTAACTGTATGCTGGGAACGCGGAAACCGTATGTTGTTAGAAGACATCTCTTTTTATCCTCTTTTAAGTAAGCCTACAACCGGAGAATTTTTGGATATTGTCAGTGGATACTTACGACAAAAATCCGTTTATTAACGGGCATTTCCGATTTTCTTAAGCTGTTTTTAAGAAATTTTCTATTTCTTTTAGAGAAACAACATACTTTTGTCATAATTTACTTATATAATTAGCTTAGATAGTTGATACAGCAATCAACTATCTCCCCCTCATAAAGTAAAACACCAAATAGACTTTGGTGCCGCACTTTACTCTCATTCCTTTAGATAACTATAACAAAGAAAAATCCGCTGACCCTCGTGGTTGGCGGATTTTCTTTTTCATACCTTCTTTTTCTTTTGTCTTGAAATTGACAGATACAGAAAAAACCAGATAATACAATGCGCAAAAAGTATTAAAATATCCTTTACCGACAATTCTGGACTGCCGGCCAACAAATTCATGATACCTTCAAATGCTGCTTGCGACGGTACAAGATATAACAATGTCGCAACAAACGGATGCTGAAACTCGACAAGAAAATCCAGGACCGGAACGGCTATAAACAGCAGCATTATAATTTTGATATAAGCCACGCCAGTCATCATTCCCGCAGAAACCTTCCCGATAAATAATCCTGTCAACGCAGCCACAAAAGAAGAAAGAACAATCAATATCAACATAAAAGCAAATTCCTGCAGGGAATAACGAAAACAAACACAGGCCGTAATTATTGAAGACAAACACCCGCCTGCAAACCCGACAATCAGCTTCTGTAAAATATACCGGCTGCGGCTCATTGGTAAAATCTCATTTACATACGCTACTCCATCCTCCTTTTCGGATATCATATTCATCGCATTAAACGTGCAGCCCATAAACATAGCCACAATCAGCGTAGCAACAATCAACATATCCTGGAAGCCTTCCATTACATTCGGCTGCTCCAGAACCAGAACCTCCCTCTGCGCGACCGACTTACGTTGGTCATATAAAATAGGAAGCGTATTGGCGGTCTGCCGGAATATATCCAGTTCATCCCCAGACAACATGGTTCCGATACCATTCCCCTCCTTTTCCACCCCAATCAAATTTGTAGACGGCTCATTAATAGCATCCACCAACTCTTCCTGCGTCCCATATACAATAACTCTTCCATATCGTTCCAACCAGGTTATGGTATGCGAAGCCACGTTATCTTCCAAGATTCCAAATTGAAAATCTCCCACAGAAGTAAAATCCACAGAATCCGCAAAATTCAAAACCGCCGCCATAACAATCGGCAAAAGAAAGGTCATCAGGCAAAACTTATCGCGCAGTACGCTTTTTAATTGATATAATAAACTCTTCACACTCATCTCTCCTTCCCCATTTCCCTTCTAAATATGTACAGCGTCACTGCAAAGAGTCCTCCGACTGCAATCAAACAGCCCAGATAATATAGCGGACTATTCCCTGACATTTCAAAATATGCGTTCTTCAATCCCATGTAAATATGATAGAATGGATGAAAACGAATCCATTCGAGTTTAATTGGCGTGTTCGCAGACATAAATACCGGCGTCGCTGCAAAAATCGTAATCAAAAGATAAGCCAGCGTAAACTGTCGGAAGTCTTTCAGCAACAAAGCACAGATTACCCCGCTTAAAGCCATAATTATAGACAGAAACGCCGTCTGAAGCAGAACTCCCGGCAATATCCCTGCCGTATCTGACAGGCCAACATTGAATAAAGTAAGCAAAATTGCAAAAACCAAATCAGACAAAAGAAAAACTGTTATCTTAGACAACAAAAACCAATTTCTTTTTACCGGAAGTATAGCGCAAACCCGAATAACTCCCATATTCTTTTCCTTAAAAATCACAGCGGCAATCCCCAAAAATCCAACGGCAATCATCTCAAAAAACAACAATTCACAGGTAATATCCCTACGCGCTTTCTGCTCCGGCGTCTGGATACCCATAATCCTGGCATTGTATTTTTCAGACTGACGCAAAAGAGAAATTGCATAATCCGCCTTATGACATCCCGCTTTTTTCGACTCCTCAGAATAAAGAACTTGTAATTTCCCGTTACTCGCATTGATTCCCACGCCATTATCATCCTCTAGCAGCGCTGCTTCCAGTTCTTTTTCAGAGGGAACTCTATGAACCAGCGAAGAAGCCTCCTTCTGTGTCCCCTCCGGGTCATACATATACACCTGATACATCCCGACATCCATAAATCGAATATATCCAAAATTCACATACAGAGTATAGAGAATCAAAAAACCCAGCGACATAAGGAAGAATTTCCCTGATACCATCAACCTGACATCTTTCATAAGCAATGCGCCAAAATGTTTCATCACGTCAGTCTCCTTCCTGTATACTGTAAAAACATGTCCTCCAGCGTAGGTTCCTGAGAATGAACGCTCACAATCTCGTCGTAAGGAAAGGAAATCCCAGACTCCAGCTGCGAAGCCGCTATAATCATTTCTTCCCGTTTCCCCTGATATAAATAGGTAATCCTAATCCTATGACTGCTGTTTTTCTCTTTTAAATTCTGAGGTGTATCAAGGGCCATAATACTTCCATTAGAGATAAAGGCCACCCGGTCGCAAAGCAAATCCGCATCCAGCATATTATGGGTAGTTAAAAATACAGTCGTACCTTTCTGCCGCTCTTCCTCAATAATCCTGCGGAACAAAACAGCGCCGGAAGGGTCAAGGCCGCTGGTTGGTTCATCCAGAAACAACAATCTTGGATTGGTAAGAAGGACCCTCGCCATACTTACCCTCTGGCGCATACCTTTGGAATAAGAAGAAACCGGCTTTTTAAGGAAATCTCGCTTAAATTCTAACATATCCAGTAATTCCCCAATGTCACGCAGCCGCACCGCAGGATAAAATGAAGAAAAATATTTCAAATTATCTACCGCGCTAAGATTCGCATATAAATAAGGAAATTCAAACAGAACTCCGATTTTCTGAAAAAACTCCTGCGTATGTACCGTTGAAATATCTTGTCCAAACAAAAATACTTTTCCCCCATGACCTTTCAAAATCCCGGTCAGTATCTTTTGGGTTGTTGATTTCCCAGAGCCGTTCGGTCCCAGAAATCCGAAGATTTCCCCATCCTCCACAGTAAAATCAAGTCCATGCAGTATCTGTTTATCTTTTCCATAGGAAAAGGTTAAATCTTTAACCTCAATCATTCATCTGCACCCCATTTCCCATTTTCTTTCTTATCCTCTCTGCGTTTGCTCCACCATTTCATAAACTTGATTTTAAGCGGAAGAGAAATAACGAGAGCTACCAGAATAATCAGCCACCAATACCATTCCAAACCTAAAAAATCCATAAATTCACCACCTTTTCCAGCAAATATATTTCACTCGATAAACAGCGTAATGTCTGCATTGTATTTCGTTGAACCACGCCGAATATATTGTTGCTCCGCAAGGCGACAGAGAGTATTGACGCGGTGAGACATCGTTTCCTGACAACACCGCATCGCCTCATATCCTCCGCCTTACAAGCTGAAAATTTATCCTGCGTGAAACGTATCGGCAATTCGTGTGGGTTATACGAGATATCATACAGACGCCACACTGTATCGAGGTTGTTAAAATAAGTTTAGGAAATTGAAATGAAATCAGTGTAAGATAACAGTGAAATTGGTGTGAAATTTAATTGACTGACGGAACCGTAAAAAAGAATTGTACGCCATCCGATTGATTCTCTACTCCATATTCCAAGTTTTGCATAGATAAAATCTGTGCAACAATGGCGAGGCCCAGTCCGGAACCGCTATATTGAGAATAACGTTCCCTGTGGAATTTTGTCCATATTTTTGACAGGTTCTCCTCCCGAATAACCGGCCCCTGATTATAAATGAAAAAACGCCAGATTCCTTCCTGTTCTGTTAGAGACAGTCTTAAAACACCGCCCGGTTTTACGTTCTTCTTTGCATTAACAATCAGATTATCCAGCACCTGCTCCATACGCGCTCTATCCGTATATACATCAATTTCATGTTCCGGCAGTTCATATTGTAATTCATAACAGGCATCTGGAACGTCAATCAGCAGCCGCCCGGCAATACTTTCCAAAAATTCTACAAAATCAAACCTTTCTGGAGTAAGCTTCATAATCCCGGATTCCAAAGCAGACAAATCCAACAAAATTGTGATTAATTCACTCATTCGTTCTGTCTCTGCAATGATAATCTCCGAATATTTCTGCCTTTTATCCTCCTCAGTCTCATCCTGTAAGCCCTCGGCATAAGCTCGTATTACCCCCAGAGGAGTCTTCATCTCATGGGAAATTCTGTCTGCCAGCTCTTTGCGCTCGGCCAGCAACCGCCGCTCTTTCTCCACATCCTTTGCAAGCTGCATGTTAGCTGTTTCCAGCTCTGCAAGAGTCTGCTGCAAATTTTCAGCCATTAATCCCAGACTTGCGGACAATTCTCCAAATTCATCATTTGTGGAAATAACACAGGGTGAAGAAAAATCCAGATTTGCCATCTCATGCGCCGCCCGGCTCAGTTCAGAAACAGGCTTAGAAATGAAGCGTCCCATTAAGAAATCAACACAGAGAGTAAGAAGGATGATAAAAGCTATCCATAAAAGAAATGAAACATCCGAGTTTACTCTTATATTTATCAAAATAACATATGAAAAAATGAGAAAAACACCAGCCAGTTTTGTGATAAATAATATTTTCTTCCGAACAGTGCGGAATGTCAAATGTTCTTCTAATCTCATACTTTCACCTCAAACTTATAACCGGAACGAATCAGTGTAACGATATGTTTCCCTTCGCCGTTTAATTTATGCCGCAGTGTTTTGATATGGGTATCAACTGTCCGGCTAATTCCCTCGAAATCATATCCCCAAATCCTGTCAAGCAGCTGCTCTCGCGTAAAAACCCGCCCAGGATTCATCATAAAAAAATAAAGCAGCTCATATTCTTTGTGGGTAAGCGTAATTTCCTCCCCATCAACAAATACCTTGTGGGAGGAGGGAGTCAGACTGATTTTCCCTGCGCTCAGCACCTCCCTCGGCTCGAATGAAGAACGTCGAAGCAGGGCGTTGACCTTGGCCAAAAGAACTTTCGGACTGAATGGCTTGGTTGTATAATCGTCTGCGCCGCATTCATATCCCTTCAGCTTGTCGCTTTCCTCCGCTCTGGCTGTCAACATGATAATCGGCATACTGCTCATCTCTCTTGCCACCTTGCAGACAGAAAATCCGTCTATATGCGGTATCATAATATCTAATATCATCAAATCCACAGGATTACTTTTCAAGAGCATCAAAGCATCTACGCCGTCTTCTGCAGTATAACAGATATGACCGCTCTTTTTCATATATGCAGCAATAATATTCCGCATGTTTTCTTCATCTTCAACGATTAAAATGTTAGCCATAGATTATTTTACATCCTCCTTAGACTTCTTCACAGCTTATTCAAGATAATACCGCATATTCGTTTTCTTTGATTTCCCGAATTTGGTAATCCATACTCATATAATTTCAAACATCAAAGAATAAAATTAACCACTCCATATATCAAATGACAAATTGTAAAAATGAAAATTGGCAATACTGCTATTTTATTTTTTCTATCAATAGCAAAAAGCATAAATGCCAAACATGGAAAAACCGTCAGCCCCAATATAATAACCTTATTCGTAATACCAGCATAATAACCTGCCCAGCTTGCAAAATATAATAAACAGCAAATTATCACAGCAGCAATCCAAGGCGTCATATGAATTTTTCCATTTTTTCTATTTACGAAGAGACACAACGCAACAACCATCCATACCTGGCAAACGGAAGCTATGGTGTCAGCCACATCTGTAACTGAATCTGCCCTAAGCACATCATTAGGAGCCGGAATAGTAAACCATGCAAAATTAGGTATCATTATAATCAAAAATAATAAGACTCCGTAAATATCGAAACTCAACTTATAATCTTTCAGCACTAAATCTACTCCTTTATTTCTTCTTTCCATAAAGAGTACATCTTCCTATCAATTATTTCTCTATTTTTGACAGCGTTACTTCTCAACGTTCCCTAATGAACAAAAGCAGCGGATTCACTTTTCCAATTTCATTTTCATACCTGAAAATCAGCAAAGTTTTTCTTATGCCGTCAATTTAATTTGGACATATTTTATTATAAATTTGATTTATAGTTTCAATATATACAACAAAAGATGGATGAGTGTAATCATTTCTTCGCAAATACAGATTCTTCTTCTCAAGATATGTATCTCTCACTTCATTCCATAAAAAATTAGACTTTATAGCTTTTACCTTTTGTTCCAGTTGTCTTGAATCCGGAATTTCATTCCAATAATACCTGTCTAAATTAACAAAACCTGTTTTTTCATGAATCAGCCTGTGCCAACAGTCATTATATTCACAAGTTATGGCAAGGTCAATGCTAAATGCTGTTTTATTTCCCTGCTTAAAAATCATATCTCCTGCAGTCAATACAGATTTTGAATCTTGACAGTCGCTCCATCCATTTGCATTGAGAACACCGTTAAACTGTTTGCGGATATATTCTTTTATCTCGCAGCCGTCTTTAATATCAACCGATTTCGTACGAATAATACAAATATTATAATCTAAATCTACCGGATGATTAGCATTCTGTGTTATAAGATTTTTAGCTCCGCTTCCAACGAGGCATGCCTTCACTGTCATGACAGAATCACGATTAATACTTTGAACTAATTGATTGACGATATTGGGACAAGTTCTTTTCAAGTGCTTCAAGAGCTCCTTGTCTTGAATATAATGATACATAAAATCCTCCTTCTCGCCCATGCCGCCCATACAATTTTAAAACTGTATCATTGTAGAATATCATACTTTTTATTTTTGTCAATTACTAATTAATTTAAAAAGATTAAAGCTCTATTTTACTAACACTTTTTCAATTTCCGATTTTCCAGTATGTCAAATTGGAAGTTATTAACTCAAAACAGAAGCGACCGCTGCAATCATACAGACAATAATTACACCACAGCCAAACACCCGTATTACCTTTTTTAATTGTTTATTTCCCTTTAATACTTTATCTATATTTTCTGAAAATAGTGCTAATACAACACCAATTATTATTGGTATCAAATACATCCACATTCGTATTCCACCTGCCCTTTCAGCTCACTCTGCTTCTCATACAAATCATTCCGCTCTTTGCAAAGTTCTTTCATGTGCTCTAACTGCGCCCGTACCCCCTCTCGACAATCCGGCTCATCTTCTTGTATTCCCCGGTTAAATTGCGGATTGTATTGTTATTCGTCTTAATCTGCTCCGTTTGCCGCCCCTATGCTTTCCTTTTCTGCTGTTTCAGTTTAAACCGCCGCTGTCTTTCTGCTTTCCGTTGTTCCCGGTTCACTGTCTTACGTTCAGTTTTCAACTGCCCTGCTGTAATTTCATAGCCTTTGAGTTCGACGCCAAATGTAACTTTACATATCGAAACATGATAATCTCACTCTGTATTGCATATCGTAAACGAAAATAAAAATGGCGGTATAGTCAAGAAAATGAGGGTAATCTATGTTTTTTAGAAAATGTAAGGCTTCAGTACCATCCATTTTTAGGTCTTGGGATAAATCATAATAGGGGTAGCCTCTTCTTTAAGCTGCTTTCATAAGCTTCATAAAAGTCCAGTGAATCCATATGCTAATCAGAGAAACCTAAAATCTGTGTTCATTAGCGGCCATTCTCCTTTTCACACCATTTTGCAATCGCTTCAACCAATTCAAGCGGCAGGGGCTTATCATAAGGAAGCTGTATGGCTCCTTTGCTTGTCTTATATTCCTTAAGCCTGTCTGCAAATGCCTCCACCGCTTCAGGACCAGGATACAATCCTATATGCTTTTTAAATGATGCAAACTGAATCAGGTTACGTTTTTTCCAATAAGTCGGCATACTCCATGATATCTTTTCCATGGCGTCCGGTATTGCAGATTTTATTGTGTTATTTATCTGCCGCAAAAAGGGCTGCGCTTGCTCTGGCTGGCGTTCTATATATTCTTCAATTGTCTTCGGTGCTTCGCCGCAGTAGTGCTCCTGATTTGTATTCTTAAATGTACGACCGCATTTTGGACATTTCCACACTCTTGTTCACCTCTTTTTCTGCTTATCTATGGAGAATTTTATCCATGGATTTACCTTTTGCCAGTTCATCAATCAGTTTATCCAGATATCTGATTTCCTGCATCAATGGCTCCTCAATTGTTTCTACGCGTACCCCGCAGACCACACCTTTGATAGATTTCCTGTTCGGATTTGCAAGCGGTGCATTTTGAAAAAAATCACCATAAGTAACCGGACTATTAAGGGCCTTTTCTATTTCTTCCGTACTATACCCGGTCAGCCAGCAAATTACTTCATTCACTTCATCTAACGTCCGTCCCTTCTTTTCTGCTTTGGCAGTAAGCAGCGGATATATTTTCGCAAAACTCATTGCATACACTTTTTCATTGTTCATATCTTCCTTCTCCTCTATTTCCAATACGATGCATCTGCGTCATTTCCTTTTTCAAACCAGAACTTTCGCAGCCAGAATCCGCTGAAAAAATAAAGTATATCAGAACCGGGGCTTCCAGATATGCTCCATCTACCCTATAATCAACGATATCACATTCAACCGGCTCTTGCAGTGGTTTAAAATCATTGTATCCCCTTCTGCTCCTGGTCCTCTTATCCCTTTCCAACAATTCCCTGGCCTGCAAATATAGCCAATACCCCAAGCAAAACACTAAGTACGGTATAAATGACTGCCAGATGTATCTTTCCATCTTTCATCAGGTCTGCCGTCTCCAATGCAAAGGAAGAAAATGTAGTGAAGCCTCCACATATCCCAACCTTTAGAAATAATATGGTTCTGGAATCCAGGGAATCTGTTTTTATTGCCAATGCAGCAATAATTCCAATCAGAAAAGAACCTGCTATATTTATCATTAATGTTTTTATGGGAAATTCACATCCTTCTTTCAACGGAATCATTCCTATTAAATATCTGCAGACCGTCCCTATAAATCCGCCAATCCCAACAACGATACAATTTATCATGACAAACACCCTTTTCCAACTCTTTTGTTGCATCATAAGCCATATTTACAACACCAGTCATTTTATATTCTATATAAGCTATTCATTTGGAATTACGCTCCCAGCCCAAAAAGCTCTGTCGTGTATTTCCATGGAGCTTCAATATGTGTTTGTTCTACTAACTTCCAAACAGAACAAAATATTTTATGTATTACCTGCCCCTATGCTTCTCTTTCTTTTTTTGTTGCTTCAATTCAAACTGCCGCTGTTTCTCTGCTTCCCGCTGTTCCCGGCTCACAGTCTTGCGCTCAGTTTTCATCTGCTCCTGCTGTAATTTCAAAGCCTGTTGCGATTTTGTTCCTATCCCGGTATTCTGTACCTGTTTCCGCACTTCACGCTGTACCCGTTTTGGATTGCGCCCTGTTTCTTTTACATCAGTTGCCACAGCCGGACTAAATCGCAGCCGATAGTAATTTTTCAGGACGAAATCATATACCTCATAGTCTTTCGGTTCTGCCCCAAACGTAACCTTACACACAGACAGCTTTCCCTCTGACACACGTTCAAAAATCCCTATCCAAAATGGTTCCTCAAAAAATACTGTCAACTTCCCCGATACTTTGTCCATGACAATTCCTCCTTAAAATGATTGTAATAAACAAAGAATGGACGACCCTAAGGAGGGAGGGCTACTTACACCAAAATGGTGCGACTGGACTACCTACCAGTTCTGCAAGATTGCCTTGCGTTGTGTTTTTATCTTTGCCCCTATATATTACCACATAACCGTTTATTTTAGAAGAAAAATGTGGCATTCACTTAATAGTGCGAACTGCCACAGTTACAGTTCACAGGTCATTTGGTAAACAGCGGGTTGAATCAGGAGCATGTCTCTGAGCAGACAATTCAGGAGTGTTTTTAATGAAATTGAAATAGCAGCTTATGCAAACTTAGGCGCGAAAGCTTTCCTGAGCGGCTTAGTCTGCGTTAGCTGCCAGTTCAATGGAATGTTACTCCGTCTGCTCAAAGACATGCTCCTGATTCAATCCGCGTCCGGCAGGCGATGTGCGAACAGTAACCTGCCACATTACCACATTTTTCTTATCCGAATTAACTTACATTGCGCTAGCACCATGTTCAAATCATTACTAAGAAAAAAACATTCTGCCTTTCTTGGAGACGAAAATCTGATGCCTATTTTTCAGCTTTAAGAAACACCCCTTTTCCTTTTCTATAAACCTGCACTGTTTTAAATCCGCAATTGTAAAAAATTTCCCCTAACTCTTTTTTGCTGTATATTTTTACATCTCCGCTTTTTGAAAAGAGAAACCAAAATTTATTTGCTACAAATCTGACCACTGCTCCAAAATTAGGATCAGCTATATACACTGTACCGTTTTTCTTTAAAACTCTTTTACATTCATTTACGAAACCTTTCGGATTGTCAAAATGATGAAACGCACAACATACCGTTATAATATCAATACTTTCATTATTCCATTCAAGCGGATAGCATGGTTTTACCTCAAAACTCATATTAGGGTATCGCATCTTTGCAGAACATATCATATTCTCAGATATATCTATTCCATTTGCCTGGATTTTTGCTTTTTTCGATAATTCCCACAACAGGGTTCCATTTCCACATGCAACATCAAGGACAACATTACCCTCATGCAACTCTATAATGTTAGATAGTTCCATAATATGAAATCTTGTATATTGTCCTTCCCTTGACGAATCATATTCAGATGCTATTTTATTGTATGCAATTCTTGCTTCTTCTGTTTTCTTATTCATGTTATTTTCTCGCTTCTGATTTCTCCATTTGATTATACTACTTCCATTCTCTGCTTGCCATTATAAAATATGGGGGCATAGCAACTGCCACGCCCCGCATTTCTTATCGTTCCAGCGACTTCTCAACATTTTACCACCTGTAAACCATCAGACAACAAAAATAATCGCACTCAAACAACTGTTATCAATTTATTATCAAAAGACCTTTCCAAAGCCCACAAACCTGCATAAACACCGGGTTTGCTAAGCATTTTTATTTATTCAAACTCTCTACAACCATAACATAATTGTTAAGTATTTGATTGCTTTTTAGGGGTTTTCATAACTATAATATCCATATTTTATGCCGTATTTACAGTTTCAGAGCAAACATATGTCATACAGGTATCACAGATTTTCTCCTTGACTGCCATATCTATATGGTGCTAGTGTAATTATTTTGTGTCTTGAATTAACCGATTGGCCTCTTTTGCATAATTAGCATTTTCAAGAAACAAGTTAGGAAGTTCATCTATTCTGTCAACTTCATTACAGCAATACTGCACAACGTATGCAACAATCGTTTCGATATTTTTCTCACATCTATCAAACAATTCCGCAGACTTTAGCCAATTATCCTACTTATATTCCTGTCCTAATTCATGGATAATCTCCGCAAGCCTGTCATAATTTGCACAGTATGGTATATCAGCTTCTTTCACTCCCATAATCTCATTTGGCACTTTCCCCATATATTCAGTAATAGAAATAAGCGCTTTTCTATAATCTCCTTCAAACACCGGTTTTATGCTCCCTGCAATTTCCCGACAAATTTAGAATTTGTTATTCTGGCAATTCCATTTCATCATTCATTTTTACAAAACCATATTTCTCATACAAAGGACGCCCCATAGCAGTTGCTTCCAAAGAAATAGAAGTAATCCCCCTACATTTAGTATCGCTAATCAGCATATCCAGTGTTTTATATGCAATCCCCATTCTTCTGTAATCGGGGTGTGTATACATATTCATTATATATGCTTTCTTTCCGCTTGGATTATGATAAGTTGGCATTACTTGAAAAAAGCTGACACCGCCAGTACCTACAAAATAATTTTCATTAAATATCAAATATGCGATATGTGTACCATTACAAAGAGCTTTTTTATAATAGCCATAGGATTGTTTTTCCACTTCACTCATATCAATATCATCAGACAATTTATTAGCTGCCCTTAATACTTCTATTCTTGTTTCTGTTAAGATATCTATATCCTCAATCGTTGCCCTTTTATATGTTAAATTCAATGCCCTTTCCTCCGTAACTCCCGATTTTTCACTCTGCTCACACTGATGAACGTGAAATTGTTATTTTCTAATTCGATAAAAGGCAATGCTAGCAAGACCCCCTATTTATTCATTTGATTATACCACTTTCATTCCTTGCTTACCACTAAAAATACAGGGCATAGCAACTGCCGCCACGCCCCACATTCCTTATCGTTCCAACGACTTGTCAATCTTCTGTTTCTGTCCATTCAAATCATTCTACTTCTCATACAAATTATTCCGCTCTTTGCAGAGTTCTTTCATGCGCTACAACTGCACCCGCACTCCCTCCCGGCAATCCGGCTCAATCTTTTTATATTCCCCGGTCAGATTGCGGATTGTATTATTGTTCTCACACCTGCCTGCGCCATGCCATAGAATTTTTCTTCATAATATTTTTTCTACTGACACGTCCGGCAATTGTAATAAACCCTTTTTGTTCCAGTTCTTCATTCATCTGCTGTACTAATTTGGAAGCAAATGGTTTGGAAGCTTCTCCTTTTATTTAGTGTTTTTGTCAAGTTCGTATTTGAATTATACTTAACATCTCTGTAATTTAAAACAGATTATTTGTTAAGCTCATCGTTTTTGTTAAATTAAGCATTCCTGATAAGTTTTTGTTGCTGTATTATCCGAATTATACTAAAATATATAGCACAGAATTGGGAGGTCGGCTATGGACTATACGATACGAGAAATACGAAAGCATGAATATCCATTATTGGATAATTTTCTATATGAAGCAATTTTTGTTCCAGAGGATATCGAACCTCCACCCAAAACCATTATCACATCTCCCGAATTACAGGTTTATGTGGAGCAATTCGGAGAATCAAGAGATGATTGGGGATTAGTGGCGGAGGTTGGCGGTAAGATTGTCGGTGCCGTTTGGGTTCGCATTATGAATGATTACGGACATATAGATGATGAAACGCCCTCTTTGGCAATCTCACTTTATAAAGAATACCGGGGCTTTGGTATTGGAACGGCTATGATGAAAGAAATTCTTACCCTGCTGAAATCATATGAGTACAGCCAAATTTCTCTTTCCGTTCAAAAAGCCAATTATGCGGCAACGATGTATTTAAAGATTGGTTTTGAAATTGTAATGGAGAATGAAGACGAATATATCATGGTGTACTACCTATAATTAGAAAAAGGACATTCCATTTATGAGAATCCGACCATATGTATCAAACAAAGGTTACGATATATGTCAAAATGAATTGATGACGAAAGAACTCTTGCTTTTTGGTGTGCGAATCTTTTGCCATACCCCATGACACAAAAATCTTTCCATGATTTATTTAGAGAAAAATGCAGTGGACTGGACGGACAGTGCTTATGTAGCAACTGAAAATAACGGACAGGCAGTAGGCTTCTTTTGTTACTCTGTCAATACAACAGACAATATTGGTTTTCTTAAATTTGTTGTCGTTGATAAAACCAAACATGGAAAAGGTTACGGAAAAGAAATGCTGAATCTGGCTCTGCAATATGCCTTTCAGATAACCGGCGCAAATTCGGTTCAACTGAATATTTTCAATGAAAACGCATTAGCGAAACAATGCTATGAAAAAGCCAGCTTTATTGAAAGAAATATTGATAAAGATGTATTTGATATAAAGACGAGTTGTGGAGCAGATGTAACATGATAATTTCAAAACAATCACCCTAATTTTCAGAACGGACACATGGCTATGGTATTAGGAGAACGGATAAAAAGAATACGCATGTTCCGGGGCTTGACACAGCGTGAACTAAGTTTGAAATTGGGATATGAGGAACGCAATGCTGATGTTCGTATCGCACAGTATGAATCCGGCTATCGCGTTCCCAAAAACAACACTTTAATGGAAATGGCAAAGATACTGAATCTCAATTATATCCATTTTATTGGTGTCACTCCCGGTTGCGCCGAGGATATTATGCTCACATTCCTTTGGCTTGATGAAGATGACCGCAGCACGATCTATTTATTTCAGCTCGTCCGCAATCCCGGCAAATGCAACGCTTCTGATGATAAATCGGTACGTTACTATGACAATGATGATTGGCCTGCCATGCCCCGATAGGTATGTGGTTAGAGTATGGGTTAGTTAATGATTTCATGCGAGAGTGGTGTCTACGGAAAGAGCAGTTGAAGAATGGGGAGATTTCCGGGAACGAATATTTCGAGTGAAAAATCAACTGGCCTGCTACGAGCAGTAGTGTTGATGAAAAAGGGAATGATAAGAAAAATAATAGTTATCAATGGAGAAACAAAGCAACCTACTAAAACCAACTATTTAGGAGCGCATTTTATGAATGCTAAATTTTATTATACCAACGGAACCACAACCACTACTTATCCTTCCAGTGATACTCTCTTCTATATTGAAGAATATAAACAACCTGAAAAGACACTTTATTCATATCCTGGAGATGATATTTTTTATGATTTAGATTCTACTTGCATTAACTTATATGATTTATTTAGAGACAAAATTTTTAGCTCCTCAGATGAATATTACCATTTTCTTGACTTTCTACCACAAGGTATAACACGAGCCGGTTTAGATTCCGACTTTAACTTGCCTAAGGATATATTTGCAAAATATTTTACTGAATCACTACTGAATCTTTATCCACCAGAATTTTTAACCAATCCAGAATTGAAGATTGTTTTCAATAAATTAGATAATAATAAATTCCGTTATGCATATTTAAAAGATTGCCAAAGCATGATTAGTACCCTTCAAGAATTAATATGGAGTAGCCAAAACAGTTTTGTAGCTTTCTATAAATATTTATCTGAAGTCCCAGTCAGATACGATTTTAAAAATATATACTGCGATATATCTCCCGAAGGAAGAATAGTATTTAATATGTCTTCAAATTTAATTATTGCATTATACTCTATTTTTGATATTCTTACCAAAATATGCTTTGAACTAGAACATCTAAAAGATTGTTCAACAACATATCCAAAACTTGCTTCTTCTAAAAAACTTTTTGGTGACAAAAAGGATCTAAAATGCATAGATTTTGAAGGTACGATTTTTGAAAAAACTAATGAAGTAAATATAATATCATCTCTACGCAATGAATTAATTCACAATGCCACTTGGGAAATGAATCCTAAAATATTTATAAGCATTGAAAACAAACACTTAATAGAAAAATTTATTTTTATGCCTGATTTTGATGATGATGGTTATCTTATTACATACAAAAATCGCAAACGTTTCTTTAGCAACGGAAAGAAACTAAATGAAGAACTTCCCTCACTTTATATGACCACTATAGAACTAATTCATAATACAATCAGTAAAATCAATATTATATATCGTGAGATTGAAAATCAGTAAAACAGGTATCAAAAAGGTATTACACCCCACATCAAAAGCCGGAAAGTCCGCTGTTTATGCAGCTTCCCGGCTCTCTGTTTACTATTCGAACTCAATCGTCCCCGGCGGCTTCGACGTCAAATCATACATAACCCGATTAACCCCCTTCACTTCATTTATAATCCTGCTCATCACCTTCTGCAGCACCTCAAAGGGTATTTCAGCAGCCTCCGCCGTCATAAAATCCACCGTATTCACCGCCCGCAGCGCCACCGCATAGTCATAGGTCCTCTCATCCCCCATCACGCCCACGCTGCGCATATTCGTCAGGCCGGCAAAATACTGCCCGACCTTACCTTCCAATCCGGCATTTGCTATCTCTTCCCGGTAAATTGCATCCGCATCCTGCACCATTCTAACCTTGTCCGCGGTCACTTCCCCGATAATCCGGATTCCAAGTCCCGGCCCCGGAAAGGGCTGACGGTATACCAAATTCTCCGGAATCCCCATCTCCAAACCGGCTTTCCGTACCTCATCTTTAAACAGATTCCGAAGCGGTTCCAGAATTTCTTTAAAATCCACAAAATCCGGCAATCCGCCCACATTGTGATGGGACTTGATTACTGCGGATTCCCCGCCAAGTCCGCTCTCTACCACATCCGGGTAAATTGTTCCCTGAACAAGAAAATCCACTGCGCCGATTTTCTTCGCTTCTTCCTCAAATACCCGAATAAACTCTTCTCCAATAATCTTACGTTTTTCTTCCGGCTCCTCCACACCTGCAAGTTTACAATAAAATCGTTCCTGAGCGTTGATACGAATAAAATTCAAATCATAAGGACCTTCCGGGCCAAACACAGCCTCCACTTCATCTCCTTCATTTTTCCGAAGCAGTCCATGGTCTACGAATACACAGGTAAGTTGATTCCCAATTGCCTTGGAGAGCATAACCGCTGCAACCGAAGAATCTACGCCGCCGGATAAAGCGCAGAGAACTTTACCGTTTCCTACCGTCTCCCGAATAGACTTTATCGAATTTTCTACAAAAGAGTCCATTTTCCAGTCTCCGGCACATCCACAGACACCTCTTACAAAATTACGAAGCATCTTACTTCCTTCCTGTGTATGCAAAACTTCTGGATGGAACTGAATTGCATAAAGCGCTTTCTTAGCACACTCTGCTGCCGCAACCGGACAATCTGCCGTATGTGCCGTAATACAGAATCCCGGAGCCATCTTAGATATGTAATCAAAATGACTCATCCAGCAGATAGTTCTCCTTTCTATATTGCTAAACAGCTCTGATGCCTGGTCCACCTCAACCTCTGTTTTGCCATATTCCCGCACCTTCGCCCGTTCTACCTTCCCGCCGAGCACATGCATCATAACCTGCGCTCCATAGCAAAGACCCAGAACCGGAATTCCCATTTCAAACAATTCTCTGGAACAAACAGGCGAATCTGGCTCATAACAGCTATTTGGCCCTCCTGTCAAAATAATTCCTTTCGGTTTCATTTCCCTGATTTTTTCCAAATCCGTTTTATAAGAATAAATCTCGCAGTATACATTATTTTCACGAACGCGTCTCGCCACTAACTGGTTATACTGTCCGCCAAAATCAAGAACAATCACTAACTCTCGCTTCATCACAATGCCCCCTCCTTGCTTTTCTTTGGGGAAATCAAATCTTTCCCTATACCGCCATTCATTATAAAATAGCCCTTCGACATTTACAAGCATCGAAAGGCTGTTTTTCGTAAATTAATAACTTCATAATTGCATTTCACAGGTTACCTCAAGTTTTCCCAACGAGCCAGCGTACTGACACATTTACTTTCAGTCAAATACATCGGTACACTAAATAACCTGTAAACCGCAACATTTCTACACAATCGCCATATTCTTCCATTTACCGCCAAAATATCGAATTACAAAACACAATCCCCGAAACAGCCAGTCGACAATCATGGCAACCCACACGCCAAACACACCCATTCCCATATATCGTCCCAAAATATAACTGAACATAATCCGGAATATCCACATGGATACTATGGAAATAATCATGCACGCCCTGGCATCTCCTGCCGCTCGAAAGGTTGTAGGCAGCGAAAATGCTGCCGACCAGAAAAACACAGTGCAAACTCCATGGAAATAAATAATCTGCTTTGTTACCTCAGCAGTCATATCCGACAAATGGTAAGCCCGAATTATCCATGGCAGCGTCAGGAATACAATTCCTACCGAAATCATCAGCCCTACATGGGTAATCACAAGTAATTTGCGGTTATAATATTTCACCTGTTCATAATCTCCTGCGCCTACGCATCGGGAAATAACTGTGGTTACCGCCAGTGTAATCGCCATTCCCGGAAGACAGGAAAACATTGTGACCGCATTTCCCACCGCATTTGCCGCAATCGCATAGGTCCCAAAGGTAGAAATCAGGCTCAGTACAATAATCTTTCCTAACTGAAACATGCTGTTTTCCATTCCATTTGGAATCCCAATACTCAAAATCCGTTTTACCATAGACCAGTCCAGTCGGTAGTGAAGCGTTTTCTCAATATGTACCGGATAATCTTTTTTCAAGAGCTTCGCGGTAATAATCACCGCAGCTGCTGCGCGGGAAACCAGCGTTGGAATGGCAACGCCCTCCGCGCCTCTGTGAAACCCATAAATGAGCAGTGCGTTTCCTCCCACATTGATTATGTTCATGATAACAGATATCCGCATGGATATTTCTGAATTTCCCATAGCGCGAAAAACTGCCGCGCCGCAATTATATAACGCAATAAACGGAATGGACGCCGATACAATTAAAAGATAAATATTAGCATGCCCCATAACTTCACTGTCAATCTGTCCGAATACACCATGGAGAATCCAGCGTCGTCCTGCATAAACTCCCAGCGTAATAACCGCTGCGCAAAGCGTGACAAACCACACCATCTGCATAGCCGACTCACAGGCTTTTTTCTGATTCTGCTGTCCTAAATACTGGCCTGTGACCACCGCTCCTCCGGTTGCTAATGCCGAAAATATCTGAATTACCAGAATCATAATCTGATCCACCAGCGACACGCCGGATACCGCCGCTTCCCCCACACTGGCAATCATAATGCTGTCCGCCATTCCCACCAGAATCGCTAAAAGCTGTTCAATCACCAGCGGAACAATCAACATTGTTAACGCATGATTGTCAAATAAATAATTACTCCTGTCAACCTTAACTCTCTTTCTCACTCCAAAGACTCCCTTTTTAAAGCGCCATTCTTTTCACCTGATTCAAAGCCTTGGCAACTGCAGGAATTGATATAATAAATACAGTAATTAATCCCTCCGTTAAAAGGTAACTGTAATTATAAGCGATTGGGTAAATACTCTTTAACGACTGGGGAAAATTCTCTGGCATATAATTCATCCAGTAAAGATATCCGCCCAGAGCGTGAAAGGCCCCCCTCGCAAATACTGCAGCTATATAGCCCTTTACTAACCCATATGAACTCCTGGCAAAAAAACCAGCGATGCCAAGCGCGGCAAATGCCAGAAAATAGTCGCAGCAAACCTGAAAGAAAGACAAGACAAAAGGCTCCTGAATAAATTGCAAAATGCTATATGCAAGACCCACGAAAATCCCTGCTTTTACTCCATACCAATTCGCTATCAGCACGATAAAAAGCATACTGCACAGCGTAACGCTTCCACCCCATGGCATCTCAAATATTTTCATATAAGATGTTATAAACGCAAGAGCCATTGCTATTCCACAAAATACAAGTTGTTTCGTGGACATTTTTCTCTTCTCGGAACTCTTCCCTGCAAAAAGAATTGCCAGAACAAATAATACAATCCCAACTATAATACAAACTATATAACCTGTATTCGTTAATCCTCCTTCTGCCGTAACCAAAAACTTAAACATAAAAACAACCTCCTTCATTTTCGATTGAAAACAAAGGAGATTCCAAAATTCCTTATACGCATCCCTACGCTGGCATTATCCAAATCAGGTACTCGGTCAGGGCGGTATCAGCCCACTCTCAGCCTGCTTCCATACAAGCTCCCTTGTCAACAATCTTATGTAACTTCTCAAACACATACTAATAAAAAAAACGATGATTGTCAAGTTTTTATATATGCTGATGAAGGTATTTCTCTTTCGTAGCAAGTCCACCCCGGATATGCCGCTCAGATTTATTAACATCCAGTACCTTACGGGCCTCTGCTGCCAAAGACGGATTAATTACCAGAAGACGATCCGTAACATCCTTGTGTATGGTCGTCTCTAATTAGAACGGTTTCATCCAGTCCCAAATCACCAAATAGACGCAAGTAAATGTCTACATTGCCATCTTTGTCAACTTCTATTTTTTGAACAATTTGTTTAAGCTGCTCATTAGTCATATCCCGAACAGAAGTGATATCCTCTACACTGCGAAAAGTCTTTTTAATAATCTCTTCTAATTGGTCTCCTTTATTAAGGTTATACTGTATTAGTTTTAAATCATTTTCCAACTTCTCTATTTCTGATTTCATTCCTCCAATCTTTTCGTTCAGTTCTTCCCTACTGATCAGATCATCTGTGTACATATTCATATATTTCTGACGGGTACGCTTTAGCTTTGCCAGATGATTCTTTACCTCTTGCTCATAATTCTCGTTTTCATCTTTTGCTTTGTAAATATGAGTAAACTCTTTTACGACATGCTGAATAATATTTTTTTTAGATTTCAACATATCCGAAAAATATTCTTCCAAAGCCCGTATCAGTTCTTCCTCATCGACCGTAACTGCATTCGGACAGCTATCTGCGCCTCTTCCATTATGCCCGGAACACACCCAGCGTACGTACGTATTTTTATACGTACGTACAGTCCTTCTAAACGACCAACCACACTCTTTACATTTTATTAAAGTACTAAAAAGATATTTGTTACTTTGCCGTTCTCTTTTCATATTAAATGCTCCATGCCTGCCTGCCAGAATTTCCTGTGCTTTATCAAATTGCTCTGGTTCAATCAATCTCAAATCAGGCCTGTCCATAACCAGCCATTCTGATTCATCTTTTTCTTTCCTTATACCCGTAAGAAAATCTGTTACTTCCTGTTTTCCATTTATTATTTTTCCTGTATATAATTCATTTGTAAGAATCCGACAAATAGCATTTTGACTGAAACTACAATTCCGTTTTGTTTTTACACCTCTTTCGTTAAGCATATTTGCAATCTTTGCCGCGCCATACCCTTCCTTTGTATACCAGTCATAAATCTGATGAACAATTGCTGCTTCTTCTTCATTGACTCTCAAATTAAAATAATCTCCGCATGTTTTATCATATCCATAGACAATATTGGGAACTCTTCCCTTTTCAGCATTCATCTTTTTTCCAAATTTAACACGTTTAGAAGTATTTGCGCTTTCTTCCTGAGCCAATGCTCCAAAAATAGTCAGTACAAATTCAGATTGCCCTAAGACTGTCATATTAGCTGTAAGAAACGTAGTTTCAATTCCAAGCGCTTTCAAAGTCCTGATACTTTGTAATAAATCTACGGTATTACGTGCAAATCTAGAAATATCTTTCACAACCACCATATCAAAAATGCCTTTCTTTGCATCTTGCATGAGTTGTAGAAACTCCTTACGGTTTTTAATCTTTGTACCCGAAATACCTTCATCTGCGTATAGTTTTACAAGTTGATGCCCATTTTTTTCTGTATATTCTGTAAAGAATCTTTTTTGTGCTTCCAAACTATTAAGCTGATCTGATTTATCCGTAGATACGCGGCAATATGCAGCAATATTCATTCTTCATAACCTTTCCATTTTATTTATAACGTTCCGTTACAACTAAATTATATTCTGTAACCCTAAAAAAAGCAAGAAAAAATGAAGAACATTTCTGTTCTTCACAATTATCAGGCATTATTTATAAACTAACTTACATGGCGCTTTCTCTCTCCCTGATGTAACTGGGAAGCTTCTCTTCGCAAAATTTCTTCAACTTTTTTCTTATTTGCCTCCACAAACCTCTTCATTATGTAATTCGCTGTTGTCTCTGTCGTATTGGGATTATGAAAGCGTATATTTACCTTTGACCTTTTAGAAATAACTGCCACCTCCCCTGTTTTATTCTCCCATCATTTCTGTTTTTCTAGCTTATGACTAACACTTGAAAATTAGTACTAATTACCTCAATAAACTTCTAGAACCGCGAAACCGCCTAAACCGTCTCTTATAACCAATGTAAATACCCTTTTTATCCTCATTTGCGTATGTTTTTTTGACGGTTCTGACGGTTTGGGCGGATTTATCCCTTTTACAGCAATACTCTGACCTCTTCCCCGAATTTAGTAACTAGTATTTACAATAAGAAAGCATATCCATTCTTTGAACAGTTCTTATAAAACAGCACATATTAACTCAATTACTGTTTCCTTAAACACAAGTACCAGTATGATAAGTGTAAATAAAATAATACAAATTTTTGTTCTGTTCACACTATGTGTCCTCCTCTGCAATTCTAACTCTCCCTTTTCCCCTGTCATAATAATAAACAGAATCTGATAACACCTCTTCCGCCTCTATGACATCCGGATCACGATTAACGGAACTGACAATCGCTTTCAGTTCCGCCACGCACATCTCTTTTTCATCACAAATGAGTAAAACCTCATGCACCGAGCTTGGCAGTATAAAAAGATTACACCCCTTCTCATCTGCAAACGCTTTCAGCATATCTACCCGCAGCATTGCCCTGGCTCCATGAATCCGGTTTTTTGTAGAAAAGATATATGTATCGCCTCCCTCTCGCAATTCCTCCGCCAGCTCCGCCGGAAACAGAGACGCCATATTCGTTATAGTAAATTCTTCTTTTCTAAGATTATCCATTGCCGTCCGATAGAGTTCCTCTGCATCAATCCCCCATGCTCTTGTTTGTGCCCACGAGACATGGGCGGCTAGTTCCGCATCTTTCTCGTTCAGCAATACCGCAAATATCATTGCCATATCCAATACCTTTTTATATGGCCTGCCTTGCAGATATTCCTCATTTCCTTCTAACCTGACCAACAGGATTCTAACATAAGGCTTAATCTGTACCCACTTAAAACCTTTCCAGCCTACTAATGCATTCTCTCTCCCCTTATAAATCTCCAATACTGTATTTTTGCTCTCTTCTAAATTTCCGGTACAGCCATACGCCTTTAAAAGACTGTCTACATGAATCATCGGCGTGATATTCTCTCCTTTCATCTGCAATGCGAGTACCTCTTTCTTGACATTATTATTCTTAACCATTTCCGTATAATAAACGGACACATTCTCTCCTAACTCTTCCTGGACTTTCTCTCTTAAAGACTCCTTATATATTTTATAATCCACTTTCTCCACCTCCCCTAAGACAACATGTTACAGAAAAGCCGGGCGGTAAAACGCACTCCCGAAATGACTCCCTCTCTCTGACCAATAACTGCTCCCTTACATATTAAATCTGCCAGGGACGTTTTCGTCATATGCTCTATATCCGCTCCCTCAATCAAAAGAATCGGCCTCTCGTTCATTGTTTCATCCGCGCTCCTTGATGCTTCGCTCATGGGAACAAATATCTTATCATAAATTCTTCCTACCAACATATCTCCTGTCCTTTCTGCATTTTCTACAATTCCTTCATTACATTTTTCTGACTTTCTTTTTCCCTGCTCTGTTTTATTATCTTCCATATCTTATAGTCCTGCTATCTTCTCTGTACGCTTACCGGCTCTCCCACTATGGACTATGCGGCTTTTGTCTTTGTCTTTTTCAGCCCCTGAAGAGCTTTTTCATAAATCTCCGGCGTCATATCCTCCAGCCGTTTTATTTGATACCTCTCCATAACCGCCTCGATCGTCACCCCGGTACGGTCAAGTTCTTCCTCCAGAACTTTTCTTTGTGTCTCCGCTATATCTTTTGTTTCGGTTTTCTTTTTTGCTTCCCGTTTCTTCTGTGGCTCCTCCTCCTGCTTTAATTCAAATACCTTATCTCTCTTTCCGTTCAAAATGACAAGACCGTTGATTTCCCGCTCTTCATTATAAGAAATGGAATCTACTGAAAAACGGTCTGTCGTGATGTACCGGTCCCCCTTCTGCCAGATACTGGCAATTTCTGCTGATATCCAGATAAACGGGGCGGTATAAAGCTCCCTCCCAAGTCCCCAGTTAAAACAGGCGCGTTTAAAGGAATCTGAAGCCTGCCCCTTTTCCTTCTCGGAATAGCTGGTAGTCCCTACATCCTGCTTGGCAATCCATTGGCGTTTTTCCTCATCCCATATTTCCACCGTACAATACAGATTCCCGTCAATGCTCTGATGGGTTCTCCTCCAACCGAAGGGAGTAAAAGTTTCATCTAAAATCTTCTGGTCTACGCGGGCGTCCTTAAATAATAAAAGGCTCAATCCTTTTTCATTTACCACCCCTACCCTGCACTCAATTTCATCTGCGCGCAACAGCCGGAGCATTGGCTGTCCTCTGACGGGTGGTTCAACAGCCTTACCATAAATGCCTCCCTTTCCCTGCTCTTCTCCTCTCTTATTCTGTTCCTGCAAATCTTTTTCTTTTATGCTTCCTGCCTTCTTTGCTAATTCCTGTTTTGCTGTCATTTTCTCCTCCAAAACAAAAACAGGGAGAAACTTCCCATCTCTCCCCTCTTTTCTTATGCTACCTTTATTGTAAGCCTCCTGAAATTCAACGTCTTCCGATACTGTTCATACACCTCCGGTCGTTCCTCCCTAAGCCTCTTTTCATCTATCCTTTGACTGCTCACAGACTTCCATGATACCTGGTAGTTTGCATTTTCCGCCGCCTCCGCCTCTCCAAGATACAGCTTCAGCTCCTGCTCAATCTGCTTCTTTTCCGTAGTCATTTCCTCCAAAAGAAGTTCCAGTTCCTGACGGCGGTCTAATTTTTCATCAAAGCTCGTAAGCGGTTTCGTCTCTTTCATGGACTTCTGAAAATACCCGGAGATTACCTTATCCGCAAGCTCCGAACCGTCCGGCTTCGGCAGTATTCTTTTCAAAACGTGGTTCTCCCAAAAATTCTGTTCCATTCGCTGGAGGTCCAAAAGCGCTTCCTCATCCCGCTCTATCCGATAGTATTTAAACTCCCTGCCATAGATAACGACCGCGATATACCATGCGTCTGCATTGCAGACAGACATATAGTGATAGCACTGCATCTGATAGGAAATGGGAATCTTTCCATCCTTCCATTTATCTGCCAGGTAGGGGCTTGCGGTTTTACATTCCAGCCCGGCATTCTCCCCTACAATCATCCGGTCAACATCCGCAAGCATAAACGGATACTTCTCATCATAATACATAAAGTTGGCTCTTCTTACTTTCTTTCCGGTTGCTTCCGTAAATCTTCTTGCCACATAGTCCTCAAGTTCCCTTCCCTGACGCATTGCCTCGTTGTCAATCTCCTCTATGCTATCGGTAGTCTTATCCTCGTAAACCTGCATAGCTGTGCGGTAAGGATTTAACCCACAAACCGCCGATTCCCCGTTTCCGGTACATAAGCCATTTCTCTTTCTCCAGTCCTTTCGTAGCCGTTAATTTTTTCATGCCGCATTTCCTTTCTCCTTTGATTTCTTTTCCCCGTAATATTTAAGAATCTTTGCCAGCTCTTCATTCAGACAGCACATGAGATCCTCCATATGGACATCTTCATATGACAGCCACCGCTCATAAAGAAACATCAGAATACCCGGAAAGCTAATCCCTGCCTGTAACGCTTCCTCCGACATGCAGGTACTCGTTTCTATGAGAAGTTCATAAATACAGATAACAGTGTCAATCTGATAAGCCGCCTGAAAAATATCTTTCTTTTTCATCTTAAGGATTCGGAACTTAAAGAGCTTTAACTCTCCGCTGATTTTCCAGCAGAATATTTTTTCCAGCCGCTTTCTGTTCATTCTGTTCCGCCCTCCTCTACGCGGCGCTTACTAACTGATAAGCCCGGTCGATGAGCGGATTTCCTTCTACGGTTCTTGCAAAAAGATTCTCCCTATAATTTGCAGTCTTTCTAAGCGGTTCTGCATGGGTGGCAAAGTCACTGACTGCATTGATAAAGCGGTATGCGTTTCTTCCCACGTCCTGTAAATCCGGCGCGTCAAAATAGCGGATTTTCATATCCTCCTGAAGGCGGCGGATATTTTTCTTCTGCTGGGGCGTTGCATTTTCCTCCACAGGCAGGAGCAGTTCCATATATTCCATGACCTTCTTATCCGGCATAGTGATAGCGCGGAGGCGTTCAAACTCCTTTCCCAGACTGTCCATATAATTTTCTGCCATAAACAGTGTATCCCTTGCCTCTTCCAGCTTGTTCTGTATGTTCCCGGTATGGATCATAGACCAGGAACGCTTTGCATTAGAAAGTGCAAGGTTCAATGTGTTCTGACACACAACGCGAATAGGTGTTAAGGCTACTTTAATTGCCCCTGAACCGTCGTGGGTATTGGAAAAGATTAAATAGGGGCTGATTCTCTCCCCGGAAATGATGTACTCATGGGGCATATGTGCAAGGAGCCATACCCGCCTGCCTCCCTGCAAGCTTCCGGCTGTCTCGTACCGTACGCCCTCCCCTAAAAGCTCGTCAGTAAAAGCAAAGGCTTCCTGATTCTGAATCACTTTGTAACGGTCTGTCACAACCCCCAATGCCTTTCTGTCCGTATCCCGGATATTTGCTTTATATCCCTCAATGACCTCTTCTTTCTCTGTATAGATTGGCTCCTGCAACACCTTCCAGTCCAAGCCTGCCTGAATCAGCGCGTCGGCAGAACTTGGCGCCTCTTGGACTTTCACTCCCAAGCCATGCCAGGGTTTTTCTCTTACATAAAACATACTCTCTACATTTGCTGCCATAATCAATTTCTCCTTTCAAAATTTGTGTTTTCGATTTCTTTTTCTGCCGGATTCTGTTTAATTTCGTGATACAATTTTAAGGTGCTTTTTTTCTTTAACCAGTCCCGGCAGATTCCCCTTACCCTGCAATAACCATACCCGATAGCGTTGTTCTTTGCTATTCACTTGCCAAAACCGCCATCAGCTTAAGCCCGCAGATAATCAGAATCGCGGTAATTTCTACACATTTCATCACTTTCACTCCTTCCTTAAAACCGTAATATGATTTCTCCAATTGTTTTACCTACCCGTCTGATTGTGATAATAATTTCCCAGATATGCTTTGCCTCCTTTCTGAACAACAAAAGAATGGCAGGAAGACGGTTGCCTCCTGCCAATGTAATAATTAGTTTCATGACTATAATATGTAATTGAACTTCTTTAATTTACTATATAATTAGTATCTTATGATATTCCCCTTCATCTAACTTCCGCTTCTATTAATTCTCTTTGCTTATCATTTATATTGGGATTTGTATAGCGATTCCTATATCCTTGTTCAATTTCTTCATCACTTCTCGTCCTCAATATCCTTTTTACATTTTCTTCGTACCTGTTTCCAACAGCTCCTACAACTTTAGAAGCCTTATCCAAAAAAGACATCCAGTCTCCCTCCTAATCTAAATTCTTTTCTCTATATCAAAGCAAATTGTACTTTATATTCCTAACAATTGCCTTTTCTTTATATTAAATTCTTCTTCCGTAATAATACCTTCATCCAAAAGAGATTTATATTTCCTTATTTCATTTGCCGGCGATACATTCTTTACATCTTCTATCGGTGTATCCTGTTTTTCTAACTCATCAGGATGACACTTTGAATATATTTCATCTAATTTAGTTATAAGTTGCTGCGCTTTATTGAAAGCTTTTGAATGTTCTGGAGAACCATATTTAATCTTAGTATCAAACATACCTGTCATACTAACCTTTTTAATATAATAATTTTCCTCTACACAAAATGTCAGATAGACAGATATGTCCGATATTACTGTTTCTTGCCCCCTCTTTTTAGTCATCGCACCAACAATTGCACCTGCGCTGCCAAATAATGCTCCACCTACAAGGGCACGTCCAATTCCGAATCCTCCGGTAGCAACAGCCGTTTCACCCTCCTTATACTCATATTTCACAAGACTTGAATATGGATATTTTAAAGGTGCATCATCACTACCCCAATTTATAACAGCATTTCCTACTCCTAAAGAAATATTACCTGTATGATCGTTAAAAACCACACCCGATATTTTCTCTGAATAAACTGGATCCTCCGTAAATATCTCTTTTATATTTTGTATATCCTGATCGGTCCGACGACTTATTTTCTCACGTTTTTGCTGTTCTTTTAATGAACCATTTCTAAATATTTCTAACTTTTCCAACTTTTCAGGATCTTTTACAACATCAAATATCGTTAAATCTTTATTTTCATACAATAATTTTGCTGTTTCAGCTGTAAGAAATGCACCTAAAATATTTGCCACTGAATCATTAACAGAATTATTCTGTGCTATTTTAGCTTTGCATCTATTACATAAGGGACTTTTATCTTCTAATTTGCCTCCGTCCAGCCACCCAAAACTATTCCCACAAATTATACATCGTTTTTTTGCCATATACTTCCTCCTATAGTTTTTTCCACCAATCCTCATTTTTTTATCCATTGTGCGCGTTTTTCACAGACAATCAAACCATTCTCTTGCTTGCCTCTACATCTGTCTCTCTAATCCAATCTTCATATTCAACTTTAATATACATCCTCCTATATTTATAACTAAATTTATTATATTTATACATCATTATACTATAAGTATAAAAAGATTACAATTAGTAAAATTAATTAAAGAGGACATAGTATGAGAGAAATAGATTTTTGTAAAATAGGGAAAAAAATAAAAGAACTACGCATATCTCAAAACCTGACACAAGAATATGTCGCCAATATGGCTGATGTCAACACCAGCCATATCAGCAACATTGAAAATAATCGTGTAAAAATCTCACTACCCACCCTTGTTCATGTATGTAATGCACTCAACACTACAATAGACTACATCCTTGCTGATGAATACAGCAATACATCCTCCGCCATTGAACAAGCTGTCTTGCACGAGCTACATTCCTGTTCTGATGAAACGAAAGAGCAGATACTAAAAATCATAAAAATTCTGCACTGATCTTTTTCTCCAAATGTGTGCCTCTAGAAAAGACTGTCTTGAATTATCACATAGCAATCGCTCATGCTATAATACCGATAACCAAAATCATCTGTTGTATAAGAAGCATGAAATACCCCGATAACATGGACATAATCTCCGCCAATTAATTTAGTCTCCATACCATCCTCATTAAATACCTTACAATCATCTAGTCTAATAGCGCTGACATTATCACCTATGGGAACATAAAATTTCCCTTCCCACTCATTTATACTCCCACGAATCTGTATTCGCAGTCCGTCTGTTTCAAACGCATTCCTAACAGCGTCTCTTGCATCATACGACTCAACAGATTTCTCTAAATCTAATGCCGTCTCTCCGGGCGTCTTAGTTTCCACTTCCCCAGGCAATTGAACTACAATCTTTTTTCCATCTGCGGAGACAGCAAAGCCTTCCACTATATAAGAGCCATTGGTGACTATACCGTCTGCAGTCACATAATAATCTGCATACTGTGGAATCGGTTTTCCGTCTGCATCAACTATCACACCATCCGTTCCTATATACAACGCTCCATTTTGGGCATCCTGCATCATGTCGCCTGTAATCTCCACCGTTTTTTTCTTCTCTGTAACCTGTTTTTTCTCCTTTTTCTCTTCTTCACTCTTTTTCTTTTCCTCTTTTAGTTTTTTAACTGCATCTTCTGAAAGTTCCTTATACTCTATCGTACTAACTTTCCCATCTGCAATTTTACAAGTCACACTTCCTCTGGTATCCAAGTTCATAAATGAGATTTTACTTGTCTCTTTCATTTCCTCTGGATAAATCTCCAACAAATTCTGACGAGCTTTCTTCTTACTCATACCTATTTTCACATTATGAAAAGACGGCATTTTTTTACTGTCTCCCTTTAATTTGATTGAAGTAACATTCCCATTCGTACAGTTCACCTGTATACTCCCGTCTAAAGCTTCATAGCCTGAATCTTGTTTGGATTCTTTCATTCCTATATTCTTTAAATCTTTTTCTGGTTTTCCAATCAACTCAGAAAAATCCATCTTGGAAAAGTCAGCCTTTGGCACGTCCTTTTTAGAAGTATCTTTCTTGGAAGTATCTTTCTTGGAAGTTTTTTTCTTTTGTTTTTCCTTTACTTCTGTCTTTTTCTCTACAACTGTCTGCTCCTTTACCGTTTCTTCCTCTACCGGCACCATTGCCAGAAGCACGATCAAAGCCATAAACAAAATCCCATAGATACTCAAAACATTTCTCACTAAATGAGGATGCGGCTTCTTTAGCGTCTGAATTTCTTCCTTTGATATCTCCCCATTATGTACAAATGCTATCCGATTCATATTGTCAAACATGATGTATGTAGCAGCAAGCATCCCTACTCCCGGCATTAACGTGCGGCCTAATATCTGCCACAGTAAAATTATACTTCCCTTTTCTCTGACAGTTACTCCATATCGCGCCGACGCATTATACACACGTTCCCCCTGCGTATACCACCAATATAATCCATATATGCCGCAGGTCACATAAGACAATAATAAAACAATGATGTAGTTAGGACTGGTTTTTCCATCTTCCTTACATACCTCGTTAATATCCTTCACCAATCCCCAAAAGATATATATCCCATAAATACCGCACGTTATGAAAGATAATAATACGTATTTCCAAAAATTACGGTGTGAGATTGGTTTTTTAAGTAACACTGCTGATTCTTCTTCTATTCCGTCAGGACGTTCTACAAACATGATTCTTTCTCCTCCTTTTAACTATTCAGCTCTATTTTTATTGCTAAACTTTTATTAGTTATAAGTAATAATACTACAACTATAAAAAGATTACAAATGAAATAAACCTTCAAAAGTAAATAGATTACGTATAGGGATTTAATCTACACGTCTCTATAAGTTCTACCGCCAAGCAAAATCCTTTTATAAATCCCACTTCCTCCGCTATCGCTGCGGCACCATACAGATTGTCTCTATATTTCTCATACTCCTCCTGACTGCCTTGTAACTCTCTTTCTAAAAATCTTGCAATTTCCTTCTCCGTCTCTTTACTGATTTCATTCATATATGGTTTGCCCTGAACCATTTCTTTATAAATTTCTCTGATTATACTCATATTTTCCCTGTTTCCTTTCTTTACCCAATGACCGAAAGAACGAAACCCCGGAAGACTTCGCCCTTCTAGCATACTTTTAGATGTAATCCCCTTTACGCCCTAAATCTTATCTTCCAGTTGATATTCTTTCCGAACCAAACCATATCCACAAATTTACCTATACACTGTTCTGCATAATTTTTCAGGTCTTCCAACTCAAAATAAGCACAATAGCTCCCATTTGTATATGCAACAGTATTAATACCCATATGTATATGCAGATGCCCTGTGTCATCGTGTACCGCAAATATGACCTGTCTTTCCTTTCCGAAATAATCTGCAAGCATATAACCTAAATCTCTTACCTGAACCGAAGTAAGCCCCAGAGTCCTCTCTATCGAAAATACGATATGCAAAATCTGCTTTCCCCCTGTTTTCCCATACGCTTCTTTCACACGAAGGAATTGTTCCGCAATATGAAAAGGCGTAGTGATTAAAATACCATATCCGCCCATAAGGTTCCAGTTCTCCAGCCTCATAATATAACCAATCACTTTCTCTGTTGCATCCTGATTCTCATATCCTCCTTCCGGGATACTCACTATGATATTTTTATGCTGCATAATTTTGTCGCCTCCTTTATCAACAGCTCTCTTTGCTCCTCTTCCATACTACTCTGCTCCAGAATTTTAGTACACAGCGTACATACCCGGCAAATGCTGCTTATCATGTCTCCATCTATATTAGAATAGTGAATGTCCCTGTGTATAATCTGCCGTACATATTCGCTCTCACTCACTTTTAATTTATCAGCTCTCTTTAATAGCTCCCTGTAATCTTCTGCATCCAGCCTATATGCTCTCTTTACTTTCGGCTCTTCATTCATACTTTTGCTCATATCTGTATCCTTTCCTGTATCTTTACTTCAGCAGCTTTTTAGCAGGTAACTGACTGTCCGACATTCTGTCAGCCAGTCAATTACCATCGGCAACCTTTATATAACTGTTCGTAAAATTATCTTTTGTTATAATTCTTTATAGAACTTTATTTGCAAAAGTATTTTATTATCCTGCTTCTAACATTTTAATTAAAAATCTACAAGCCAGGAGGTAGCTGATAATGTTTGAGGAAACTTGCAGTGATATGATAAACATTGATGAATTATGCGAATTACTGATGATAGGAAAAAATACGGCTTACAGCTTATTAAAGACCGGGCAGATTCATGCCTTTAAGATCGGCAGGATATGGAAAATCCCCCGGAACTCTGTTTCAGAATATATCGCAAAGCAATGTAACACCTGACTTTCATCTCCTACATACACATAATAGAGCAAAGGTGTCCATAATGGACACCTCCTACCCTTTCTCTTCCTATTCACATGTCGGACGCCTTATTTCTACTCCACTCGTACATAGAAATGAAATAAAATCCAGGTTTCCTTTCCTGACCTCCCGCACCTTCTTTAAAACTTCCTGTTCCTTAGGAAGTTCTTCCTCACTGCACAAAGACAATTGCAGTACATTGCTGTCATCTGTAAAATAAAAGCGTCCAGAGCTCTTATCATATACATCTAAACTCCTATACAGAGTTCTGTTATTTTTTCGTAATTCTTCCGCCCTTTCATCCGGTCCATAGGGGATTACGCCGTAATAAGTTTCATAAAATGGAGATTCACACTTTACAATATCCCCCTTCTGAAATGGCAGTGGAAGATAGAACCCATAGCTTTCCAGTGTAGATATTATCTCATCTTCCTCAACCTCAACCGGTTTCCTTTTCATACTTCCAAATACCTGAACCAGCCGCATTTCACTGTCAAAACGGTATTCGTCCGCATCTGTATGATTATACTCCTGATTATTCAGTGTGATCCGGTATATCTTTCCATATGTTTTTACTTCTTTTAAATCTGCATCACTCAAATATTCCTGCTTTTGTCTTAAAAGGGAATGATAAGCCGCATTATAGCTTGAAAAGAAACAATAATCTCTCAGGACATTTGCAAAAAAACCTTTCTCAGTCAGATTTGCTGCATATATTACATCCTTTTCAGAATCCTCATGCCTCGCTCTTAAAAGTTCTTCCCATATATGCAGGGTTAAATTTGCTTCCATAAGGAATTGCTCTACGTCCAAAATTCCAAAAGGACCATTCTCCGATACTGTTTCTGCCCTTAATTCTTCCTTCTTATAATGATTTAAAATATGACGCAAAGTCTCTGCCTTCTCTTCCACTGTCGTCTTCTCGCTTACAGCTACCAAAACGCACTCCTGAGCCGGTGTGAATCTACTGTCTTTGTGATATTCCCTAACATCAGGGGAATCAATAAATTTCAAAATGTCATACATCTTCTTTCTCTCCTTAATTTATTTTCTTTGTTTATCCTCCAATCTTCCCTATTATATTTTTCGTTTGAAATCCATTCCCTCATACACCCTTACCGGATTTCCCCTTACAATTTTCGTATGCTCCTGCCATGCAGAATTAGTCTGCTTTTTCTTCTCCTCCAGTTCCATCTGACCTAAGATCACATTCAGCTTACTTAACGCGTCCTTTTTATTGGCATACTGGCTCCGTTCGGACGTTGAGGTGACCGTAATTCCCGTAGGAATATGTATCAGCCTTACGCCTGTCTCCACCTTATTCACATTCTGCCCTCCCTTGCCGCCGCAATGAAATCGCTCAAAACGGATTTCATTTTCCTTATAGACCTCCTTCTCCCCGCAGCATGGCATGGAGGCATCCTTTCGGATATTTTCTGCTTCCGGTATTACGCTGACATCTACGAACCAGTTTTTCCTCTTATGATTCGGTCTGTAAGGGCTTCTGCAAATCCACTGAATACTTCCCTCCAGCCCGGACAAATCCTGTTCTGTCTGAAAAAGAATAGAGGTACAGCCTTCCGTCCGCTTTGCCTCATGGCTGGATATCATCTCAATATCCAGAAATTCCCTTTTTAGAGAATCATACAACTTCTTTACTGCCAGCTCGCACTCTGCCGGTCCTTGTCCTGAACTTAATTGTATTATCATAACTTATTTCCCTCTTATTCTGCCTTAAAATTATAAATCGGCTTTAGCTTTTTCCTTATTTCCACCGTATCTCCGATCTGCCCCTCTATCTCCTTCCTATTCCGGTACGCAAACAGGGCTTCATCTAACGTTTCCTTCCCGATACAGGAGCTGTAAATTCCTTTCATTTCCGTCTTAAACTGGGATACAGTATACCTTGTCTTTACCTCTTCCCGTTTCATCCTTCGTCCTGATCCATGCGGCGCAGAGTAATTCCAGTCTGCATTTCCTTTCCCTACGCCGAGAAGAATCCCGTCGCGCATATTGATTGGAATAATTACAGGTTCCCCCTTCTTTGCGGAGATGGCACCTTTCCGCAAAATCATGTTATCTCCTGTATCATCAATATAATTATGCACAGACGATATCTGCTCCTGTATCTTCCATTTCATTCCTTTTGCCAGTTCATCTAATATAGCGTATCTGTTCAGCCTGGCAAACTCCTGCACTACCTGGATATCCTGCAAGTACTCTTCCATCAGCACACCTTCCAGATAGGTCATTTCATACGGAACTGAAATCCCTCTTTTCTTTAATTCCTTCTGCCCTTCCGTCAGATAATACTCCGTCACTTCTTTTCCCAGTCTCCGGCTCCCGGAATGTACGACCGCATAGAGATTCCCGTCTTCGTCTTGATCCAGTTCGAGAAAATGATTCCCTCCGCCAAGCGTGCCAAGACTTAACTCCGCCTTTTCTATATTTACATGCTCCGTACAATGTAACTGTAAAAAATCAAACTCCTGACTAAACCGGTGGGGTTTTTTACGCATGCCAAATCCACAGGGTACCTTCTCCCTGATAACCTTGTCAAGCTTTCCAAACTCTGTCTTTTTCTGCCTCAATTTTGCCAGCGTCACGCCGCAACCCGCATCAATTCCGACAACATTCGGAAGTATTCTTTTGCCAACCGTAGAAGTAAATCCAATCGTCCCCACTTTTCCCGGATGGACGTCTGGCATAATCCGTATTGTGCAGTCCTTAAATGCCTCATTGTCGCAAAGCATCTGTATCTGGGCTAACGCATAATCTTCGATTGAATCTGTGAATATTTTTGCTGAAGTGTAGACTCCATTTACTGTTTTCATATAATCCTTTCTCTCCTTTTTGGTGCTTTCCTGCAAAAAAGGTACAAAAAAACACCCCTGAAACGCAGAGATGCGGAATGGTCTGAATAACCTCTATAAATGGATATAGAAAATGCCTGTCAGTGTCTGCCATTAGACGGCATAACCGTAGACTTGACAGTCTTTGTCTATCCGAAACTGAATTACGGACAATCCGCTCTCTGTATTGACTTCTTTGTTCCCGTTTAATGATTGATTGAAACGCCTCATGATTGTCCTCCTTTCAGTGTGAATAAATGATTTTTGATTACAAGGCTAAGTATAAATACCTGGCAACCGATTGTCAATACATAGAAAGCTTCCCACAGCAATTTTTCAGATCGTTTTGAGATGAATCTCCTGTTCATATACCCATGTAATCCGCTGCGGAACATCCTTATGTACGGTTTCCTGCACCAATTACTATACTCCCCTCCGGAAGATAATATTCTCCTCTTCTTTAAAGAAAAGCCACCGCTTAAGCAGTGACCTTCTTCTTGTTTCCATCTTGAACTTTTTCTTCAAGAATTTTCCCAACCCGTATCGTGTTTACCTCGATAAATATATGCTCTAACATATGAACAGTTGATTTGGTTGGGTTGGGATTATGAAAACGAATGTTAATCTTTTTTCTTGAAATAACACTCACCTCCATATATACCGCCGTACCGCCAAAACCGCCTATCTTGCCCCATTGACAAGTATAAAAATAAACGATTTGGCAGAAACGGTTACTAACTTAGTCTTCTACTTTGCTAATCGCCTCCTTTCTAATGTATAAATACCGTTTTGTGTTCCCTTTTGGATTAGGTAATTTCCTTGACCTTTCTCGTTTTCCATCAGATTTCTCCAATATTTCCAGTGCCCCTAATCGTTCTAATAATCCAAAAATTTCATCATCGTTTACAATCTCAATACGCTCTCCATATGACCTACAATACCCATCTATCAAACGTCTTAGTTCCTTGGTCTGTATAAATAAATAATTGTCATTTTCATATACCGTATACATTCGACTGCAATTTTCCGGAGACAGTACCTGTGGTACAAGAATTCCCTTTTCCAAAGCATCTCTTAAAACATCAATCAACAAAGTAGCCTTGTCTCTATACATAATTCGCATTTCCATATTAGATATTTCACAAGTTAAAATTTCATCTACACTTTTAATAAAGCTCGCAGCCTCTTCTTCTCTCCAGAATCCTCTTTCCTGAGCATACTTTCCAATCAGAATAGCTGAGATTCTTAACGTAGCATACATTTCCGCATAACGTGGGACACTAACCCGTATATATCCCCTCTGTTGAGGATATGCTTTATGAATAAATGAAACTATCTCTTCAAAATGCCCTGTAAGCCAGAAGATAAAATCGTAAAAGTATGTAGGCAGAATCCAACGATTTTCCTGATAAAATTGTAACAAATTGTTATCTACGCTGTCAATTTGCAACTCAGTCAAGAACATTCGGCTTATGGAAGATGTCACTCCTGTTATGATTTCCATCGTAAGTATACAGCCACCCCCAATTGGAAAGTGTGTGTGTTCTTTGCTTGCAGAAAAATCCAGCATTCTTTTCTTTGGCACGCGGTTTCCGTATAAGCGCACAAGTTCATCCAATTTTTTATCCATGATCTGTTGTTCTCTTCTTGTCGAACCCGGCTTAAAGTCATCAACCAGTACAGGCGCATCTTTGTACAATCCAAGCATCTTTTCGATACCGCAATTCGTTGCAGTGGCAAATTCTGCATCCGCAAACAATCTTTCGCGGTCAAAAAGCTTTGCTAAGGCTAAGACCATGCTTGTTTTCCTACTATTCGTCACGCCAGATATCCCGAATACAAAATTCAACATATATCCTGCCTGCTCAAACAGTGTATTCAAAACAGTGGCATGTGTAAATAAAACCAGTTCTGTGCTTGCCCTCTTATCTTTGCACACATTACTCATATTCATTGCCATCTGAAACACTTCGGCACTGCCTATTTTTTCTTGTGATATGTTCAAAATATACTTGTCATTGCTGTTTGTGTGGATAAACGCATTGTTCTCGCCAACAACTCCATTACTGTAAACATATCTCCATCCTTTATTATATATATTACGCCACCCTGCATTTGGGTATATGATTTCTTCTGGTACAAAGTCCTCCTCGATACATTCCTGCACAAGCATATCAAAATCCTCTTTTTGATCTTTATTTCGTGGTAGTGTCGCCAATGAATTCGTACAACGCTTCAGCCACTCTGTCTGTTTAATTTTATCTGCTTCAACAATTGCCTGCATTTGCTTAACTGCACCCTTGCGCGCAAAAACAGTTACCAGTACGGAATAGCTTTCCTTTACCTGTTCCCCAGTTTCCGTATCAGTAATTTCTCTCACTCTTCTTTGCAATGTCAAGCTAAAGTTAAGGGATTTCGTTTGTAGCGGGATAAAACTGGGAACCATTGCTTTTTGTCTTGGGACATTACGCAATATATTTGCTTTGGCAGATGTTTGCTCACCATACTGTGCAAGACCTTCTGCCAGAAGCGGTGCAAAAATATTTTTGATTACATTCGCATTCTTATCTGAAGAAATGCTTTCACAGACTTCTTCTGCAAGAGCAGCACATTCCTCTGGCAGATATCGCATTCCCCTTTGAAGGTTTTCTTCTTTCACAGCTACCACCTTTGGTTCGTCTTCGTAAATCATCCCCCGTACCAATTCAGTATCATAGCTCATACCTTTCTTTAATTCTGTTGAATCTTCTGGCATTTGCCAATAATTTGGATTCATTTCTGTACGCCTCCTTATTATTGTTTCAAGAACATTTCTCTGTTCTCTATAAAAATGCTAACACGATTCTTCCCATATCGCAATCCATTTTTGTGTCTTTTTTACATTTTTGTCGTTTTATACAATCCATTTTTTGTATATTTTCACCAATTTTTAAGTAATATATTGCTTGTTTCATTTTTTTCTTACATTTTTAACATCTTCAGCATTTTGCACAAAAAAAATACAGCTAATTGCTGTACTCCATTTATCCTATTCTTAAATCACTCTTAAGTTAGACATACACATACACTCATTTGATTATAAATAATCAAATGCCTTTTTATTGCTTAGATTTTCTTATAATTATTGCTTAGAATCAAGTATGTGTATGTCTATATATAATCATAACAGAATACCTACTCTTTATAAACCCTTTTTATTATCTTGGTTCTCATAATTCTGCCTATCTTTTACAACTTTTTCCTTATCATACACGTAAAAAATAATTTGCTCAGCCTGATAACGTTCTATTTTGTTACCATACTTTTACTTATCCGACTTCTGTCCTTCCCCAAAACAAACCTCACAATCCTTCCGAAAGAATGATATCCCGTAACAATCAACCTTGCGATACCCTTCCGCGCGCAGTTCTTCTATATATTTTTTATCATGGATCTGCTTCAACGCCCTCTTTGCATCATTTTCCAAATCATCCACAGAATCCGAGACCTTCACTTCCACAATAAAGGCTCTTCCACGCAGCGAAGGACTTTTCACCATAATATCAGAACGCCCATTCCCCGACTCTCGGTTAGACTTCACCAGATAATTCTCACTCTGGCTTAATATTCCTGTCAGAAATCCATGATAAAAATTTTCCGCACTATCATAAAAACTAATGGTACGAAAAAGCTGACCATTTAATATATCCGTCATCCTATGGGCGTCCCCCTCTTCCATTGCCAGGTACAAATCATGAAAATCTTCTTTCTTTATAGCGGCTTTCAGCCAATTCAGAATCGTATTCTGATAAATTGTTTTTACTTCTATATTAGGTATACGCGCCCGTAAAAAGATAGAAGATTCCTTAAAATATTCACTCTCTTTTGTAAGATACCCTGTAAAATAGAGGAAATTCCACAAGTTCTCACCGTTACTGTACATATCCCCATAGGTAACTTCTTCATGGACCTGAATTTCTAAAATCCCGCCGCCTAAAAGCGTTTCAATCTGACCCTTAGTTTCCCGGTCTGCTCTAGCAATCAAGTCCTTTATAATGTCATTAGAACTTGTATTAATCCAATAGGGATGCGGGAAGGCTCCTACATCCGAATATAAATCATACAAAAACTTAATCACACTCCAAGGATTATAAACTTCCGTATCTCCAAACAAATATCCGTCATACCATTCCTTCATTGTCGAAAAACGGCTTTCTGCTTCATAATAAGACATCATCTGGATAACTTCCTGCTCTGTAAAGCCAAAATGCTCACTGTATTTTTTATCAAGTACAGATATAATATTCAGATGATTCAACCCGGTAAATATACTATCCTTTGAAATCCTCAGACACCCGGTAATAACAGCAAACTGCAAATAATTATTCGTTTTCAACGCTGATTCAAATAATGAACGGATAAAATCCACCATTTTCTCATAGAATCCTCTGAAATAAGCATTCTCAAGCGGCACATCATATTCATCTATCAAAATAACCGTCTTTTTATCCGTCGCCTCGTAAAGACATTTACTTAAGAACTCCAACGCTCCGGAATAATCATCATATTCTGCCTTTCGGTCGGCAATCTTCTGAAAGAGCCTCTTATCCTCTTCGTTCAATTTTTCGTTCGCCAATATATATCGATGTCTATGGAATTCGTCTGCAATTGCTCTTTTCATCTTACCATACGCGGACTCAAAAGTGGGTTGCTTTGCCGATTTCAGCGTTAAATCAATAACCGGATAGTCTCCCATATGTTGCGTGTATTTTTCGCCTTGCCCCATAATCTTTAAGCCTTGAAAGAGCGATTTATTCTCCTCATTTTTTTTCGCATCCCCTGTATCCTCAAAAAAGTAACGAAGCATACTTAGATTCAATGTCTTTCCAAATCTTCTTGGACGTGTAAACAAATTTACTTTCCCCTTTAAGTCCAGTAATTCTTTTATGAACATTGTCTTATCTACATAGTAATATCCAGATTTTACTATATCTTCAAAGTTTTCAACACCAACAGGTAATGCCTTCTTCATCACTACCACCCCCATCTGATACTATTTTTCATATTATAACCCATCCATCTCCATTTCACAATCGGTTTCCTTTGAACGGCAACAATGCCACCTCCTGAATACTGCCGTATTCCCAGAGATGGCTCATGATATCTATTTGATTCTCCATATAAAACGTTCTATTTTGTTACTACTATATGAATCGTACTTTTACTAACGCCGAATGCCTTTGCCGTCTGCCTCACCGTCGCCTTATTCTCAATGATATAATATGCAATCTCTACTGCTCTCTCCTCAATATAATCTTTCATACAAAACCCCTGCACTCATTGTTTTTACAATGTATGCGGAGGTTTCATTTCTTATTCCCGAATCTTCTTCCCTTTTAATTTTACACAGGTTCTCAAATAAGACACTGCCACAACCAGCCAGATAAATGCCACCGTTACAATCGCCATAATCCCGGTATTAAAAAACAAATGTCCCAGCATTGTTATAAGAAGTAACGCAGGAATTGTTTTATTTGTACAAAGATACGACTTATACGCGCTCCTGTATATTACCTCTTTCTCCGCCTCATCACAACTATCCAGCCACTGCTGCCGAAACTTTCCAGACGACGGATCGCCCTTCTTCTCAGGGTAAGCCTTCTGAACCTGCTTCACATATCGGATCTGCCAAAATCCGTCATATGTATAACACGCCAGGAATATCAGACACGCCGCCAGCATCCTTGCTATATTACCGCTAATATACTTCATCGAATATCCTGCCGATATTACCAGAATACACAATACCTGTGAAATAAGGTTTGCTATCGTTCCATATGCGCCCATTTTTTCTTCTTCATATTCCCACTGGTCGCATTCTTCATCTTCTGTCTCAAGAATTTTACTGCATATCATCCTCTGCTTTTTTAAATTAATTTCTCCATAAACAACGGACGCCAGCATAATAACCGCAAGCGCCGGAACCATAATACTCTGTATCCCTTCCAACACATAAGATACGCCGCCTTCCACAGTATTCACTCCCCCATTCGCCAGAATAGTTGCGCCCAGCAGGCCCAGCGCCCCGCCGCCAATTGCTGAAATCAACATAAAAAGCCCCATTCTTTTATAGGAATTCATGTTTTTAATTTTCACGTTTTTCGTCATCTTTTTCCTCCTCCTCATATACAAATATGTCCTCAACCTTTACTCTGCAAATCTTTGCAATCTTTAATGCCAAAGTCACCGACGGCGAATAATCGCCTCTCTCAATTAAACTAATCGTCTGCCTGGATACTCCTGCCAGACGCCCCAGCTCTGTCTGATTTATACCAAGCTCAGAACGGTACTTTTTCAAATTATTCACTAACCCCAACTCATCATCTCCCATTTCTGTTGTTAGATGTCTGTTTGTTTTGACAAATATATTTGTCATCTTCATCTTACCTCTGACAACTATATTTGTCAATATCAAATTGACAACTTTTCCCGTCAACATTGTAATTACAGTTACAGTTCACAGGTCATTTGGTAAACAACGAGTTGAATCAGGAGTATGTCTCAAAGCAGACAATTCAGGAGTGTTTTTCATGGAATTGAACTAACAGCTTATGCAGGCTTAGACGCAAAGGCTTTCCTGAGCGGCTTAGTCTGCGTTAGCTGATAGTTCAATGGAATGTTACTCCGTCTGCTTAGAAGACATGCTCCTGATTCAACCCGCGTCCGGCAGGCGACGTGTGAACAATAACTAATTGCATTGCTCTTTAAGAGTTCCTATCCCAGCAACTCGCCTTCCAGATACTTACCATCTTTATATTCAAAGAAAAATTCTGAATATTGCTCTGTCTCAAATATCTGCAGCAACTCCCTCATATTCCAAATCAAATTAGCGTTGTCAATATCTTTACGCTCCAGCCAGAAAACTCTGCCTTCATCAGAAGATTTTAACGTACCGTCAAATTTATCTGTCTTATACAATAATACGATATATCTTGTTCCATCTTCCTGAATCCAATCCTTGAATCCGCAGGGCTGCGGATGATATATCATCAGGCCTGTTTCCTCTTTTATTTCACGAATAACGGAGTCCCTTAAATTTTCACCAGGCTCAACATGTCCTCCCGGAAATACAAGCCCTCCTCTGTACTTTGTTCCTCTTTTTTCCTGTACTAAAATCCGATTATCATCATATATCAAACACATATTTGTTAGTTCGACTGGCTGCGTTCTCATATTACACCTCACATTTGTTTTCTTGCATAATTATAACAGCATTTTCAAATAACTCACACTGTTTTTTGATTATTCCAATGCTTATATTGTTACGGTTCACACGTTGGCCAGCGGTCGCGGATTGAATCCGGCGAATTGCCGTCACATTCTGCAGCAAAGACTTTTGGCATTCTAATCAAAGTTATGCAAAAATAACAAATGGAATATTTCACTTATCCTAATTGCATCACGTGAAATTAAATTTTTCACGTATTTTTATTTTTTTCTATTTATTTTTATGTATTCACGTGTTAGAATAGATTTATAATACGAGGAGGTATTCTCGATGAAAAAAATTAACCCCATATTATTAAACACTTACTTATCTTTTTCTGAATGGGAAGACGCAGTAGAGACTATTTCCAATACGACAGAAAAAGGCGACGCTATGGAACACCTCGTATATTTCTACTTAAAGAGTAATTCTCAGTATTATGATATTAAGGAGATTTATACCGAGGACCATATCCCAGAGCAGCTAAGAGTACAGCTAAAGCTGGAAAGAAAAGATAACGGCGTCGATGGCGTCATTGTCCGTAACGACGGAAAGACAATCGCATACCAGGTAAAGTTCCGGTCTGCACATGCTGTTCCAACCGCTCAGGAACTCGCCACATTCTGGGCCGAATCGGAATATGCCGACTACAGGCTGATTTGCGCTAACTGCGCTAATCTTCCAAAAGTATCCGGCAAGAAAAAAAACCAGATGTCAATTCTTCTGGATAAATTTCTGAAGTTAGATTTCGCTTTTTTTGAAGAATTTCAAAAATATTTAAAGGGAGATATTTCTGCCCGTTCAACCACAAAAAAAGCTGTGCCTGAAGGCGCTTATCAGTACCAGCAGCATCTTATTAACCAGATTACGGACGGTCTTTCCAAACATGACCGCGGCAAATTTATCGCGGCCTGCGGTACCGGAAAAACTTTAGTCGCTATGTGGGTACACGAATCTATGAAGGCAGGCGATATTCTCTTCGTCGTACCAAGCCTTGCTCTCATCAGACAGACGCTCGACTCATGGATTCATAACTGCAGTGTTCCTTTTAGCTATTTGTGCGTTTGCAGCGACCCTTCTGTAGCCGCACTGGAAGATGACGAGGTAAATACCCTTGCGTCAGACGTTGATTTTCCTGTTACTACAAACCCAGACGATATTCACACATTTTTATCGGGCTCTGCAGAAAAAAAAGTTATATTTGCCACCTACAACTCCTTAGACGCTATATCAAACGCTTTATTTGAAACAAAATTTACCTTTGACTTAGGAATTTTCGACGAAAGCCACCGTACCGCCGGGAGAAAAGACAGTTTGATGTTTGTGTATGGAATGGAAGACGACTATATCCCAATTAAAAAGCGTCTCTTTATGACCGCCACAGAACGCTTGGTTTCTCCAAGACTAAAAAAAATAGTCGACGACTCTGAAAATGTCATCTTCTCGATGGACGACATGGAAAAATACGGCCCAACTCTCGCGTCTCTTAATTTTGGACAGGCAATAGAACAAGGTATTATTTGCGACTATAAAATTGTAGTATGTACGATTACAGAAAGCGATATAGCAGAACTTGTCTCCAAGCGCAAAATCGTTACTACAGAGCTCGGCGACCACGCTTCATCCGCCAGTATTGAAGTTCTTCTCAAAGAAGTGCTCATTGGAAAAGTTATGAAAGAACTAGACGTTAAAAAAGTAATATCCTATCACGCTTATGTCAAAAATGCCAGAACCTTTGTGAACGGGAATAACTCTGTCCATCCTGTAGGCGACGTTATTGACAGCATTATATCTGATACGCACAACATAAGTACTTACACCGGTCATGTTAACGGAACAATGTCGGCAGGCGAACGTTTTGGAATACTATCTGCTTTTGCAGACAGTGAACGTGGATTAGTTTCAAATGCCAAATGTTTGACCGGAGGCGTAGACGTCCCGGCAATTGACGCTGTATATTTCGCCGATCCCAAAAATTCAATGATTGATATTGTACAGGCCGTTGGCAGAGCGTTAAGAAAGTCGCCAACTAAGACGGGTAACTGTTCCTACATTGTTATTCCAGTTATTATTCCAGATAACGCGTCACTGTTCAGTCATATTGCTCCCAGCAGCTTTGATACTCTTCACCATGTAATTCAGGCTATGCGTTCACAGGATTATGCACTGGCAGATATCATTGATAAGATTAATTTCTCCGCGGCTACGGGAACCCTCGGAAAAGGCTTTACTGGCATGTCGTCAAAAGTATTGTTTATGCCTTACTCAAAGATGGGGATTCAAGATTTTGAGAACTCATTAACTCTGCGTATTGCAGAAGTCAATAAGAACCCGTCGGAGAAAAATGGTTCCGGCGTATGGACTGAATCCACGCCTAAGGCGCGCAAAAGCAAAGTAAAGAGAGTATTTGTTTCAATCGGAGACTATACGCTGGACGCTTATTTAGACAGTCTCGTCATGCCGACCCTGAAGAAATTCACAAACACTGAGGCGGAAATGAACGGAGCAGATTTGAAATGCAATCACAATAATGTATCACATGCAGTTCGCATGGGGGTAATTACAAAAAAGGGCAGAAAATATAAGATGACTCCCCTGGGCAAATCCCTTCTTGCCGACAAGTCGATTTACCCATCTATGTCAAAAGAACAGCTTCTTAAGTATTACTGCGTCAGCAAAGATGACGGCTCTATCCTATTTCCATACAGAGCCCTGTTTAAGATATTTCTTGAGTTTGATTATATCACAAGATTTGAATTCCTGTACTGTATCTATTCGTTGCGCAGCACAAGTGATTCCGCCATTCAGGAAGCTATTGAGCGAATTAAATACTTACGCGCCACATATCCAAATATCAATATCTTAAGCGAAAGCAACAAAGAAAAAATCCTGGAAATCCTCAATACCAAATATGACGTACAATTCGGTTTTAAGGATATATGGACCAGTCGAACGACCACCTATAACCAATTTAATTACTTTAAAAAGCACTTATGGGGATTTGACAATATCTTTGTCACTTCAGAAGGGAAAAGCGATAAAGAGAAGATAATCATACATCCCGGCGTACAATCGTCGATTCAGGAGCTGCTTGACCTTACAGGCAAGATTGAGACCCCCGCCCTTTTAAGCGACACAAAAAAATTAGAAGAACTTTATGGGAAACGTATCTGTAATGTAAATCTGTAACAATACACAACGCTGCGCATTTGCACATTCCAATCCTTACACAAATGCGCCAGAAGGGATTTTCGATTCACCGACGGAAATCCCTTTTAATGAGAATTAATTTTCAGACACGCTCCAATACCACAATGCTTTCCCGGAGGGAATCTCTTAAATACGGATAAAACCGAATCTGCTGCCCGGAAGTTTTGGCATTCCTGCAAACAATGATTTCATTAACCTTAAAACCATAATCCTCCGCTATTGCGGCAAGAAATAAATCTGTAGGCACAATCCTTCCCAAATATGCGCTTTGATCAACAACGATACAACATTTTTTCCCAGACGGCAAGACTTCTGCGCTTTGAGCAATAACCTTTTCCATGTCTGAGAAGTACCCCTTTATCATCTTAGGTACTTTACGTGTGCGGGCGTCTTTTCTTCCTGTTCTTGCTTCTTTCTCAGGGATAGCTGTTTCAATCTCATCCGACATCCATTCAATAAATTCTCTTATGCCATCCCTTTCATCTGTGCGGCCTATAAACGACTCGACCGCCTGCCGCCTGTATGCGAATATTCCCTTCATATCCGAAGCGTAATCGGCAAGAATCACTTCCATTTTATAGGATTCAAAGTAGTCAAAAGAATTTGCGTACGGCGGGGAATACATGATAGCCCCCAGGGGTTTATCCAACGTCTTTTCACATTTTTCAACAATTTCTGACAGCTTCATCGCATCGCCGCATTCTATAATCGAAACCAGCTCCGGCGATATCCTGTGCGCCTCTATGTCCGTTATCATTTCTTCTAATTTTTCAGCAAAATACTGCTCAACGCTCTCAACCCTTGACAACTGAGTTTTTAATCCATTGCCATCGCGCTTTCTGTCCGACGCCGCTTCAACAATGCAAATATATGCGCAAAACAATAATTCATATATCTTTGTGCCATACGTTTCTTTGTTAGAGTCAAGTACCTGTCTTATGGCAATTAATCTTGCAAAATTTTTTTTATTAAAAAATTTCTCGACTTCCTGATATTTTACCCTATATGCCTCAAGCATGTCCGTCTGCCCTATGGATGCAATCAATGCCGGAATGATTTCCTTTATTTCCTTTATTTCTTCATCAGTGTAGCTTCTGCACTTTACTTTTGAAATAAAGGCCGACACTGGATTAACGTCTATTCCCATTCCCGAATAACCATTTAACGCCGCCTCTACAACCGTAGTACCGCTTCCGCAAAATGGATCAAGAACATACTCCGTATTCAGCAATCCACACCTGTTAATAAGTTCTTTAATTAATGTATGCGAAAAGCCTTCTCTATACTTAAACCATCCATGATAGGGAATATCCTTATTTTTAGAAAAATTAACTAGCTGGCTGAAAAAATCCACTTCATTCTTAATCGAAAACCTATTTTCTAATCCAAGAATATAATCCCGTAATCTCTCGCAGGAATAGATTCCATATTGTTCAATCGCTTCCCTGAGCAAAGTCCGCACCTTCTTTCATAACCCATTTATTATCCTTCATCTCAAGATTATGATTTAAAAGATTATCAATATAAGTTTTCGATAACTCATCAATCTTTTCAACTGCTCCACCGTCTCCCCGACTCACAAATCTCATAATAACGTTGATAAGACCTCCGTATATTTTTTCATAAAGTTCTGTTGTAGTATATCTTTCTCTTATACTGTACATATGTTTAAGCGTTTCGTTTACCGCATCTTCAACAGCCGCCTCGAACCTGCCTGACGGCAGGTCATATTCTGGAACCGGCCCCTTTCTAAAGGAGTAAATAAAATCCCCATGAATATTTCCTGAATATCTTAAATGAGACGTATTCTTATATTCTGCTATAAAATCCTGATAAATCACTCCGCCTTCCGGCAGATAAAATCCGGCGTCCACCACTGCCTCAAGCAGCCTGACCCAGACGTTAATATTTTTGTTATTAAAGGTAAATACCAAATATCCCTCCGGCTTTAATACTCTTCCAGCCTCGGTAAATATTTCCTTCAACATCTTCCCATAAAATTCAACATCCTTGGCCCCATCGAAACAGGACTTACGGTTTGCCACTGCTTCCTCGTCATTATAGATAAAATCGTCAAGCCCCTTATACTCTTTGTACCAGACATTCCAAAAGGAAGACAATTCTCCATACTGCACATTACTTCCGTAAGGCGGGTCTGTAATTACAACGTCCACACTCTCATCTCCGATTGGCAGCTCTGAAGAACTCTGTGTCAAAATCATATAATCTTTATCCTGATAAAGTTCTGCAAAGGTATCCGCTTTTTTCTTTTCTGTTCTGATTGTTTTATTTGTATAGTTTAATCCCTTGATTACTGCGGCCATTCTATCCTTTAATTTATTCAGAACATTACACTCAACATATGCGTTCGGAAGCCAGTATGCATGTTTATCCATACAGGTGGGATTCCCATTTTCCCAGTTCTCAGTTACCCGCGCCATTTTATTTGTGTATCGCAGCGACGAACTAAATGCAAAATAAAGAAAGTCTCTTTCTTTGCTTTGCGGCATTGCAAGTATTTTATTAAAAATAACGGTATTAATATAATAATTTCTCTCTGAAAACAAATCCGAAAATTGATAAATACCTTTCTGCGGAAGACAGTCTTCATACCAGCGGTCCCAATTTTCTGGAATCGGATAATCCACCTGTGTCATTTCATCCGACAGCTTAAAATCTGCCAAATCAGCAAGGATTTCTTCTTTTTCCAATTCATTGAACACATGACTGCCGCTCTCGCCGTCTGGCTGATTGTATTTCATCTTAAGAGGGACGCTCCGATAAGGCTCGCATTTCGTTCTTAATATTCCCGGTTTCTTTTCCGCGTTAGACTGGCAGTCCGGGTTCGGACAGCGATATTTTCCATTCGTAATTTTATTCTCTTCCGTAAGTCGTATTATGGCTCCGCACCTGGTGCATTTTACTTCATACGCCCACTCCATCCATTCCTGAATAACAGGCTTTTCGCCATATTCATAAGTATAAAATCCCTCCAACTCACGTTCACATTCACTCAAAAAAGCGGAAAAATATTTCCTCAGCCCTTCGACATCCGTCTGCTGTATCTGCATTTCCGTAATAAACGTGGCGAGAGGATTAATATCGACTCCTATTGCCTTTCTATCCAGCGCCAGACTTTCAAAAACCGTTACCCCACCGCCGCAGAAACAATCGAGTACGATATCGCCTTTCTTCGTATAATGCTCAATTAGTCTGCGAAATACATTATACGGCCGCCTTGCAAAATACTTATGCATTTGATACTGGGCCGTATGTCCCTGGGCCTTAACGGATTCCCCTATTGGTTCTACCATATATACTCCTCGTTCTTACCGAAAAATTCTTCAACAAAAATATTCAATATCCAGTTACCTCATAAGCGATATATTCATGACTAAAATGATATCCCAGCTTCTCCGCTAACGCCACAGACCATAGGTTCTGAGCATCCCAGCTGGGATATAATCCTCTTTCCAGACACTCCAAAATTAGCTTTGCCCCACACGCATATGCCAGACCTTTTCTTCTATGCTCTTTTTTTGTGTCAACTTGTACTTCAATCCCCTCTATATATCTGCTATAGGAGGAAGCGCCTGCTGCCAGTTCTCCGTCCTTCAGGGCAGCCACTCCCAGTCCCAGCTTTTTATACATATTATAATCTTTAAATTGTGATACCAAATCATTCGCCCATCTGTGATTCTGGCAGAGTACAAATTCGTTCTCTTCCAGGCGTTTCAGTTCGTATCCATCTGGCAGGTCTATAGTCGCCCGCTTTAATTTATGTTTGTCAAAAATATCTTTTTCTTTCTTAATTGCATATCTTGAAACCTTTTTTGCTTTATCCTGACAGCATGTTTCAATTAGCTTAGCCCATTCGTCATTCTGCGGAACCATAATTATAAAATCCTGCCTGCAGCCTTCTGGTTTGAATTTTAGTAATTCTTCGCATGGTTTTCCTGCATAAAATGCAAAATCTCCTAACACTGCCGCCGCTGCGTCATTGGATGCATTCTTGTATACAGCTCCCATTACACCCTGTACGCAGGACCATATGATAGACTCATTCCAGTCTTTAAATATATCGGTAATTTGATTCATTATTATCAGCATCTTTCATAGTTAAATTTCAATATTAGATATTCATTTTCAGCATACACTGCCTTTGATATTGTACCATCAATCAGCATATCTGTCATTCTGGATTTTTTGATTCCACTACCGAAATGTTTATTTCAAGCTGTGCTTTTTGATAACACAAAAAAATCAACGTAAGCATTCTTATTATTATATTTTAATTTTACAGTCCTGATAAGGTTCTCATTACAAGATCTACATCTTTATTTTCCAATTCCTGAATAATATGCAAATATGTCTTTTGTGTCGTTGTCATACTTGCATGTCCAAGCCTTCTGGCTACGCTCGCAATAGATACTCCTGCAAATAATAGCAGCGAAGCATGCGTATGTCTGAGCCCATGAATTGAAATCACCGATATACCACATTTTTTACAATGTCTTGTCAGTACATTATTTACTGTCGAATTGTACACCTTATTTTCTCCAACAAAAATCGGCTGTTCTTCCGGCAAACCTTTAACAAGTTCAGAAAACTTAACAACTATCTGCCAATCTATCTGGATTTTTCTAACTGATGATTTGTTCTTCGTTGGAAAAAATCCACCAACACCTTTGTAATCCCAAGTCTTGCTTATCGACAACGTCTGTCTGGCAAAGTCAAAATCTGCCGGAGTAATTGCAAGCGCTTCTGAAAATCTCATCCCTGTCTTTGCCACAAGCAGAATAAACCAATCCCAATTTACTTCATCCTTGATATCTAAATCTGCTATCAAAGTATGTAGTTCAAATTGATTCAGATATTTGATTTTTTTAGCCTTTGGAGCCCTACCTTTTATAATGGTTTTTCTGGTTGGATCTCTTGAAATCAATCCTTCATCTACAGCGTCTAAAATGGCGCCTTTAAGTTGATGATGAAAATCCAGCGTTGTTTGTTTTTCATGCTCTTTCGCATAATCATTCAGCAACTGCTGGTACATGATTCTTGTCATTTCCGAAACCTTTAACTTTGGCGCCAGCTTTTCAACCCATTTCTGAGTCATAAGATACTTTGACATTGTGGCTTCTCGTATTGCGCCATTCTTATATACCTCGACCCATTGCTTGTAGTATTCATAAAATAATGTATCTTTGTCCATATCATCTAGCATAAGCTACCTCCTTTTCATCCTTGCTTACGCTGATATAGACAATTAAAACACGATTAATGAGTTATAAGAGGCTTAATTTCTTCGTCTAAAGTTTTTCTTAATTCTGCCATCATCTGAGTATAGTATTTGAATTTTGGTAATGCCCGTTCCTGTGCAGCTTTATAACTTGTAAAGTCAATTGTCTCCTTTATTGCACTCTCATTTGGAATCTCGCCATTTCTATAATGAGTTGCAGCATACATAACTTCCTCTTTAGAAGCAAACCAAATCAGGCAAAAATCATCAATTACTTTCTCGATGCATTCCTGTTTTGTATTTTCAATAATATTAAGAATAGATTGTCCTTTGTACTTACTATCATCCAGCTCAATCTCATATACCACGTTAGCCATGATATCGGCAATCTTTGGATTCTCTTTTCTTAGCTCTTCAATATACTGCTTGATTTCTTCAATCTTCTTCTGACGCTCTTCCGGTGTAATATCCTCATCGCTATTTTCAGGAGTTACAATATTTTGAATCAGATTGATAATGTATTCATAGTCAATTTTGGTGTTGCTATATGCCATTAACTCATAATCATAATCTACAACCGGAACATTCGGCTCATCCTCCGGGTCCGGTTTGTCTGGTCTAAGTTCTTCAATCAGGTTTGCATAATGACCTGCATAATCTTCATATTCTTTCTCTGTCATTCCATAGGATTCCAGCATTCCATGCTCATAATTCGTAAACGACTTAAGCTGCGCAAATAGCTTGTCAAAATTCTGGAACATTTTTACAAATATTTCTCTTTCTTTTCGTGACATCGCTGGAATATCCGCAGGCGTCTGTGCAGCTACTCTTACTGCTGATAACGCTTTCCTAAAAGCCGGCTCTATCTCGTCCCAGTCTGCCATTAAAGCTTCCCTGGTTCCACCGGCAGAATATAGCTTCACCGCATTATCTACAGCTTCCTTAAACAGTTTAGGCGCTTGAAATGTAACAATTTGTCCATAAGTCTTAGGTTTGTCAAATATACGATTTGTTCTGGAAAATGCCTGAATCAAATCGTGTGGTCCCATTGGCTGTCTATCAATAAATATCGTAGACATACATGGTGCATCAAATCCTGTCAGCAGTCGATCTACAACAATTACTAAATCTACCTGTTCATTTCGACTCTTAAACTTAGCGTCTTTTCTTGCCAGTCTTTTATTCAGATTTGCATTATATCCCTGAATTTGAGACAAATCACATTTTGTCCCAAACATGCTATTGTAATCATCTAAAGATTCCTGCATCTTCTGCTGATTTACCTGCGAACCATCTTCATTCTCAGATACAGAATATGTAATAGCAAACTTAGGAAAATCGGGCAATACCCGCTTGATTCTATCGTCTATAACAAGTGGTGTTTCCCCGTTTTTTACTCTCTTTAACAAGTCATAATATTTCTGAGCAATTTGAATCGAGCTTGTGGTAAGGAGGCCCTCATAAGTTTTACCTTTACCATTTTGAAATCCTAGTTTGTGGTAAGATTTATTCAAAATTACTTCCAGCACTTTTAACATATGAGCTTCGTTATCATATACACTTGCATCCGTTTCATCCAGGATGGTTTTTGGTCCGTTATGCTCTACTTGAAAACCAAGTACTGCATTATCATGAATTGCATTTTGAATTGTATATCTATGAAGTCTTTTTCCATACAATTCCTCCGTAGTTCGTGGCAAATCTCCTAACTGAGGATATGGATTCTCTGCAAATCGTGGCGTTCCTGTAAATCCATACCACAATGAATTTCCAAAAAATTTCTCTAACTCCCTTTTGGTTTTTGGCGTTACTGCCCGGTGGCACTCATCTACTACAAATGCCATTCTAAGATTTTTAATTTTATTATATTCTGACGTTCCTTCTGTTAAACGCTTTGTAATCAGTCTCTGCAATTTCTGAATGGTAGTAACCAATACCTGACGCTCATCGGATTTCAGCTTATTTTTAAGGTCGTTTACATTTTCTGTCTCATCTACATCGATAATGTCATTATTTGCATAAGCCCGAAAAGCCTGTGTTGTCTGAGTATCCAAATCTTTTCTATCAATCAGGAAAATGGTTTTATCCAAAGACGGAATATCCATAAGCAGATTTCTGGTCGCTTTATATGACGTCAATGTCTTTCCTGAGCCTGTTGTATGCCATACAAATCCCGACTTACCATTTCTGGAGGCTTCCCGGATAGCTTCGATTGCATGAATCTGATATGGTCTTAAAATAATCAGTCTCTTTGCGTCCTCATCCAGCACCGTATATCTTGCTATCATCTCATGTGCCTCAGGTATCCGAAGAACACTTTTCGCAAAATCAATATAATCCGTCACCGGATTGTTTTCTTTATCAACCCAGCCGCTCATAAATTTCTCATTAAGTTCACCATCAGATGCGGAAGCAAAATATTTGGTATCAACACCATTACTTACTACAAACATCTGTACAGCCGAAAATATGCCGTTAAACTTGCCTTCTCCAATGTATTTTTTTATTTGACGAAATCCTTCTAGATAAGAATGCTGCTTATTCTTTAACTCGATATGAATCATTGGCAAGCCATTGATCATGAGTGTCACGTCAAATCTACGATTTCTTACTGCTGATTCACCAGTATCTCCGTTATCCAACGCCTGAAATTGATTGATAACTTCGTAAACACTACTGCCGCCTGCAATATGCTCATGATTCATAACAACAAGATGCAGCTTCTCTGTATCTCTTTGTACATGAACCATAACCTTTCCGTTTTCTCCACCAAGCCATTCTCCGGCTTTATAAAAGCTAGAAAATTGCAATTGATTTTTAACTTGTTCAAATTCAGCATCTGATAGAGAAGTACCATTTAAACGAGCCTTGTTATTTTGTTCCAGAATATATCTAAAATTTTTCCAAAGAGCCTCCTCTGTCTTTAAATCCTGCCTGTAAGTCCATTGGGAATCCCCATACACTAACTGTTCAATTAGTTTCTGTTCGATTAATGCTTCTAATTCTGGCATCTTCCGTCTCCTTTTCTTATCATTTTTGATTTTATATATGTAAAAAGCCTATTTTTTTAATAATTTTTACTTATGCTGGTGAAGGGTGATGAGGTAATCCAAGCGTTCAAAATACGCTGCAATTTTGCTTTGTTCTTCTTGTTTTGGAACATACATTTTATAGTCCAGCATATCACTTAGCTTTAAAACACGATTTCGCCCGGCACCCCCAGGAGATGATAATTTCAAATGATGTTTAAATTTTTCATCCAAAATAAGATACCTAAAAAATTTTGGATTCATTCCTGCATGAAAACTATATTGCGGAAACCTATGAGAAACAAGCTTTCCTGCGTCTTTATCATCTGTAATAGCTACTGCGTGCTCCCATCCAAATGTAATATTAACAATAAAATTATTCGCTGCTACTCTAAACATCTTTGCTGTTTCAAGTTCTTTTCCTTTTTCAACATAACTATGAAACGTCCCTTTGGCATGACTTCTAATTCCTAATCGCATATATCCATCAGTTGGAGTTTCAACAGGATCTTCATATTTTTGAACAATAGAATCAAACTTACGCTGTTCCCAAGCGTTTCTCTCTCTTTTGAATAATCCCCAACACTTACGATGATAAGGAGTTATAACCCCTTATACTTATATCTCTGCCTGAATAATATGCCCAAAATTCATCTTGTCTTTGAAAAGATCGTATATATATTCTGGACTTTCCAAATACAAACCTGTTTCCTTATCTTGCAACTTTTCAAATACTTCCGAATTATAAAATTTATTCATTGCTTCATCGTATTCAATATTCTGATCTGTGGCAAGCATATCAACAATATCCTGAATTATATATTCTATTAATTGGTCTTGTTTACTCATACTAATCATCCGCCTTTCGCAAAAGCTTAATTCCCTTTTCCGTGTGAAAAGAATATTGTGAAGATATTTTCTTATATATCATTCCTTTCAGTAATGTCTCAAAATCAATAATTTTATTTTCATACTGACGAAATAGTAATGCCATATTATCATCTGCGACAGGACCGATAACAATATTGTATTTATTATCTTTGTTACACAGAGTATTAACTTCATCTGTAAATGCTCTATTCCTATTATTCATTACAAATTTTGCCCATTCTTCTGTTGTTTGTATTCCAAAATCCTTAATTTTAATATCTGACATTTTTCTGAAGTCATCTTGTATTTCAAAAGTATTTACGACTGGAGAACCTCCATAAATTCTAGACACTCATTTCGCCATCTGTTTCGCTTGTTCCTCCATATCTGTTAAATAAAAGCCCTTTCCAAAATCTTTTTACGGTCTACACATTGCTAAATTGATACTTTCTATCACAACATTACTTCCATGGTATAATCTTCATAGCACTCCTCCGTTTTTGCGGCATAACATTCCCAAATCTTCCACTATTGTTCCAAAATCCAATGTGTGTTCCACTTCATAATTTTCTTTTATAAAAGCAATGCCTTTAAATTGAAAAAGATAACGGAATGATTCTTGTATACTGAGATTATGCTGTTGAGCAAATTCATTTACACACGCAACGGTAAAACCAATCTTTTTTTCTGTTCACTCATTCAAAACCTCCTACTTTTCTATTCTTTTTACTATTCGCATCCATTTAACGCATACCGAAATACATCGTAAGCCATACCATTTTTTTATATCATCACTCTGCATATAATTTATTCTTCTGTCAGTCTGATTTTTCTTCAAAATCTTGTCAATTATTTAAACAAACATATTTTGCAACATATATTTCTTGATTTTCACTAATTCATCACACTTATGCTGGTGAAGGGTGATGAGGTGGTCGAGGTCGCGGAAGAAGGTGCCGATTTGCTCCTGCTCATCCAATAATTTAGGGTACTGAATTTCCGTATCCTGTAAGGCTGATTTTGAAATTGAAGTTACCTTTATGCCCTGCATAAGAGGCAGAAGCTGTCTGTGATAAGCATCCGAGTTCAAATAGTATCCAAGGTATCCAGAGGCAAAGTTAAACAATGGTCGGCAGGGGATAGTATGTAGTCCTGCGATAACTTTTTCATCACTCAAACCTGCTATTTCACTGCATTTTCCGACTGTTTCATCCTCAGCAGTGTCGGCAATAACGATATCTCCATTTTGTAGAAATGAGTTTCTGTACTTTGTTACGGCCGACTCGTCCACTATCATGGGGAGAATCTCCTTCTCCACATCTAAAATTTCACCAAACTTGACCAAAACATCTCCGTAATGGACATTCTTCGCAACGCCATTTTCTAAAGATAGCTCCGCTCTTGAAAGGGTATTATTCTGCAAGCTGTAAAGCGTTTCCCCCAGCTTACGCTGTTCCCAAGCTTCAGTGAAACCTTCAAATCTGATTTCTGGAACAGCGTTCCCATTTTGCGGAAACATCTTTTGAAGCATAAATTTCTTCAATTTTTTTGTCTGTTCACACTTACGCTGGTGAAGGGTGATGAGGTGGCCGAGACTAAAAAAATACTCTCCTATTTGCTTTTGCTCTTTTCTATTTTGGGGCAAACTTATCATCAAATTCTGTTGAGCAGATATACCTATATACGGTCTTGTAGATTGCGCTGCTTTTTTCTTCAAATCATTTTGAAAATCTTCCGAATTGAAAAAAGCATACAAATATTTTCGATTTAGTTGTTTCTCATCTCGTATTCGATAATAAGTAACTTGTGGAGTTAATACAGCATATTCTTCTTCCAAACCCTGAAGAATAGCCGTTTCTCCTATTGTAGCCTTATGGGTAATTAAAACATCTCCATTCTTAGCAAACCCCTTATCTAGTTTTTCGGCTCTTTCTCTGGTTATATACTTACAGTAGTTAATATCTACTTCTCCATTGTGAATATCTGAAGCCATCAAGAATGGAATTCCATTATTGACATACTCACTAGCAGTTGGATGTTTTTCACCATGATTTCCGTCCATAGGTACTTCAATAATACCTTCATCTATGAATTCCTTAACTTTACGCTGTTCCCAATCTTCTGTGAATCCATTGAATCTAATTTTAGGTTTACTCATACTGCTCCCCCTCAATCATTCCAATATACTTATTTAATGATGCCATCAATGAGTTATCGGATGTTCTAAGCTCTTTTAACAAAGATACAAATTCCCCTTGCACCTTATTAAGTTCTTCATCTGTACTTTTCATATCTACAAGCAGCTCATCTAAATCAATTTCTTCCTCCTGTTCAAAATTATCTACATAACGAGGAATATTCAGATTAAAATTATTTTTCTCAATATCTTCAAAACTTGCGAGATATGATTCTTTTTCTACTGTCTCTCGTTTCGTATAAAGCTCTAGTACAGAATCAATATGCTCGTCAGACATTGCATTTTGCTTTTTTCCCTTATTAAACTTCTGGGAAGCATCAATAAACAATACGTCTCTTCCATCTCTATGTTTTTTAAGCACTACAATACATGTAGGTATCGAAGTGTTGTAAAACAAGTTAGCCGGCAGGCCGATTACAGCATATATGTTCCCCGAACGAAGAAGTTTTTCTCTTATCTTTCCCTCTGCCGCCCCACGAAACAAAACTCCATGAGGTAATACAATTGCCATTGTACCGTTACTTTTCAAATGATACAGACCATGTAAAAGGAATGCATAATCAGCTTTTGACTTCGGTGCAAGAACTCCATAATCACTAAACCTTTCATCTAGTAAAAAACCTGCTGCCGCACTCCATTTAGCTGAATAAGGTGGATTCATAAGAACCATATTAAAGTCTGTTTCCTCTCCAGTTGGCCAGTCTGCATCTAAAGTATCACCATTACGAAGATGCTGATTTTCAGGAACAATTCCATGTAAGAACATATTCATTCTTGCAAGATTATATGTTGAGGTCATAAGCTCCTGTCCATAGTATTTGATATTTCTAGGATCATCTGAATATTTTTTTGCATTAAGCAGCAATGAACCTGAGCCCATACATGGATCATAAACGGATAATCCTTTCTTATCTTCCTGTCCAGCAATTGCTATCTTTGTTAAAATCTTTGATACCGCTTGAGGGGTATAGAATTCTCCAGCTTTTTTTCCCGTTTCAGAAGCAAACTGACCAATCAAATATTCATATGCATTTCCTAATACATCTGCATCTGAATTGAGCAAATCTGCTTTATCTATTTCTTTAATCAAATTGGAAATTGTGTCACTCTGTTTTTGATCTCCTGCTCCAAGACGATTTGAATATAAATCAATGTCTGCAAACAAATCAGCAAATAAAGGATCGCTCTGTTCAATGTTGTTAAATGCCTTTTGTAAGTGCTCTCTATGAAATGAATTATTTCTTGCTGCATCTGCAAAACAAGTATATGTAAGATCAGGCTCAATCACATAATGAGTAGTCTTCCTAATCTCATTCTTAAGTTCTTCTGCACTTTTTTCACCCAAAGCTTCTCGATATGCGTTCAACGCAATTTTCAAAGTTTCTGGTTTCTCATCATAAATAAGGTCGTATATCTTAATCAAAAAGGAATCTGACAAGTACTTATAAAATACGATTCCTAGCAAATAATCCTTATACTCGTTTGCATCCATTTTAGAACGCAGAATATCTGCTCCGCTCCATAAAACACTGATTAGATCTTTACTGTTTTCTAATTCCGCCATCTCTGGTTTCTCCTTTACATAATAGTATTTTCATCATCCCAGCCAAGCGCTGTTGTAGCTTCAAGGATTTCTTTATGATTATTAACATTATCAAGTATTCCAATTACCAAACGGTACAATGAATCAAACTTATCCAAGCCTAAATTTTCATCATATTCACCATGCACAACATTACTTAGTTCCTGAAATAACTTATATCCGTTTGCCGAAAATTCTACTGGAATAATCGAACACTGTTCATTAACTTTAATCAATAAATCCCTAAAATTTCTAGGATTCCCACCTGGGTGCTTTGAATATTCAATGTTCATAGCCTCAGCAGATTGTATCGTGATTTTCTCAAACACTTTTCTCAGATATACGATTGCCCCTGCACCAAGCCCTTCATTATAAGCAAGTTCCGCTTTATCAAGAAAAACCGAATACTCCCCATATCTAGGCGAATTGGTAACATGCTCTGATAACCTTGCATTCTTTTTCATTATCCTGACTTCTGGCGCAGGACCTGTAATATCATTATTGCTTTCTATTAAAAACCACGCTGGTACCGAAGTTCCACACCGACAAGTTAGAACACAATCTATACTTACAATATTTTTATTTACGAAAATACAGGACAAACTCGGCTTTGAATAGAAAGTCCTCATATCTTCACAATTCTTGCAGTAAAAATTCAAAGCCACACTGCCAACTGATACGTCAACTTTTTGCCCTGCCATACCTTTTTTATTTATTAAAAATCCATCTATCTGCTTGTATTCCTTATTCGGATGTTTCGATAAAACATCTGACAATCGCATAATTAATCGCCATCCTTTGTCCTTTCTACCTCAACAATATCATCTATGCTACAGTCTAACGCTATACATATTCTGACTAACACATCCATTGCTACATATTCATTGTTTGTCATTTTAACCATTGTACTTCTTGCAATAGATGTTTTTTCACGAAGTTTCGCTTTAGATAACCCCTTATCTATCAGCATTTTCCATAGTGGTTTATAATTAATTTTTGCTCTTTTTTCCGCCAAGCTTGTGACCTCCATACACTCCACACTTACGATTGGTTTCAACGAAAATATTGTATCACATAATCGTTGAAATCACAATCTAAATGTATGAGAACTCATACACCACTAAAATACTCAAAATATTAAACAGTAGGTTATCATCTGCTCTTTTTCTATCAAGTCTGCGATTATCTTCACTTAACTCATTAAAATGGTCCGCTACCTCTTGACGATACGTTTGGATTGCAAAATATGTCTGTCCCAAAGCAATCACTTCTTTTCGTGGAGCACTATTCTGGACAATCAAATAATAAGCATATCTGGACAGTTCGCAATCCTTTATAGGCTTGTTTGTTCCCCCTGCTTCCACAAACACAAAATGCTTATAAAACTGCCGAAAACAAAGGATTTCTATACACCTTTCCTTTGTATTCCCACCGCACACTCTGTATGTGTCAGTTCTACTATGTAAACTTTTTTCATCTTCGTTACGCGTATAGGAAAACAATTCTATGTTAATACTTCTTCGCTTTTTTCTTTTCCATATTATATATTTTTTTAATGCTTTCTAAATACTCTTCTTCAACTGGTGATAAGTTTTGAACCATTTTAAAAAATGCGATGGATTCACTGCTTTCGGGATTATAATCCACACTGGTGGCGTAAAGGTCAAGCACCTGCCGGTACATCATTTTTTCCGATGAGCGAATATCCCGTATACGGTCTAATAACTCTTTCCAGTAATTTCCACCTCCCAGATTTTTTAATCGCTCATTATCCATAGTAAAGCCTTTTATCATATATTCTTTCAGACGTTCAGTCGCCCAACGCCGAAAATTTGTCGCTATTCTGGATTTCACTCTATAACCAAGAGAAATAATCATATCAAGATTATAGTAGGACATTTCTCGTGAAACTTCGCGATTTCCTTCCCTGCGAACCTGTCGGAATTTCCGACAGGTTGAGTTTTCATCTAGTTCAAATTCTTCATATATGTGCCCAATATGTTCTACTACATTTGTTCGCGATGTTTGAAATAGGTTAGCCATTTGCTGTTGTGTCAGCCACACTGTTTCATCTTGTATTTTTACTTCAATATTTGTCAAACCGTCTTCTGACTGATATATAAGTATTTCACCATAATTATCCATCTATAATTCCACTTCCAATCGTTTTCATTTCTAAAATAAGTATTTCAATAAAATATCTGTTGAACCCCATTTCTTTGAAGTGGCATCCAGCACAGCTTTCAATGATTCTACAAAATGCCTGTAAAACTGCCTAAAACAAAGCACTTCTAGATATGTTTCCTTCGCATTCCCAGCACACATTCTGTGTGTACCGTTTGCGGAAACATATCCACAACTTTCCCTCTCGTCAATTCATACCCATTTTCCCGCAGATACTTCACATCCCTCGCCAATGTAGCAGAGTCGCAGCTCACATACACAATCTTCCGAGGCTGCATCCGTACCATGGTTTCCAGCACCGATTCCGCACAGCCCTTCCTCGGCGGGTCCACTACAATAACATCTGCCTCTGCCTGCTTCCCCGGATGTCGGGACGCATATTCTTTATAATACTCTGGCAGCGCTTCCTCTGCCTTCCCCGTAAAAAACTTTGCATTATTAATTTTGTTAATCTCTGCATTCCGCCTTGCATCTTCAATAGCCTGAGGTACAATTTCAACGCCGTACACCCTGCCTGCCTTCTGCGCCAAAAACAGAGAAATCGTACCGATTCCGCAATATACATCCCATACGGTTTCCTCGCCATGCAGGTCTGCATACTCCAGCGCTGTCCCGTAAAGCTTCTCTGTCTGCACTGGATTCACCTGATAGAAGGACAGTGGAGATATCTGATATTTTATATCCCCGATATAATCTGTGATGTACCCCTGCCCCCACAGTGTGATAACTTCTTTTCCCATAATTACATTAGTTTTTTCTGTGTTGATGCTGGCGGAAATACTAGTCATCCCAGAAATCCCTGCAAGCTTTTCCGTCAGTACTTCCCCATGAGGCAGTCGTCTCCCATTTAACACCAGACATACCATAATCTCATCGGTGGCAAATCCATACCGAATCAGCACATGACGCACCAGACCCTGATGCCGTTCTTCGTCGTAAGGCTCAATTCGGTACTGCTCCATAAATGCAAGAATTATATCCAGTATTTCCTGATTTACCTTCACACCCAGCAGGCAGTCGTCACAAGGAATAATCTGATGCGTACGGCCCACATAAAATCCTGCTGTAAGTTTACCATTTCTATCCCTGCCAACCGGAAACTGTGCCTTATTCCGATAGCGATATGGCTCCTTCATCCCACAGGGCGGCTCCATAACGCGGGCCAGCAATTTCTCCGGCACCCCGCCGATATGTTTCAGGTTATTCCAAACCTTGCGGTTCTTGTATTCCAATTGCTTTTCATAACTTACCATCTGTATCTGACAGCCGCCGCACTGTCTTGCGACCGGACACTCAGGCGTCGTCCGGTCTTTGGAGGGTCTCAGAATCTTCAACAGCTTACCATAACCGTAATTCTTCTTTGCTTTCATAACCTTTACTTCTGCTAAATCCCCGATTACCGTATCTTTCACAAACAGAGTGTACCCTTCTGTCTTCCCGATTCCTTCTCCATTTATGCCAAAATCTTCAATCGTTACCGTCACAACGTCATTCTTTTTCATACATACACCTCTTAAAAAGGACAGATGAAGCCCTGCCCCATCTGTCCGAATATGTTCCAATCCGCCGGGTAGCTGGCTTACCCTTTTCCTATTCCAAAGCCTTCCGGACAAGCCAGCTGCCCAGTGAACTGTGACCAGAATATAACTACTGCAATCCGTCTCCCCGCTTTGCGGTCTAAAGGCTGCTTTTTCTCAAATTCGTCTCAAACAACCGATTATATCCTATCCAGTCTTTCGTATTCTTATCTTTAAAAATTTCTTTTAACGTCTGCATCTTGGCGTCTGCACAGTCTGCAAAGTTCAAAGCGAATGCTTCGGGAATCGCCGGTTTCTTCGGCGAACCGTATTCCAGTTCTCCATGATGAGAAATAATACAGTGCTTTAACTCACTGGCCAGTTTATCCGGGAAATCCGGAATCTGCCGAACGGCATCGCCCACCATCTCCACACCAATCACAATATGCCCCAGAAGCTGTCCGTCGTCGGTGTAGTCATTCTTCGGAAATGCAGACAATTCTTTTATCTTTCCTATATCATGGCATATGGCCGCTGTATACAGCAAATCTCTATTCAAAATCGGATATGCCGAAGCCATATATTCGCAGAATTTTACCACGCTCAGCGTATGCTCCAACAATCCTCCTGCAAAACCATGATGAACGCTTTTAGCAGCGGAATGCCCCTTAAATTTCTTGATAAATGTCTGATCTTTGACGAAATAATACTCTATCAGCTGTCGAAGATACACATTCTTGACCTGCGCTCCATATTTCATCAATTCCTCATACATATTATCCGGGTTCTTCTCCGTTGCAGGCATATAATCCGCCGGATTATATTCATCCTCATAAGCCTTCCGAATCTGGCGGATGTTAAGCTGCAGCGCGTTGTTATAACTGATTACATCGCCGAAAACCTCTATAAAATCCGTCTCCTCATAGTCCGCAATTCCGCCGGAATTTGGGTCCCATACTTTACCGTCCAGCGTTCCTGTTTTATCCTGAAGAATTAAATTATCGTACGGCTTGCCATTTCTTGTCTCCGCAGAACGTTTACTTTTACACAGATAAATATTTCGTATGGTTTCGCCTTCACATAGCGTATTAATATATCTCATAACTTTTTCCTCTTTCTATTCTGATTTCAGTATATCATTGCATTCACCACGAAACTAACAGAATATACGAACAGCAAACGCAATTTATTTAAGTTTAAGAACACATCCAATAATGTACCAATCCTTAATTACAGCTCCCAACTGTTACATTATATTCAATCTCCTCATAACTGTCTGTGCCCTTTCTCATTCCCTGAAGCTTGACGCTGCTCCCCGTCTCCTGCTTTAGAAGCAATGAATGGTATGCAGACAATGTTATCGTCTTTTCCTTCCCGATGGCGACAATCACATCTCCACTCTGAATACCTGCAGCCATTGCAGGTGAATCTGCCTCTATCTCCTGTACATATACGCCGACAGGAATCCCCTGCTCCTCGGCAATATCTTCTGTCACCGTCACGCCGGTAATTCCAAGATAAGGGACATGCGCTCCATTTGACAGAAGTTCTATCACACTTTTCAAATCAGAAATTCCATAACCGGTAACCAGATTCATACTATCTTCATCGGAAATAGACTGGTCTATGATTCCTACAATTTCTCCTTTAATGTTTACCAAAGCGCCGGTTCCGTTCTTCGCCCCGGAAATGTCCGTACAGATTAAGCGGTACTCCCCGTCCGGATTCTGTACTGTATTCCTCGGAGACGCTACCACGCCAAATCCCATCGCGCCCGCATATCCAAAGGGACTTCCAAGAGCAATCATCGTATCGCCCTGCGAAACCGTTGCCGACGACCCAAGTACTGCAACTGTAATCCGGCTCTTTGTTCCGTCCGAAAGACTGTTCTTCGGCACAGAATATACGGCAAAGCCAAGATTCTCATCGTTCTGCTTCAGCTTCACGCCGTAGGTCTTTCCGTCCACAAACTTTGCCTGGATATTCTCTACATTACCCGCAACGCGGCTGCTGGCAAAAATCAGAAGTTCCGGTCCGTTATCCGCCACGATAATTCCTGACACGCTTCCGCCTTTATCATACTCCGTTCCCTGCCAGTCGTCTTCCATTCCGGCTCCAAGCACTTCAACCACACATCTGGCCGTCTCATTTCCCACGTCATAGAGGGCTTTATTCATCTCTCTGTAATTATCAATTGTAAGCGGAGGCGTTTCTATTATCTCCTCCGATACCGCCTCAGTCTCTTCCGGATCTTCCTCCTCCGGAATTGTCACCTGATCCGGATCATCAAGATTCATACTCTCTGCCCAGGGCTTCAGCGCAAAAAATCCCAGACTGGCAGTCAATCCGAACACCAGCCCCAGACATGCATATTTGACAATCATACCTCTTGATATCTTGCCCCGTTTTTTTTCGTCCTTCAAAGTCTCCTGCAGAAACGCATATTCTTCCTCCGGTTCTACATCCGGAGTATTCTCCCTGTCCATAGGCTCCTCGTGATATTCCATGATGCGTTACTCCTCTGGCAACTGTTCACAACGTATCTGACTTTCCAGTTAAATCAGACGCCCTGTAAACTGTAACCTCCTCTGATAATCCTTTTAATAGTATACAATATTGCCTGCCAATGTTCAATATTTATCCTTTTATTTCAGCCTTAAATACGTTAGAATAAGAATGACTGAGTAGGAGAAATGATATGAATAAAAAAACTTTAACCAAATTAGAATTTTATAAGATTACAGAACTGTTAATTGAGGAAGCCGCTTCTCCGGGAGGCAAACGCAAATGTAGAAATCTAAAGCCTTCCACCGATTTAACGCTCATTGAGAATATGCAGGAGGAAACTGCCGCCGCATTTAGCAGAATTGTTAAAAAAGGAAAACCGTCCTTTGGCGGATGCTACCCGGTAGAAGATTCCATGAAGCGTCTGGAAATCGGAGCGTCTTTGAACGCCGCCGAACTTCTCCGCATTGCAAAGCTTCTGACCACCGCCGAGCGAGCGAAGACCTACGGGCGTCACGATACCGTTGACGAGCCGGCCGACTGTCTGGACGGCTGCTTTGACCAGCTTGAGCCTTTGACCCTATTGTCTGCTGAGATTAACCGCTGCATTATCAGCGAAGAAGAAATCAGCGACGACGCCAGCAGTACGTTAAAGCATATCCGCAGACAGATTGGGCAGATGAACGATAAGATTCATTCCACTTTAACCGGTATGGTAAACGGCTCTCTGCGCTCCTATCTGCAGGATGCGATTATCACCATGCGCGGAGATCGTTACTGTATTCCGGTCAAATCCGAATACCGTTCACAGGTTCCCGGCATGATTCATGACCAGTCTGCCACCGGCTCTACGCTGTTTGTGGAGCCCATGGCGGTAGTAAAATTAAATAACGATTTGAAGGAGCTCTACGGAAAAGAACAGGAAGAAATTCAGGTGATTTTATCCCGCCTCAGCGCGGACGCCGCCGATTATACAGAGTCTATCCGGAATAATTACCGCTCTTTAACGGAGCTGGACTTTATCTTCGCAAGAGGAGCTCTTGCTCTCTCTATGAATGCAAGTAAGCCCCTGTTTAACAGAGACAGACGCATTTGTATCCGCGAGGGAAGGCATCCGCTTATTGATAAGAACAAGGTTGTCCCTATTTCCCTGACATTAGGCGATGACTTTGACCTTCTGATTATCACCGGCCCCAACACTGGCGGGAAAACAGTTACCCTAAAAACAGTGGGACTTTTTGCTCTGATGGGGCAGGCCGGACTTCATATTCCGGCGCTGGACCGCTCGGAACTTGGGATTTTTAAGGACGTCTACGCAGATATTGGCGACGAGCAGAGTATCGAACAGAGCCTCAGTACCTTTTCGTCCCACATGACAAATATTGTATCTTTTTTAAGGAAAATTAACAACGACTCTCTGGTCCTCTTCGACGAACTGGGCGCCGGAACAGACCCTACAGAGGGAGCCGCGCTCGCAATTGCCATCCTAAGCCATCTGCACAGTCAGGGTATCCGTACCATGGCAACCACACACTACAGCGAGCTGAAAATCTTCGCCTTGCAGACGCCCGGCGTCATGAATGCAAGCTGCGAATTTGATGTTGCTACCCTGCGCCCCACCTATCATCTGCTGATTGGCATCCCCGGAAAAAGTAATGCTTTTGCGATTGCCGGGAAGCTGGGACTTCCAGACTACATCATCGAAGATGCCAGAACACATTTATCCAGCGACGCAGAATCCTTTGAAGATGTGCTGACCGATTTGGAGACCAGCCGAAAGACGATTCGGAAAGAACAGGAACAGATTGCCGCTTACAAGCGGGAACTGGAACGGCTGAAATCCGAAACCGCCGCCAAGCAAAAGAAGCTGGACGAACAGCGGAACCGCAAAATCAAAGAAGCCAATGAAAAGGCTCATGCCATTTTACTGGAAGCTAAGGAACTGGCCGACGAGACTATCCGAAATTTCCGCAAATTCGGAAAGGAAGGAATCTCAGCAGCGGAAATGGAAAAAGAGCGGGAACGGCTGCGGAAAAAACTGGATTCCACCAGCTCAAAGCTTGCGATTGAATCCGCCGCGCCCAAGCGCAGACACAAACCTTCGGAATTTAAACTGGGAGAATCCGTCCGGGTTCTAAGTATGAATCTAACCGGAACCGTTACCTCGCTTCCAGACTCCAAAGGTAACCTTCACGTACAAATGGGCATCCTCAATTCTCAAGTCCACATTTCTGATTTAGAAATTGTAGACAGCGCCCCTTCGTACGCCCCAAAGACGACGCAGCGTACCGCAAAAGGTAAGATGAAGATGAGCAAAGCATTATCTGTAAGCCCGGAAATCAATCTGCTCGGCAAAACTGTTGACGAAGCGGTCTCCGAGCTGGATAAATATCTGGACGACGCTTATATGGCCCGTCTGAGTCCTGTCCGTATCGTTCATGGCAAAGGCACCGGCGCGCTGAGAAATGGAATACACACCTATTTAAGAAGACAAAAACACGTCAAAAAGTTTCATCTGGCATCCTATGGGGAAGGCGATGCCGGCGTTACTATTGTAGAATTTAAATAAGGGGGACGATGTAATTATGGCGAATAAGCAGAAAATCCTAATTGTTGATGATGATGAGAATATTGCAGAGTTAATTTCTCTATATCTGACAAAAGAGTGCTTCGATACACAGATAGTATATGACGGAGAGGCCGCCTTAGCCGCGTTTCAGACATATCAACCCGGTCTGATTCTTCTGGACGTGATGCTCCCGGGTATAGACGGCTATCAGGTGTGTCGGGAAATCCGCGCCCATTCCCAGACTCCTATCATTATGCTTTCCGCCAAAGGCGAGGTCTTTGACAAGGTATTGGGTTTGGAACTGGGCGCAGACGACTATATTATGAAGCCTTTTGATTCCAAGGAAATGGTCGCCAGAGTAAAGGCTGTACTGCGCAGATATCAACCTGCAAAAACGGAATCCCATACAGAAAATCCCTCCAAAAAGGTGGAATATCCCGGTCTTGTCATTAACCTGACTAATTATTCTGTTCTGGTAGACGGTAAGAATGCAGATATGCCTCCCAAGGAATTGGAGCTTCTGTATTTCCTTGCCTCCTCTCCCAATCAGGTATTTACCAGAGAACAGCTCTTAGACCACATCTGGGGATATGAATACATCGGCGATACCCGTACGGTAGACGTCCACATCAAACGGCTTCGGGAAAAAATCGGTGACCACGCCGCCTGGAACTTAGGAACAGTCTGGGGAATCGGTTACAAATTTGAAGTAAAGTAAGGACTTATAATACTTATGAATGATAGAAATCTTCATTTTAGCAGTACGCTGCATTTAAAATTTATACTTGTCTATATTATATTCGGTTTTCTGGCCGCCTTCATTGCCGCAATGCTGGTTCCTGGTTTTATATACGACCAGTTAATAAATTCTGCTGCTGACGACCTGTATAAAAGCGCGAATATCATTGCCATCCGCTATCTTCCCTCATACTTTACAGAAGATATTTCCCTGTCGGACGCGCGGATTCAGCTAAGTGGAATCGGAGCCTATACAGAAGCCGCCGCATGGTTTACAGATACGGAGGGACGCCTTCTGTGCAGCAGTCATCCGGAGGGCTACCCAGCCTCTCCGAGTTCTATTGAGAACTTTAACCCTACAGAAAATGCGGGAAATACTTATCAGCAGGGCACCTATCATGATTACTTTGAAGAAGAAGTGATTACCGTTATGGCCCCGGTAGTAAACGGTTTCACTACAAACGGATACTTCCTGCTGCACAGAAACCTACAAAATATTGAACAACAGCAAAAACATCTTGTACGGAGAATCTATATAACCATTGCTGTGATTTATCTGTTCTCCTTTATTATTTTTCTTGCATTCGAGCTGATGGTCTATTTCCCCCTGCGCCGGATTACGGATGCCGCCGCCCAGTATGCTCTGGGAAATTTAGACTACGAAATTCCGGTAAACGCAGAGGATGAAATGGGATACCTGTCTGCTTCTCTAAATTATATGTCCTCTCAGCTCCGGGATATGGAGAATTATCAGAAAACCTTCGTAGCCAACGTATCTCACGACTTCCGTTCTCCGTTAACCTCCATCAAAGGCTATGTGGAAGCTATCGCAGACGGCACTATTCCACCAGAGCTTCAGGGAAAGTACCTAAAGATTATCCTGTTTGAAACAGAGCGACTTACCGACCTGACCAGAGACCTTCTGGAGTTAAACGAATTTGATACAAAGAATCTTCTTCTGGATAAAGCTCCTTTTGATATCCATGAGATTATCCGAACTACGGCTGCCTCCTTTGAAGGAACCTGTACCGAAAAACGGATTTCCATCGAACTGGTACTTGCCACGAGACATTTATCTGTATTTGCAGACAAGCGAAAGATTCAGCAAGTTTTGTATAATCTAATAGACAACGCCATAAAATTCAGCGAGCCGGATTCTATCATAACGGTAGAAACCACCGAACGGGGAGACAAAGTATTTACCTCCGTCAAAGATTACGGCACCGGAATACCCAAAGACGCAATCAATAAAATCTGGGAACGCTTCTACAAAACCGACGCCTCCAGGGGCAAAGACAAAAAAGGAACGGGACTGGGACTTTCCATTGTAAAAGAATCTATCCAGGCCCATGGAGAAAATATCAATGTAATCAGCACAGAAGGCGTAGGAACAGAATTTACCTTCTCACTTCCCAAAAGCTAGGTGTATCATTCACTTTCAGCCAAATAACGGTGAATGCAGTACTAGTGTGCTGACCGCATTATATTTAAATTAATTTTACTGCCATTATTTATCGCCTTATGATATACTAAAAAGAAATGGCGGTGGATGGTATGGCAAGACCTAAAACATATATTATTAAGCTTAGTGATGATGAAAGGACTACTCTTCAAAAAACAATCAAAAATAAGAATACCTGTAAGACTGTTTTGAAACGGTGTCAAATATTACTTGAACTGGATGAAGAGCAGGGG
>CAJSZQ010000017.1 GCA_910574185.1 Lachnospiraceae bacterium
TCTGAATTGTAATCCGAGATTCCATACCTGCTATCCCGGATAAGTATAAAAGTTAATCGTTATTGGCGCAAAAGAAAGGTATGGATTTTCTTTTGCAAATGAAATGGGGCTGACTGGATAGTTGGCTCCTTTTCTGTTATGCTTTGATTTCTGGCGGCTGAAAGGAGTCACCATGTCAAAGTTTTTATCCTATGAAGATCGAATGATCATTGCTCAACGCCTTCAAGAGAATGCCTCCTTTGGTGTAATCGGAAAAGAGTTGGGAAAAGACCGGACAACCATCGCTAAAGAAATTAAAAAGTATTCCTACGACAAGAAAAGCGGCCGTCCCGGATACCCTTATAACCCATGCAAATTCCGCACCACATGTAAAGCAAAGAAATTGTGTGGAACGAGCTGTACACATCCATCCGCTTACAAATGCAGCTTATGTTCGGAGTGTACATTTCACTGCCCAGATTTTGTAGAGGATGTTTGTTCTGTTAAAAATAAACCACCTTATGTTTGCAATGGCTGCAGCCAGCTTCCGAAATGTACGTTATTAAAACGGATTTATGATCCGGCAGATGCACATGAGATGGCACATCACGCTATTTCAGAAGCCCGGACCGGTATTCTGTCCAATGAAGATGATATAGCAAGAATCAATCGGATTATCAGTCCGCTGGTCAAAAATGGTCAGTCCTTACATCAAATCTATCTGGATCATATTGATGAACTGATGTGCAGTGAAAAGACCTTGTATAACTATGTGGACGCCCAGCTTTTTGATATCAGAAACATCGATCTGCCCCGTAAAGTCAAATACCGTCCTCGTTATAAGAAACCCGAATTTAAGGTTGATAGGGGGTGTCGTATTGGTAGAAGCTATACTGACTTTCAAAAGTATCTGGGTGGGCATCCGGAAACGACAATCGTACAGATGGATAGTGTGATTGGTCGTGTAGGAGGTAAATGCCTTCTTACCATACACTTTGTAGAAACCAGTCTGATGTTAGCCTTTTTACGGAATGCGAATACCTCTGCTTCTGTGATAGAGATTATAAATGTATTGGACAAAGTTCTTGGAGCAAAAACATTCAGTCAGTTGTTTCCAGTTGTACTGACAGATAATGGTAGTGAGTTTTCGAATCCAAAGGAAATAGAGCGTCGTGATACAATTCCATGCAGCAGAACGAACGTGTTTTATTGTGACCCAGGTGCACCATATCAAAAGGGAGCCTGTGAAGTGAATCACGAATTAATACGCCGAATCCTGCCAAAGGGGAGCAGCTTCGATGAACTGACACAGCAGGATATTTTTCTGATGATGAGCCATATCAATTCATACAAACGAAAAAAGCTGAACAACCGTAGCCCATACGAAGTGTTCAGCTTTTATTACGGAGAAGATGTGCTTAAGAAACTGGGATGTTCACCGGTTGCAGCCGAGAACATTATCTTAAAGCCGAAACTTCTCAAAAAGTAACAGATAAATTCACATAGTGCCGCCAGAACAGAACAATACTATCCAAGCAAAACAGGGATGGATTCTCCGAATACAAAAATTTCGAGAGGGAATTGATCTCTGGTTGCTGTATGCAAATTTATTGCTGAACGTATTATAACATATCGAAATAGGAATGAAAATCCGGGAATCTTGGTTACAAAACGGGAATTTCAGTTACAAACAGGGACTTTCAGTTACAAAACAGGAATTTCAGTTACAAAACGGGACTCTTGGATTATAAATGGGATTCTCGGCTTGCTATTTACCCTATTTACCAATAATCTAGTTAGTTTTGATGAAATGCTCTATTTTGTGTTGACAATGTATATTAATTAATATACGATGTAAAAAGAAAGAAGGTGATACTATGGCTACTGTACAAACACAAATAAGAATAGAAGAGGATGTTAAAAAACAAGCAATGGAATTATTTAATCAGCTTGGAATTGATATGTCAAGTGCAGTGAATATGTTTTTAAGACAATCTATTATGCGTGGAGGGCTTCCTTTTAGCGTGGAAATTCCACGATATAAACCAGAAGTACTTGAAGCAATGGAAGAAGCAAAACGCATTAGCAGAGATCCGAATACAAAGAGATATAGTAGTTTTGCAGAAGCACTGGAGGATATAGATTTATGAAATATGAATTAATCCTCACTGGAAAATTCAAAAAGGGATTAAAACTTGCAAAAAAGCGTGGATTGAACATTTCTTTATTAGAAGATATTGTGGAAAAAATTATTGCATAAACTCCCTTTGGAAGTGAAGAACAAAGATCATGCACTGCTTGGCAAGTACAAAGGATATAGAGAGTGTCATATTCAACCAGATTGGTTGTTAATATATCTTATAGAAGATGATATATTGACTTTAACATTGATTGATACAGGAACACATGCAGATTTGTTTGATGAATAATATAGTAATCAAAAGCACCAGCGGAAGGAATATAATCCCTCTATGGTGCTTTCTTTTTGTTCTGATTTTCATGGATTTCTTCAACGGCTTTTTTAAGATGTATCTGCTGCCATTGCTGACGGATAATAGGAAGGAAGAAAACTACGGAAGATACTATACCACAATCCTTTTTTAGATATTATCCTCAATTTGTAAAAGGAAACATCAATATTTAAAATAATACTTTGTATGGATATATTGGCAGAACTTGTATTAAGGGGTGAAAAAATGAAAGAGGATTCACAACAAATTATTATTGATGTTCATCCAAATTCACAGAAAATCTTGCAAAATAAGCATTTTTAATAGGGACCGTATTATTCATTATCCAATAGCCGTATTATATTCCATAGATTTATACCTTCCAGGTATACCCTGTGAAACGGCCGGATGGCCATGATGGGGTGCCCGGAGGGTATACCCTGTGAAACGGCCGGATGGCCATGATGGGGTGCCCGGAGGGTATACCCTGTGAAACGGCCGGATGGCCATAATGGGATACCTGGAGGGTATACCCTGTGAAACGGCCGGATGGCCATAATGGGATACCTGGAAGGTATAAAAATATAAAAAGGTATAAGAAGATGCGTGATGTAAATCATTCGTACATTTCTGTAACTTTTATATTTGTTTTGGGGCGGGGAATGTGAGAAATACGCTGGTTCCCACATTTTCTTCAGATGTTATTTTAAGGTCTATTTCCAGAAATCCGGTGAGCTTTTGACACAGATATAATCCCATACCGGTGGAGCCGCCTCTGATTCGTCCATTGCTGCCAGTGAATCCCCAATCGAAAATACGTGGGAGTTCATGGGTGGGAATGCCGATTCCGTTGTCCCGTACGATAAGCTGCACCTGATTCCCGATGAGGCTCGCAGACAGGGTGATAAGCGGTTTGCTTCCATGATAGCGGGCAGAATTTTGCAAGAGCTGTCCCAGGATAAAACAGACCCATTTGTCGTCGGTATATACCTTATAGTCTAAGCTGCCGGTCTCAATACGGATACCCTTCTGAATAAGCAGTGTCTTGTAATTTGCGATTGCCTGTGAAATAAGGTCAGAAAGACTGAATTTTCGGATAATGAAATCTTTTTCAGGACTTTCTGTGCGGGCATAATATAGAGCGCGTTCTGCATGGGCTTCGATCTGCGTTAATTCGCAGAGGAGCTTCCGCTTTGTCTCTGGCTCGGCATTTCTGCAAATAAGTCTGGCAGCAGTAATAGGGGCTTTGATTTCATGAACCTGGCTTTCAATGTATTCCCGATACTCCCGCAGGGAGGATTCTGCGTCTGAGACGGCGCTGGTCATTGATTTGCAGGAGCGGCGCAGAAGGTGATAGAACCTGCGTTCACAGGCGGTGCGAGGCGCAGGAATACATTCCGCAAACAAATATTTTTTATCTAATCTGTCCATCGTAGTTTCCAGCTCCTTAAATCTTGCGCGCAGTTTTAGAAAATCGAAAATCTGTGCGATTGTAAAAATAAGGAAGAGATATGTAAGCAGCAGGATAATGATGCCGGGCTGGGTTCCAGTGGCCTTAAGAAAAAGGGCTCCGATTATGGTGAATACTACTTTTATCAGAATGCGGCCCATTCGTTCGGAAAAATATTCTATCCAAGTCATAGCTGATATCCCAGTCCTCTCCTTGTGCGAATAAAATCAGACAAACCCAGCGTTTCCAGTTTCGTGCGGAGTCTGGTCATATTAACACTCAGTGTGTTGTCGTCAATATAAATCTGGTGTTCCCAAAGAATATCAATTAGCTCCGCGCGGGAAACGATTTCTCCGGCGCGGGTCATCATATGTGCCAGAATCCGAAGTTCATTGCGGGTTAATTCGAGATTATTTCCGTTCACTGAGATAACGCCCCTAAGGAGATTTAGCTTTAGGCCCTTTACTTCTAGAATTTCTGATTCTGAAACTGCGCAGCTTCGTCGCAGGGCAGCCTTAATCCGGGCAAGGAGCACCAGGATATTATAGGGTTTGGTAATATAGTCGTCTCCGCCCAGGCTCAAAGCTTTTAATTCATCTATGGCAGAGTCACGGCTGGTGACGAAAATAATAGGCATACTTGCTGATTTACGTATATCGGCGCATAAGGCGAGACCGTTTTTACCCGGCAGGCCTAAATCTAAAAGGATTAGATCGGGAGCATGAGTTTGAACCTGATTTAGAATATCCGTAAAATCAGTGACGGGAATAGGCCGGTAAGATTCGTTCTTTAATAAGAGAACCAGTTCATCTCTGGTCATGGGATCATCTTCAATAATCATAATTTTCTGCATAATGTGTCCGCCTTTTATTTTAAATTTTTCAGTTCCGGGAGGGCGGCAGATGGCGGGAATGAATTTTCAGACACGCCCCGGCCCCGTCTATATATTATCATGGGGAAATAGGAACGGCAACAATACGTTTACAGAGTTGGACGGGAATGGTATGACATCGGCTGGCATTTACCAGCATGAAAATGCAGCCAATTAAGATTGCCAGAATTAAAAAGAGCCTCACTCAAGAAACTGTTGCTGACAGAATAGGTGTTACTCCACAGCATGTAAGCAATATAGAAACTGGTAATACATCAGTCAGTTTAACAACTTTGGTCGCTATTGCCAATACTGCGAACCGTAGAAATGTTTGAAGCAAAATTAAATGAGGACAAATAAAACCGTAGCGTGCAGATCACAATGGATTGTGAAATACAGCTACGGTTTTTCTTCTCCGTTGAATTTATATCCCACACCCCAAACGGTTATAATATTTTGTGCTTGATTTTGTCTGAAAAATATAGCATACTATCTAATAGGGAGTAATAATATCGCGGATGTATGGAGATGCAGGAACAGCGTACTAACTTTAGGGAGCTGTTTGTTTTCGTATATCTGTGATATGGGAGTGTAATAATTAGAAAGGGTGATGGTATGCAGGAAAGACTGCCGATTGGATTCCTTTTCAAGCAGATTAACAATGTATATGAGAAGGATATCAATAATCAGTTAAAGGGCATTGGGATTACTTCGTCTCAGTGCGAGGTATTAAATTATCTGTTCCGCTGTGACAAGGAAGAGGTGAATCAGAAGGATATTGAGAAGGCTTTGAGCCTGAAGAATCCAACTGTGACAGGAATCTTACAAAGGCTGGATGAGAAGGGTTATATTCTGATTGTTCCGAATGGGAAGGATAAGAGGAAGAAGAATGTCCATCTGACGGAGAAGGCATATGATATTCAGAGAAGGATGGAGTCGGACCGAAGAAAGATAGATAAGAATCTGACAATTGGTATGACGAAAAGAGAGATTCAGGCGCTTCAGAAGATGCTGAATCGGGTTTTGTATAATGTAAGTGATATTTAATAATGATAAAGCGCGTAAGTTTTTACTGAAAGCTTATGCGCTTTATTTATTGACGCGTTCGATTGAAAATAGGTTATGTTGATTGTTCAGATGTATTTTTGTAAGTCGCTGTGAACGGAGTGAACAGCAACAAATGAAAATCTTTGTTAATAATAACAGATGAATCTTCTCTCCGCCTATGTTATGATGTTTGGGAAGACGGTAAATTCTATGATTATTATGATATCAGGAGGCAGTATGTCAAGAGAAGATTATATCAAAGCGAATAGATTAGCGAAAAAGGATTATCAGTCCAAGTCCTTGCGGGGAGAGCTTCCCACGCTTCCGGTGCTTGACGATATCCTTCCGCCCAGAGGTAAGTACAGGGAAGTCCCGCTAGGGCTTGTGAAGATTCCGGCTGACCAGATTGCGGGAACGAAGAATGCAGGGCGGAGCAATGCATTTGCAAGTAATTTCATGCCTTTGCTGAAGGAGGGCAGCGAATTTTCAAGAAAATGGGAATCCTTAAGCACCAGTCATGTGCAGGAGGGGATTCGTGATCCGATTAAGGCTTATGAATATATGAATAAATTCTATGTGGAGGAGGGCAATAAGCGGGTCAGTGTGGTGAAGTTTTTCGGGGTGGATTCGATTCCGGGAACAGTAACGCGTATTATACCCGACCGGACTGGCGACAAGGAGAATAAGATTTATTATGAATTTCTGGATTTTTATGAGCTTTCCAAGGTGAATTATGTCTGGTTTTCTGAGACTGGACGGTTTGCAAAGCTTCAGGCGGCTATGGAAAAGGAACCGGGCGAAGTATGGAATGAGGAAGATCAGATGGATTTTCGCTCGATTTATACGCGTTTTTCCAAAGAATTTAAGTCTATGAATCATGATAAGCTCAAAATTACGGCGGGGGATGCATTTCTTGCGCTGCTGGAGCTTTACGGCTATAAGGAGCTTCTGGGAATGAGCGTCGGGGAACTTAAGAAGCTGATTGAGAGAAGCTGGGAGGAGTATATGCTTCTGGAAAAGGAAGAGGAAATTGAGCTGAAAATGGACCCGGCGCAGGAGAAGAAGCCGCTTCTGAGTCTGAATAAGATTTTACCGGTGGGGGTACTGTCTGTTGGTAAGAGCAGGCTTAAGATTGCATTTATCTATGAGAAAACGCCAGGGTCTTCTGCGTGGACCTATGGCCATGAGCTTGGAAGGCTGCATCTGGAGCAGAAGTTTCCGGGAGAGGTTCAGACACTTTACTATACGAATATTACCCGAAAGGATATTGAGTACGCTCTGGAAGATGCAATAAGGCAGAAATGCGACATTATATTTACCACCACGCCGTCCTTTGTGCAGGCAAGCGTAAAAGCGGCAATTGCGCATCCTTCTGTGAGGATATTAAATTGCTCGCTGAATACGTCCCACCGTTATATCCGTACCTACTATATTCGGATGCATGAACCGAAATTTATCATGGGAGCCATCGCGGGAGCGATGACAGAGAGCGATAAAGTGGGGTTCATTGCCGATTATCCGATTTTTGGTACTATTGCGAACATTAATGCATTTGCTCTGGGAGCAAAACTGGTGAATCCCAGGGTGAAAGTCTTTCTGGAGTGGTCGGCGAAGAAAGATGTGGATGCAGTAAAGAATTTAAGAGAGCAGGGCGCGGAGATTATTTCTGGCAAGGATATGGTGACTCCAGAGGATGCTTCTAGGTATTTTGGATTGTACAGCTTGGAACATGACTGGCCGAAGAGCCTTGCCATGCCGGTATGGCACTGGGGACAGCTTTATGAGCGCCTGATTCGCACGATTATGGACGGAACCTGGAAATATGACGATAATCCTTCTGATAAGAAGGCCATCAATTACTGGTGGGGAATGTCTTCCGATGTGGCGGATATTGTCTGCTCCAATAATCTGCCTATTGGAACAAAGCGTTTGGTAGAATTACTGAAAACCAATATCAAAAGCGGAATATTTGATCCCTTTGCCGGGGAATTATATTCACAGACAGGTGTGATTCAGAAGGAGTCCTGGAAGAGCCTGCTTCCGGAAGAAGTGGTGAAGATGGAATGGCTGGCGGAGAATGTCATTGGTGATATACCAAAACGTCAGGAGCTTAAGAAACGCTCAGAGCCGGTGGTTCTTCAACAGGGAGTGGAAAAGACGAAGGGATAACAGACGAATGAAAATACTTGCGATTGCAGACGAAGAGTCAAAGGCTCTGTGGGATTATTTTGACAGAAGTAAATTTGAAGGAATAGATTTGATTATTTCCTGTGGAGATTTAGAGGCAGATTACCTGTCTTTTCTGACAACTCTGACCTCTATTCCGGTCCTCTACGTGCATGGGAATCATGACGTAAAATATGAGAAAAAACCTCCGGAAGGCTGTATTTGTATTGAGGACAGGATATATGTACACAAAGGCGTGCGGATTATGGGGCTGGGAGGCTCCATGGAGTACTATGGCGGGAAACATCAGTATACCGAATCGCAGATGCGTTTGAGGGTTGGTAGGCTCTGGTTTCAGATTATGAGGCGCGGCGGGTTCGACATTCTTGTAACCCATGCGCCGGCCTTTGAGCTCAATGACGGCAAAGATCTTCCCCACCGGGGATTTCAGACATTTTTGACATTGATGGAACGGTACAGGCCGAAATATTTTCTGCATGGGCATGTACACAGAAACTACAGCCGAGATTTTAAACGTTATGACAAATATCTGGATACAAAAGTAATCAATGCGTATGAAAGGTGTGTGTTTGAGTATGAAGATGAAAGTGCGGAATAAGGCGGCGTTTACAGACGCGCAGACCCCGTTGGAGGAAGCGAACTGCCAGATAGCGTATCTGGCGGCGTTAGAGGGAATCGTGCTGCTTGAAAACGACGGATGCCTGCCTTTGAAGCCCGGGAGGATTGCCCTGTACGGCGCCGGCGCGGATATGACGCTTAAAGGAGGAACCGGTTCCGGCGAAGTGAATGTTCGTCATGAGGTGTCTATTCTGGAGGGTTTGGAAAAGAATGGTTTTACAGTGACAAGCAAGCCATGGATTGACGAGTACCGGGCTGTGTATGAGAGAGCAAAAGCAGACTACAGAGAAGAACTCGGAAAGAAGTTGGTTCATCTGAATCCGGCGAATCTGCTGAATATTGTGAGTCCATTTCCTATGCCTGCCGGACAGTCGGTTACGGAAGAGGAAATAGTCGCTTCGAATACGAATACCTGTATTTACGTAGTGTCCAGGCAGGCGGGAGAAGGCGCGGACCGGAAGCTGGAGGAGGGAGATTATTCTCTTACTGAGATAGAGAGAAGCAGCATTATTCGGTGCGCCGCACAGTATGAGACAATGATTGTGGTTATTAATGCAGGCGGAAGCTTCGATATGAATTTTCTTGATGAAATTGTGGGAATTAACGGGGTTATCTTTTTCGGGCAGCAGGGAATGATGGGCGGTCAGGCATTTGCGGATTTATTGTGTGGGAAAGAGACGCCCTCCGGTAAACTTGCGGATACATGGTCTTACAGGTATGAGGATTATCCGAATGCCATGGAGTACAGCTATTTAAATGGTAATCTGGATGAAGAATATTATGAAGAAGGGATTTATGTAGGTTACCGTTATTTTGACAGTTATGAGGTGGAGCCGAAGTATTCCTTCGGTTATGGACTGTCTTATACAGATTTTGAGACAGAAACGGAGAAGGTCTCTGTGAAGCAGAATATCGTGAAGGTGAAAGTAAAGGTTACCAATACAGGCGGCTTTGCAGGGAAAGAGACGGTTCAAATCTATGTAAGCTGCCCGCAGGACGGGCAGGCAAAAGAGTACCAGAGACTGGTTGCATTTGCTAAGACAAAGAAGCTGAAGCCCGGAAAAAGTGAGAAGATGAAATTAAGTTTTGACGTCACAGACCTTGCAAGTTACCGGACGGAGGATGCGGCGACGGTGTTAGAACAGGGAGATTATCTGGTGCGGGTGGGAAATTCAAGCCGGAGCACCGAAGTCAGAGCTGTGCTGGCGTTGGATAAGGAAGCGGTGATATCCAGACATTGTCGTATCTGTGAAAACGGAGAGACGAAGGAAATGCAGCCGCCGCTGCTTTCAGAAGAGGTAATTGCAGAGGATATCCCCCGGATAAAAATTCGCGGAAAAGATATACCATGTAAGAGTTATGATTATCAGGTGCCGGATATTTACCGTTCGTCGGATACAGACGCATTTTTAGACCGGTTGACGTTAGAAGAAATGGCGCTCTTAACCGTAGGGGAAGGAATGTCCGGCAAACGGTTTTTTGAGGCGCCGGGAGCCGCAGGCTCTACAACGGCGAAGCTGTTGGAAAAAGGGATTCCCAATGTGTGTCTTGCGGACGGACCGGCAGGATTGAGGCTTCAGAAGCGTACCGCGGTAACCCGAACCGGCAAATTAAAGGCAGTGGAGCCCAATCTGGAGCTGTTTGATTATTTTCCGGAAATGATAAAAAAGATGATGTTTGCAGATCCGGAGAAGCATCCGTTGGTTTATCAGTTTACAACAGCATTTCCGGTAGGGCTGGCTCTTGCTCAGACCTGGAATTTAGAACTGGCTGAACAGGTAGGCGGGGCTGTGGGTGAAGAGATGAAAGCATACGGCATAACTTACTGGTTAGCGCCGGGGATGAATATTCACAGGAACCCGCTGTGCGGGAGAAACTTTGAATATTACTCAGAAGACCCGTTTCTGTCCGGAACCCTTGCGTCGGCCATTATCAGAGGAGTACAGAAGAGTCGGGGATGTTATGTGACCCTCAAGCATTTTTGCTGCAATAACCAGGAAGACAACCGGAATCAGACGAATGTGAATGTAGGCGAGCGGGCTCTTCGCGAGATTTATCTGAAAGGATTTGAAATTGCGGTGAAGAAGGCGGCTCCTGGCGCTGTTATGAGCAGCTACAATAAGGTAAACGGCATGTATGTGAATAACAGTTATGACTTGCTCACGAAGGTGCTTCGGAATGAGTGGGGGTTTCAGGGGCTGGTCATGACAGACTGGTTCGCGACCGGGAAGAATGTAGGCAGCCATGTGTCCGCAATCGGAGCAGGCAACGATTTGATTATGCCGGGAAGCAGGGCGGCGGTGAAGGAGATTGTGAAGGCTGTGGAGGATGGAATTATTGAGGCGGAGGATGTGAAACGCTGTGCGGCAAACGTGCTGAAAGGGGTTCTGTCCTCGCGGATTTATCAGGGATATCGGAGACTTAGGGAGAAATAAGCGGAGGAACGAATATGAGCTATGCAGATAAGATATTTATTACGATGTGCAGGGATATTATTGACAATGGCGCCAGTACGGAGGGGGAGAAGGTCCGCCCGGTCTGGGAGGATGGAACCAGCGCTTATACGGTTAAGAGATTCGGCGTGGTAAACCGATATGATTTGTCAAAAGAATTTCCGGCGCTGACGCTTCGGAGGACTGCGATTAAGAGTTGTACGGATGAGATGCTGTGGATTTGGCAGCAGAAGTCTAACAATATCCATGATCTGCATTCGGGAATCTGGGACAGCTGGGCGGATGAGAGCGGCTCCATCGGCAAGGCGTACGGCTACCAGATGGGGGTAAAGCATTCCTATAAAGAGGGAATGATGGATCAGGTTGACCGGGTTATCTATGATTTAAAGAATAATCCTTACAGCCGGCGGATTATGACGAATATGTATGTACACCAGGATTTACATGAGATGGCGCTTTATCCTTGCGCTTACAGTATGACCTTTAATGTGACGAAAGAAAAAGGGAGCGATAAGCTTAAGCTGAACGCAGTGCTGAACCAGCGCTCCCAGGATGTGCTTACGGCAAATAACTGGAATGTGTGCCAGTATTCGGTGCTGCTGCACATGCTGGCGCAGGTGTGTGACATGAAGGCGGGAGAATTGCTCCATGTGATTGCAGACGCGCATATTTACGACAGGCATATTCCACTGGTGGAAGAATTAATCGGCAGAAAGCCGCTTCCGGCTCCGAAATTCTGGCTGAATCCTGAAATTCATGATTTCTATGAGTTTACGAGAGATGATGTAAGGCTGATTGATTATGAGACGCATGAGCAGATAAGAGATATTCCGGTGGCAGTATAGAGTAGAAGAAAATTTCCTCCTGTACGGATGGGGGCTGCCTGACAGAAACAGGGCGCTTTGTCAGGCAACGCTGGGCAACACTCCGGTGAACTAACTGCTAACTTCGGCTAGAATGCGCAGTGAGCCTTCGCATCCAAGTCTGCGTTGCCATGCATCCGAAGGAAGCTGCCAGTGGCAGGTTCTGTAGGTAAGCAGTGGATTTCATCTACGTTAAAAGCGCCCTCTTATGCATTGCCTGACAAAGCGCCCTGTTTCTGTCAGGCAGCCCCCATCCGTACAGGAGGAAATTTTTCAGGCAGAATAGTTTGAGGTGAGAAAGATATGAAATTAATTGTAGCGGTAGATAAGGCGTGGGCAATCGGAAAGAATAACCGTCTGATGTGGAGTATTCCGGCGGATATGAAGTTTTTCAGGGAGACTACGAAGGGAAATATTGTAATTATGGGAAGAAAGACCTTAGAGAGCTTTCCGCAGAGCCAGCCGTTGGCAAATCGTGTGAATATTGTGATTACAAGGAATGAAAAATACAAAGTAAAGGGCGCGGCAGTGGTTCACAGCGTGGAGGAAGCTCTTGCTGAGAGCAGGAAATATGAGGGGGATGTGTATGTAATCGGCGGCGAGAGCATTTACCGGGCTATGCTGCCATACTGTGATACCGCCCTGGTGACAAAGATTGACCATACCTATGACGCAGACACTTATTTCCCGAATCTGGACGAAGATTCAGAGTGGGAGATGACGAAAATTAGCGAGGAACAGACTTGTTTTGACTTGGAGTATTACTTTACTGTTTATGAGCGGGTTCATACATCATAAATTGCTGGTATACGAATATTCTGCAAAATGCTGTACGAAATGCATTTTTCGTGAATGCAGCAGTCTTGAAATAAAAAAGATGGAGAGTATGTAAAGACGAATGAGAATTTTAACAATTACAGCGCAGAAGCCGAACAGTACCGGAAGCGGCTTCTATCTGACAGAGCTGGTAAAGGCATTTTCAGAAGAAGGACATGAACAGGCGGCGCTTGCAGGGATTTATCAGGAGGATAAGGTGGAACTGCCGGAAGGGGTGAAATTTTTTCCGGTATATTTTAAGACAGAGGAACTTCCTTTTCCAATTGCAGGAATGTCGGATGAGATGCCCTATGAGAGTACGGTATACGGACAGATGACGGAAGAAATGGTCAGTCAGTTTGAGCGGGCTTTCAGAAAAGCGGTAAGGAATGCGGCGGCTGATTTCCAGCCGGAGCTTGTTATCTGTCATCACTTGTATCTGGTGACTTCTATTGTCAGGGAGGAACTTGCGAATGATAAAGTGTGCGCTTTCTGTCATAATACGGATTTGAGACAGATGAAGAAGATTCCATTAAAGAGAGAATATATCCGCAGCCAAATTCCGAAATTAGACGCTATATTTGCCCTTCATAAAGAGCAGAAGAAAGAGATTATGAATATATATCCGGTAAAAGAAGAGCAAATAACGGTTGCAGGGACCGGATATAATTCCAGGGTATTTTTTTTGAACCGGGAGAAGAGCGCGGGAACGTCAGGAGCGTTGGAGGGAAAAAAGGACACTGGGGAGGCGGACGATCTTACAGAAGCAGGAAGGCGGCCAGGGACAGCCGGGTTCCTGTCGGAGAAACCGCTCCGGTTAATTTATGCAGGAAAGATTGCAGAAAAGAAAGGTGTGGAAAGTTTGATAAAGAGCCTTTCTTTCCTGCCATGGGCTGCGGATGAACTGGAGGTTTTTCTGGCGGGAGGAGCCGGGAATCAGGAAGAATACAACAGGATTTGTAAGCGGGCTAAGAAATGTAAGTATCCGGTGTATTTTCTGGGGAAGCTTTCACAGAATGAGCTTGCGAAAGCGTATAACAAAAGTGATATTTTTGTACTTCCTTCCTTCAGCGAGGGGCTTCCATTAACAGTCGTAGAGGCTATGGCCTGCGGCTGTAAAGTGATTGTGACGGATTTGCCGGGAATCCGGCCATGGATAGAGGAGAATGTGACGCATGCGCCGGTTTTCTTTGTGAGACCTCCCCGTATGCAGAATGCAGACGAGCCTGCGCCGGAGAGCCTTGAAAGATTTGAAAGGGAAATCGCCCGAACGATTGAAGCTTGTGCAGAAGCAGCCTATACAGGATGTCCGGAACTCAACAGAGTGTCCTGGAAAAATATCTGCAGGCTGGTGCAGGAACTGGAAGGTCTATGATAAATTTGGATTCCAAATAAGCCATAAATTGTGGAAGGATGAGTAGTTGCGGAACGGGTTTTCATTTTGGAAATATCAGAAATTGGAGTAAAAATAGACGGTTGACAAGCCGGCAGTTTATCCTCTATAATAGTAGCAATCTTATTGTTTCAGACAAATGCTATGACGGGGAGGAGTACATAGGCAGCCCGAAGCCAAGAGAGAAGATGGCAGGTGCGAATCTTCGAGAGGGTCTTATGGAAGTAGCCTCTGAGCAGTGAACCGAACGCGGAGAATTTCAGAATTATGAGTAAAGATTTGGATATCCCGTCAGTAGACTTCAACGTAGTTCCTTGCGTTACAGGAAGCAGTATATAGGGGAAGCGGCAGAACTGAGAACCGTCTGAGTCCTGTACTGGCAGAGTGCGGAGAGCTGAATCTCCGAAATTAGGTGGTAACACGGATGTTATATTCGCCCTAAGCGTTTCGCTTAGGGCGTTTTCAATGGTAAAATATCCGAAGAATCAACCATTATAATTTATGGTATGCAATATGTTTTGGGATGAAGAGGTAGAGATTTGCTTTGCTTATAGCGGCAGATTGCAGATGTTTGGGAAAGGAAAAGGAGGTATGTATATATGAGGAAAATCAGCGGAAATAAGCTGCTTGTAAAGGCGCTTAAGGAAGAGGGCGTGGATACGCTGTTCGGCTATCCGGGAGCCTGTACGATTGATATCAGCGACGAACTTTACAAACAAGACTTTACCAGGGTGATTCTGCCAAGGCAGGAGGTGGCCCTGGTACATGAGGCGGACGCCTATGCAAGGTCTACGGGAAAGGTTGGAGTTTGCTTAGTAACCAGCGGCCCGGGGGCGACGAATCTGGTGACCGGACTTGCAACGGCATATTATGACAGTGTGCCGCTGGTGTGCTTTACGGGACAGGTGGCAAGGCATCTGATTGGAAACGATGCGTTTCAGGAAGTGGATATAGTAGGAATTACCCGAAGTATTACCAAATATGGAGTAACCGTACGGGACAGAAAGGATTTGGGGCGGATTGTTAAGGAAGCGTTTTATATAGCCAGAACCGGAAGGCCGGGACCGGTATTGATTGACCTTCCTAAGGATGTGATGGCGGAGCTTGGGGACGCAGAGTATCCTTCCGAGGTAAATATCCGAGGCTACAAACCGAATACCATTGCTCATGTGGGGCAGCTGAAGCGTGCAATTAAGATGCTGAATAAGGCAAAGCGTCCGTTGTTCCTGATTGGAGGCGGCGTAAATATAGCAAATGCCAGAGAGGAATTTACCGAACTGGTAAGGATTACCAACGTACCGGTGGTAACGACCATTATGGGGCGGGGGGCAATTTCCACAGATCATCCGCTGTATATTGGAAATTTAGGTATGCATGGCGCTTATGCCTGCAATATGGCGGTAAGCGAATGTGATATTCTCTTTTCCATCGGAACCAGATTCAACGACCGGATTACGGGTAAGCTTCATTCTTTTGCGCCAAAGGCAAAGATTATTCATATTGATATTGATACGGCGGCTATTTCCAAGAATGTGCAGGTGGACGTGCCGATTGTTGCCGATGCAAGAGACGCGATTACGAGAATGCTTGAATATGTGGAGCCCTGCAATACAGAGAAATGGATGAATCAGATTCAGGAGTGGAAGGAGGAACATCCCCTTACCATGCGAGAGAAGCCGGTTATGACGCCGAAACATGTGATTGATACCATAAATCGCATGTTTGACGAGGCGATTATCGTTACGGATGTGGGGCAGCATCAGATGTTCGTGTCTCAGTTTGCGGAGATTACGCCGAAGAAAAAGCTTCTGACATCCGGCGGTCTTGGAACGATGGGCTACGGGCTTCCGGGAGCAATCGGGGCAAAGCTTGGGAATCCGGATATTCCGGTTATTTCTATTTCCGGCGACGGCGGCATGCAGATGAATATTCAGGAGCTGGCAACGGCTGTGTTAGAAGAACTGCCGATTATTTCCTGTATTTTTAACAATAATAATCTGGGCATGGTGCGCCAGTGGCAGAAGCTCTTCTACGGCAAACGGTATTCCATGACCTGTCTTCATTCCGGCGCGGCCTGCCGGGGCAGATGCGGCGAGGTGGAATGTCCGCCATATACGCCGGACTTTATAAAATTGGCGGAGAGTTACGGGGCAAAAGGAATCCGTATTACGAAAAAAGAAGAAATAGAACCGGCCTTTCAGGAAGCTATGGCAAGTGAGAAGACGCCTTATATTCTGGAATTTGAAATTGATCCGGAGGATTTGGTGTATCCGATGATTGAGCCGGGCGGAACGCTGCAGGATCTGATTATGGACTGCTAGAAGGGAGAGTGAATAAGATGAATCATAACGGTATGAAAAAGAGATGGATTTCCCTGTATGTGGAGAATCAGGTGGGCGTTCTGTCCAAGATTTCCGGTTTGTTTTCCGGGAAATCTTATAATCTGGACAGCCTGACTGTAGGAACGACGGAGGACCCGACGGTCTCCCGGATGACGATAGCGACGGTCAGCGACGACGAGACGTTTGAGCAGATTAAGAAGCAGTTAAATCGTCTGGTGGAAGTAATCAAAGTGATTGATTTTACCGATGTGTTTGTGAGAATGAAGGAAATCATGTATGTGAAGGTGAGAAGGTGCAGCGCGTCGGATAAGACAGAATTGTTCCAGATTGCAGAAACCTTCAAGGCAAAGGTCATTGATTACGGCCGGGACAGCCTGCTGCTGGAATTTGTACAGACGGCCACCAAGAACGATGCGGTAGTGAAGCTGATGAAGGAAGAGTTTAAGAGTATTGAAGTGGTGCGCGGGGGAAGCGTGGGAATCGAGTCTATCAGCTTTATGGAGCGGTAATGTGATATAGGATAATAAATGCAGGCGTCCAGAGAAGGAATGCCTGCATTTTAACGGGGGAAAGCGTTCGCCGGGCAGTCAGGGTATCAGAGAACCGGCATTTTTTGCACTGCCCTGCGATATTCTCTGGGAGCGCTTCCTGTCAGTAGTTTGAATTGTCTGGAGAAATAACTGGGGCTTTGGAATCCGCAGTTTAGAGCGATTTCGGTTACCGGTAAATCTGTGCCGGTTAAGAGGCCTGCGGCGGTAAATATCCGGCGTCTCTGGACAAATTCCATAGGGCTGTAATGCAGATACCGGCTGAAAATGCGCTGGCATTCCCTGGGACAGACGCTTGCTGCGTTCGCGATGTCCCTGACGGTTATGGCGTTACCGATATTTGCGTCAATGTATTCCAGCATTTGCTTTACCCGGATTTCCGGTATGGCCGATAGTTTCCGGGGCGGCATAAGCTGGCTTTTATCTTTGACCAGGAGAAGGATTTCTGATAAGGCTTCCCGGACCCTGAACTCATAGCCGGAGGGTTCCTGCTCGCAGGCAGTAAAAGCCCGGCTAAATTGCTGGAAATAGGGCTCGTCTTCCGGAATCCTCTGGAATTTCAGAAAGGAGGGCCCTGTTTCTAAGAGGGGGCGGACATATGCTTCGTCAAATACACTTCCCGGAGCGCCGCCTACAATAGAGGGCTCAAAGACGAAGGAGCGGAAAATGCAGGGGGAAGAACAGGTTCCGGTAAAAGAATGCAGTACGCCGGTATTAATAAAGCAGCCTTCACCGGCAGTTGTTTCATGGACGAGTTCTCCGATTCTAATCTGGACATTTCCTTCTAACAGGATAAATACTTCCAGCTCCCGGTGCCAGTGGGCGGGAATGCAGCTTGCAACATATCGGTGAATATCTCCGCAATTGGCGGTCAGGTTCAAAAGCTGTGTTCCCTGTTCCTGTAATTCTTTTCCGGTCTGGTCAATTCTAAGGAAATTGGGATTCCGTATCATAGTATCACTTCTTTGTCGTTTTTCTTATAGTATACGCCGCTTTTATGAAAGCGGCAACAAGAAATTGTCAGTATAATATAAAAGAAAGGAAGGAAATATCATGATGCAGAAAATACAAAAAAACCGCATGCTGGATATGACAAAGGGGAGTCCTGCCGGATTGCTGCTGCGGTTTTCTGTGCCGCTTTTTTTGGGAAGTCTTCTTCAGCAGTTTTATAATCTGACGGATACGTCTATTGCCGGACATATTCTGGGGGATCAGGCTCTGGCGGAGATTGGCGCTACGGCTGCTCTTTACGGGCTTATTACAAATTTTGCCATTGGAATGACAAATGGATTCGCTCTGGCGGTCAGTCAGAGTTTTGGCGCAGGAAATCCGAAGAAGATGAAACAGGCGGTCTGTTGGATGGTATGCCTTTCGGCAATCTGCGGGGCGGTTCTGACAGTCGGATTTCTGTTAGTTCAGTATCAGCTTCCGGCTGTGCTTCAGATACCGGAGGAAACGGCAAAGGGGGCATTATGTTATCTCACTGTTGTGCTGGCGGGGTTTCCGCTTACGATAGCGTACAATCTGGAGGCCAGCCTGCTGCGTGCAGTGGGAAACAGTGTAACCCCGCTGCTGTTTCTTCTTTTCAGCAGCGGCCTGAATGTCCTGATGGATATCTGGTTTATGGGCCCGCTTAAGATGGGGGTGCAGGGAGCCGCCGCAGCTACGGTACTGGCTCAGGGAATCAGCGCGGGTTTGGGGCTGCTCTATATTGTCCGGAATTATCCGGAACTTCGGTTTTCCCGGGAGGAACTGCGGGCGGGAGCAGGGTTTGTGATGGAAATGTTCTGGACGGGACTCAGTATGGCGCTGATGGTTACGATTTATAATATTGGCAGCGTAATTTTACAGAGCAGTATCAATGCGTTGGGAAGCGTTTATATTGCAGCCCAGGTGGGCGGCCGCCGTCTGGCAGAGTTTTTCTATCTTCCAGGACTTGCGCTGGGGACCAGTATCGCTACCTATTCGAGCCAGAATTATGGCGCCGGATGCCGCGGCAGAATTGGAAAGGGTGTTAAGGCTGCGCTGCTTTTGTATGGGATATGGTGGCTGATTGCTGTTGTTCTTGCATTCTTTACTGCTCCGGCGGCGGTGCGGCTGATTACAGGAAGCGACAATCGGGAAGTAATAGAGAGCGCGGTATTGTACGTTCATATCAGTCTCCCGGTAGTCCCTCCGATGGCGGCGCTGGTGATTTTGAGAAATATGATGCAGGGAATACAACGCCGGATTGCGCCGTTGTTTTGCAGCGCGCTGGAGCTTCTTGGCAAGGTAATCTTTGCATTATGGGTAGTTCCGGCGTACGGGTATCCCGGGGTTTGCGTATGCGAGCCGGTTACCTGGGTCGTCTGCTTTCTATTTATTTCCGGCGCGGCGTTTCTGTGCCGGGGAGAATTTCGGGATGAGGGGAAGGCAGAACCCGGAGAATGCTGTGCGGATGACTCTTGTGAAGAGAATATGGCGTGATCTGAACCGGAAGGGGAAATACGACGCCTATGGAAGTCTGTGAATGCAAAGGAGAAGCGCATGGATAAAAATGAGAAGTGGTTAAAATGGGCGGTCAGGCTGCAGAGTATCGCTCAGGCAGGCATTACATATTGCGATAATAAATATGAATTGGAGCGATACGAAGAGATTCGGGAGATTGCGGCGGAAATGCTGAGTTATAAGACGGAGATTCCGATGGAGAAGGTGAAGGAGCTGTTCTGTAATGAGACAGGATACCAGACGCCTAAAATAGATACCCGGGCTGCGATTTTTCAGGATGATAAGATTCTTCTGGTGAAGGAGAATAACGGTACATGGTCTCTGCCGGGAGGATGGGCGGACGCAGACGTCTCTGTTAAGGAAAATACCGTCAAAGAAGTGAAGGAGGAGGCTGGACTTGACGTTACGGCTGATATGGTAATTGCCGTACAGGACAGGGAGAAGCATAATCTTCCCGTCTATGCGTGGAAGGTCTGCAAGATCTTCGTGCTCTGTTCCGTAACCGGAGGGGCTTTTCAGGAAAATATAGAGACTGTTGAAAGCAGGTATTTTGGATATGAAGAACTGCCGCTGCTGGCGGAGGAGAAGAATAACCGGGAGCAGATAAAGATGTGTTTTGAAGCATATCATTCGCCGAATTGGAAGACTTTGATTGATTGAAAGGCTGTTACAGTTCACACGCCGCCTGTTCTGGCCTGCAAACTGCGGCATACGAAGCAAGGCGAGACAACATTCCAGTGAACTTCCTGCCAACGTAGTCTAAGAAACTCAGGAATGCCTTCGTTCCTAAGACTACGTAAGCAGCAATTTCACTTCCATTAAAAACGTCTCTGAAATGCCTTGCTCCATATGCCGCAGTTTGCAGGCCAGAACAGGCGGCGTGTGAACTGTAAGGGCTTCGTAAGGTTTGCAAAAAAACAGAGCGCGCTCTTGATTTTGCCACTTAATCGTATTATAATAGGTCCATATTCAGATGACGGCAAAGAGAACGGAGGAATGATAATGATGGATAAGAAAAATATTGACTGGTCGAATATTGGATTTGGTTATATGCAGACCGATAAACGGTATGTTGCAAATTATAAGGACGGGACGTGGAGTGAGGGTGTTCTTACAGAGGACGCGAATATTACCATGAATGAATGCGCATGTGTGCTGCAGTATGCTCAGACGTGTTTTGAGGGATTGAAGGCGTATACAACAGAGAAGGGAGATATTGTTACTTTCCGTCCGGATTTAAATGCAGAGAGAATGATTGATACGGCGAAGCGGCTGGAGATGCCGCCGATTTCCAAGGAGCAGTTTTTAGATGCAGTGAAGCAGGTGGTAGAGGCGAATGCGGCGTATGTGCCGCCTTATGGTTCCGGCGCAACTTTATATCTGCGTCCCTATATGTTTGGAAGCAATTCGGTCATCGGTGTGAAGCCGGCGGATGAATATCAGTTCCGTCTGTTCTGTACGCCGGTAGGGCCGTATTTTAAGGGCGGCGCGAAGCCGATTACTATCCGGGTATGTGACTTTGACCGGGCGGCGCCCCATGGAACAGGACATGTAAAGGCAGGGCTGAATTATGCCATGAGCCTTCATGCAATCGTGGACGCCCACAATCAGGGATACGATGAGAATATGTATCTGGATGCGGCGACCAGAACCAAAGTCGAGGAGACAGGCGGGGCGAATTTCTTATTTGTGACAAAAGACGGTAAGGTGGTTACCCCGAAGTCAGATACGATACTTCCGTCCATTACCAGACGTTCCCTGATGTATGTAGCGAAAGAGTATTTGGGGCTTGAGGTAGAGGAGAGAGAGGTACTGCTAAGCGAGGTTTCTGAGTTTACAGAGTGCGGCCTGTGCGGAACGGCGGCAGTTATCTCGCCGGTAGGGAAGATTGTGGACCATGGTAAGGAGATCTGCTTCCCAAGCGGAATGGATGAGATGGGACCTGTGATAAAGAAGCTGTATGATACGCTGACAGGTATCCAGATGGGCAGAATCGAAGCGCCGGAAGGCTGGATTTATAAGATTTGCTAGTACTCCATCCGGCTAGAAATTGGAGTCTGTGACTGTCTGTTTCGCACCATTGCGTCGTTAAAAATTCTAGACGATGCCACCGCATCGCCGTCGAAATTTTGCCTGGCACTGGCACGAAACAGATAGCCCCATACTCTAATTTCTAACTGGATAGAGTACTAGATTTTTACAGGTTTATGCGTTAGAGTGTGTTTGAACATGCATTCCGGCAATCTGCAGTCTCGCTTCAAACCAGATTTTTCGCTGAATTTGGTCGATGTAGCCCAACTACACTTCCCACATCCAGCGTAAAATCTGATGCAAATTGGGACAGCATCTTGCAGAAAGCAATTTTCAGACACGTTCTAATCTGGAACAATTTGTCTGTCGGGAAATATAATAAATGAGGATAGAAATGGCGTTGCTGTTCACAGGGCGGCTGGCTTACAGAGGATTGAAGCAGAATACGGACAACCTGTGAACAGTTATGAAATAGTAAAGGAAGCGGTCGGCGTATGCAGCCCAATCAGGTGGATTTTGGAAGCGAACGTGTACATTATAATATTCTGTCTGTAGCCGCGCCTATGATGGCGGCGCAGTTATTGAATCTTCTTTATAATATCATTGACCGTATCTACATAGGTAAGATTCCCGGGGAGGGCGCAATCGCCCTTGCCGGGCTTGGTTTATGTTTTCCGGTTGTCACGATGGTCATTGCATGTTCCAGTCTCTTTGGAGTGGGAGGCGCTCCTCTATGCTCGATTGCAAGGGGAAAGAAAGAGACAGGGAAAGCGGAAGAAATTGTGAGCAATGCATTTTTTATGTTGGTTATCACAGGGCTCCTCCTGACGGCGGCCGGTATTCTTTTTCACAGGCCGGTGCTTTATCTCTTTGGTGCAAGCGACGCTGCATACCCTTATGCATCCGGGTATATGGTAATCTATCTTCTCGGCACAGTGTTTGTTATGATTTCCTTGGGGATGAATCCGTATATTAACAGTCAGGGGTTTGCCAGAACCGGCATGAAGACAGTCGTTCTGGGGGCTTTAATGAATCTGGTTCTGGACCCGGTATTCATCTTTGTTCTGCATATGGGGGTGAAGGGGGCGGCAATTGCGACCGTTATTTCACAGTTTTTCTCCGCTTTGTGGGTACTTCGGTTTCTGACCGGAAAACAGACGGAGCTGACCCTGAAACTTAAGGGGTTCCGGCCGGACTGGTCCTGCATCTGCGAGATTGCAAAGTTGGGGCTTTCCACATTCTGTATGTCTTTTACCAACGGACTGGTTCAGGTGGTCTGCAATTCTACGCTTCAGATATTCGGAGGAGATCTGTATATCAGTGTTATGACGGTGGTAAATTCTGTCCGGGAAATTGCACAGGCGCCGGTTTCGGCAATTTCCGAAGGAGCTTCTCCGGTGATTAGTTACAATTACGGAGCGGAAGAGATTGGCCGGACGAAGAAGGCAATCCGTTTTATGACTCAGCTTGGCTTCGCATATACGCTGCTGATCTGGGGAGCTGTTTCTGTATTTCCGGAATTTTTTATACGGATTTTTAATCATGATACGGAATTAATCCGGGCGGCGGTTCCGTCCTTGCATATATATTTCTTTGGATTTTTTATGATGGCGTTTCAGTTTGCGGGGCAGAGCGTATTCAAATCCCTTAATAAAGCAAAACAGGCCATATTCTTTTCCCTGCTTCGCAAGGTAGTCATCGTTGTGCCGTTGACGCTTATCTTTCCGAGAGTCGGCGGCCTGGGGGTCATGGGCGTGTTTCTTGCCGAGCCGGTCTCGAATTTTATCGGCGGGCTTGCCTGCTATATCACAATGAGGAAAACGATACTGGCGAAGTTAGAGCGTGTTTGAAAATATGCTGTAACCGTTCAGTCGAGGGGCTGAACGGTTACAATACGCTCTAGAGAAATAAATATGATCTTTGAAACAGCGGCGCGTTATGCTAAAATGGATAATATCCAGAAAGATTTATCTGCCGGAAAGCGTGGCCATGGGAAATGATCGGAACAGCATGACTGCAGGGCGTAGGCGTTTAAGGGAGCGCCTGAAAGGAGAATGATGAGATATCAGGATAAATGGCTTCTTTTAGAAGCGGAAGATGATATTGACGAGGTAGAACACAGACCGCCGACAGAAGAAATTCTATTTTTTCAGGCGGTAACCAACGGTAACGTAGAGGAAGTCAGAAAGAACTGCGAGCAGGAGCGGTTTCTGGACAGCGACGGGGTAGGGGTGCTTTCCCGGAATCCTGTGACGAATTTAAAGTATCACTTTGTGATTACGACGGCGATGATTACAAGGCTGTGCAAGCAGAAAGGGATGGAGCTTGAGCAGGCGTTTCGGATGAGTGATTTCTATATTCAGAGACTGGATGATATTCATACGCTGGAAGGCGTGAGGAAGCTTCATGATGAGATGGTTCTGGATTATACGGAAAAGATGCGCAGAATTTATAAAAGCGATTCAAATTCCCGACATATCAGCGCCTGTAAGGATTATATTTATTCTCACTTAAAGGAGCGGATTACAATAGAAGATCTGGCGGACGAGCTCGGGGTGTCGGCAAGTTATCTGTCCAGACTGTTCAAGAAAGAAACCGGTGATTCTGTCAGCGCCTATATCCGGCGGCAGAAAATTGAGATGGCTAAAAATTTACTGCAGTATAGCGATTATTCCATGATTGACATTGCAAACCGCTTATCGTTTTCTTCCCAGAGCCATTTCATACAGCAGTTCCGGGAATACGAGGGCATGACGCCCAAGAAATACCGGGATTTGAACCATGCGATTCAGTGGGATATTGAGATGGAAGTACCGGAGAAATGATTCCGTCTGCAAAAGTGATAACATCTCATGATAAACAAATTCACAGAAGCTTCCGACGGCAGTTTTTGCCGGACGTATAGCAGTCAGAAGGGCTGCCGGGAAATTCCCCGGCAGCCTTTTGTCTGCTTATAAAAAGTATTCGGCGGAAGGAACGCTGCTTCACCCCGTTCACAGTAACATGCAAAAATCACTTTCTTACGTACTTTGCAGCAAGTACGAAGTACTGTGTGAACAGTAACGAAGAAACGGCCCTTTTAGAGTATCAGATGAATCTCATTTGTATCCTCAAGAAGCCCGGCCGGAATGTAATTACGGTCAAGTTCCCTGCCGTTTAAGGTAAATTTGCTGCATCCGCTTTCCCTGCCGTCTGGATTATCAATCCGAATATGCAGACGTTTTCCGCGGAAATCCTTTTCTATTTCCAAATGCGTCCACTCCTTTGGAATCGACGGGGCGATGGCGATACCCTCCAAATCGGGACGGAGACCCAGGATTCCCTCTACACATCCCACCATCATGGTAGAGGCGGTGCCGGTCAGCCAGTGAACATGGGAACGTCCGGGATGCCTGCTGGCGGTCCCTTCGGTAAACTGTCCATAGCAATAGGGTTCCAGACGGCGAAGCTCGGCCTTTTCGTTCCATGCAGCGGGAGCATTCTCCATGAAGTAGGTAAATGCGCGGCCGCCATGTCCCAGCAGAGATTCTGCGAGAACCAGCCATCCCTGGGACTGGGAGAAAATACCGGCGTTTTCTTTGGTTCCCTGATTATAGATAACGGCAAGAGCGCCGTCAAAGGCGTGGGAATGATAAGGCGGGTTCATAAGGAGCGCTCCGAACGGCGTGTTTAGTTCCTGATACACATTCGTAAGCGCGGTCTCGGCCTGGGCGGTTTCCGCCAGTCCGCTGATAACGGACCAGCTCTGGGGATTCAGCCAGAGGCTGGCTTCCGGGTCGCCGGCTGCGCCGATTCGTTCTCCGGTTTCTGTGTAGCCGCGGATGAAACGATTCTGATCCCAGCACATAGTCTGGATGATTTCGCCGGTTTCCTTCTGCTTTTTCTCCAGGTATTCGATATACTCCGCGTCCTTTTTGTATTCGGCAAATTTCAGTAAAATGGTCATTGCGTAGTAGAACTGCAGGGCGACGAAGGAAGACTCCCCGTTTGCGCCCAGACGCAGGCAGTCGTTCCAGTCTGCGTAAAGTCCGGCGGGCATGCCATGGGGGCCGAGGTGGTTCAGAGAGAACATCACCGCGCGTTTCAGATGCTCATAAACACTGGCCGCGCCTTTATCTGCAAAGGGAATCACCTCGTCAAGGAATCCGGTATTTCCGGTTTCGGCAATATATTTATAGACAGTCGGGAAAAGCCACAGCGCGTCGTCGGCGCGGTAAGCCGGGTGGCCGGTTTCCTGACGGTAGGATGCGTCGTCCGGCGTATCCTCGTGTCCCGGATTGTGGGTAAATTTTACCAAAGGAAGCCCGCCGCCCTCATTTACCTGTGCGGAAAGCATAAAGCGGATTTTTTCCGCCGCCATTTCCGGGGCGAGATGGATGATTCCCTGAATATCCTGTACCGTATCCCGGTAACCGTAGCCGTTTCTCAGGCCGCAGTAAATGAAGGACGCAGCCCGGGACCAGATGAAGGTCATAAAGCAGTTATAGGCGTTCCATGTATTCAGCATGGTGTTAAATTCCGGACTTGGAGTGGTAACCATTAAGCGGTCCAGTTTTTCATACCAGTAGTTTTTCAGTTCCTGCAGTTCTTTTGCAGCCGCAGCCGCCGGTACGGCATAAGTATCCAGGAGGGCGGCTGCTTCGCGGCTTCCTCCCGTACCAAGGAGGAATACGATAGTTTTGGTCTCGTTCGGCTCCAGTGCGACGGTGCAGGACAGCGCGCCGCAGGAATTTTCATTGTAGCTGGTTTGGTTTCCCAGATGGCCTGACAGGATTCCTTTCGGATTCCCATAGCCATGGTATCTCCCAAGAAACTGTTCCCGGTCTCCGCAGTAGGAGGATACGTCGGCGCCCGCAAGGCCGAAGAAACGCTGGGTTACATTCTTTTCATCAACCTGTTCATCTTCCGGCAGGGCGTCCAGATTTCCATGAATCTGCTGGACGATACGGTTTTTATCAAACAATGTTCTGGTAATAAACAGAGAATACTGTAAGTTCACCTGATCCTGTTCGTAATTGCTGTGGTTCGTAAATTCTGCATAACCGGTTAAGGTAAGGTTTCTTGCGGATGCAGACCGGTTCGTCACAGAAAGGGCCCACACTTCATAGGCTTTTCCAAGGGGCACATAATAAGACGCCTCTGAATGAATATTGCTGTAACCGGCAGTCATTTTGGTGTAACCCATGCCATGTCTGCAGGTACAGGTATAGCTGTTAAGCTCCTTTCCTACCGGCTGCCAGGAGGCGGACCAGTAGTCTTTGGAATCGTTGTCGCGGATGTAGAGGTAACGGCCCGGCTGGTCAAAGCTGTTGAATATATAGCGGAGAATCCGTCCGTTTGCGCCGGACTTTGCAAAGCTGTATCCTCCCGCGTTATTTGAAATGATTGCACCGTAGTCCGGAGAGCCCAGATAATTTACCCATGGGGCCGGGGTGTCCGGACGTTCTATGACATATTCCCGGTGTGCGTCGTCAAAATATCCATATTTCATAATCGTTCTCAGTCCTTTCCATAGTTGATTGTAAAGATTAGCGTCATACTAAGTCTGCGGTAATGGTGTGGGTACCCTCCGGCAGAGCGGCAAGCATTGTTCCGGGAAGTGTGATAAATGCTTCTTTCGTTCCTGTAAGCTCTGTCTTGCCGCACCGGGCAGAGCCGATGCGGTAGGCGCCGTAATCTTTGCCGTTTGCATTGTTATATGTAATGATAAAGCTTTTATCTGCGAAGGGGACGGCAATCGAGGCTGTCCCGGATTCGTCAAACTGGCAGGCCAGAAGTTTAGGGTACAGGATCAAATCGCCGGCGTTTCCCCGGACGCCGAAAACTTCTGTAATCATGGTCAGCATATACCAGCTTGCCGCGCCGGTAAGATACTGGTACATTCCCCGTCCGTCTAAGCGGAAATATTCCGGGATTCCGGGATAGATGCGGCTGGTCTCAAAGTCAAGAGCCGTATCGGCAAGGGTCTTTAAGGCTTTCCATCCTTCTCGCGCAAATCCCCTGCGGTACAGGGCGTTGGCGTACATGACCGTCATATGGGAAAATACGGCTCCGTTTTCCTTTTCACCATAGGCAAATCCGAACATGCGGCCCATATCGAATTTCAGTTCATGAAAATCCGTATTCAGACAGTAGCCGCCGGTTTCTTTCCGAAATAGATAATGATCGGCTGCCGCCGTTATTTTCTTAATATGGCAGTTTTCGGCTACTCCGCTCATAATCGCGAATACCTGTCCGGTCAGCATCATCCGTACCTGTCCCTCGTAAATGCCTTCAACGGCGCGTCCATGGTTATCATAATAGCTGTTAAACCATCCTTCCCCGCTGTCAGTCTCAAGCCATTCCTGAGCTCTGATATGATTCATCAGCCAGTCTGCCTTTCGGGTCAGATTTGCGGCAAGCTCTGAGAGAGAGAGCTTTACGCGTTTGCCGCTGACCGTATGTCTGCATTGTGCGGCGTATTCTGCAAGGATGCTGCGCTTTCTGGCAATATCGGCGAAGCTTTCGGTATCATCTTCCAACAGAATCATAATTTCTTCTAAAAGTTCAGCCGCAGAAGCAGAGGAATGTGTCTCCAGAAGCCGGAGCATTGCCGCAAGTTCAAGCAGGTTGCCTGCGTAAGCACAGGTAAAGGCAACGCTTTCTCCATGTTCGGAAGCCATGTCCAGAGCGTCGTTCCAGTCGGCGCCCCGGAGCCGGCAGACGTTATGGCCGCCTGCTTCATAAAAGGCGGTAAGCTGCTGGATGAGCAGGTGCTCTAAGATTGTTCCGGTATAGACGGCGCCTTCTGTGGTAAGCTGTCGGTTTCCCTGTTCCGGCTTCCATAAATCGTCGTTTTCAGTTCCGCGCATGGTCTGCGGGTCCTTAAAATAAGAAACCTGCTTATTCAGTATTCCGATATCCCCAGTCTGGTCAATATACAGTCTGGTAGTTATCAGCGGCCAGAGGGCGTGATCCATCCAGACCCGGGCGATTCCATTCCGGTCGGCGATGAAATTACCGTCGCCGTCCCCGATGATGGTTGCGTTGGTTCCGTCTATACGGACGCCTCCGTAATTCATGGCGATCATGCGTCCGACCCTGCCCGGCTCTAATAAGAGCAGGGATAAACAGTCCTGCCACAGATCCCGCCATCCCCTGCCGCCCCGGCCATAATCATGATGGGGGAGGAAGGAGCATCCGAATAACCGGCGCAGGAATGGCTGGAAGCAAATCCATTTCATCAGCCGGTCAAAATCTGGATTGCCGGTATGGATGCGGACAGCGACTTTTTCCTGCCAGTATTTTTTTGTATCTGCAAAAGCCCGTTGTACGCTATCGGTGGTATGGTACTTTTCAAAGACGCCGGAGACGGCCTCTCTGCTGCATTCAGCGCCAAGAAGAATGATATAGCCGGCCGTTTCACCGGGAGCAAGGGAAACAGGGGAAAAGCGGAAGGCTCCCATGGCTTCTTTTCCGGCGGCGCCTTGAAAGGCCGGGACGCCGGGGTACTTTTCGTATACGGCCCGGGGGCGGGTGAAGGTTCCGCCTTCTCCAAGGAAGTCTTCTACCGTAGGATAGAAGCATTCCGGCGGTTTACCGTCTCCGGTACAGCCCATAACGTAATAGATTTGCTCATTGGGGCGGTGGCCCTTTTCATCAAAAGACATAGAAGGGCAGACAAAGACTCCGTTTTCGTTCGTATCAATACGGTGGAGCATGGAAGTTACGTTCCGGTGGTCCCGGATGTTGTCGGCGCTGCGTCCGTAGATGGGAATTGCTGCAAAGGCGGTAAATTCCCGGGTATTCTCCGACTGGTTTGTCACTGTTATATACAGAATCTCTACATTGTCATTCTTCGGGATAAAAGAAGTTACGGTGGAGGCAACCGGATAGAGCCTGGACGACCGCTTCAGGGTCTGCCACATAAATCCGGCCGTCAGCTCACTTTCATCTTCTTGTTCTGTAAATCTGGCGTTTTCCTGTTCCGCGGAAGAACCGGAAACAGAATATGCGTTCATCCCCTCTGTCGTCAGCCAGAAATTGCGGGAGGAACGGTTGTTATGCAGATTTTCAGAACTTACCGGTTCTAACAGGAATGTTTCCTGGTCGATTTTTGCATCGCCGCCCAGATTCGGCGTGACTGCGCTTTTTAATCCGGTTTCCGAGGCAAGGGGGAAATACAAATAACTGGTATTTTCCGGCTGCTTCAAAAGAAAGCTGCCGTGTTCGTCAATAAATGTTACGTGATTCAATGATGTGCTCCTTTCTTTATATATAGTAGATATCATAGAAGAAATCAGATAGGAAGAAAATAAGAAACGTGTGAAAAATATCAGAATCATGACCTAATATACGACTTTTGGCAGCGTTGTTTTGACGGGCAGTTCTGTCGTATTATTTTTGTAAAAATCCTGTATAAAGAAATTACGGACTGTAAAAAAAGAGTCATGGATTTGATATTTTTGTAAAATCTATAGTATAACCAAAAAAAATATTTGGCTATAATGCATGTAACAAAAGCGAAAGCGCTTGTTTCGCAGAATAATATATAGAAGGAGGATTTTTCAAAATGAAAAAGAGAGTAGTTAGCATGCTGCTGATTGCAGCTATGGCGGCAAGTATGACGGCGGGCTGCGGGAAATCATCGGATTCCGGTTCCGGAAGCGGCGAAGAGGGAAAGGTTATCAATATCTATAGCTGGAATGATGAATTTCGTAAGCGGGTGGAGGCGGTTTATCCGGAAGTAAAGGAGACGTCTTCGGATGGAACAGTAACTACCTTAAAGGACGGAACAGAGATTCACTGGATTATCAATCCGAATCAGGACGGCGTGTACCAGCAGAAGCTGGACGAGGCTCTGATGAAGCAGGCGGACGCGGCTGCGGATGATAAGGTAGATATTTTCCTTTCAGAAACAGACTATGTAAATAAGTATACGGATAAGGACGCGGACGCAGCGATGCCGCTTACAGATTTGGGAATTGACCCGGATAAGGACCTGGCGGACCAGTATGAATTTACCAGGGTAACGGCTTCTGATGTAGACGGAGTACAAAGAGGTTCTACATGGCAGTGCTGTCCGGGACTTCTGGTATACCGCAGGGATATCGCCAAAGAGGTATTCGGAACAGACGACCCGGTGGAAATCGGCAAGAAGGTGAAAGACTGGGATACCATCAAAGAGACGGCTGGAGAATTAAAGGCGAAAGGATACTATACATTTTCTTCTTATGCGGATACCTTCCGTCTCTATGGCAACAGCATCAGCGAATCATGGGTAAGTCCGGGCGAAACTACCATTAAAGTTGACCAGAAGATCATGGACTGGGTCAATGATTCTAAGGAATGGCTGGATGCAGAATATCTGGATAAGAATGTAAAAGGACAGTGGAACGACGACTGGAATAAGGCAATGGGTTCCGCGTCTAAGGTATTTGCTTTCCTGTTCCCGGCATGGGGGATTGACTTTACACTGAAGCCAAACTGGGACGGAGAAGAGGGCGTATGGGGCGTTACCAATCCACCGCAGGAATACAACTGGGGCGGTTCTTATGTCCATGCATGCACCGGAACAGATAATCCGGAACACGTTAAGGATATTATCAGTGCGGTAACGTTAGATAAAGACAATCTGCTGAAGATTTCCAAAGAGTATTCCGACTTTACAAATACGGTAAGCGGGATGAAGGCGGCGGCAAAGGATGATTCCTTCGCGTCAGAATTTCTTGGCGGGCAGAATGCATTTACATATTTCGCGCCGGTTGCAGAGAGTATCGAGATTGCTCCGCTTTCCGCTTATGACCAGGGATGCGTGGAGCTGATTCAGAATTCGTTCAGCGATTACTTACAGGGCAAGGTTGATTTTGACAAGGCGAAGACGAACTTTGAGACAGCTATTTTAGAGCGTTATCCTGATATCACAGAGGTTCAGTGGCCGGAGTAAAAGAGGCTTAGGCTGCGGGGAGGCGATTCCTGCGGACAGACGTCGGATATGCAGACATGCATATCCGGCGTCTGCCCGGCAGGATGCCTGAGTAAGAAAGGAATGACAGTTTATGAAGCAGAAAAGTAAAAAAGTAGATTATTCAAAATGGGGATACTTTTTTATCCTTCCGTTTTTTATCAGTTTTTTCATTTTTTCATTTATTCCTTTGGCAGACACCATTCGGTACAGCTTTTTTGAATATTATCGTTCGGGAATAAAAGAAGTCGGACCCAACTTTGTAGGAATGGCGAACTATATCAGCCTGTTAGGTTCGGATATGCTGAAATACGCGGCAAATACTATGATTTTGTGGATTATAGGGTTTATTCCCCAGATTGTCATCGCGCTGGTGCTTGCAGAGTGGTTTGTAGACGCGCGTTTAAAGATTCATGGAACACAGTTTTTTAAGGTAGTTATCTATCTGCCGAACCTGATTATGGCGTCTGCCTTTGCCATGTTATTTTTCACCATGTTTTCCACCAACGGCCCGGTGAATGGAATTCTGATGTCCATAGGACTGATTAGCAAGCCCGTTGACTTCCTTGGCTCTGTTCTGGGAACCCGGTCTCTGGTTGGGTTCATGAACTTCCTGATGTGGTTTGGAAATTCAACGATTATGCTGATGGCGGCGATTATGGGTATCAGCCCTGACATCTTCGAGGCGTCTGAGCTGGACGGCTGTAACAGTTTCCAGAGATTTTTCTATATTACGCTTCCGCAGATACGGCCGATTCTTGCATACACTCTGATTACGGCAATCATAGGCGGCCTGCAGATGTTCGACGTTCCTCAGATTTTGACGAACGGGCAGGGAAGTCCGGACCGTACGTCTATGACGCTGATTATGTTCTTAAACAGCCATTTAAAGAGCCGGAACTACGGTATGGCGGGCGCATTGTCCGTATATCTGTTTATTGTCAGCGGCATCCTGTGCTTCTTCGTATACCGGATGACGACGAACGACGACCCGGACGGCTCAAAGGCGGCCGCTAAGAAAGCAAAGAAGCTGGCGAAAAAAGAAGGAAGGAGATAGAGGTATGAAATCAAAACAGCCAAATCATTTACGGAGTATAGTTGCACATGTGGTATTGGTTATTCTGTCATTTATGTGCCTGTTTTTCTTCTATATTCTGATTGTCAACGCAACCAGGTCTCATGCGGACCTGCAGAAAGGATTTTCGGCCCTGCCGGGAGCTTACCTGCTTGAGAATCTGAAAAATGTTGCCAACGACGGAACGTTTCCGATGTTTAAGGGTATTTTAAACAGCCTGATTGTTTCCGGATGTTCTGCGGCAATCTGTACCTATTTTTCAGCATTAACGGCGTATGGCCTGTATGCGTATAATTTTAAGTTAAAGAAAGTAGCCTTTACGTTTATCATGGCAATCCTTGTTATGCCGACACAGGTAACGGCAATGGGATTCCTGCGGCTGATTACGAATATGGGTATGTATGATTCCCTGCTTCCGCTGATTATCCCGTCGATTGCGTCTCCGGCAGTATTTTACTTTATGTACAGCTACCTGCAGTCGTCGCTTCCGCTGTCCCTTGTTGAGGCGGCAAGAATCGACGGCTCCGGGGAGTTTATGACATTTAACCGAATCGTACTTCCGATTATGAAACCGGCGATTGCAGTACAGGCAATTTTCTCATTTGTCGGTTCCTGGAACAATTACTTTGTTCCGGCGCTGGTCATCCAGTCAAAAGAAAAGATGACGGTGCCGATCCTGATTGCTACACTCCGCGGAGCAGATTATATGAACTTTGATATGGGGAAAATCTACACCATGATTCTCGTGGCAATTGTCCCGATTATTCTCGTATATCTGTTCCTTTCCAAGTTTATTATCGCGGGCGTGACCCTTGGCGGTGTGAAGGAATAGGATATAAAAAGGCTGCTGTTAGCAGCCTTTTATCATATTCAAAGAAGCATTTTTTCGAGAAATATTCATTATAGATATAGGAGGAAAACAATATGGTCAATCAGATGCACAGCGGTACATTAGAGAGAGCGCTCTCTGCGCGGGAGCAGAAGCACCGCGGATTTGCAAGGAGAGCTGCCGCGGAGGGGATGGTCCTTATGAAGAATGAGGGGATGCTTCCCTTAGATATAGAAGCGCCCATCGCGCTGCTGGGAGGCGGTGCGGCTCGGACAATCAAGGGGGGCACCGGTTCCGGGGATGTGAATAACAGGGACAGCAGCTCCATTTATCGGGGAATGAAGGCTGTAGGAGCCAGGATTACCAGTGAAGGCTGGCTCGGGGACTATGAGAGGCGCTATGAGAATGCGAGAACGGCGTGGAAGGAAAGGGTTCTGAAAGCGGCGGAGAAGGTAGAAAATTCCTTTGACGCTTATGCGGCGAATCCATTTTCATTGCCGGAAGGACGACGGATTACAGAAGAAGATATCCGGGGCGCTTCGGCGGCGGTCTATGTAATCAGCCGCATCTGCGGCGAGGGAAAGGACAGAAGGAAAGAAGAAGGAGACTACTATTTAAGCAGACGGGAGAGAGAGGATCTTTTCTTTCTGAACCGGATGGGGCTTCCGACTGCGCTGGTATTAAATGTGGGAGCGCCAATAGAACTGACGGACATTTTAGAGGAAGCAGGGAATATCCGGGCCGTTCTTGATATCTCCCTGCCCGGGCAGGAGGGAGGATATGCAGCCGCGGACGTGTTATTTGGCGGCGCTGCGCCGGGAGGAAGGCTGACGGCTACCTGGGCAAGGCGCTATGAAGATTATCCTTCTGCGGAAAGCTTCGGATATCTGAACGGGAATTTGGAAACAGAGGAATACCGGGAGGGAATTTATGTGGGATACCGGTATTTTGACAGCTTTGGAAAGAAACCCTTGTTTCCTTTTGGATTTGGGCTTTCTTACACTTCTTTTTCTGTGAAATTCGCAGGAATCAGGAGAACAGGGTCGGGATTTGACATAACGGTTTTTGTGAAAAATACCGGAGAGCTTTTTCCGGGCAGGGAGGTCGTGCAGGCATATGTCCTGCTGCCGCAGACCGGGAATGCCAGGGAGCTTAAGAGACTGATTGGATTTGCAAAGACCAAAAGCCTGAAACCACAGGAATCACAGAAGCTGGTAATCTCTGTAGAACAGTCGGCCTTTGCAAGCTATTCGGAGCAGCTGCATGCATGGTATCTGGAAGCCGGAAGCTATGATATCTGGATTGGGGAGCATGCAGAAGCCCTGGAGCCTGCCGTGCGGCTTACCGTTCGGGAGCAGACGGTCTTAGAGCGGACGAGGGCGGTCTGTCCGCCGGATGCTGCATTGAAGGAGCTTTGCGCGGAGGAAACGGTCAGGAATGAAAGAGAAGAATGGCTGAAAAGGGCAGAACGGGAGAAACTCCCGGAGGTGGTATTCGAGCCTTGCGCAGTGGAAAAGAACGCCTGTGAGGGAACCCGGAAAGACGCGGGAACCGCCTGTCAGACGCCGGGGGAGGCAGAAAAGAGGAACTGTCAGGAACCTCTGGCGGATATGGAGTCCGTTACAGAGCTGATACCGCTATTATATGGAAATATAACGCAGGGGGCCAGTACGCTTGGCTCGGCGGGAATCCGGGTTCCGGGGTCTGCCGGGGAGACAACAGAGGCGCTGGAAGAAAAATATGGAATCCGGTCTCTGATCATGGCAGACGGACCGGCAGGGCTGCGGCTCAGGCAAAGCTATGAGGCAGACCGGGAAACAGGCTCGGTATATGGCGTCGGCGTTCTGGGTTCGCTGGAGAATGGATTTCTGGAAGAAGACGAGAGCCATGATAACGCGGATATCTATTATCAATTCTGCACAGCATTCCCGGTAGGAACAGCGCTGGCACAGTCATGGGATGTGGAACTTGCACGGGAGTTCGGCAGAGCGGTCGCCGCCGAGATGGAAGAGTTCCATGTCGACTTATGGCTTGCGCCGGGGATGAATATTCACAGGAATCCGCTGTGCGGGCGCAATTTTGAATATTATTCGGAAGATCCTCTGCTGTCGGGGATGATGGCGGCAGGCGTAACCGAAGGAGTGCAGAGCCATGGAGACCGCGGCGTAACGGTGAAGCATTTTGCCTGCAATAATCAGGAAGACAACCGGATGGGAGTAAATGTCCGCGTCTCTGAGCGGGCGCTAAGGGAAATCTATCTGCGTGGATTTGAAATCGCGGTAAAGAAAAGCAGACCGGTGGCCATGATGTCCGCTTATAATTTAGTCAACGGCGTCCACGCGGCCAACAGCCGGGATCTGTGTACGGTAGTTGCCCGCGAAGAATGGGGATTTGAAGGGATGATAATATCGGACTGGAATACGACGGTTCCGGAGGACGGAAGCATCCCATGGCAGTGCGTATACGCCGGAAATGATATCATTATGCCGGGGAATCCGAAGGATGACGAAGATATCCGTAAAGCTTACGAGGAAGGGAAGCTTTCAGAAGAAATAATCCGGCGCAGCGCAGAACGGGTGATTGGAGTGATACGGAGATTATCGAAATAAACGGAAAAGATAGGTTCTTTCATAAATTTCTTTGAAACAGCGGCACGTTATGTTAAAATTAAAAATAGCATCATCCTTTATTTGTGAAGCGGGTTACCGTTCATGGGTCAGGAAAGGATTTGGGATGTTGTAAATACAGTTTGTAGGAAGTGTCAGGAAAGGAAGGTATGAAAATGGGAATTATAATGGAGAAAATGCAGGAATTCTGGGACAGTCTTGATACGGAGACTGTGGTTAATAGGAAAGTTCTATTTTTGGAGCTTCTGGTGTGCGTGCTTGCCGGAGTTTTAGCAGGGATGATATTCAGCCCGAAAAAGCGTGTTATGATAGGCTGTTATAACGGGGACTGCATGGTGGAAGAGACGGAGTCGGATGAGATAGAGTAGAAGCGGAAAATCATTACCGGCCGCAAAGCGAACAATAATGGAAAATCTGCTCAATTCTGTATGAAAGATAATACCGGGGCGTCATACTGGAAAGGGGTACAGAAATAGCATGGGAATGAAATGGAAGCTTCCGATAGGAATTGAATTTTTTAGGGATATACGGACCAGAGGCTATTACTATGTAGATAAAACAGGTTTTATCAGAGAACTTTTGGCTGCTTGTGGAAGTGTAAATCTGTTTACAAGGCCTCGCCGCTTTGGCAAGAGCCTGAATATGGACATGCTTAAGAGCTTTTTTGAAATAGGTATGAATCCAGAACTGTTTGAAGGGCTGGAAATTGCCGGAGATAAAGAGATTTGTGAACAATATATGGGAAAGTATCCGGTGATCTCGATCAGTTTGAAGGACGTGGAGGGAGAAGACTATAAAACGGCTTATGATAATCTTGGAATTTTAATCAGCGAGGAAGCGGAACGATTTCATTTTTTGCAGGATAGTAAGGCATTAACAGAGACAGAGAAAGCCAAGCTTGAGAGAATCATGAAAGGGGATTTCGAAAAATCTGCATATCTGCACAACAGTTTAAGGCTTCTAACCAGACTGCTCCATAAGCATTATGGTAAGCAAGTGATTGTTTTGATTGATGAGTATGATGTGCCTTTGGATAAAGCATACCAAAATGGTTATTATCCGAAGTTGGTTAACCTCATCCGTTCAATGTTCAGTCAGGTTTTGAAAACCAATGAAAATTTATATTTTGCAGTTGTTACAGGATGTCTTAGAATCGCAAAAGAAAGTATTTTTACGGGACTTAATAATTTTAAAGTAAGGACGATTTCAGATGTTCGTTATGCAGAATATTTTGGATTTACAGATAATGAAGTAAAAGAGATACTTTCTTATTATGGGTTGGAAGAAACGTATGGGAGAATGAAAGAATGGTATGATGGTTATCATTTTGGACAGGTGGAGGTATATTGCCCATGGGATATTCTGAATCAGTGCGACAAATTTATTGAATCTGCGGATGCGTCGATGGAGGCGCACTGGGAAAACAGCAGCAGCAATGCAATCGTGCAGGAGATTCTTGAGAATGCTACGGAAACGACGAAAAATCAAATTGAAGCATTGATTTCAGGTGAATGGATTGAAAAGAAACTGGTACCGGAACTGACCTATACGGATCTTGACAGTGAAGATGAAGAAGTAAGTCAGACTTATTTGTGGAGCGTTCTTTTTGCAGCAGGGTATTTAACAGAGGCAGGCAGGACAGAAAAAGGGTTTTATAAGTTGATTATTCCGAATAGGGAAGTGCAGGGGATATTTGAAAGGAAAATAAGGTCATGGTTTAAAAGAAGAATAAAAAGCAATACAGTGAAGTGGCAGAAGTTTTGTGAGGCTGTAAAAATAGGAAAAGCCATGTATGTTCAGGATTTGTTGAATGATTTTATGTCTGAGGCAATTAGTATTCGGGATACCTGTGTTAAGAAAGACATGAAGGAAAACTTTTATCATGGAATGTTATTGGGTCTGCTGCAGGCGGAAGGAAGTTGGATTGTGAAATCCAATTCTGAATCCGGTATAGGTTTTGCGGATATCCAGATTGAGATTCCGTCTGAGAAAGTCGGCTGTGTGTTTGAGGTAAAATATGCGGAGGGGGGAAAGCTTGATACGGCTTGTGCCAGAGCAATGGCACAGATTGACTCGTGTGGTTATACAGCGGCGTTTTGCAAAAATGGTATACGGCTTATTCATAAATATGGAATAGCCTTCTATCAAAAAAGCTGTAAAGTAATATATGGAAAAGAGGAATAAAGTCTGCTCATCTTTTCGTGGATGATACGGCCGACGAAGCAATCCGGCAGATTATAAAAAAACGAAGGTACATGACTGCAGAATAGAAGCGCTGCGGGGAGCCCTGTAAGAAAAGTAAAGATGGAAAAGGAAGGACTCCGGGTTCATAGAGATAAGATGAACCCGGAGCTTTTTCTGCCATATATTCAGATGAGTATTCCAGCTCCGCACATTTTTTTATGTTTAAAATAAACAGTATAAAACAGTTGACAACAGTTAGATGCTGTTATATACTGTTTGTATCGAAAGGGTGATGAAATGAAGATGATTATTAACAATTCTTCCATGCAGCCGATTTATGAGCAGATTGTAGCGCAGTTTAAGGCGGCGATTATGAAGGGAGAATTGAAGGAGGAAGAGATGCTTCCCTCTGTGCGCAGTTTGGCGAAGGAGCTGAAGGTCAGCGCGCTGACGGTGAAGAAATCCTACGACGCTTTGGAGGAAGAAGGTTTTATTATTACGGTACATGGCAAGGGCAGTTTTGTGACATGCGCCAGTCAGGAGCTGATGCTGGAGGAGAAGCGCAAGGAGGTGGAGGCTGATTTTGAGGCGGCCATCCGGAAGGGCAGGAGCCTGGGGATGAGTAATCAGGAGATTACAGAGGTATTTATGATTGTTTTGGAGGATTAGAAGATGATTGTACTAGAGCAGGTGAAGAAAAATTATCAGAATTTTACACTGGATTGTTCGCTTACGGTTCCGGAAGGATGCGTTACCGGGCTGGTGGGGCGAAACGGAGCCGGGAAGAGTACTACGTTTAAGGCCGTTCTTGGGCTGATTGGCATAGACGGCGGCAGCGCGCGGGTCTTTGGCAAACCTGCCGCAGAGCTTACGAAAGCTGACAGGGAGCAGATGGGGGTGGTCTTATCGAATGCAGGCTTCAGCGAATATTTGAAGGTGAAGGATTTAGCGCCGGTATTAAGGAATATGTATCATTCCTTTGACGAGGCTGGATTTTTTGAGAAGTGCGGCAGACTCAGGATTCCGCTGGATAAGCAGATGAAGGATTTTTCTACCGGCATGCGGCAGAAGCTGCAGATTACCGCGGCCCTTTCCCATCAGGCAAGGCTGCTGATTTTAGACGAACCTACGGCGGGGCTGGATGTGGTAACCAGGGAGCTCCTTCTGGATATGCTTCGGGAATATATGGAGCAGGAGGGAAGGTCGATTCTAATCAGCTCCCATATTTCTACCGATTTGGAGTCCTTCTGCGACGATATTTACCTGATTGACGAGGGGAAGATTGTCCTCCATGAGGATACGGATATCCTGCTTAGCAGCTATGGGATACTGAAAGTGACGCCGGAGCAGTATGAGAAGCTGGATAAACGTCATTTGCTGTCGGAGAAAAGGGAGGATTACGGATACCGCTGCCTGACCGGCGAGAAGAGATTTTATCAGGAGAATTATCCGGATGTGGTGGTTGAAAACGGCGGGATTGATGAACTGATTCTGATGAGAGAAGGGGGACGGGACAGATGAAGGCATTGCTAATTAAGGACTGGAAATTATTAATGAGCCAGAAACAGTTTTTTCTGGTAACAATCGTGATTGTGGGAGCTTTTTTGTTCACAGCCAGGAATCCGGCGTTTGTGGTAAGCTATGCGACAATCATGTATACGGTATTTACCATTAGTACAATCAGCTATGATGATTACCATAATGGGATGAGCTTCCTTATGACGCTGCCGGTGAGCAGAACGGACTATGTGGCGGAGAAATATACCTTTGGCATTCTGATGGGCAGTGGGACGAGCGCTGTCGTGATGGCTGCGGCTGCGGCGGTATTCAAGGTAAGAGACACCGGCTTATCGGCAGAGGAGCTTCTGCTGTCCGTAATGACGGCGATGCTTGTGGCGGTGTTCTTTCTTGCTTTTACCATTCCTGTCCAGCTCAAATTCGGAGCGGAAAAAGGCAGGATGGCGCTGATGGCGGTTTCGATGTTGTGCTTTGTGCTGGTTATGGGAGGCGCGGTCCTTGCGGAGCGGATGGGCTGGAAGGCCGGAGACTTGTTTGAGAAGGTGGAAGAGGCTCCTCTGGGAATGGTAGTCTGCGCGATGGGAGCCGGATGCGTCTGCATCCTTCTGCTGTCGGCAGTTATTTCCCTGCGGGTTTTAAAGCAGCGGGAATTTTAGAGCAGCTTATTGTCAGATAGAAGAGCCGGCCTCTGAAAACCAGTAAACGGAGCCTGTACTTACGCAAAGCCGGGCAACACTCCATCGAACTAACTGCTAACTTCGGCTAGAATGCGCGGGAGAGCCCGCGCATCCAAGTCTTCGGTAAGCAGTGGATTTCGTTTTCGTTAAAAACGCCCTTTTATGCTTTGTGTAAGTACAGGCTCCGTTTACTGGTTTTCAGAGGCCGGCTCTCCCATCAGGCGGGAATTTTAGATAATTCCCTGACTTTTTAGAAAGAACACCCACAGGAAAATGGTTATAACGGAAAGACATGTGCTCAGTACGACCATTTCCCCGGCCAGAGCGCCGTCTCCTCCCATATTGGACGCCATGGGATAGGAGGCGGTGGCTGCGGGCGTTGCGAAAATGGTGAAATAGATAAAGGTTTCCAGCGGTCCGAAAGAGAGGGCGCGGGCTGTGAGCAGGGCGGCTGCCGGCAGCAGAATCAGTTTTGCCGCAACCGCCGGTATCAGGTATTTCAGGTTGTTCCTCATAGAGGAAAAACGCAGGGTGCCGCCCAGGACAAACAGAGCCAGCGGAGTGGTCATGGATGAGAACTGGGAGACGGGAGTCTCGATACAGGAGGGCAGGCGAAGGTGAAGGATTATCGCGGCGGCGCCTGCCACAGCGCCCAGAATTAAGGGATTCGACAGTACCTTTCTGACGAGTGCAAGGGGACGGATACTGCCGCCCCGGAAGTATTCCAGCAGAATAATTGCGGTGACGTTGTAAATAGGCACGATAATCGCCACCAGCATAGAAGCTGCGGCTGTTCCGGCATGACCGAAGATATTTTCCGTCAGCGGGATTGCGAATAAAACAAAATTACTGCGGTAAATACCCTGGATGAGGACGCCTCGTCTGGGGTTTTCCTTTACGAGCCGGGGAACGGTCAGAAATAAGATTAGGATGAGGACGAGAACGCTTGCGGCGGATACGGTTACCAGCGTGACGTCGAATGTTTGTCCGGCCTCCCGGTTATACAGATTGTAGAACATCATCAGGGGAAAGAACATCCGAAAGGTCATCTGATTGAGCTTTTTCATAAATGCCTCGTCCACAATTCCGATGATACGCGTCAGATATCCGAATGTCAGGTAGAATAAAAATGGGAATACAGCGTTGAGTGCGATAATTAAACTGCTCATGGGAAACCTCCGTATAAACGATTATTTTTGCCCGGCCCGGTGGCTTCCGATGATTAATCGGACGGTGCGGTACAGGAAGGGCTTGTACTCTTCGATGGGTACGGGCTCTTTGTAAAGAATCGAATTATATCCGGCGGAGCCGGCCAGTTCTACTATGGTGAAGAGCATGACGTCTACATCCTGATAGTGATATATATCTTCTTCCACCATGGAAAGAAACCGCTCATAAATATCATTATCAGCATCTTTTCCGGTTATCAGAGTGGCGCGCAGCGCGCCCATCACCAGATTCTTGGAGATGAAATTCAGCAGGGGCAGATCCTTCATCAAATCATCAATGATATGGTCGATAATAAAGATGAGCTGGTCTTCCAATCCCTTCATCTGGGCCGTTTCCATGGCGGCGCCTGCCCGATAGAACAGCTCATGGGTCTTATGGGCTACCAGATTGTTCTTGACGTCATATTTATCCCGGAAATACAGATAGAAAGTCCCCTTGGCGACGCCTGCCCGTTTGACAATATCGGAAATGGCGGTGGCGTGTATTCCTTTGGTGGTAAATAATTCATATGCGGTATTCAGAAGTGCGTCTCGCTTTTGTTTCTTATTTTCTTCTACTTTTCCCATACTATTCATTCCTTACTTAAAGGCGCTTTCCGGTTTTACCGGACGGGTCCGGCATACTGCCTGTCTGTAGCGGGGCTCATCTGGTTTTTCCGGAACTGCCAAGGTTTGTTTATGACTAACATTATAACGGTTTTGATGCGGATTGCAAGTGGATTTTTCACAAAAATGACTAAAAGTCATAATTTTTAGAAAAAGTATTGACTATTGGTCATTTTTGTTGTATAGTGCTAAATGAATAAAATGACTAGCAGTCATAATTGAAAAGGAGTTGAAGGAAATGGTAAAGCTGGGAAAGAAGATTGTGAAGTACAGGGCGGCCATTCTGGCGATCAGTTTCTTACTTCTCATCCCTGCAGTATTGGGATATGTGAATACCAGAATTAACTACGATGTGCTTACCTACCTGCCGGAGGATATTGAGACCATGCAGGGGCAGGATATTATGGTGGAGGACTTTGGATGTGGGGCGTTTTCCATGCTGATTGTGGATGGGATGGAGAATAAGGATGTGTCAAAGTTAAAAGAGCAGATTGAGGGAATCGGCCATGTGTCCAGGGTTCTCTGGTATGATTCGGTAGCGGATATTTCCGTTCCTCAAAGTATGCTCCCGGACAATATTTACGAAGTATTCCATTCGGATACAGGCACCATGATGGCGGTATTTTTTGACGAATCTACTTCTGCGGACAGCACGATGGATGCCATTACAGAGATTCGGAAGATTGCCGGGAAGCAGTGTTTTATCAGCGGGATGTCGGCGATTGTTACGGATACGAAAGAATTAGCGGAGAGTGAGACGCCGGTTTACGTGCTAATCGCGGTGCTCTTATCAACGATTGTATTGGGAATTACGATGGAATCTCTGGTGGTTCCGGTGTTATTCCTGATTAGTATCGGAATGGCCATTGTCTATAATTTGGGGAGCAACTATTTTCTGGGAGAGATTTCTTATATTACGAAGGCGTTAGCGGCTGTGCTGCAGCTCGGGGTGACCATGGATTATTCCATTTTCCTGATGCACAGCTACGATGAACAGCAGGTCAGGTTTGACGGAGATAAGAAAAGGGCGATGGCGCACGCCATTTCTCAGACGTTCTCATCGGTAATCGGAAGTTCGGTTACCACGATTGCTGGTTTTATTTCTTTATGTTTTATGAGCTTTACGCTGGGAAAGGATATCGGTATCGTAATGGCAAAGGGCGTGATATTCGGAGTGCTCGCCTGTGTGACCATCCTGCCTTCCCTGATTTTATGCTGTGATAAGCTGATTGAGAAGACGAAGCACAGACCGCTTTTGCCGAATATTAACAGACTGTCTGACAGGATGACGAAGCGCTATCCGGTATTTGCCGTTATTTTCCTGGTTCTTTTGTTTCCGGCGGTTTATGGCAACAACCATACCGGCGTTTATTATAATCTGGATGAGACGCTGCCAAAGAATCTTCCCAGCATTATCGCCAATGAGAAGCTGAAGGAAGATTATAATATGAATACCACGCACATCCTGCTGGTAGACAGTTCCGTCCGCTCTTCGGATGTGAACCGGATGTTGAAGGAAATTGAGAAGGTGGACGGCGTAAAGTGGGCGCTGGGTATTGATAAGCTGGTGGGACCGGGAATTCCTTCGGATATGCTTCCTTCGGATGTGACAGATATGCTGAAAACGGAGCAATACCAGATGGTCATGATTAATTCGATTTATAAGGTAGCGTCGGATGAGGTGAACGCACAGGTAGACGCGATTCATGCAGTTACGGAAAAGTACGATAAACATGCCCTCTTAGTCGGCGAGGCTCCGCTGACTAAGGATTTGATTGATATTACAGACCATGATTTCAAGATGGTAAGCATTGTGTCAATCGGCGTGATTTTCATCATTATACTGCTTTTATTCCGTTCTGTTACGCTTCCGGTTATTCTGGTGGGAGTCATAGAATTTGCGATATTTGTGAACATGGGAATACCGTTCTATACGGGAACCACCCTTCCGTTTGTGGCCTCCATTGTAATCGGAACGATTCAGCTTGGAGCTACCGTAGATTACGCGATTCTGATGACGACCAGATATAAGCGGGAGAGAAGCAGAGGGGCAGGGAAGTATGACGCGGTAACGACGGCCCATCAGGCGTCGGCGCAGTCCATTATTGTAAGCGCGCTGAGCTTCTTCGCGGCGACATTCGGGGTTGGAATGTACTCTAATATTGATATGATTAGTTCTCTGTGCATTCTGATGGCCCGGGGAGCAATTATCAGTATGCTGGTAGTGGTATTGATTCTGCCGTCTATGTTTATGATATTTGACAAAGTCATTGTCAGGACCAGCAGCGGATTCCTGCCAAAGACGGAAGAGCATCCGAATAAGAAGAAAAACAGATTTAACAAAAAAAATAAGATTTCAAATGAAGTTCATGTATAGCGGGAGGTATTGTGATGAATAAAAACAGCAAAAGTATGAGACTTATGGCGGCAGGAATGGTAGCGGTGATTACAGCGGGATTAGCGGGAACCTGTGATTACCAGAGGAATATGATTACAGCAAAAGCGGCGGAGATTGATACGAAAGAGCTTCAGGAAGCAGCTGAGAATGCGCTGAATACAGACAGCGAAGAGACCGGAAAGGCGGAAGAACAGGCTGCCAAAGAGGGCTCCGGCGAAGGAGAAGAACAGACCGCGGGGGAAGGGCAGGCAGTGAAAAAGGAAGAGTCCGTCTATGTGAAAGCGGATTCTGCCGGAAATGTTAAGAATATTACCGTTACGGAATGGATTAAGAATCCCGGCAGCGGAAGCCTGTCCGATGTGTCGGAACTGGAGAACATTGAGAATATCAAGGGAGAAGAAACCTATGAGGTCTCTGGGGACGCGGGGCTTGACTGGCAGACGGAAGACAGCGACATCTACTATCAGGGAACAACCGGCAAAGAGTTTCCGGTAGGCGTTCAGATTGACTATAAGCTGGACGGCAAAGCTGTCAGCGCTAAGGATTTGAAAGGAAAAGACGGCAGGGTTGAAATTCACATCCGGTACAGCAACGATTCTAAGAGCGTGGCAGATATTGGGGGAGAGAAGGAAGAGCTGTTTACGCCGTTTACCATGATTACGGCTATGATGCTTCCCGCAGACGAATACCAGAATGTGGAGATTGACCATGGCAGGGTGATTTCCGACGCTGACAAAGCCATTGTGATAGGGCTTGGTTTTCCGGGAATCAATGAGAATTTAAAGCTTGCGGATGGAGATTTTGATTTTGCGCTTCCGGAGGAAGTGACCATTACGGCGGATGTGAAGAATGCGTCCATAGGCCCCGCCATTACGGTCGCGTCTACTGATTTCCTTCAGGATTTGGATGTGGACGGGATGAATGATTTTGATGACTTAAGCGATTCCATTGAGGATTTAAAGGATGCGACAAATCAGTTGGCGGAGGGCTCGAAGAAGGCGGCTGACGGGGCCGGAGAACTGAGCGGCGGGGCCGGGGAATTAAGTGCAGGTGCAGGAACGCTTGCGGCGGGAGCCGGAGAATTGAATAACGGTGCAGGAACGCTTGCAGAAGGGGCCGGAACACTGGCCGGCGGTGCGGGAAATCTTGCAAATGGAGCAAAGGAAGTTCACAGCGGAGCAGTGGCTCTGAAAGGTGGAGCCGGAGATCTTGCGACAGGAGCGGGGACGTTATGCAGCGGAGCCGAAGATGTTGCAAATGGAGCAAAGGAAGTCCATGGCGGAGCCGGGAACCTGAAGGATGGAATCGACACGCTGAACAGCAAATCCGGGGAACTTATCGCTGGAGTCCAGTCCTTAAATGATGGGATTACCAGCTATACGCAGGGGGTTCAGCAGTTGAAAGACGGAATGGATGCTTCCAATATGGCTGCGGGAGCGGATGCGTTAAGAGACGGGGCGGCAAACTTAAGCGGCGGCGTGGCGCAGGTGGCCGGGGGAGTCGATGCGCTAAAGAACGGTTCTTCCCAGGCAGCGGCAGGAGCCGCGGGATTAAGAGACGCAGTGGGCGGTCTGGCGAATGCGGCAGCCGGTCTTTACGCAGAGTCTTATGCAGGCGATGTGGAATCCTATGTGGTATGCAGTAATCAGGCCGGGCTGGCGGATTACCTTGCCGGTTGCGGAATAGATCCGGATCAGGCGGCAGGGATTGCGGCGGGGATTGCCGGAAACGCCGGTTCTTATTTTGCCGCGGAAAACAACGGAATTGACGTGCATGCAGAGGTTGCCGGACAGGATGCGCTGAATGCGCAGATTGGAGCGCTTTATGCGGCGGCAGACGAGCTGGCGGCTGGCGTGGCGAATGTAGATGCGGGCCTTGGCAGCCTGCAGGGAGCAATACAGAGCCAGGGGCTGGTGGAAGGAAGCGAGGCGGTAGCAGCCGGGGCGCAGCAGCTAAGCGACGGAGTTCATGTGGTGCAGCAGGGGGTAGACAGCCTTCAGGCGTATAACAGCGCGTTGTCCGGCGGAGCGGCAGAGCTCTTACAGGGCGGGACCCAGCTTGCCGGAGGGGTCAGCCAGCTTGCAGACGGAGCGGCAGCTCTGAATGACGGCGCGGGAGCGCTGTCAGAAGGGGCAGGTACGCTTTCAGCGGGAGCAGGCACGCTTTCCGAGGGGGCGGGTACACTCTCAGCGGGGATGGCTACGCTCACAGCGGGAACGGGAGCGCTTTCTGAGGGAGCGGATACCCTTTCATCAGGAGCCGGCGCGGTTTCTGAGGGAGCGAATACACTTTTAGCGGGAACAACTGCGCTTTCCGAGGGAGCAGATACCCTTTCGGAGGGAAGCGGGACGCTTCTGGACGGTGCAAATGCGCTGGCGGAAGGCAACCGGACGCTTGCCGACGGAATGGCGGAGTACAAGAAAGAGGCAATTGATAAACTGACAGACTTATTCGACGGAGACATTTCCAAAGTGAAGGACAGGTTAAAAGCAATGGCGGACCTTGGGAAAGATTATCAGTCCTTTGCCGGGATTTCTTCTGAAATGAATGGAACGACGAAGTTCATCATAGAGACGGAGGGCGTTGAAGAGTAGATTATAAGTTTACGCGTCGCCTGTTCTGCCCGGCGGCGCGTGAGCTGCAGAACAGGTTTTAACGGCGCAAAAAGTAAGAAAAAGCAGGAAATCATATGGAGGGTTTCCTGCTTTTTTGTTATACTAAAAAACAGAGATTATTTAAGGCGAGGCGGGAAGGCTATGGAAGCATATACGGGTTTTGCAGAGGTGTATGATATTTTTATGGACAATGTACCCTATGAAGAATGGGCGGAATATTTGCGTGGGATTCTGAAAGAGTATGGGATTGTGGAGGGGCTGGCGCTGGAGCTTGGCTGTGGAACCGGGAATCTTACTACGAGACTGGCAGAGAAAGGCTACGATATGATAGGTGTGGACGGCTCGGCTGAGATGCTTCAGATTGCCCTGGATAAGAAGAATGAGACGGGATATGATATCTTATATCTGCTTCAGGATATGAGGGAGTTTGAGCTTTACGGTACGGTCCGGGCTGTGGTGAGCGTTTGCGACAGCGTGAACTATATCACTGAACCGGAGGAATTAGGCCGGGTATTTAGCCTGGTAAATAATTATCTGGATGCGTCTGGAATCTTTGTATTTGATTTTAATACGGAATATAAATATCGGGAAGTTCTGGGGAATCAGACGATTGCGGAGGACCGGGAAGAAAGCAGTTTTATCTGGGAGAATTATTATGATGAAGAGCAGAGAGTCAACGAATATGAGCTGACGCTTTTTATAAGGGAAGAGGACGGCAGGTACGGGAAATATCAGGAGACGCATTTTCAGAGAGCATATACGCTGGAGGAAATTAAGATGCTGATTGAGCAATCGGGACTGGAATACGTAACCGCATATGACGCCTATACGAGGAATCCTCCCGGCGGGCGAAGCGAACGGATTAGCGTTGTAGCGAGAGAGCGGGGGAAATAGCAGACGAAGTAACATTCCGAGCAAGTTGTACTTTTGGGGAAAAAGAGATATAATAGGGCAGAGGCGGGGTTTTTGACTATATATTATGATAGAAAGGATACAAGATAGATGAAGGATTATATTGTAAGAGGCGTGGCGGCGGACAGTCAGATTCGTGTCTTCGCGGCATGTACAACGGCGGTTGTCGAGGAGGCGAGGAAACGCCATAATACCAGTCCTACGGCTACCGTAGCGCTGGGGCAGCTGATGACGGCGGGAACCATGATGGGCGCTATGATGAAGAATGATACGGATATTCTTACTCTTCAGATTCGGGGAGACGGACCCATCGGGGGAATTACGGTTACTGCGGATAATCAGGGGAATGTGAAGGGCTATGTGTTTCACCCGGAGGCAGTAGTTCCGGCGAAGAATGGTAAAATTAATGTAGCGGATGCTCTGGGAATTGGTTTGCTGAATGTGATTAAGGATATGGGGTTAAAGGAGCCTTATGTTGGACAGACCATTTTAGAGACCAGCGAGATTGCACAGGATTTAACCTATTATTATATGAATTCGGAGCAGATACCTTCATCCGTAGGTCTTGGGGTCCTGATGGAGAAAGACAATACGGTCAAATGTGCCGGAGGATTCATCATACAGCTTATGCCTTTTGCAGAGGATGCAGTGATTGATAAGCTGGAGGAGAATCTAAAGGGAGTGAAATCTGTTACAGAGCTTCTGGCCCAGGGACATACGCCAGAGATGATTCTGGATGCGCTTCTCGGCAATCTGGGGCTTGAGATTACGGATACACTGCCGGCGAGATTTTATTGTAATTGTTCCAAGGAGCGTGTGGAGAAGGCAGTTGTGAGTATTGGCGGGGAAGAGATTCAGAAAATGATTGATGACGGCGAGGATATTGAGGTGAAATGCCATTTCTGTAATACGGCGTATCAGTATACCATAGCGGAATTACAGAGTATTTTGAAGAGAAGTAAGGAATAATTTTTAACTATGTTATATAAAATCATCGTCGAAAAGACGGGGAGTTTTAGCCTGGAACAGCAGAATTAGGGATACTGCCGGAAATGTATTTCTGGCGGACGAGGAGGAAAAAGAAGATATGAAGCATGGATTTGTAAAGGTAGCGGCAGCGACACCGGACATCCGGGTAGCAGATGTGGCGTTTAACAAAGAGCAGATATGCCAGATGATAGATGAGGCAGTTTCTAATGGGGCTAAGGTGGTAGTATTTCCGGAGTTGTGTATTACCGGATATACTTGTGGCGATTTGTTTACGCAGGAGGCGCTTTTAGCGCATGCCAGAGAGGCATTATTTGAGATTGCAGCGCATACAAAAGAAAAGGACGCGCTGATTTTCGTGGGAGCGCCTCTTTCCGTAGAAGGAGAACTCTATAATGTAGCGGCCGCGATGAACAGAGGGCGTATTCTGGGGTTGGTTACGAAGACATTTTTGCCGAATTACGGAGAATTTTATGAGATGAGGCAGTTTAGAGAAGGCCCGGAAATTGCAAGGAGGATTCGGCTTTTAGACGAATGGATACCCTTTGGCCCGCAGATTATCTTTGAGGCGAAGAATATGGAGAATCTGGTGGTAGCGGCGGAAATCTGCGAAGACGTATGGTCGCCTGTTCCGCCAAGCATTCAGGCGGCGAGAGAGGGAGCGACGGTTATCGTCAACTGCTCCGCAAGTGATGAGACGATTGGTAAGGATGTCTACAGGGAAAGTCTTATAGGAGGTCAGTCGGCGAGGCTGATTGCGGGATACATCTATGCCAATGCAGGGGAAGGCGAATCAACAACGGATTTGGTATTCGGCGGCCATAACATGATTGCAGAGAACGGTACGATTCTGGCAGTGAGTAAACGGTTTGAGAATGGGATTATCTATTCAGAGCTGGATGTGAACCGTCTTGCCAGTGAAAGAAGGAAAAATACTACGTTTAAGATGTCTGATGGACGCTCGCTTATCAGGACTGTTTTTGAAATTGAACTTACGCCAACGAGGCTTACAAGGCGATTTGACTCCCGTCCCTTTGTACCGGATGAGGAGACGGAGCGCACAAAGCGATGCGAAGAAATTTTGACTATTCAGGCAATGGGACTTAAGAAAAGACTGATGCATGCAAATGCGAAAAGCGCGGTAGTAGGTATTTCAGGAGGATTAGATTCTACGCTGGCGCTTCTGGTGACGGCGAAAGCATTTGACGCTCTGGGACTTGACAGAAAGCAGATTCTTGCGGTGACCATGCCCTGTTTCGGCACCACTGACCGGACTTATAACAATGCCTGCAAGATGTCGCTGTCTCTGGGAGCAGAGCTTCGGGAGGTGCCGATTAAGGATGCGGTGACACAGCATTTCAAAGACATCGGCCATGACCCGGAAGACCACAGCGTAGCCTATGAGAACAGTCAGGCAAGGGAGCGGACGCAGGTGATTATGGACATTGCTAATGAGAAAGGCGGTCTGGTAATCGGAACCGGTGATATGTCGGAGCTGGCGCTTGGCTGGGCGACTTATAACGGGGACCATATGTCTATGTATGGGGTCAACGCTTCCGTCCCCAAAACCCTGGTAAGGCATCTGGTGCGTTACTATGCGGACACAACCAAAGATGAGGAGCTGAAAGCTGTGCTTTACGACGTGCTGGATACGCCGGTGAGTCCGGAGCTTCTGCCGCCGAAGGACGGCAAGATTGCCCAGAAGACAGAGGATTTGGTGGGTCCCTATGAGCTGCATGATTTCTTTCTTTATTATTTCCTTCGCTTTGGCTATGCGCCCAGTAAAATTTACCGGATTGCCCGGTATGCGTTTGACGGGGAATACGAAGACGCGGTGATTTATCAGTGGCTCCGCACGTTCTGCCGGAGGTTCTTTAGTCAGCAGTTTAAGCGGTCCTGCCTGCCGGACGGACCGAAAGTGGGGACGGTTGCTTTATCGCCGAGAGGAGACTGGCGGATGCCGAGCGACGCGTGTGCGGCAAGCTGGATGAGAGACCTTGAGGCAGTTAAGCCGGAGATTAGCGAAGTTATATGATGCGTCTGGCAGATATTGCCGCCGGATTTGCAGACGGAGTGCGGAGATAGAGATTGGAGAAGGAATAGAAAAGGAGAATCTGATATGGGTAAATTAGCGGATTGTGCAGTTCATAAATTTACAGAGAAGAGATATAATTGCTGCCAGGCAGTGATTTGCGCGGTTTGCGAGGAATATGGGGTAGCGGAACTGGATGCGTTCAAGATGACGGAAGGCTTTGGCGCGGGCATGGGCGGCTTAGGGGATACCTGCGGGGCGGTGACCGGTCTGTTCCTTTCCCTGAGCCTTGCCAACAGCGCGGGGGACATGGAGAAACCCAGAGAGACGAAGATGGATACCTATAAGAAAGTCCGCGCGGCGGCGGAGGCGTTTAAGGAGAAACACGAATCTTTGTACTGCAGGGATATTCCCAAAGAAAAAGGGGAGCAGCCGCTCCCCAGTTGCATCAGATGTGTGAGGGACGCGGCTGAGATTGCGGAGAAGATGCTGGCATAATTAGTAAAGAATGCTTATTTGTTTTACTCCTATTTTGCAGATGATGCGATATGGGAGCATGAAAAATGATTGAAATCAAAGCGGGTATCATAAATTCGGCCGGAACCACTGCGCCGGAAATCAAATCTACATTTTCTGACATTTGGCAATACTATTTTGAGCCGCTCTGGAGCAGTGTTTTGAGAAGTAGAAAATGATTGGTATATATCAAGGGCACGCCGTAATACATGCCCCGTCGAGGCGGGCAGACTTCGTCCGCTAAGGGATGGAAGTTAATAAAAAGGGGAGCCTTGCAGCTATATAAGGCTGCAGGACTCCCTTAATTAGTTCTTTTACAGTTTTATATATCTAACAAATCGCTGAATGCCTTCAAGGCTCCGTCCGTATCATGTGCAAGTACGCGTTTTGCCAGAACCTTGCCAAGCTGAACGCCTTCCTGGTCGAAACTGTTTACATTCCATAAAAATCCCTGGAACATAATCTTATTCTCAAAGTGAGCCAGCAGCGCGCCCAGAGATTCCGGCGTTAACTGGTCGCCGATGATGATGCTGGAAGGACGTCCGCCCTCAAACCGCTTGTTTGGATTCTCGTCGTCTTTGCCACAGGCAAATGCGATAATCTGCGCCGCTACATTGGCGCATAATTTGGCCTGGCTGGTACTTCCTTCAATCACTACGTCCATGCCAATCTGGCTGTTTTTAAAGCCTACGAACTGCAGTGGAACGATATCGGTTCCCTGATGCAGTAACTGATAGAAAGAATGCTGTCCGTTGGTGCCCGGTTCTCCGAAGATGATTGGTCCGGTCACATAATCCACCGGTTCCCCGAAGCGGTTGACAGACTTGCCGTTCGACTCCATGTCGCACTGTTGTAAATGTGCAGGGAAGCGGCTTAATGCCTGAGAGTACGGCAGAACTGCTGTGCAGGGATAACCCTGGACGTTACGCTCATAAAGACCAATCAGTGCGTCTAACATATCTGGGTTTTTCAGGATATCCGTATTTGCTGCAAGTTTGTCTTCCTCGGCAGCGCCTGCAAGAATTCTTGCAAATATGTCCGGTCCGAATGCCAGCGACAGAACGACTCCTCCCACAGCAGAGGAAGAAGAATAACGTCCGCCAATGAAGTCGTCCATAAATACTGCTGCCAGATAATCGTCGCTCTTAGCCAGAGGAGAAGTCTCGCTTGTAACCGCAAGCATATGTCTGGACGGGTCTAAGCCGGCCTTTTTTAACGCATCTTTTACAAAAGATTCGTTGGTAAGCGTCTCAAGCGTCGTTCCTGATTTGGAGACTACGATGAACAGGGAGCGGGAAACGTCGATGGATTTTAAAACAGCCGCCGCGTCATCCGGGTCAACGTTGCTGATAAATTTGGCTTCCATCTTCAGCGCGTCGTTTTCTCTCGCCCAGTTTTCCAGAGCAATATACAAAGCGCGGGGACCAAGGTCGCTTCCGCCGATACCAATCTGAACGACGGTGGTGAATTTCTCGCCTGCGGCATTCGTAATCTCGCCTGCGTGGACTTTGTTTGCAAAATCCGCGGCCTTTTTCTGCTGTGAAACATAGAACTCACGCTTGTCTGCGCCGTCGACGATAACTGCGTCGCCCATCTGTCTGCGGGCTAAGTGATGGAGCACCAGACGCTTTTCACCGGTGTTGATGACTGCTCCGTTGTATAATTCTTTAAACTTATCTGCAAGCTGCTGTTCTTCGGCCAGTTCAGCAAGTACTTTTAAGATTTCCTCGTCCACTTCCTTTGCGGCATAGTTGAAGCTTAAGCCTGCCGCCATAGGCGCGCTGTAGCGGGCCACACGATCGGCTCCCCCATCGCCGGACATTGCGTCGGCAACGCTGACGTGATTTTTCAAACCTGCAAGCTTTTTATAGGATGCCAGAGTGTCAAGATTATTCCATGTTACCATAGTTTCATTCCTCCTTAAATGAACGCCAATGATACATTGGCAAAATATGTATGAATTAATTGTACTAAAGAATAGGTTCAATTTCAAGTTGTAGTTCACAAGCTTTGTTTCATATGCCAGAGTTTAGTCACTGTTCACATGTTGCCTGCCGGACGCGGATTGAATCAGGAGCATGTCTCTAAACAGACGGAGTGAACAATAACCGTACAGGAAACGCGTATGAATAGTAGTCAAAGATATTGTAGACTTTTCAGGCAATATGATATAAAATTATTTATAGTTGGGCTTTTGAAGTCCGCTGAGGGAATCGTATCGAACGATTTTCCGGGATAAAAGGTTAAGGTTTGGGGTGTGAAAATTGGAAAGGAAACACAGAACTTTTTATTCGCTGATAATTGCTTCCGCATTGGTGATTGTCTGTTTTATCACCTTCTTTTATGTCAGATTGCTGAATGAATCTATTTCAGATAATACCATCAGCTCAATCAGTGAAATCGCAGAACATGATAAAGAAGCCATCCAGTCCAGTATAGAAGTGTATTGGGAAGAACTTCGCGAGATATACGAAAGACTGAAATTCCATGAATGTAATACGATACAGAAGGCAGAGGAAAGGATGAGTATGGAAGGCGCTCCCGGCAAATTTTTGCATGTCTGTCTGCTTGCGGAAGACGGCACTGTATATACTGATACCTGCAAAACATATATTCCCAGGAATAATCCGGAAGATGGGGAACTGGATTTACTAAAATGTTTTGCAAAAAATGAAAATAAGGTAATCGTACGATTCGACGACCAGTTTCGGAAGGGGAAATTGCCGAAAGAAAATATTCTCTATGGAATCAGGCTGGAGAACTATCGGCTAGAGGGAAAGAAGATACTTGCGCTGATAGGAATCAGCGGCGTTTCGTCCATTCAGGATAATATGGTGATTGACAGCTTTATCAAAAATGGAGAGACCAGAGGCCACAGCGCGCTGGTTGATATGAAAGGGAACTATATTGTCGATATCAACAAAGAAGTATACCAGAATGACCAGAATAACCTGTATGTTCACCTGTCGGAATCCGAGGATTCTGAGCTTACGAATCAAGACGTTTCAAAGAAGCTTCTGAATCAGGAGACTTTCTGTTTTTACCATACCCATGTGGGAGAGCGGTCAAGAGAATTATTTTATTTTATTCCTTTTGAGGAGGATATCAATCTGTATTTTATTATGTCTGTCAATGAAGAGGTTTTTCTAGAGCAGACCAGGGCGTTTACCACGATGAGCATAGCGATGCTGATTATCAGTATGCTGACAGTCATCAGTATGCTTCTGGTTGTGATGAAATATCAGATTAGAACAATAAGAACCTCGGAGAAGGCCAGGGCCCAGAAAGAATTTCTCTCAAATATGAGTCATGAGATACGCACTCCTTTAAACGGCCTGATTGGGATTAATCATCTTGTCCAGTCTCATATTGATGAAGACAACCAGAGACCGCAGATTAAGGAGTGGCTGAAGAAATCGGACAGTACCGCTAAGTATCTATTGTCTCTGGTAAATGATATCCTGGATATGTCGAAACTCCAGGCGGGTAAGGTAGACTTAATAAACGAGCCGTTTCTGATATCTTCGCTGATGGATGAACTGGCCGCCATGCAGACAGATAATATTGAGAGTCGGGGTGTAAAATTTATTCTTGAGAAGGATATCATAGAGCCTTGTGTTCTGGGAGATGTAACGCGAGTGAAACAAGTGCTGATGAATATTGTGGGAAACGCGGCCAAATTTACGCCGGAGGGCGGACATATTAGACTGTCAGTGAGACAAAAAATGACAGATTCTATGCATGTGACGACAGTCTATCAGTGCGACGATACTGGGATTGGGATTTCCCAGGAGTATATAGACAGGATATTTGATTCATTCAGCCAGGAGGGAAATAGAGCGGCAGGAGAAATCAAGGGAACCGGTCTTGGTATGGCGATTAGCAAACTGCTTACAAACGCCATGGGTGGAGATATCAGAGTAGAGAGCGAGCTGAATGTGGGAAGCACTTTTACGGTTGCGATTCCTTCTGTGATTGTAAAAGAGCCGCCGGATTATTTGAAAGAAAAGAAGAAAGAGGATGCGTCAGAAAGAAGCCGGATAACGTCGGGCAGAAAGGAAGACCGAATGGTCAAGATTTTGGTTGCGGAAGATGTGGAACTGAATGCAGAGGTTCTTCTGGAGATTCTGGAAATGGAAGGTTTTGAAACGGCTCATGCACAGAACGGGGAAGAGGCGGTGGAGAAGTTCCTCCAGTCTGCGCCCGGTGAGTTTGATATCATCCTGATGGATATGCAGATGCCGGTGATGGACGGATGTACTGCATGCCGAAAGATACGAAGCCTAGACAGAGAGGATGCGAGAAAAGTCAAGATTTATGCTTGTACCGCAAATACTTTTCAAGAGGATAGAGATATGGCGTTGGAAAGCGGGATGGATGATTTTCTGACGAAACCCATTGACGTGGATATGCTTCTGAAGAAGATGGGAAAATTATAACATGTCGAACAGAGCTTTCGCATCATAGTATAGATGAAATAAAGAATGCCGGAACATGAGCTCCATGTTCCGGCATTAAGATTATAATTTGATGTTTTTGAATAAATCGCCAAGACTTGTTCCGATGTTTTCAGCCTTCGGAATATGGACTTTCTCAGAAACTTCCTCAGTTTTTTCTTCCAGCGCTTTCATACTAAGGCTGATCTTGCCGTCTTTAATTCCGATTACCTTGACTTCTACCTCGTCGCCTTTGCTCAGCACGTCAGAAGGGTATTTTACGCGCTTATTGCTGATCTGGGATACATGGACAAGCCCCGAAAGACCGTCTTCCAGATTGACAAATGCGCCATAGTTCTGGAGGCTGTCTACTACGCCTTTCATAACGCTTCCTACCTTGACTGCGGCAATTTTGGCTTCCTTTGCAGCTTTTTCTTCTTCCTTCAGGATCTCCCTTGCGGAGAGTACCAGGCGGTTCTCTGCTTCGTTGACGTCGATAACGATAACGCTCAACTCTTTGAGCAGATAATCTTCCAGATTCTCAATATAGGAAAGAGATAATCTGGAAGCCGGGATAAATCCCCTGAGTCCTTCTACCATGGCGATGGCTCCGCCATTAACGATTCCTTCAATTTTGATTGGGAGTTTAGTTTTCTCTTCCATGTAGCGCTTTACCACATTCCATGGATTAGCATCGTCAAAATGCTCTTCATAGTCTGCCATAGTCTCCGCCGTTTGCGTCTCTTCTGTAGCCGGCGCTGCTTCTGCTGTCACAGCGTCAGGCTCGTTGGTCACAGTCTCTGTCTGCGCCTCTTTTTTCTGTAATAATTCTTCGCTCATAATACTCGTTCCTTTCCCATAAATTCCCAATAAAAATAACAGAACAAAGAGTCCTGCCATGTAGCCACAGACGGGGAGACCGGCCTATAGCTACAGATTTTTATGATTATCACTAGTATAACACAGAGAACGATTTTATTCAAAAAGAAAATGCAAAGAAGTGCAAATTTTCGGTTGACGCGGATGAGAAAAGATGGCAAGCTTAGTATAGGAGTATTCATGCAGAAAGGGATTTGTACATATGGAGAATAATAAGGAGATTATTAAATCAAAAAAAGTATATGTGGTCGGACATAAGAACCCCGATACAGATTCTATTTGTTCAGCGATAGCCTATGCATATTTAAAAAGAGAGATAACCGGAGAGAAGTATTCGCCCAGAAGAGCGGGACAGATTAATGAGGAGACACAGTATGTGCTGAACCGGTTTAAGGTAAAGGCGCCGAAGCTTCTTACAGATGTCAAACTGCAGGTGAAAGATGCGGATATTCACGTAATTGAGGGAGCGGGTCCGAACGTTTCTATTAAGCGGGTATGGGAGCTGATGAAGAAACAGCATGTAAAGACCATTCCGGTGTTGGAGAATGGAGAATTGCTGGGGATTGCTACCACAGGAGACATTGCAAGCTCCTATATGGATGTGTATGACGATACGATTCTGGGAGAGGCAAAGACTCAGTACAAGAATATCATTGATACATTGGATGGGACGCTTCTGACCGGCGATCCGAATAAGTATTTTACGAATGGAAAGGTAGCGATTGGAGCATCCAGTCCAGAGCTGATGACAGAATTTATTTTTGAGAATGATTTGGTGATTCTTGGAAATAGATATGAGTCTCACTCCTGCGCAATTGATATTAATGTCGGATGCATCATTGTATGTCAGAATGCTCCGGTATCCGAGATACTTTTAAAAAGGGCGCAGTCGCAGGATATTGTGATTATTCAGACGCCTCATGATACCTTTAATGTCGCCAGACTCATTAATCAGAGCGTTCCTGTAGAGCATTTTATGACCAGGGGGCCCATTTATGCATTTCATCTGGATGATTATATGGATGAAGTCAGGAAGAACATTACAAAGAAGAAATTTCGTGAATTTCCAATACTTACCCGGCAGGAAAAATTGGTGGGATTTATTTCCAGACGTCGCGTTATGAGCGTCAGGAAAAAACAAGTGATTCTTGTGGACCATAACGAGAAATCTCAGGCAGTGGACGGACTGGAAGAGGCGGAGATTATGGAGATTATTGATCACCACAGGCTGGGAAGTATTGAAACGATGGGGCCTGTATATTTCAGGAATCAGCCGGTAGGATGTACGGCAACTATTGTTTATCAGATGTATCAGGAGAATCAGGTAGAGATTACACCACAGATTGCGGGTCTTTTATGCTCTGCGATTATTTCCGATACCCTGCTGTTTCGTTCTCCTACCTGTACGGCTGTGGATGTGGCGACAGCCGAGAAGTTGGCGGAGATAGCCGAGATTGATATGGAGGAGATGGCGGCGGCTATGTTCCGGGCTGGAAGTAACCTTGAGGATAAAACGGCGGAGGAACTTTGTTTTCAGGATTTTAAGCAGTTTACCGTAGGTGAAAAGGTTTTTGGAGTAGGGCAGATTAATTCTATGAGTGGAGACGAATTAGATGATATCAAAGAAATGATAACGGAATATCTGCCCACAGCGCTTCAGAATAATAAGTTGGATATGATTTACTTTATGCTGACGGATATTCTGGATGAGTCGTCGGAGATTATGTGCTATGGACCCGGTGCAAAGGAAGCGGTGATTGATGCGTTTGGGCTGGCGGAGAATACGGACAGAATGATACTTAAGAAGGTTGTTTCCAGAAAGAAACAGGTAGTACCGGCGCTGGTGGCAGCGATGCAGCATTAAAATATTTACAGATGCTTTAAGCAGTTGCCAGAGAAAAGGTAAGAAGTAATTTGATAACTGCGTCAGGCTGTAAAGCCAGAGCGTTCCGGAAGGCTTCTGCTTCGAGCAGTATGGAAAACGGTTTGTGTAGATTTTAATATCTTGGAGGAATTGAAAAGAAGGCGAAGAATATGGGAAAAGAGACATGGAAGCCGGGCAATATGTTGTATCCATTGCCGGCGGTTATGGTTAGCGCTGCAGATAAAAAAGGGAATGCGAATATTATTACAGTGGCGTGGACGGGGACGGTCTGTACGAATCCGGCTATGCTCTACATTTCTGTGCGGCCGGAGCGGTTTAGTTATGCAATGATAAAAGAAACCGGGGAATTTGTGGTGAACCTTACTACAGAGAAGCTGGCGTATGCGGCCGACTGGTGCGGGGTAAAGTCCGGAAGGGACGTAGATAAGTGGAAAGAGATGGGGCTTACGCCGCAGAAGACGGATAAACTGGAATTTGCTCCGCTGATAAAGGAAAGTCCGGTGAATATCGAGTGTCGGGTATGCGAGGTTAGAGAGTTGGGAAGCCATCATATGTTTCTGGCAGAAGTTCTGGCGGTTCATGTGGATTCCGAATATATGGCGGAGACAGGAAAGTTCGAGCTTAATAAAAGCGGTCTGATTGTCTACTCCCATGGAACCTATCTGAGTCTGGGGGAGGAACTGGGAACTTTCGGATATAGCGTCAGGAAGAAATAAAGTTTAATTTGGGTAATCATATTTTTGGCGGCGGAATTAGGAAAATCTCAGAGTATGGGTATTGGGCTGGAGACTGATAAGAGATTTAAATATCAAGGGAAAGAGGGGTTGTAGAGAAAGACAACCCCGTTATTTTATCGCCATATATCCATCTCAGAAAGAATGCGCCGGGTTATTTCTGCCGCGCTGCTGCCGGAAGCTCCGTCGTCAGCGGCGATATTTGCAGCAAAAAACCACGTATTGTCAGGGGCTGCCGCATATCCTACAAACCACCCGTTTACATCCATGCCGTTTATGCGTCCGGTGCCGGTTTTTCCATAGAGGCTTCTGGTTTCAGAAGAGGACAGAAGAATAGAATCCTTTACTGCGTTGATATTTTCGGCGTGGAAGTCAAGGCTGTTGTCATAAAGTTTTTGCAGGAGCTCTACCTGTTCGATGGGGGAAATCTTTAAAGAAGACTCCATCCAGTAGGAGGAGAGGCTGCCTCCGGTATTCTTATTCCCATATCCGATTTTCCGGATATAGTGGTCAATGGCGGAGATTCCAAGCTGTTTGTCTATCTCCTGAAAGTACCAGTTTACGGAAGCGCTCATGGCGGATTGCAGGGTCTGGTCAGCGTTCCATTCCCGAAACGAATAAAGCTTTCGGTCCCATTCCATGAAGGAGTCTTCCGGTGTAATGACGCCGGCTTCCAGCCCGAACAGTGCGTCATAGATTTTATAGGTAGAGTCAGGAGATATCCGTAAGGAAGCGCGGTCCATATTATAGATGTTCCACGTATCCTGTGCCATATTGTATAGGACGAAACTTCCTTCATATCCCTGAAAGCAGGAAGACAAATCTATGGCGGTGATATTTTTATGGGAAGTATCCCACCCAAAATGGTCGTCTTTTGCTGCATTTGCAGACAACAGAGGAGCCATGCCCAGGAGGAGAACGGAAACCATCAGGAATGCCGTCATGCTTGTAAGCCGTTTCTTTGCGGTGGGTGTCTCGTAGGAGGCTATAGTGAGGATACGCCGCTTTATCTGCGACATGTTTTCACTTAACCCGGCGGCAAAGGGAAAAGCAGGGCGGGATAACTTTTCGGCAAAACGGATTAGTGTCATTCCGTAATCGTCATAAGAATCCGAATCAAGCATATTCAGTACGGACGTATCGCAGGCAATTTCCCTGTCATTCCGCATTTCCTTAAGTGCAATCCAGATTATGGGATTGAACCAGTAGAGGATTCCTGTAAGGGTCATCAGATAACCTGCCAGCGCGTCTTTGTGCCTGTAGTGCTGCAGTTCGTGCAGCAGCATGTATCGGACCTGGTGAAGTCCGTCCATTCCGGAGGGACTTGAATAGCAGGACGTTCTGTAGACGGCGCCGGCGTCTGTCTTACTGTAATCTGAGATGATGTGGATGGGAAGATAGATGCGCGGCTTTAGAAATCCTGTTATAACCGGTGACTGCAAAAAAGCGGTACTGTATATGGGAATTTCTTTTGTAATATGTAGCTCTTCCTTGCATTGACGATAGAGCCTGCGGATTTCCGGGTTTTGGAGAGGAAGCGCCGATTGCTTTATGTTCCGCAGACGAAGGGATGATTTGGCTGTCAGTACAATCATTACAAATATGCCTGCCAGCCAGATTCCCAGTAAAATGGTTCCGGCAATGGATGGCGTCTGATTGCTTATGGAGAGAGTAAAATCATTCAGCCAGTCTGCCTCTTGCGCTGGAGCTGCCATACCTCCCTGGGTGATTACGCTTCCGGTATCGGGCAAGGCGGGGTTACGGAATGCCAAAAGCCGGGTGAGGAGCTTTGGAAAACCTGCAAGGCGAAGCGGCAGGAACGGGACGGTAAGCAGGCCGAGCAGCAAAAACCACAGGCGATATTGCATTCGGCGTGACATGATATTTCTCAGCAAATGCCTGGCTGTCAGCAGGATTCCGACTGGGACGCAGATGATTAGATTGCATATGAGAAAACGTATCATAAAATCAGCCATAGGTATTATCTCCTTTTGTTTTTTGGAAAAGTGACAAATTCATTTATCTTTTTTTACAGACAGCAGAGTGCGAAGCTGTTCAAGCTCTGTATCGGACAGGCTGTCATTTTCTATATATGCGGACAGCATGGCAGTAATGTTTCCGCCGTAAAAGCGTTTTAAAAAAGATTGGCTTTCCTGGCCGACATATTCCCGCTCCAATACAAGCGGGGTATAGACGAATATCCGGCCTTGCTTCTCATAAGAGAGAGCGCCTTTCGTTACCAGACGCTTGATTAGGGTCTGTATGGTCTTGGGGTTCCAGGCGGTGGTTTTCAGTAATTTCTCAGTGATTTCATTCGTATTGATGGGTGCGTATTTCCATACGACTTTCATCACTTCATATTCAGCTTCGGAAATCTGCGGCAGAGCAGCCATGGTAAATCCCTCCAATCTTACATGTGTAATAAAAATATTATAGAGGGTATACAGGGGATTGTCAATGATAGAAGCGGAGCCAGCCGGCAAGGATACAACCATGCCCGTTGGCTCCGCCTTTCTATGTGGACTGCCGGCGCCGATATAAAAGCAGACAAAAGAATACGACGCCGTCTTCTTTTTTCAAATATGCTCCAGAGGTTTTATCTTAGAGCGATAGATACGTTTCAGTAAAAATGCGGACAAAAGCAGTGAAACAAGCTCTGCTAAGGCAAAGGACCACCAAACCATGTTAAGGCCGAATACTTTGGCAAATATGTACGCAGCCGGAAGGATTACCACAAGTTGTCTGCAGACGGAGACAATCAGACTATAGACGCCGTTCCCCAGCGCCTGAAATACCGAGCCTGCAATAATACCAAAACCGGCGAAGATAAAGCACAAAGAAATAATCCGAAGCGCCGGTACGCCGATTGCAACCATATTATCGGAAGCATCGAAAAGATTGCGCAGCATCCACTCCGGAAGAGTCTGGAACAGGATAAAGCCGATAGTCATAATTGATATTGCAATCAAGATACTGAGTTTAATGGTTTGTATAATTCGTTTCTTATATCTGGCGCCGTAATTGTAGGCGATAATCGGAATCATACCGTTATTCAGACCGAATACCGGCATGAAGATAAAACTCTGCAGTTTAAAGTACACGCCGAATACGGCGGCGGCTGTGGAAGAGAACATCAGCAGAATCTTATTCATGCCGAAGGTCATAACAGAGCCGATGGACTGCATAATAATGGAAGGCACACCTACTTTATAGATTGCAGAAATCGTTTTTCCATGTGGTCGAAACTTCCGCATATTGATATTGATTTCTGGATTCTTTTTGATGTTATAATATAAGGACATAGCTACCGCGATAAGCTGTCCGATTACCGTTGCGGCTGCCGCGCCTGCAACCTCTAATTTCGGCATTCCAAACAAGCCGAAAATCAGGATGGGGTCTAAGATAATATTGATAATCGCGCCGGTTCCCTGGGTAATCATATTGTAAATTGTATTGCCGGTAGACTGAAGCAGTCGTTCAAGTGTAATCTGCATAAAGATTCCTACGGATAAAATGCAGATAATCGTTAAGTACTGGGTTCCGTATTGAACAATTTTTGGGTCAGTTGTCTGTACGGAAAAGAAAAGGCGTGCTCCGAAGATTCCGAAAAGGGCAAATACAAGGCAGCTTATGATAGTTAAGAAAATGCCGTTTTTAGCGGCGCGGTTAGCTCCCTCGAAATTCTTCTCTCCAAGATTTCTTGATAAAAGTGCATTGATGCCTACACCGGTGCCGGAGGCCACTGAAATCATCAGTGTCTGAATCGGGAATGCCAGAGATACGGCAGTCAGCGCCTCTTCGGATAATTTGGCAACAAACATACTGTCAACGATGTTGTACAATGCCTGTACAAGCATAGAAATCATCATAGGAAGAGACATAGTAATCAGTAATCTCGGAACAGGCATGGTACCCATTTTGTTTTCCTGTCTGACGTTTTCTTTCAATTTCATTCTTCCTTTCTTTCTTCTAAATCGGTAAAATTCAAACTGTTTTTGCATGCGTGAGCCATTATAACATCAAAAAAATTATATTGCAACCCAAATCGGTTTCCTTGGATTTTCTGGAATTTTGTTGGTTACTGTTCACACATCGCCTGCCGGACGCGGATTGAATCAGGAGCAGGTCTCTGATTCAACCCGCTGTTTACCAAATGTCCTGTGAACGGTAACTTTTGTTGGTTATTGTTCCAGGGTCTGGGCTGGTGATTTATCTGCGGGTCGGAGCAAGCGGCGTGTGAACCAAAACTTTTTTATAAAATTGTGCATGCCGGAATATCAGTGTTTCATAGTATATAGGTAAGAAAATGAGAAATCGGGGAAAACTATGAGGAAGGCCGGGAAACGAATAAAAAAAGAATGTTTTCTGATGGTAGCGTGGATGTTTTGCATAGGCGTATTATGTGCACCGTCTCTGTATCGTCAGTATCAGAATATAGAAAATGAAGTGCATTTGGAAGATGTTCCGGAAGCTGCATCCTACGTCAGCGCTTCGGTAAAGAAGGAAAGTCCAAAGATTGCCATTACTTTTGACGATGGTCCAAGCGAGAGCTGGACGCCAAAGCTTCTGGACGGACTAAAGGAGAGAGGTGTGAAGGGAACCTTTTTTTTGATTGGACAGAATGTGGAAAAATATCCGGAGGTAGTAAAGCGTCTTTCGGAAGAGGGACATCTGATTGGAAATCATACGTATCATCATGTGGAAATTACGAAACTTTCAGAGGAAGAAGCGGAACGGGAGATTATAGATACGAATGAAGCAATTTCCCGGATTACGGGAAAAGAAGTTTTCTATATGCGTCCGCCTTTCGGGGCTTGGCAGCGGGATTTAGAGCTTAAGATGCCGGTATTGCCGGTTATGTGGACTGTAGATCCGCTGGATTGGACTACGGAAAATACAGATGAGATTGTAAATAAGGTAGTGACGGAGGTAGAGGAAAATGATATTATCTTATTGCATGACTGTTATAAAAGTTCTGTGGAGGCAGCGTTGCGCATTATCGATATTTTACAGAAAGAGGGCTTTGAATTTGTAACAGTGGATGAGTTGATAATGAACTGACCTTGTGTGCGTTTTGGACTACAGGCAGAGTATGGATGGGAATAGGATTGAACAGATAGGAGTAATCGTATGGATTTGTTTGAATATGCAAGAGAACAAACTTTGGAAAAGGAATCGCCGCTGGCATCGCGTCTGCGGCCTACTACTCTTGAAGAAGTGGTAGGACAGCAGCATATAATAGGAAAGGACAAGCTTTTGTACCGGGCAATTAAGGCGGACAAGCTCAACTCGGTTATTTTTTACGGACCGCCGGGAACTGGGAAAACGACTATTGCCAAGGTGATTGCCCATTCCACCAGTGCAGAATTTACCCAGATTAATGCGACGGTCGCAGGAAAGAAGGATATGGAGACAGTTGTAAAGAAGGCTCAGGATATGAAAGGGATGTATCAGAAGCGTACCATTCTTTTTGTGGATGAGATTCACCGGTTTAACAAGGGGCAGCAGGATTATCTGCTTCCTTTTGTAGAGGACGGTACGATTATTCTGATTGGCGCGACTACGGAGAATCCATATTTTGAGGTGAATGGAGCGTTGATTTCCAGGTCCAGCATCTTTGAGCTTAAACCTTTGAGCAACGAGGATATTAAGACGCTTCTCAAGAGAGCTGTAGAGGATGAGAAAAAGGGAATGGGAAGCTACCAAGCAGAGATTGATGTGGATGCATTGGAATTTCTGGCGGATATTGCAGGAGGAGACGCGAGAAATGCATTGAATGCGATAGAACTTGGCATACTGACTACAGAGCGTAGTGGGGATGGAAAGATACATATTACCCTTGATGTGGCTTCAGAATGTATTCAGAAGCGGGTAGTGCGGTATGATAAGACTGGAGATAACCACTATGATACCAGTTCGGCATTTATTAAAAGCATGAGAGGGTCGGATGCGGATGCGGCGGTTTATTATCTGGCAAAGATGCTGTATGCAGGAGAGGATATTAAGTTTATTGCAAGAAGAATTATGATTTGCGCTGCGGAAGATGTGGGAAATGCGGACCCAATGGCGCTTACAGTAGCAGTATCCGCCGCCCAGGCGGTGGAACGGATTGGGATGCCGGAAGCGCAGATTATCCTGTCTCAGGCAGTGTTGTATGTGGCAACTGCGCCCAAGAGCAATTCTGCGGTAAATGCTATATCTGCTGCTATGGAGAATGTAAGAAGATATCAGACTACGGTTCCGGCGCATCTTCAGGACGCCCACTACGGCGGCGCCGGGAAGCTGGGGCGGGGAATGGATTATAAGTATGCGCACAATTATCCGAATCACTATGTGGAACAGCAATATCTGCCGGATGAAATCAAGGACGCCAGGTTCTATGAGCCAGGCGATAACGGTCATGAAAGGCGGATAAAAGAATGGATGGAATATATCCGAAAATAGTAGTTATGGTCCTGTTTGCCAGATACGCTGTGAATGGTAATAGATAGTAACAGTTCAGCCTGCAACTGCGCATTTGCTACGCAGTTAGCAGCCAATGAACTTAAGCAGCCGGGAATCCGCCCCCTTTGCCGTTGGCAAACTTTAAAATGGGCGGATTTCGTAACAGTGAAGCCGGAAGGCTGAACTGTTACAATAGATAATAAAAAAAGTATAAACAGTGTTGACAAATGAAAAGCCTGGTGTTAGATTAGTAAATGTAAAGATTAGCACTCGAATTTAGTGAGTGCTAATAAGAAGGGAGACTGGGGAATATGCTGGCGAGAGAAGCTCTTGGTGAGAGAAAATTAACGATACTGCATGCAATCATCAAGACCTATCTGGAGACAGGGGAGCCGGTTGGTTCAAGGACGATTTCTAAGTATTCGGATTTGAATTTAAGTTCAGCTACCATCCGCAATGAGATGGCGGATTTAGAGGAGCTTGGCTATATCCTGCAGCCTCATACATCTGCAGGCAGGATTCCTTCTGATAAGGGTTACCGTCTATATGTGGATATGCTGATGGAGGAGAAGGAGCAGGAGCTTAATGAGATGCAGGAGAAGATGCTTGAGAAGGCAGATAAGATGGAGCATCTCCTAAAGCAGGCGGCAAGAGTTCTGGCTAATAATACGAACTATGCTACCATGGTCTCCACACCCAGAAGCAGCGCTAACCGGATTAAGTTTATCCAGCTTTCCAAGGTGGATGAGGAACAGATTATTGCGGTGATTGTTCTGGGCGGTAACGTGATTAAGAATAAGATTATTAATATGGAAGAACCCTTAAGCAATGAGAACCTGTTGAAGTTGAATATGCTTCTGAATACGACCTTAAACGGCATGTCTATTGAAGAGATTAACCTGGGACTGATTGCAAGGCTAAAGGAGCAGGCAGGAATCCACAGCGAGGTGGTCGGCAATGTGTTTGACGCGGTTGCGGACGCCATACAAGTGGATGAGGATATGCAAATCTACACCAGCGGTACGACGAATATTTTCAAATATCCAGAGCTTTCTGACAAGCAGAGCGCACAGGAGATTATCAGTGCATTTGAAGAGAAGCAGCAGCTTACGGAACTGGTGACGCAGACTCTGGCCCAGGAAGAGAATACAGGTATTCAGGTTTATATTGGCGACGAGACGCCGGTACAGAATATGAAAGACTGCAGCGTAGTAACCGCAACCTATGAATTGGGAGACGGTATGAAGGGAACAATCGGTATTATAGGACCGAAACGTATGGATTATGAACATGTACTGAAGTCGCTGAAAAGGCTGCAGAGCGAATTGGATGCGATTTTCCATAAACAAGAATAATAGAAAGGTGGATTACCATTGGATAAAGAAAAGGATATGAATCAGGAAAAGACTCAGGAAGAGATGGTAAAGGAAGCCGTCGAGGAAGCGAAGAAAGCAGCAGCGGAGCCGGCAGAAGACGAAGAAGAAAGGGTTGGCGCAGAAGAGCAGGCGGAATCGGAGGAAGATTCCGATACGGCGGGCGATTCGGGAGAGGAAACTGAAGGCGTAGAGGCTGAACCGGCAGATTCAGAAGGAGCTTCCGGCGAGAAGAAGAGCAGATTCTTCGGCAAGAAGAACAAGAAAGACAAGAAGGACGAGAAGATTGAAGAGTTAACTGATAAGCTTACTCGTCAGATGGCAGAGTTTGATAACTTCCGCAAGCGTACGGAGAAAGAGAAATCTCAGATGTACGAGATAGGAGCGAAAGATATCATAGATAAGATTCTTCCGGTAGTAGACAATTTCGAGCGGGGGCTCGGAGCTGTTACCGAAGAGGAGAAAGAGAATCCGTTCGTCCAGGGAATGGATAAAGTTTACAAACAATTAATGACCACCCTGGAGGGGGTCGGCGTGAAGCCGATTGAGGCAGTAGGTCAGGAATTTAACCCGGATTTCCACAATGCAGTGATGCACGAGGAGAATGAGGAATTTGGAGAGAATATGATTACCGAAGAATTTCAGAAGGGTTATATGTACCGTGATTCCGTAGTGAGACACAGTATGGTAAAGGTTGCAAACTGACCCAGAGCGCTTGGCGAAATATTGAGTACACTGGTATGAAAGTTCACCCTTGCGGTGTGTACTTTCGAGCTTAGTGACTGAAACTTCCTTTGGTGAAAGGGTTAAATAAGAGTAGGAGGCAGAATATAATGGGAAAGATAATTGGTATTGATTTAGGTACAACAAATAGTTGCGTAGCTGTTATGGAGGGCGGACAGCCGACAGTTATCGCGAACACAGAGGGAGCAAGAACTACGCCGTCTGTCGTTGCGTTTACAAAGACAGGCGAGCGTCTTGTGGGCGAGCCTGCAAAGCGGCAGGCAGTAACGAACGCTGAAAAGACCATTTCTTCTATCAAGAGAGAGATGGGCAGCGATTTTAAGGTTAAGATTGACGAAAAGAGATATTCGCCACAGGAGATTTCCGCTATGATTTTACAGAAGCTTAAAGCGGACGCAGAAGGATATCTGGGCGAGAAAGTTACGGAGGCCGTTATTACGGTTCCGGCATACTTCAATGACGCGCAGCGTCAGGCAACCAAGGATGCAGGTAAGATTGCGGGACTTGATGTAAAGCGTATTATCAACGAGCCTACTGCGGCAGCGTTGGCTTATGGTCTTGACAATGAAAAAGAACAGAAAATTATGGTATACGACCTTGGCGGCGGTACGTTCGACGTATCAATCATTGAGATTGGCGACGGCGTTATCGAGGTGTTGTCTACTGCCGGTAACAACAGACTTGGCGGCGATGATTTTGACCAGAAGATTACAGATTATATGCTGGCTGAGTTTAAGAAGCAGGAGGGCGTAGATCTTTCTACTGATAAGATGGCGCTTCAGAGACTGAAGGAAGCGGCAGAGAAGGCGAAGAAAGAGCTGTCTTCTGCAACGACTACGAATATCAATCTTCCGTTTATTACAGCAACAAGCGAAGGTCCGAAGCATTTTGATATGAACCTTACGAGAGCGAAGTTTGACGAGTTGACGCATGATTTGGTTGAGAAGACGGCAGAGCCTGTAACCAGAGCGCTGTCAGATGCGGGAATTAATTCTTCCGAGCTTGGTCAGGTGCTTTTAGTAGGCGGTTCTACCCGTATTCCGGCTGTACAGGATAAGGTAAGACAGCTTACAGGCAAAGAGCCAAGCAAGTCCTTAAATCCGGATGAGTGCGTTGCTCTCGGAGCTTCCGTACAGGGCGGTAAGTTAGCCGGGGACGCAGGCGCGGGCGATATTCTTCTTCTGGATGTTACTCCGCTTTCTCTGTCCATCGAGACTATGGGCGGCGTTGCTACCAGACTGATTGAGAGAAATACGACCATTCCTACCAAGAAAAGTCAGATATTCTCTACCGCTGCGGATAATCAGACGGCAGTTGATATTAATGTAGTACAGGGTGAGAGACAGTTTGCCAGGGACAACAAGTCCTTAGGACAGTTCCGTCTGGATGGTATTCCACCGGCAAGACGCGGCGTTCCGCAGATTGAGGTTACCTTTGACATTGACGCAAATGGTATTGTCAATGTATCCGCAAAGGATCTTGGAACAGGAAAGGAACAGCACATTACGATTACGGCAGGCTCTAACATGTCGGATGCCGATATCGAAAAAGCTGTAAAGGAAGCGGCTGAATTTGAGGCGCAGGATAAGAAGCGTAAGGAAGGTATCGACGCTAAGAATGATGCTGACGCTATGGTATTCCAGACAGAGAAGGCTCTTGAGGAAGTTGGAGATAAGCTTGACGCGGCAGACAAGGCGGCAGTTGAGGCTGAGTGCAAGGCGTTAAAAGAACTTCTTGAAAAGGTGAACATGGATGATATCTCTGAGGCACAAACAGCAGAGATTAATGCAGGCAAAGAGAAGCTGATGGAGACTGCACAGAAATTGTTTGCCAAAGTTTATGAGCAGGCACAGGGCGCTCAGGGCGCAGGTCCGGATATGGGAGCAGGCGCAGGCCCGAATCCAGGTCCGGCGCCGGAAGGCTTTGACGGAGATGATGTTGTAGACGGAGATTACAAAGAGGTTTAAAATGACTGATTTGCAGATTGAGAAGCGGATGCCGTTGCCGGAATGCCGAAAGGATGCGGACGGTAGCAGCAGGGCAGTGTTGTCTGTGTAAAAATTAAGGATTGATATTCCGCGGGAGGAGACTGGAAACGCGCCAGATTATCTCGCGGAATTTCCGCGTGAAAGAAAGGGATTACAATGGCAGATAAACGTGATTATTACGAGGTGCTCGGTGTCAGCAGAGATGCGGACGATGCAGCATTGAAGAAAGCATATAGGAATGTTGCAAAGAAGTATCATCCAGATATGAACCCAGGGGATGCCGAAGCAGAGAAGAAGTTCAAAGAAGCTTCCGAGGCATATGCTGTGCTTAGTGATGCAGATAAAAGAAGGCAGTATGACCAGTTTGGCCATGCAGCATTTGAGGGTGGCGCCGGCGGAGGCGGATTCGGTGGATTTGATTTCAGCGGAGCTGACTTTAGCGATATATTTGGCGATATATTTGGCGACTTGTTTGGAGGCGGCAGAAGAACCGGGCGTGCAAACCAGGGGCCTATGAAAGGAATGAATATTCGGAAAGGCGTCAGGATTACTTTCGAGGAAGCGGTGTTTGGCTGTGAGAAGGAGCTGGAGGTTGTACTGAAAGATCCATGTCCGAAATGTAATGGAACCGGCGCTAAGCCAGGTACTTCACCGGAGACCTGTTCAAAATGCGGCGGAAAAGGTCAGGTAGTATATACCCAGCAGTCTTTCTTCGGGACGGTTCAGAATGTTCAGACCTGTCCGGACTGTCATGGAAGCGGTAAAATTGTCCGGGATAAATGTCCGGATTGTGGCGGAACGGGATTTATTTCCAACAAGAAGAAGATTTCCGTATCCATTCCGGCCGGAATTGACAATGGACAGAGCGTAAGAATCAGGGAGAAAGGAGAGCCTGGAGTGAACGGGGGTCCGAGAGGCGATTTGCTGGTTGAGGTGGCTGTATCCAGACATCCAATTTTCCAGCGTCAGGATATGCATATTTTTTCCACAGCGCCAATTTCCTTTGCACAGGCTGCTCTTGGAGCGGATGTCAAGATTAAGACGGTGGACGGAGAAGTGCTTTATACTGTGAAGCCGGGAACAAAGACGGATACCAAGGTAAGGCTTCGGGGCAAGGGAGTACCTTCTGTACGAAATTCTCAGATTCGGGGTGACCACTATGTGACCTTAGTAATTCAGACGCCGGAAAAGCTGAGTTCAGAGGCGAAGGAAGCGCTGCGAAAGTTCGATGAACTGACCGGGAATACGTTGAATATGACGGCAGAAAGTAAACCAAAGCCGAAGAAAAAGGGATTTATGAATAAGATGAAAGAAGCCTTCGACGATTAATCGGAGGCTTTTTTATGATATAGGAAACTTCGTTCCCTGTATAATGATAGAGTTTTACTGTTGTTTTAGTTTTTTCCCAATAATTAGTTTCACAATAATAGCTGCTGCCAAAAAGATAATTGTGAATGTATTTCTGATGTGATTCAATTTTTTTAACATATTATATCACCGTCATTAGGAATCAGAGTTTGTAACGTTTCAATATTACTGCGGTTTAGCTTGACCGGCAGAAACATATCAGGAGCGCCGATAGTAGAATATCGCAAGCTGTGTGCGGTCTCTAAGATTTAATTTGTTCAGAATTTCACTTAAGTAGTTACGGACGGTTCCTTCGCTTAGGCAGAGTTTTCCGGCGATTTCTTTATTGTTTAAGCCTTCGGCGACCAGCGTGATAATCTGATATTCTTTTTCTCCGATTTCGTAGTCCTCGTAATGGAAATCTTCTTTTTGCTCTAAAAGATTAGGAATCCGGGAGACGATTTTGCTGCCGAAAACAGTCTGTCCGGTGTGTACGGCTTTGATGGCAGGGATGATGCTTTCATAGTCCTGCTTAAGGAGATAACCCTTTATACCAGATTTTAATGCTTTTACAATGTATTCGTCATCGGAAAAGGTAGTGAGCAGGAGAATCCTTGCGTCAGGATATTCGGCAAGAATCTGTTCCGATGCGTCCAACCCGTTCATGTCCATCATGCGGATGTCCATCAGCAGCACGTCCGGGTGAAGTTCTTTGTACATGCGGACGGCATCCCTTCCGTCAGAACCAGTTCCGATTACGGTAAGCTGTTTATCGGACTCCAGAATTGTCTTTAGAGCTGTAGTTACCAGAATATCATCATCAACAATTAATATGGTTATCATCTTAGAAATCCTCTCTTTTCGGAATGGTAATAAAAATTCGGAATCCGTTCTCTGTCTGTATTTGTATCTGTCCATTCAGAGTGGCGATTCGTTCTTTCATATTGAGAAGGCCCAGTCCGTCTTCTGCATATGTGGGCTGCAGGGTTCCGTTATCTTCTATGATAAGCTGATAAAGGGCTGGATGTTCCCGGAGAGTAATATGCACTTTTTTTGCATTGCTGTGCCGCATGACATTATTCAGAGCTTCTTTTATGATGGCAATCAAACAGTACTTAACTGTTTTAGGCACTTCAAAACCCATATCATATTCAAAGGAAACAGGACAGAAGGTAAATGCTTCAATAAGGCTTGTTAAAGATTCCTTTAAATGGATGGATTCGTTGTGCAGATCATGGACACTTTCCCGCACACTGGTCATGGCGGAGCTGAGTGTGGTCTCCAATTGTTCTAAGGAAAGGGTAAGGGCCGTATCTTTGTTGACGGTACGGATAGCGCCGGTCAGCAAAATGGAGCGGGAGAGCATATGGCCCACATTATCATGGATTTCGCGGGCAATTCGGTTCCGCTCTTTTAATGTGGCAGTATAGATTTCATAGCCCTGCTTCTCAAGGAGAACCTGATTCTTTTCCTTAAGCAGAAGATTTAGATCTACGCTGTCGTCACGCGTCTGTTTGAATTTCTGTACCAGATTCTGATAGGAATGAGCGTGGCGGCTTAGCAGAAGAGACAAGAGTATTCCGGTTATCAGAAAAAACTGTGTCTTCAGAGCTGCCTCCGTTAGCCGAAACAGACAAAGAAGCCCGCAGGGAACCAGAATTGTCCGATATTTATCTTCCAGGATACCATACAACACTGCCGGGAAAAACAGAATAAATTCTGGATTAAGGAGCATTAACGCCAGATAAAGCAAAGACAGGAACAAATGAAAACTCCTCTGACCGGCGTAATAATGCAGACAGGTATGAATGGATGCAGAAAGAAAAGCAATCAGGAGAGCCGTATCTATATTTGTAAAAAACACGCTGCCAAGGCAGTAAATTAGCAGAATGCTTCTATCAAGAATCTGATTCATAGGAAATCTCCTTCTATGCTGTTTACTCACATCATAGCAAAATTTTTTCAGAAATTCCAGATGTTTTCATGACATTTGTAATATGGATTCCTGACGCCTGACACTGTAATTATAGAATAGCAGGGGCTATACTATAAACTAAGATAAAAGCATAGGAGGTATGTTACAGCATGAGCATGGTTACAATTACGAATCTTGTGAAACGGTACGGCAGTCTGGTGGCTCTTGACCATTTAAACCTTGAGATAGAAGAAGGTGAAATCTACGGACTTTTAGGACCGAATGGTTCGGGCAAGACTACAGCGATTAACTGTATGCTGGCAATTTTAAAATACGATAAGGGCAGTATTCGGATTATGGATAAAGAGATGAAACCGGATTGTTATGAGGTGAAGAGGAATATTGGAGTAGTCATGCAGAATGTGGCGGTATTTGAACAGATGTCTGTCTGGGAAAATATAGACTATTTCTGTGGACTATATATCAGAGATAAGAAGCGGAGACAGGAACTTGTGGAAGAGGCCATTCAGTTTGTAGGATTGGAGGATTTTCGTAAGATGCGTCCGAAGAAGCTGTCAGGAGGCCTTCTTCGCAGGCTGAATATTGCCTGCGGTATTGCCCATAAGCCGAAACTGATTATTATGGATGAGCCTACGGTTGCAGTAGATCCACAGAGCCGGAATAAGATTCTGGAAGGGATTTTAGAGCTGAATCGTCAGGGAACTACGATTATTTATACCTCTCATTATATGGAAGAGGTGGAGCAGATTTGTACGAGGATTGCCATTATGGATCATGGACAGGTTCTGGCCACAGGAACGAAGGAAGAACTAAAAAGTATGATTAAAACCGGAGAGACGATTACCATAGAGGCGGTGGCGCTGAGTGAGGAGCAGCTTGCACAGATGGGGGAACTTCCCCATGTATTTCAGGTTACTTATGAAGAACAGGTGCTAAAGCTGCGCTTAAGCGGCGCAAAGCATAATCTGGTACGGATTCTTCATTATCTGGAGGAAAAGGACATTGCTTTTGGACGGGTGTTTTCTGAACTGCCTACCCTCAACGACGTATTTCTGGAAATTACAGGAAAAGAGCTGAGAGATTAGAAAGGGGGAAGCGTTATGCTGCACTTAATAAAATACCAGTTCCTGCAGACAGTCAGAGAATGGTCGGTTATGTTTTGGGCGTTGGGTTTTCCAGTCATTCTTGGAAGCTTGTTTTATATGTCTTTTGGAACCTCCATTGGAAACGGGAATTTTGGGGAAGATATGGAAGTAATACGAACAGCGATTGTAGAAGAAGATAAACAGACCGATGATAAAGAAGTTTTTCTATCATTTCTGGAGGAGTTGGACGGAGATGTGCTGGAAACGGAAGTAATGGAGGAAGAGGAAGCGCTTCTGGCGCTTAAGGCGGATGAGGTTGAAGGAATCTTTTATGCAGGGAAGGAACCGGGACTTACAGTGGCAAAATCGGATTTGCAGCAGAGTATACTAAAGGCTCTTCTGGACACCTACAAGAAGAATACAGAAATGATAAAGGCGGTAGGAACGGCACATCCGGAGGCTATAGGGGAAGCTGTAAAAGCGCTGGAAGAATGGAGAGAAACTACAGAAGAACTAAGCGTGGGAGGACGAACATTAAATCCTAATATTTCTTACTTTTTCGCATTGATTGCCTATACGGCTTTGTCGGGGGTGTATCTGGGAATTAAGGCCTGCTGTGAGAGTCAGGCAAATCTGTCTGCGCTTGGAGCAAGGAGGTGCGTTACTCCTACGCATAAGCTGAAGCTGATACTTGGCAATTTTTTTGTATTGTTTACAATTCAGTTTATCAATGTGACGGCGCTTACCGGAATAGTACAGTTTGTATTTCAGATTGATTTGGGAGGAAATGCAGGAGGCATTCTATTCATTAATCTTTTTGGAAGTATGATTGGCGTGTCTTTAGGAACTCTTGTGGGAAGTATCAGCCGGTTTTCATTAGGAATGAAGATGGGATTTGGTGTATTATTTACCTTGTTTCCAGGATTCTTAGCGGGTCTGATGTTCGGAAATATGAAGAATCTTATTGAGCAGTATTGTCCGGTGATTAACCGTATCAATCCAGCGGCGGTATTAAGCGACAGTTATTACTGTATGGCGGTTTATAACGATACAGAAAGGATGGCCAGGAATCTGCTGATTCTGGCAGTTATGTGCGCAGTATGTGTGGCGGCGTCATTTATTGTGGTAAGGAGGGAGCGGTATGATAGTATTTAAAGGATTTCTGATACTTGTAAAACGAAATTTGGAAATAGGTTTTCTCTATCTGGCTATCTTTATGACTATTTGTATTATGGTTCAGCTTATGACGAAGGGGGAAGGCATGAATCAGTTTCAGGAGGAAAGCTTAAAGATTGCCGTAATAGACCGGGATGGAGGAAGACTGTCGGAGAGTATCAAGGAATATTTAGGAGAAAAACATCAGCTTGTGAATTTGGAAGACGATAAAACAGTAATTCAGGAGAATCTGTTCTATCGGAACATTTTTTATGTGGTGACCATTCCAGAAGATTTTGAACAGAAATATTTGAAGGAAGGGGAACGTCTAAAAACTACGAAAGTTCCGGGAACCTTCAGCGCTTACTATATTGACCAGCAGATTGACGCCTTCTTAAATGAAGTAAGGATACTAAAAAGCGGGGGATTTTCTACGGAAGAGGCGATAAAAGAGGCAATGCGGATTGGGAAGCTGGATACAGAGGTTACGATGATTGATAAAAACGGTCATGGGGGACAGATGGCGCCCCATGCTTATTTGTTTCAATTTCTTCCTTATCTGTTTCTGGCAGTGCTGTGTTATATTATTGGTTTTGTCATGATTGCATACCGAAAAGAAGATGTGAGGCGGCGGATACTCTGCTCCAGCGTATCTTTGAGAACGCAGAACGCAGGACTTGTGGCGGGATATGTTGTGGTAGGCGTGGTTTTCTGGTTCATTTGTATGTTGTTGCCGATGATACTCTATAGGAAAGAGTTTCTGCAGGACCATAACCTCCCGTATTATCTGTTAAATTCTTTTGTAATGGTGTTGGTGGCGCTGTCTATTTCCTTTATCGTAGGAGTACTGGTGGAAAAGGAGACCATTGTGAGTGCGGCAACCAATGTGATCTCTCTGGGAATGTGTTTTGTCTGTGGAGTATTTGTATCTATGAGCATGCTTTCAGAGGGGGTACGAAAGGCGGCGCATTTTCTTCCGGTGTACTGGTATGAGACGGTGAATGAGATTGTTGGAAATAATGTACAGTTTACAGCGGCCCAGAGCGCGGCAGTGTGGGGAGGAATCGGGATACAGATGATTTTTGCGGTCTTCTTTTTGAGCGTCGGGCTTGTTGCCAGCAAGTATAAAGCGAGGGAATAAGGAGGCTGTTGTTTTTGCAATTGAGAAATGGGTATGATATAGTAATAGATAGAAAAAATGCCTGTCTGTTACTATATTTTTATATACCTTGTGAAACGGCCGAATGGCCATAATGGGGTGCCCGGAGGGTATACTTTGTGAAACGGCCGAATGGCCATAAGGTGTGCCTGGAAGATATGAATAAACGGAAGGGGGAGGGGAATGTGGCGAAAGTGTTTAATGTGACTGGTGACTGCAAGCCGGGATTGCATTATATGGTAAATATTGATGAGCGGTTGAAGGAGCTGAAGGTTCTTGTAGACGCTGGAAGTTATTTTACAATTAACCGGGCGAGACAGTATGGTAAGACAACTACGCTGCGGATGTTTAGCCGTTATCTGAAAGATGATTATTACGTGGTTTTAATGGATTTTCAGACATTTGGAAATGCCGAATTTGAAAGTGAAAATGTATTTGCGATTTCCTTTGCCAGTTCGTTTTTAAGATTGTTGAAGCGGAAACAGCCAAAGCTGTCAAAAGGGTTGAAAGAAGCGTTGAATAATCTGCAAAAGCAGGTGAACTGTCGGAATGAGTTTTTTGCTCTGAAGGCGTTGTTTGAGAATATCAGTGATATCTGCGCTGAAACAGACAGACAGGTTGTATTGCTGATTGATGAGGTAGATAGTGCGTCGAATAACCAGGTGTTTCTGGATTTTCTGGCACAGCTTCGGGCATATTATATTGACAGAGATGAACAGCCGGTTATTCAGTCTGTGATATTAGCCGGAGTGCATGATGTACGGAATCTGAAACGTAAAATCCGCCCGGAAGAGGAGCATAAGATGAACAGTCCATGGAACATTGCAACGGATTTTAAAATGGATATGAGTTTATCTGAGGATGGGATTGTCGGAATGCTTAAGGAATATGAGGCAGATTACCATACCGGTATGAATGCCAGGGAGATGGCTGGTCTGATTTATAATTATACATCCGGTTATCCCTTTCTTGTATCCAGGCTTTGTAAGCTGATGGATGAGGACGTGGGGAAGGAAGGTCAGCCAAAGAGTATGGCATGGACGAAAGAGGGATTTTATGGGGCCGTCCGCTTACTTTTGGAAGAAAAGAATACATTGTTTGAATCATTGAGTGAGAAGCTGGTCAGTTATCCGGAATTTAATACGATACTACAGACATTACTTTTTTCGGGTAAAAATATTGCCTATAATGCGGATAATGAAGTAATAGATATGGCTGCAATGTTTGGATTTATTAAGAATCGGCAGGGAAATGTGATGATTTCAAACCGTATATTTGAGATGCGGCTTTATAATATGTATTTGTCAACTGCCGAAATTCAGGGAGAGAAGATGTACAAGGCGTCTTTGCGGGATAAGAGTCAGTTTATTGTGAATGGACGCTTAAATATGAAAAGGGTTTTGGAAAAGTTTGCAGAGCATTTTACTGATTTATATCATGACAGAGATGAGACGTTTGTGGAAGAGGAGGGGAGAAAATATTTTCTGCTTTATCTTCGCCCGATTATTAATGGAACCGGAAATTATTATATAGAATCCAGAACAAGAAATCTGGGACGCACAGATGTTATTGTGGATTATTGCGGCGAACAGTATATTATCACGATAGGCAATAAGACGTTAATTGAAGCGGTTATATAGTTTATAAAATGCAGATACTAAGGGAGAATGAGCAATGATTATTTTAAACAAAGAAGAGATTGAAGCGTTAATTAATCCGAATGAGATGATGGATACCATTGAGGAAGCATACCGGATTTTTGGGGAGAAGGAGTTCTATATGCCGGAGAGGCCGGTGGTGGAGCATGAACAAAAGACGCTGATGTACATGCCCTGTTACACAAAGGATGTAATCGGCACCAAGATTCTGAGTATTTTTCCGGAAAATGCGAAACTTGGCCTGCCTTCCATTGACGGAGTGGTGCTCTTAAATGATCAGAAAACAGGAGCGCCTGTAGCTGTGTTGGACGGGCAGTCGGTTACTGCATGGCGGACGGGGGCGGTCGGCGGCGTGGGAATCCGTCATTTATCAAGAAAAGACTGTCGTACAGTGGGGATTGTAGGAGCGGGAGTACAGGGATTTCATCTGGCTGTTTATGCCTGCGCGGCCAGAGATATCCATACTGTTTATGTGTTTAACCACAGTGAGAGAGATTTGACGGATTATCTGGCAAGACTTAAGAAAGCTATTGCGAATCCGGCTATTGAAGTAGTACAATGTAAGGAAGTGGAAGAGTTGGTGAAAATGAGCGATATTATCTGCACCGCCACCCCTTCGACGGAACCGGTGCTGCCGAATGACAAAGAGCTTCTTAAGGGGAAGTGTATCATTGCCATTGGGTCATATACGCCGAAGATGCGGGAGATTCCAGATGTGATTTGGGATTTGACGGATAAGGTGTATATTGAGCTGCCCTATGCGTGTGTGGAGAGCGGGGACTTGAGCCAGCCTCTTTCTGAGGGAAGAATTACTATGGACAGAACGGTTCTTATGAGTGATTTTTTGAAGTCTGACGCGGATGAAGAAGAGATTGCCAGAGGTACGACCTATTTCAAATCAGTGGGGATGGCGTTATTTGATATCTGCGCAGCAAAGGAATTATTAGAAAAGGCAAAGGAGAGATAGAAGATGAAAGTAGTAGCAACCGAGAAAGCGCCGAAGGCGTTAGGGCCATATTCACAGGGGTATGTGCATGGAGGAATCCTGTATTCGGCGGGACAGATTGCAATCAATCCGGAGAAGGACGACGTAGTAGCAGTTACCATTGAAGAGCAGACAGAGCAGGTATGTAAGAATTTAGGAGAGGTTCTGAAGGCGGCGGGCACAGATTTTGACCATGTGCTTAAGACCACCTGCTTTCTGGCAGACATGGCAGATTTTGCGGCGTTTAATGAAGTGTACGCAAAGTATTTTACTTCCAAGCCGGCGAGAAGCTGCGTTGCAGTAAAGACGCTTCCCAAGGGAGTTCTTTGTGAAGTGGAGCTGATTGCTGCGGTAGAAGAGTAGTTTTCCGGTTAGGGATTGGAGAGATGAAGAGGCTGTGGTGAATTAGGTTCAGCAGAAGATAGGAATATATTTTTTAGAAAATTTGTCAGTAGGAGGTAATTATGGAAGAACAACAAAAAAGCGGCTGCGCGCCGTCGGACTGCGCAGGCTGTGCGCATGCGGATTCATGTACCGGCAAGCCGGAGGATTTCAGAGAGCCGGCCAATGCATTTTCACATATTAATAAGGTGATTGGAGTAATCAGCGGCAAGGGCGGCGTGGGGAAATCCATGGTAACGGCGTCTCTTGCGCGTATGATGCGGGAGCAGGGTTTTAACGTAGGGATTCTGGACGCGGATATTACGGGTCCGTCCATTCCGAAGATGTACGGAATCCACGAGAAGGCGAAGGGAACCGATGAGGGAATTTTCCCATGCGAAGCGCCGGACGGGACAAGGATTATGTCTGTGAATCTGCTTCTGGAGAATGAAGACGACCCGGTTATCTGGCGGGGTCCGGTCATCGCGGGGGTAGTGAAGCAGTTCTGGACCGACGTGATGTGGGGAGAACTGGACTATCTCTTTGTGGATATGCCGCCGGGAACCGGCGACGTACCGCTTACCGTATTCCAGTCCCTGCCGGTGGACGGTGTGGTGATTGTTACCTCTCCGCAGGATTTGGTGCGGATGATTGTAAAGAAAGCCTATCATATGGCTGAGGCGATGAATATTCCGGTGCTGGGGATTGTGGAGAATTACAGCTATCTGAAATGCCCGGACTGCGGGAAGGAGATTGCGGTATTCGGTAAGAGTCATATCGACGAGATTGCCGCAGAGCTGGGGCTTCCGGTGCTTGGAAAGATGCCGATTGATGCGGCGCTGGCGGAATCGGTGGAAGCGGAGCGGTTCTATGAGACGGATAACCGGTATCTGGAGAGCGCGGTGAATAAGTTATAAAAGGCTTGGCGAGAGATACAGAAAGCGGAATATGCAGAAAAATTATATAAAAGGCAGGAGCCACTGGTAAATGAATAAAGATATAATGGGCATCTGGCAAAAGCCAGGTGCTTTTTATGTTCTCTAAAGGCTTGGCGGCGAGAGAATACGGAGGAAAATATAATGAAATCTATTTGCGGAATTGACTGTGCGAAATGCGAATTAAACAGTACTTGTAATGGATGTGCTGCAGCGGGAGGCCAGCCTTTTGGAGCGGAATGTCTTGTTGCACAATGTTGTAAAAGAGGAGAGACAGCGTTAAACGAATTGAAAGAAAAGCTAGTTGCAGCGTTCAATGCGCTTAGTATTCAGGATATGGAGGAAGTGACAGAGCTTAATGCGCTAAAGGGTTCTTTTGCTAATATCGAATATGCCCTTCCAAACGGCCCGGTTGTGAAGTTTTGGGATGACAAAAAGATATATTTAGGGAATCAGCTACATAAAGAGGGCAGCGACAGATGCTATAGAATTATTGCAGATGAGAAAGGGGAATATGTCAGCTATGTAGGAATGTGGTGGACTTCTGAAAATCATCTGGCATACTTGGAACCGCCCTGCACAATTCCCGAATACCGGCATAAAGGACTTACCGCCGCCGCATTGTCTGAAATGTATCGGAGAACAAAAAGTTAGGTGCAACGCACATGACAGGAGGCGAAAACGGATTTTATCAGAAAATCGGATATCAGAATGCAGTAAAACGGACGTTTTGGCAAAGCGATAAAGTGAAAGATATGTTCAGACCGGGGAGGGAATTCTGAAGATAAAAGAAGTGCAGACTTCCGGGAAAAAAGGATGAAAGTCAGTGCCTTTCTGAGGGGAAATAATGTGCTTGCGGAAAGTATACTGCTGGTTGAAATCCCATATAAAAGCAAGAAAAATGAAGCTGCCTCTTCACGAATTTTCATTCGTTAAAGCGACAGCCCCGTTTTTCCATGTCATCGGGGATGTTGGGGAAGCGGTAGAATGATAATGTTTTGTGTATAATTTACGGACATGTCTGCGAATATAGATATCTGATATAGTTCACCGCCATATCTGTGCGCGGCGAATTGCCGATTACGCCAAGAAATACGTCGTCTACAAATCCGGCCTGTTTAAAAAGGCCTTTCTGTGATACATTAAGCCCCATAGGATATTCGCTTGAGACAGCATGGTAAGACAGAGAATCATCCATCAGCAGATCCTCAGAATTATCCTCCGATATGACTTTGTTAGTGACGAGATATGGCTTTAATTCCGCAAAATCACCGGGAGCCGAAGCCCGAAGCAGTTCTTCCAGATTAACCAGATATCCATTCTGGGAGAATGCATCGAAAACCTCCTTGTTCATAAGGACTACATCCAGTTGTTCGCCGTCGATAGAGGCAAGGAGCTTGATGCGGGAGGAGGCGGCGTATTCGTGGTTGGGGTCATTAGGGTTATTTGTCAGATATAATCCTGTATATAACTGAAGATCATGCTTGTCAGGGTTCTTATTGGAATAATCCAGAAAGCCGTCGCTCAATTGTCCGGTAAGCTCTTCACCGGCAGATATATTGATAAGTCCGGTATAAAGGAGAATATCTTTTTCGCCGAAATGCCCGCAGATGGTATAGCCGATGATATAGAAAAAAATAAGGGCGACGGCGATGGGGAATTTATAATAATCCCAGACATACTGCACCTTCTGCTTTCTGCGAAGGTTCTTCCAATATTCTTTTTTTTCAGATGTAGTCGTTTTAGATTTCATATAGATTCCCCTTTGATTCAAAGATTTTGACGGTATCTCTTAATTTATGATACTTCGGATGCGGCTTCATTGTGTTCTTCCGTCTTTTCTTCGCATAACGCCAGAATATTGGACAGCAGATGGGAGCAGAGCAATGCGCAGAGGCCCTCCCCGAAGATGACGGCCGGAGTAAAGATGCGGATTACAACCAGAAGCATGGCAAAATAAATAACAGCCATCAATACGGTACAGAACAGAAAACGGAGACCGATAAACAGTGCGTTTTTGAACATGGCGCCAACCGTATTATCGAATCTGGCAAGAAGAGGGAAGATATACATTAGGACGATGGCATAGGCAGCTCCCGTTACAAAGAACACTGCCGTACAAAGGGTCCAAAATATGTTTTCAAACCGCAGATGATACAGTACATAACCGTCAATGCCAAGAACAATGCCAAGAAACAGGAGGATTAGCCATATGATTGTCGCCTGCTTCAGATTCTCCCTAAAAGAATGGAAGAATGCTTTCGTGAGATTGCCTTCTTCGTTTTTTGACATTTTAAGTGTGACATAGAAAAGAGCGGTGGTGGATGCACCGATCGTTACAACGGGAATACAGCAGATGAACCATAAAATGTTCAAATATACACTGTAAACAATTTTATTGATAAATTGCAGAACAGGACCGTCCAGATTAAATAAATTACTCATAATTTTCCTCCTAAGATTAGTTATATATTCTCGGAATCTTCAGCCCTGATTTTATAAGGCTTTCAGATCCCTATCTCAAAAAATCACCCACTTTTTTGCAAAAAACGCTTGACAAATCGCTCAAAATTTGCGGCGAAGCCGATTGATTATATTTTATTTCAATCGACTGGAGGCGATTTTTTTGTTACCTATAAATCCCGGCGG
>CAJSZQ010000018.1 GCA_910574185.1 Lachnospiraceae bacterium
CTGATACTGAAGCGAGTGTAGAAAATACAGGCACAGCAAAGGATGCCAGACTTTTATTTACCATCCCCCAAGGCACCCCTGCCGGATTTGGAACGGTATCAGCTCATGTAGTTGACACTGGTGAGGATGACCCGGAAGTAACGATAGAAACTGATGGAACCGATCGGCAGAAGAATTTTAACTTTACGTTTAAAAATATAAAGGGCAAGCGGGGAGAAAAAGGGGATCCTGGGGAAATTGATACATCAAACTTCTTTAGAAAAACCGGAGGAACAATTGCTGGCGATGTTAGTGTTACCGGGAAAGTAGAGTCAAATAGTACCATAACAGGAACAAAAGTATTTGGCGGCAATAAAGCTTATATGTGGACAGATTCGGAAGGCGGAAATATAGAAATAGAGTCTCCAACAGATGGTGTTAAATGGCAGCAAGATTCATATGATACTGACAATTACAGGATATATAAAAATACGAATGGAAAACTTGGGCCTTTCTATAAATTTGCTGGAAATGGTGCTGGGGGAACAATTGCAACCGATTCAGATTTAAATAAAAAACAAAATAAACTTGCACTTGGGAATAATACGGTAACCAATTTGAATTCACTTTTTACGGGGTGCACATGGTTCAATGCCGACCAAAATCCAACTGGAACAAAACCATTCAATACATATGGGTTTATCATAGCATTTCAATCGGGAGGAAGTAATTATTTTCAGATAGCTATTCCATATGGAAATGATACATATGATCCAAAGTGGAGAACATATGTAAATGGCGCGTGGCAGGCGTGGAAACCATTTAATCCAAGTATTATCAATAATCTGAACGATGTACTTGCCAATACCACGTCAGGAAAGATTGCCGGAGCATTAGCTTTAAAGAGTGCTTATAATGGATTGAATAGTGGATTGGCAAACTCCTTAAGATTTAAAGGAGCAATCCCATCAACGAATTTAGATTCGGTTACAACGCCGGGAATATATAGCATAGATGGACAGAGTTTAAAGATATCGTGTCACAGTGGTGGGGCATTTAAAGTCGGAACATATCAATTATGGGGAAATCTTATTGTACTTCCATATTATAAAACGCAAATTTTAATCACTCCTGATTTTTTTACTAGTACAAGTTTACCCTGTTTAGCTATAAGATTCTACATGGGAAATCCAGCGGCTTGGACAAGCTGGCTGACGCTTCATTAAATTAATGAGACTTTATAAATTTAGAATGAAAAAACGGAGGAAACCGATTATGGCATATATTAAGTTTCTGGGAGATGAAATTGCAAGAAAAGCAATTGTAATTCCAGAGGACAATCTTGTTACGATAAAATTTGAGAAGGAAAAAGAAGAAAATACCAGTGGATTCGATTTGTATTTAGATGAAGAATGTAAAGTGGACATCGGAGGGACTTTCTATCATGATTTTACAACCATGTACCGGAATGATGAAACAACCAAGGAATATAACGGATATCAATTATCCAATGACGGAAGTATCTACATACCGTCAGAACCGAATCCAGATACAGAGCCGTATGAGCCGACACTGGAAGAATTAAAATTACAGAAAATTGCAGAAATGAACCAGATACAACAGGAAACCATACAGAATGGCGTTGAGGTAACGCTTTCTAATGGAACAATGGAAAGATTTGAACTGAAAGATCAAGACCAGATTTCTCTCATGGGTTTACAGACATTAGCGGCACAGGGCACAGAAAAAATCCCATGGCATGAATCAAATAATGCAGAACATTGCAAATATTACAGCGCAGAGGATATGAATAAGATTACCAGTGCAGCTCTCAGCTTCATCAGTTTTCAGGTAACTTATTTCAGGGATTTACGAATTTACATTAACAGTATGCAGGATAAAGAAAGTATACAGGAAGTTGAATACGGTATGTATATTCCCGAAGAATATCAGTCTGAAGTGCTTGCGGACTTCTATTCCGCACAGGATAATGTGTAAGGGTATCAAACCACTTATTTTAATTAGTATAGGTGGTTTGATTTACTCGCTAATCGAAATATTATACCGAGGATATACGCATTGGACAATGATTCTAGTTGGTGGTCTGGCTTTCTATTTTATCGGTTGTATAAATGAACATATTGAATGGGATATGCCATTATACAAACAAATGTTAATCGGAGCAATAATTATAACCCTGCTGGAATTTATTTCTGGCATTATAGTGAACCTATTTCTCCAGTGGAATGTATGGGATTACAGTAATATGCCGTTTAACATTCTTGGACAAATCTGTTTGCCATTTACAATTATCTGGTTCTTTATATCTTTTTTAGCTATTATATTGGATGATTATTTGAGGTATTGGATATTCAATGAAGAGAAACCTCGATATTATCTGAAATTGAATCAATGAGCTGAACGATAAAGCAGAATAAGTAATCCTCTATTATTAATTGTACCTATAACTCATATTGTACAAATTATTGAAAAACTATGTTTCTTGCGGTACAATATTGTAAAATATAGGGAGGTGTTATAGTATTGACAGATGCACATATTAAAGAAGAATTAAGCTTCGCTTACACACAGGCTATTTCTGCATATGCAGGAATGGGATGTGAACAAAGACGTAGAGATTATGGTATTGATGGTAGTATTAATGATATCAAATATAGTAAAAATCGTAAAAGATATGTTGAATCAGGATATTCCATTGATTTTCAATTGAAAGCCACTGTCAATGCTAAAATTAAAAATGGAATCATATTATATGATTTAGAAATCAAAAATTATAAAGATTTAATTGATACCGAAGTAGGAAGTCAACGAATTTTAATTTTATACTGTTTACCTAGAGAAAAAGATGAGTGGGTAGATATGTTGGACGATGAATTAAAACTTCGCAAATGCGCATATTGGTGTTCTTTGACGGGATTTCCCGATGTGCCTAATAAAGAAAAAGTTCGCATTAAAATTCCAGCAAACCAAAAACTTACGCCAGAAGAACTAATAAGATTAATGGATATGATAAAAGGGGGTGTAACGTTATGATAAGAAAAGAAAAATTACTGAATATAACGGCTGCATCTTTAGAAAAATATCTCTTGTTTAAAAATTGGAAAAGAGATTATAATTTTAAAAACAAAAAATTAATGGTTTTTGAGTGGGAAGGCGAATCTTTAGTAATACCTGCTAGTGAAAAATATAAGGATTTTTATATTGCACTTCCAGATGTAATAGAAACATTATCTGAGCTTTACAAAAAATCAGATAATGATATTATTAAGGAAATTAATTCATCATATTATGATTTATTAGAGTTTAGAATAAAGTCGAAACTTTCTGAAAATGGCACATTACCATTAGGATATGCATCAAATTGTATTGAAGGTATAAAAGACTTAATTCTTTACTCAGCATGTGCAGAGCAATGCAAGGAGCCTATTTGTTTACGAACAACTAACAACGCAAAGTCAATAGTAGATAATTTTCATTTGGCACAAACAGATTTTGGCAGTTTTATAATCAATATTGATATCAAAGTTGTCGATGAAGAAAATGAACAACTAGTTCTACCAGAATGCGAACCTGATCCTTCGGTAGAACATAAAATAGTCAAAAGAATAGGTAAGGCTATGCAACAGATTGATGAGATAACTTACAATAAGACAACATTAGATGAAACTCTTCCAGAAGCCTATGAATCAGGAGTTACAGCTAATATGTGTGATGCTTTAATGAAATTAAAACCAGAGAAGGAAGATGTTTCCATTGAAGCAAAAATTCGATATGCTTCTGCTATAACTCAGAAATCAAATAGTATTGAAAGAATCGTAATAAAAAATAATCATTTTTATATTATTAATGAAATAGCAAAAAGATATCGAAATATTGAAAATGAAAAAGAAATAACTTTGCAGGGATATGTAAAATCATTAAAAAGAATACAAATTGCTAAAGAAAGATATAAAAGAAATATATCTATCTTAATTTGCAAAGATGGAGACTTTAGAACTGTTAAAGCAGAATTAGGAGACGAAGATTATAAAGATGCTTGTGATGCTCATAAAGATGGAAAAAAGATTGAAATACGTGGTATTTTAGATATGAGTATTAAAAATTGGAAATTTAATCATGTAGAAAGTTTCAAAGTAATTGAATAAAACTAAGTTAGGCACAAATATTTTTTTAATTCTCTAAATTTATGAAAACATCACCTAGAAATAGGTGGTGTTTTCTTTTATACAAAAATATGATTATAGATAAATAATGATGTTACTGTAAAATAGTACTGCTTTAATTGAGTAGCTTTAAAAAAGTAGAATAACTATTATTTTAGAAATCGAAAGATTCTTATTTTTTATTACAAGAAAGGAGTAAAATTATGAGTTTAATATCAAACAGTGGACATGACGAACGTGGAAAATATATCGGTGGACAGGCTGGTGATCAGTCTGGAACAGAATGGTATTTAAGAACATGGTACAACAGACCTTGGAACTGCATTTTAAGACATCCCGATTCAAATGTCAGAGAAAAAATTGCAGAGCTTGCAACGAAAGCAGCTCAAAATGATAATATTGGTTATGATCAGGGAGAACGAAATACATACTGGAACGAGTTAGTAAAGGCTGGATACGATCCGGCAAAAATTAAAATTAAATGTGAAGCAGACTGTAGCTCTGGTGTTATGGCAAATATAAAAGCTGTTGGATTTCTACTTGGAATGGAACAGCTAAAATCTGTAACCATTACAAGTACCCATTATATGAGAAATATGTTAAGAAACGCTGGTTTCCAAGTACTTACCGATGCGAAATACTTAACAAATGCAAATTATTTAGAACGAGGAGATATTCTTCTTAATGATAATGCGCACACTGCTACTAATCTTGAAAAAGGATGTTACGCTAATGATTCTATTTCTTATTCTGTAAAGGATTACTGGGTATTAGGCGACTATGGCGACGAAGTACTTTCCATTCAAAAGAAATTAAACAGATTGGGATATAATCTTGCTGAGGATAAATCATTTGGCCCCGCTACAGAAGGTGCAATTATAGATTTTCAGAAAAAAAATAATCTTGAAGTAGATGGCTCCTGTGGCCCTGCTACAATGGCAAAATTGGATGAATCAATTGCAAAACTTCATTCTTCAACTTCTACCAATCTATCTTCTGGTAATGGCTTAAATAAAGCTCCGCAATGGACAGGCAGTGTTTCTGGCAATGGCTTAAATGTGCGTACATGGGCTGGCACCGAGAACCCCAATATTAAAAACTGGCCAATTCTAAATAAAGACAACCTTGTGGATGTCTGTGACACTGTTAAAGATAATAATTCCGAAGACTGGTACTATATTAGAATCGCTGGAAAATACTATGGATTCGTAAAAGCAGAATTTATTACAAAAGTATAAATTGCCTTTTCTAAACATATAAAAACAGAGTAAGGTATCACACTTACATTATAAAACACAAATCAGTGATATCTTGCTCTGCCAAATGTTTTAAATCCTTATACGCATTGTGCATGTATATATGGAACGCTACATAATAGAAATTATATTTTTTCAATTATAAGGAGCACTTTCGCTCCTTATTTTTTACGATTTTCTCATTTTGAGAATGCATTTCAAATTTTAACTTCATTTGGTGTAAAACTATTGTAAAATTTTAAATCACCCCTTACATCATTAAGAATTTCTAAAACAATCTTTACGAGCTATCCCATGAAAGTCTTCTTCAACAATTTTTTTAGATCATTTATTCTGTTTTAACCGTACCCCATTTATTTTTGCTCGTACCCCATTTTGTACCCCATTTTCTTGTAAAGATATGAGCTATTTTGAGCTATTTTGTAAAGATTGAACTATGGTCTATGAAATCTCTAAATCCCTGAAACCCTTGAAAACACTGGCTTAGAACGGCGTTCCATCCAAATCATAAGGCGTCGTCTGATAGACGTAATAATTAACCCAATTCGTATAGAGGTTATTCGCTGTGGCCCTCCATGTGAGCAAAGGTTTATTCTCTGGATTATCCTCCGGATAATAATTCTTTGGAAGCTCAATTGGAAGTCCTTTTCCAATATCCCTCTTATACTCTCCATCTAGCGTTACTCTGTCATATTCCGGATGACCCATCACAAAAATCTGACGCCCGTCTTCTGCCATTCCAAGAAACAGCCCCACTTCCTCCGACTCTGCCAGAATTGTAATTCTCTTATCCTGCCGGAGCTTCTCAATCGGCACATCTGTGTGTCTGGAATGCGGCGCCATAAACACATCGTCGAATCCTCGTACTAAGGGTATCTTTCGGTTCATCACCTGATGTGGAAATACGCCAAACAGTTTGTGCGGCATCTGAACTTTGTCAATTCCATAATGGTAATAGAGCGCCGCCTGGGCCCCCCAGCAGAGATGAATCGTTGAAGTAACATTTGTCTTCGTCCACTTCATAATCTCTGTCAGCTCCTCCCAATAATCCACTTCCTCGAAAGGCATCTGTTCTACCGGCGCTCCAGTGATAATAAATCCGTCAAATTTTCGTTCTCTTACCTCTGAAAAAGGCTGATAAAACTTATTGATATGACTGGTCGAAGTATTCTTCGACACATGGCCGGACACATTGACAAAAGTAACGTCTACCTGCAGCGGCGTATTGGACAAAGACCGAAGTATCTGGAGTTCTGTATCCTCCTTTAACGGCATCAGATTCAAAAGCCCAATCTGAATCGGCCTGATATCCTGATGCATCGCTCTGTGCTCGTCCATTACAAATATATTCTCGCGCTCCAATATTTCCTTAACCGGAAGATCATTCTGTACCCGAATCGGCATAACTATTTCCCTCTTTCTATATTAAATATTATCATTCTCCGGAGGGTCTTCCCCCTCCTTTTCTTCCTCTGCCTGTCTTTGCTTCCTTTCCAAAGTTTCTCTGGAAATCATATACTTTCCGCCGTCGTCTACAAAGCTAAATTCATCATAAAATTCTGAGGCTTCCGGCAGGTTCTTCTTATGAAGTCTACTGTTAATTACCATTTGAATAATATAATATATAACTGCAAAAGTCGGCACTCCGAGAAGCATCCCAATAAATCCGAACATTCCGCCCCCCAGAAGAATCGCAAAAATCACCCAAAATGAAGACAATCCCGTAGAGCTTCCCAAAATCTTCGGCCCGATAAAATTACCGTCCAATTGCTGCAATATCAGAATAAAAATCAGAAAATAGACTCCCATTATCGGATCTACCAGCAGAATTAAAACGGCGCTTGGAATCGCTCCAATGTACGGACCAAAAAACGGAATAACATTCGTCACCCCCACAATAACACTGACCAAAAGCGTATATGGCATATTAAGAAGCGTCAGCCCCAAAAAACATAGCAACCCGATAATTGCGGAATCAATAATCTTTCCGATGAGAAAACCGCCGAATATTTCATTCGCCTTCTGGGTGACATGCAGAATAATATTAGCATGACGAGCATGAAAGACGGCATATGTAATCTTTTTACTCTGTTTTCCAAACATCTCTTTACTGTACAGCATGTAAATGGATACAATCACGCCAATCAGAGCATTGAATATCTCACCGACAAAATCAATCACTCCAGTAGTCAGTATCGTCATAATATCATTAGCCTGTTGAAAGAAATTACTCTTCAGCCAGTTCTCAAAAGTCTCGGTTGCCTCTTCTATAAACGTTCGAAGCATGACGCCAATATTTGAATCATCCTTCACTATCTCATTCAACTGCTCTACCAGTCCGTTTACCTGCTTTGGCAGCGTAAATACCAGACTCCGTATACTCTGGTAAAGCTCTGGTATCAGCATATTAAATAATCCTGTGATAATCGCAATCATAATTACAATCGCCAGCACAATACCTGCTGTTCTGGATAATCTCTCAGCCTTATCCCTATTCCTTGTTCGCTTCTCCAGCACAGGAATCAGGATTGCATCCACCTGCTTTACAATAGGATTTAACAAAAATGCTATGAGCGCGCCATATAAAAAGGGCTTCAACACATCAATCGCTTTTGCAAACACACCCGATATATCCGTAAGCCGCAACAGCGCAAAATAAAATGCAATCCCCGCCACTACCACCACAAGATAGGTCATACACTTACCAAGCTCTCTCCTAAGTCTGGATGGGCTATGATTCCCAAGCTTGGGCCGATTGCTGTAATACCCATCCGGTGTCTCTACTGTCCTATCTTTATTTTTCTTCTTTTCCTCTTCCATGCTGTACACTCCTGCCAAATTCATCGTTTTTACTATCGCTTAGTATAGCATAAAAACAAGGATACAGCAAACCAAATTGCCATATCCTTATTTCTTAAATTCATCTGCTGTTCGACAAACAGGCCCGCAAACAGTAATGGAGTTCAAAGTCCTGTGTAAACTGTAACCATCTGCTATACAATTATGAGCAGCAAGTAAAGGTCGCGCATTCTGTCTCTTTACACTGACAAGCGCTGCTTCCTTCTACGCTAATCTTACCAGCATGACACTGGCATTCGTCATTATACATGCAGTCTACAGCCTCACAATCAATCTTACTCGTTGGTGAAGCCTGGCCTGCAACATTGCTGTAGGAATCTCCCTTCCGCTCCACAAAGCTGTCACAGCAAGTCTCAGTCGCACGTTTTGCCTTGTCTCCGCCAACCTGAATCTTATCCAAATCACAATAAAACTCCTTGTTATGAACACAGGTCTGCACTGTACATCTTAATTCCGGCATTGCAAGATACCTCCTTTTCATAAAAAACTCAGAATTAGTATCCGCAATGCTGAAATTATTATTCATGTTTCAATAAAATAATCTTCCGTTCAAACAACTAATTTTTAAATTGAAAATAAATTATACCTGACGGTAAATAATATCGTCACGTCCTGGTCCGTTTGAAATCATGGTAATCGGATATCCAATATGAGCTTCTACAAATTCAATATACTTACGACAATTCTCCGGAAGCTCCTCATAATCCTTAATGCCGGAAATATCACACTTCCAGCCAGGAAGCTTCTCAAGCACCGGTTTTGCCTTCTCAAGTAAATGTGTCGTTGGAAATTCCGTCGTTACTTCTCCGTCAATTTCATAACCCACACATACCGGAATCTCGTCCAAATATCCCAAAACATCCAGCACTGTAAACGCTACATCGGTCGCTCCCTGCATCCTGCAGCCATACTTAGAAGCCACGCAGTCAAACCACCCCATACGTCTTGGCCGGCCCGTCGTTGCCCCAAATTCTCCGCCGTCTCCACCGCGGCGCCTCAGTTCATCCGCCTCATCCCCAAAAATCTCGCTGACAAAAGCTCCCGCTCCCACCGCGCTGGAATATGCCTTGCATACCGTAATAATCTTTTTAATCTCATATGGAGGAATCCCTGCTCCAATAGCTCCATATGCCGCCAAGGTAGAAGAAGAAGTTACCATTGGATAAATGCCATGATCCGGGTCCTTCAGCGAACCAAGCTGTCCCTCTAGCAGAATCTCTTTGCCTTCTTTCAGCGCATTGTGAAGATATAACGACACATCGCATACATAAGGTTCTACCATTTTCTTATATTCCTGTAATTCCTCGTACAACTCTTCCGGTTTAATCTCCGGTTTATGATACAGATATTTCAAAAGCACATTTTTCTGCTCGGCTACCCGCACTGTCTTTTCTCTCAAAAGCGTATCGTCAAATAATTCACTCACCTGGAAACCAATCTTTGCATACTTATCCGAATAAAACGGCGCAATACCGGACTTAGTGGAACCAAACGACTTGCCCCCCAACCGCTCTTCTTCATATGCATCAAAATTCTTATGATAGGACATCACCATCTGCGCGCGGTCGGAAACCAAAATTTTCGGCATTGGCACCCCTCTTTCAACAATAGACTGAACCTCCTTAAATAACACCGGAACATCTAACGCAACACCATTTCCAATAATACTAGTCGTGTGATTATAGAATACGCCTGACGGCAGCGTATGGAGTGCAAACTTACCATAATTATTAATTATCGTGTGTCCTGCATTGGCTCCCCCCTGGAAACGCACAATAATATCCGCCTGTTTTCCCAGCATATCTGTAATCTTTCCCTTGCCTTCGTCTCCCCAATTCGCGCCAACAACTGCTTTTACCATAATAATTCCTCCTGTGTGCTATACATCGTAAGAATATTCCATTTCGGCCATCTCATCAGACAGCTACCTTTATAGTATACTATACCTTCTCTTTTTTGTACATTGTTATTTTACATGAGGGGTGCAAACAACCGCAGAACCTGTCCCACAATTTTCGCACTAAACGGACGGTTCTGAACCTCTGTCAAAGTAACCTTGTGGCTGCGCTTCAGAGTCTTCTGAAAATCCACCTCAATTGTTCCCACAACTGGATTATCATAAATCAACACTCCACACTCAAAATGCAGGTACAGACTTCGGTAATCCAGATTGATAGAGCCAACCGTCGCCGTATCGTCATCCGATACAAATACCTTGGCATGCACGAATCCCGGGGTATATTCATAAATCTGAACCCCTGCCTGAATCAGTTCTTTATAAAATGTCTGCGCAACCGCAAAAGCATACCATTTGTCCGGAATATGCGGCATTATAATAATTACCTCAATTCCACTCTTAGCCGCCCTGGTAAGGGTCGTAATCATCTCGCTATCCAGAATCAGATAAGGAGTCATAATATGCACGTATTTCTTCGCATGATTCAAAATATGGAAATAGACCTCCTCGCCTACATTCTCATTGTCATAGGGATGATCCCCATAGGGAATCACATAACCTGTCCATCTGGTATTCCATGTTCTTTTCACCGTCAGATAATTCTGATAATTTTCTTTCTCCCTAACGTCAAGATTCCACATCTCCAGAAACATCATTGTAAAGCTCTGCACCGCATCGCCTTTGAGCATCACTGCCGTATCCTTCCAGTGTCCAAAACGCTCTAACTCGTTGATGTACTCATCCGCCAAATTTACCCCGCCGGTAAACGCCACTCTGCCGTCGATCACACAAATCTTCCTGTGATCTCTGTTATTTTGCACTGTAGAAAGAAAAGGTATAATCGGATTTGCCATTTTACACTGGATTCCCATTTTCCGAATTTTTTTATAATAATTATACGGAAAATTAGCAATCGCACAGGTTCCGTCATACATAAATCGAACCTCCACGCCCTCTGCCGCCTTCTTCTTAAGAATCTCAAGAATTGTACTCCACATATGCCCTTCTGCAATGATAAAATACTCCATAAAAATATATTCTCTTGCATTTTCAAGCTCTTTTATCAGCGCCCGGAATTTATCCTCGCCAAGAGGAAAATAAGTTACATCTGTATTCCGATAAGTGGGAAACCTTAAGTAGTCCGATAAGTAGAAAGCCAAATTTGCCATAGCCGGCTTACTCTCCCGGATTTCTTCAATAATATCGTCCTCCTGAACCATATAAGGGCTTTCCTCCAGCTTCAAAGTCTCTAGTTTCTCCCCAACCCATCTGGTTCCCACCTGCAGTTCCACATAGATATAGAACAGTGTTCCCACAGCCGGAAACGCCATAATACACAAAATCCATGTCATCTTAAACGCAGGATTATCCTCCGAATTGATAATATAAATCAGCACGCAAACACCCAGCACCGTAAAAGCCATATTGATAAATATGGTATACTGTCTAAGCATACTTGTAGACACCGCAAGTATTGCAAGCTGCAGCAAAATCATTAATAAAATCAGTCCAGTACGGCTGAATATAATCCGAAATAGTCCTCCTTTGGCTTTTTTCAATCTCTTATTTTCCATATATGTCTTCTCCCGTCTGAGTGCATATCGTTTTTTTATCCGTCAAAGACAGTTTAGCACACTTTATTTCCTGTCTCAAGTTGTTAATATTTATACGCGTCCGCCAGAAGGAAGTGTATTACAGTTCACAGGTCATTTGGTAAACAGCGGGTTGAATCAGGAGCATGTCTCAAAGCAGACAATTCAGGAGTGTTTTTAACGGAATTGAAATAACAGCTTATGCAGGCTTAGACGCGAAGGCTTTCCTTGGCGGCTTAGTCTGCGTTAGCTGATAGTTCAATGGAATGTTACTCCGTCTGCTTTGAGACATGCTCCTGATTCAACCCGCGTCCGGCAGGCGACGTGTAAACAGTAACGGCAAGTGCGTGAACCGTAACAGCAGTAAACTGTAACCCTTGCTTTTTTCCTAAAAAGGTATTATACTAGCCATATGCGAAACCGAAGAAAGGAGTTAAACACATGTCAAAGATTTTCAAACGTTTATTAGGATTAGCTGCAGTCGGAGGTGCTGTAGCGGCAGGAGTGATACATTACCTTAACAGTTCCGAGAATACTGATGATTTTTTAGATGAATTTGACGACGATTTTGATTTGGACGATGATTTAAATCCAGCAGCCGAAAGAGAATACGTTTCTTTAAATACTGCTCCAACAGCTGAAACAGAGGAGCCAGAAGCGGAAAAAGAAGAAGCTGACAAAACAGAGTCTATCGCCGAAACCAAGGCTGAAACGGAAAGCAAATCAGAAGAAACAACAGATAAAGAGACTAAGAAATCTAAATAAAATATTACGTACAGGGGGAGACGCTTCACATGAAGAAGCTGTCTCCCCTGTATATTTACTGCAACAAATTATTCTCCTCTTTTTCCTTCCTTGCCTTCGCCTGAAGCACTTCCGTCTGATACACATAATTACGAATCAGCGCCTCCGCCTTCGGCGGTAAGTCGATATACTGACAACCATAACCATACAGCCCCTCTCTGCGCACAGGCCTCATCTTCTGAATGCAAGCGGTAATCAGCGGCGATTTTAATTCAGGAAAAATGACGGATAATACTGTACCCGGCTGAAATCTCTGCTTAGAAACGAATTGAAATCCTCCGGTTCCAATATCTTTTACCTTAACCGGTATCGTTACTGATTGCCCTTCCAAAAGCAGCGAAACACGAAAAGTCACATAAACCCGGAAATTCTTTCTCTGCTCAGGAACATCGTTGGTAACAGCGCGAACAATGTAAACATCCCGGTTATCAAGCAGTCTAAAGGAGTGGAACTCCTCTGACAGAGTGTATATAAACGCCCGGAAATCATACTGCTTTCCTTCTGGCATTAAGAAAAACTTCTTTGGAAAATCCTCGGATGGTTTTTCGGAAAAAACCAACGCCACTGTATCCAGACTTTCTCTATTATACTCTACCTCCGTCAGATACGTACAGTCCATATTGTAAAGAGTTCCATTTTTCAGATTCTGCAATGCGCCCATAAATTATCCCTACCTCCTCCTTACCCACAAACAACCATTTCTATAGTTTCATTCTATCAGAGAAAAATCCCGGACGCAAGTCCATTTCCTGGTCATAACATCCATATCCTGCACAGTATTTCTGTCGCCTCTTTTATCTCTTCCTCCGACAGATTCGCATACCCCAGAAGCACCGTTCCTTTCTGTGCCCTATCCCCAATGATGTAATCTGACAATCCATATACCCTGATTCCTTCTTCTTTTGCCCTGTATATCAGTTCCTCCTCCTCTAATTCCTCAAAAGTGAGAAGCAGGTGCACCCCGGCATGTTCTCCGGAAATTCTGCATCTGCCTGAAAGCGGCGAAAGTCCTTTTATCAGCATGTCATGTCTTCCTTTATAAAGCGCTCTGGTCTTATTCAAATGTCTCTCATAATATCCGTCTTCTATAAAACGCTGCACAATCAACTGGTCAACCACAGATACTGTCGAGCTGATAAATCCACACGTTTTCCGGTAAACATCTGCAAGAGCTTCTGGAAGCACCATATAACTCATCCGAATAGCCGGCGCTATGGATTTGGAAAAGGTCCCCAGATAGATAACCTTTCCGTTCCTGTCATAACCTTGAAGCGCAGGAATCGGTTTCCCCTTATATCGAAATTCACTGTCATAATCATCCTCAATAATATAACGTCCTTCTTTTTCATTTGCCCATTTCAATAACTCCATCCGCCTTTTCACAGGCATCACAATCCCGGTAGGATACTGATGGGACGGCGTCACATATGCCACATCTGCTTCAGTCTCGCAAAGGGAAGTAACTTCCATTCCACATGCATCCATATCGACAGGACATACCCGATATGACTGGCTTGTAAACAAACGATACGCCTGTTTATACGCCGGATTTTCCACCGCAATCACATGTTCTCTTCCAATCACAGAACATAAAAGCATTAGAAGATAATCGCTTCCTGCCCCTACAATCACCTGCCCCAGATTACAGTTTACGCCTCTTGCCTGATACAGATATTTGCAAATCGCTTCCCGAAATCCCTTTTCTCCCTGATGGTTTCCAAGCCGAAACAACTCCACCCTGTCATCCAACAGAATATCCCTCGACAGCTTCCTCCATGCATTATAAGGAAAACTCTTTAAATCCACGCCATTAGGGGTAAAATCAAACCGGTATCGCTCTTCTTTTCTCTCATTTTCTTCCACATAAACTTTCTGTTCCTGCACAAGATGCACAAGTCCTTCAATCTGCGCTGCAAAAAACCCCCGATAAGGTTCAGATTCAATATAGCCTTCGGACAAAAGCTGCTCATAAGCAAGCTCCACCGTACTCCTGCTCACCTCCAGGTGTTTCGCTAAAAGTCTTGTCGACGGCAGCTTTTCCCGATAGGAAATCCTGCCTGTTACAATATTTTCTTTAATATAGTGATAAATCTGCGCATAAAGCGGCATTTTATCTTTGGGATTCAAATTCATTGTCAGCTCATTCATAGCCACTTATTAACAAACCCACAGCGCATCTATCGCACTGTGGGTGTTCTCCTTCCATCCATAACCGAGCATTCCTGTTCCTGAAAACTCTGTATATTATTTTGGTAATTTAAAAGAACTTTTTAAGGACACAATCCGGTTAAATACCAGCGCATCCGGCGTAGAATCCTTGGCGTCAATACAAAAATAACCGGTTCTCACAAACTGAAAGCTGTCATATGCCTTTGCCCCGTCAAAATTAGGCTCCACATAACAATTCTTACGAACTTCCAGGGAATTGGGATTGATGTTCATAGAGCCGTCCTCTTCATTATAGACGCCCTTTTCCTCATCAATCAGATTCTCATAGAGACGAACCTCCGCCTGCTTTGCATACGGCGCCGCTACCCAATGGATAGTTCCCTTTACTTTTCGACCGGTAAATCCGCTTCCGCTCTTCGTCTCCGGGTCATACGTGCAGTGTACTACCGTTACATTGCCTTCTGCATCTGTCTCATAATCTGTGCACTTCACAAAATACGCCTGCATCAGACGGACCTCATTTCCCGGAAATAGGCGGAAATATTTCTTCGGAGGCTCAATCATAAAATCATCCCGCTCAATATAGAGCTCCCGGCAGAAGGGAAGCTTCCTCTTTCCAAGGGCTTCATTCTCCAGATTATTCTCTGCCTCCAGCCACTCCGTCTCTTCTTCCGGATAGTTATCAATTACAAGCTTAATCGGATCAAGCACCGCCATCATGCGAGACCGCTTCATTTTAAGGTCCTCCCGGATACAATATTCCAGCATAGCGTAATCTACAGACCCCTGTGCCTTAGACACGCCGCATAATTCTACAAACATCCGCAGAGATTCCGGCGTAAACCCACGCCTTCTAAGAGCCGCAATAGACACCAGTCTGGGGTCGTCCCACCCGTCAACTATGCCGTCCTCCACCAGTTTCTTAATATAACGCTTCCCGGTTACTACGTTGGTCAGATATAGCTTGGCAAATTCAATCTGCCTCGGCGCCGGGTCAAATTCACACTCTCTTACCACCCAGTCATACAGCGGACGATGATCCTCAAATTCCAGCGTACAGATAGAATGGGTAATCTTCTCAACCGCGTCCTCAATCGGATGGGCAAAATCATACATAGGATAAATACACCACTGGTTCCCCGTATTGTGGTGCGTCATATGAGCCACCCGATAAATCACCGGATCACGCATATTAATATTGGGAGACGCCATATCAATCTTCGCCCGAAGCACCTTCTCCCCGTCCTTATATACGCCGTTCTTCATTTCTTCAAACAGCTTTAAATTCTCCTCCACAGGCCGGTCCCGGTACGGACTGTTCTTTCCCGGCTCTTTTAACGTACCCCGGTACTCCCGGATTTCTTCCGGGCTCAAGTCGCAGACAAACGCCTTGCCCTTCTTTATCAGCTTTACCGCGCACTCATACATCACCGGAAAATAATCCGACGCATAGTACAGATGATCCTTGAAATCGGCTCCAAGCCACTCCACATCCGCTTTAATCGACTCTACAAATTCCATATCTTCTTTGGTAGGATTGGTGTCGTCAAACCGGAGGTGGAACGTTCCGTTATATTTCTTCGCCAGCCCGGAATTTAAGATAATAGACTTGGCATGTCCGATATGCAGGTAACCGTTGGGCTCCGGCGGAAATCTGGTGCAGACTTCCTGATATACGCCTTCCGCAAGATCTTTGTCAATCTCCTGCTCTATAAAATTCTTTGAAACCGTTTCTTCTCCCATGGGATATCCTCCTCGTCACTCGTTCTCATCATGATTTTTATCTTACCATACTTCCCCATAGCCGACAATACAATATTTTTTGAAATTCCCATTGACAAACCTACTACTTTTATTGTATAGTAATCACGTTGCGTATGATTTATACATATGTGCTGTTGTGGCTCAGTCGGTAGAGCGTCGCCTTGGTAAGGCGGAGGTCGGCGGTTCGATTCCGCTCAACAGCTTATAAAAAGGCTTTTCAGAATCCATTGGTTCTGAAAAGCCTTTTCTGTTAATCAACAGTGAATACAACTGACAAAAAATTTCCAAATGCACTTTGGGTAATCAACGAATCCGGCAATCATCTTTTGCCCATTTCTGAGTCTTAGATTCTATTTCCTTGTTTGGGTTCGCAAGGGCTTCCTCCATCATCAGACAGATGTACATATCCTGCAGCGCTTCTTTCAGACTGTAAAACTCTTTCCCTTCCTGAACGTATTCCCACATCTGTTTCATACACGTAGCCACCGCAATTTCATCATCATTCAGTCTTGCATTGATAAACGGCGTCCGATAGAGAAACTCCTCTCCAAGCATAAGGCCGTAGTGAGACCACTCCTGATTACCATATACGCCTAAATCAATTCTGTTTAGCTGCTGCGTTACCGGAACATTCTCCTTCGTCAGATACCGTATAGTCAAATCGTCTATCTCCCCCCGTTCTCCCTGAACCGTTAACTGTCTTGTCCGGATAAAAGAATGATACTGCGCCGGATCGGAAAAATCAAAAAAGGCAACTTTCCCATTCTCAAATTCTATTGTAAGACGATCCCTTGCACACTGAAAGCTTTCACCGTCAAACACCATTCCGTCACGCCCATATGTTTCTGTCACGTCAAACCAGAATCTTTTTCCATATACTCTGAAATTCTCATACCCCACGTTCAGAAACCGACGGATAATGCTTGCTCCGTGATATCCATGCAAAGAAGAAATATTAATATTTTGAACAGTCCCTATCCTGCCGGTTTCAATCGCTTTATTCCATGCAGCATACAGCGGCTGGGCAAAATACTGCTCTGCAATCTGTATTTTTCCTCCGTATATTTTATAATTATCCCACACAGACTCCAGTTCCTTCATATCTTCGCCCGGAGGCGTTTCGCACAGCACTGGAATCCCTCTTTTGAATAACACCGGCAGATATTTTGACGTTATACCTCGTTTTACAGAAAGCACAAGATAATCCGGCTTTGTTTCAATCAGTTCATCCACAGTGTTAACAACAGGAACATCCATTTTATCTGAAAAGATTCTGCCCTTTTCTGAGTCTCGTATCAGAACAGAAGTCAATTCAAACAACTCTGGTACCGCTTTTGCTATTCTTAAATAAAATTCTGCTCTCCATCCTGAGCCAATCAGCCCAAATCGTATCATTCCCATATCTGTCTCCATTCTACGGCACATGAAATCCTCTTGACGCCGCAAGTATCCGATACCACTCATCATAGGATAAAACAATACTCTGGCCTTCAACCGCCGTTTTAATTCTGCTCATATTCATTGTTCCTGTAATCGCCGCAATTCTTACCGGATGAACATACAGCCACGCATACATGATTGCATCCATTGTAGTTCCATGTTCTTTTGCAATCTGACCAACCACATTTCTAAGACGCACAGACTGTTCATCCATACCTGTAAAGACGCTGCCCCCTCCAAGCGGCGACCACGCCATCAGCGGGATTCTCCTAATAAAAGCGTCGTCCAAAATCCCGTTAAAGAAATTCTCTACATTCTTAACTGATAATTCTACCTGATTTGTCGCTAATGAAATGGACATATAGCTTTGAAGCATTGATATCTGAGACGGCGTAAAATTGGACACGCCAACATGCAGCGCCTTTCCCGATCTGACAAGCTGTTCAAGAGCATCCGCAGTTTCAGCCGGATCTGCCAGCGGATCGGGTCGATGCACCAGCAGAAGATCTACATATTCTGTTCCCAGCTTCTTCAAAGAATTGTCCACTTCTTTTATAATCTCTTTTTTTGAAGAATTATAATAGATTACTTGATTATTCTCTATTCCTGGAAGCACAATTCCAGCTTTTGTTACCAGCTGCATCTTTCTTCTCAGTTCAGGACGCTTTTTTAAAACAGCCTCTCCAAATATTTTCTCACATTCATATCCGCCATACACCGGCGCATGGTCAAATGCAGTAAGCTCCAAATCCAGGCATTCCTCCACAAAACGAAGCAATTCCTTCCCCCGCATTCCAGAATCTTTCAGTCTCATACACCCAACTATCGTCTGCGGTAATTTCAGGCTGTCGCCAAATACTATCTGTTTCATAATTATCTGATTCTCCTATTCTTTTACGCCACCTGTCGTCAGTCCTGCAATAATCTTCTTCTGGAATATCAAAACAAGAATAATTAACGGTACCGTTACAACCACTGTCGCGGCCGCCATATCTCCCCAGGGAAGTTCATAATTACTTGGGAACAGTGCAATTCCCACCGGAACTGTTCTCATCAAATCGTCCGTCATGAATGTCAATGCGTAAATATACTCGTTCCAGGCATTGATAAATACAATCAGCCCTACTGAAAATATTGCCGGCTTAATCAGCGGAAGCATAATTTGAAAGAAAATCCTTGCTCTCGAACATCCGTCTATCGCAGCGGCTTCCTCAAACCCTTTCGGAAGCTGGGCAAAGAAATTGGTTAACAGCCAGATAGACAACGGCAATGCAAATGTAATATATGGAATTACCAGTCCCGCATATGTATTTAACAAACGAAGTTCCTTCAGCAACAGATAAATGGGACTTAGCGTTGCAATGGTTGGAAACATCGAAATACTCAAGATTGCCATCAACATAATCTTTTTTCCTTTAAAACGCAGCCTTGCCAGCGCGTATGCGGCAGAAGCTCCTATTAGTATACTAAGAAACGTAGTTATCGTCGCTACAACAAAACTATTGATTAAATACTTTGCAAATGGGTGTTTCTCAAACACATTCACATAAAATTGTCCATGCACAGAACTAGGAATCCATTTTGCCGGAATTGCGGCAATCTCTGACAAGGGTTTTATAGACGTCATAAACTGCCAGAAAAACGGAAGTACAATAATACCAATAAACATGATGACAAATGCATAAAATAATATATTTTTTACGATAGTGATTGATTTTTTCTCACGCATATTTCCATCTCCTTACAAATCAGTAATCTGGTCTCCTAAAGCCCGCATATATAACAGGCTGATGAGAAATACAACAACAAATATCATAACCGCCATTGCCGAGCCATACCCGAAATCCAGGAATTTCATCAAATGATTATATGCATATACCGAAACACTTTCCGTTCCATTCGCACCTCCGGTCATAACCGAAATCAAATCAAATACTCTGAATGCGTCCAGCGTCCTAAAAAGCAGCGCAACCAACACCGTAGTTTTCACCGTCGGCAGCGTAACATACAGAAACCTTTGAAAAATATTTGCTCCGTCAATCTTCGCCGCTTCATATAATTCTTCCGGAACCATCTGAAGTCCCGCAAGAATCAGCAGCGCCATATATGGAGCTGTCTTCCATATATCTGTAATTACCAACGCCATAAACGACCCGTCCGCCGTACTTAACCATGCCTGATATTTATCAATAACTCCAATCCTGCTAAGCACATCATTAAACAGACCGTATTGGTCATTATAAATAAATTTCCACATCATTGCGGAAACGGAAGTCGGAATTGCCCATGGTATCAGAATCGCCGCTCTGACAAGACCTTTCCCTTTAAATGCTTTGTTCATAATCAGCGCCGCCGTAAAGCCAAGCAGCAGTTCCATCGATACAGTGGCCAGTGTAAATTTCAAAGTAAAAACTATTGCCGTTATTGCTCTTTCATCCTGAACAATTGCTCCGTAATTCTTCAAACCGATAAACGGGTATCCGCTTCCCGGATTTGTCAAAACCATCTCGTGCAAACTAAGCCATACTGTCCTGAGAATCGGGTAAACCGCAATCACCAACAGAACAATAATAGCCGGAAACATCATTATCCAGGCATCTCTCGATTCTGTTTTCTCAAGAGTTCCACCTCTTTTTTTCCCTGCCATAACTGCCTCCATTCCTTGTTTTCCTTTCAGTTTTATACAGCACAGGGACTTTTTACAGCCCTGTGCCGTTACCGCAGCCTACTCTGCATCTAATTCTTCCACCTCTGCCTGAAGTGTATCCAGCGCATCTTTCACTGCCGCTTCACCGGTAAGCGCCTGATGGACGTTTCTCTGGATTGCATCAGAAACCTTCGCATATTGCGGAGACTTCGGCCTGGACTTCCCATCCTGAATAATTCCGTAAAATTCCTCATAAAATGGAATTTCTTCCAGAATCTCTGCGTCTGTATATACCGATTTTATAACCGGCGGTTGTGAAGAAATAAGCGTCATTTCCTTCTGAGTCTCCTCACTTACCATAAATTTAATAAATTCGCCGGCAGCAGCCTTCTGCTCGTCGCTGATATTATTATTTACTACAAGGTCAAGCCCGCCCAGACAGGTATGCGACTTCGTTCCGCTCGGACCGGTTGGCAATGAAGTTGCGCCAATCATACCCGTTACTTTTGAATCTTCTCCCTGTCCGCTGGACCAAAAGCCGGACCAATCACGAATAAATAAACACTTGCCTTCTTTAAATACCTGTTCGCTTTCTGTCTCCGTATAGGTTGTAACTCCTTCCGGCGCGTATTCATCAACCAGTTTTTTCATTATCTCCGTTGCCTCGATATTTTCGGAAGAATTGATAACCGGTTTTCCATCCTCGTCAAGAATATCTCCGCCGTTCCCCCACACATACTCGACCCAGTTAGTAACTAACGCTTCTGACTGCGCCGCCTGGAAGTCTGCGCCATACTCAACGCCATTGATTCCAACCGCTTTGTCTGCAAGCTCCATCCAGCCATCCCAGGTTGTCGGAACATCTGCTTTGAGTTCTTCCAAAACATCCTTCCTGTAAAACATAACGCTGGAATTTGTAAACCAGGGAGCCGCCACCAGTTTGCCGTCGTAGGTAGCCGCTTCAACGGTTCCTTCAATCATTGCGTCCGTCATATCTGAATCCACATACTCACTTAAATCTGCCAGCCATCCCGCAGAGGCAAATTCTGCAATATACACAACGTCAAGTCCCATAACATCCACGCTGGTATCTCCGGATGCAAGCTTGTTAACAAAATCATCATGAACTGCATTTGCATCCTGCGGCAGAATTACTGTTTCAACTTGAATCTTATCCTGACTCTCATTAAACTTATCTACAATCTTTTGTGTAGGTTCCCCTACGCCCTGGTCAAACGAGAATTTAACAATGGTCTTGCCATCCTCGCTCTTTGCCTGTTCTTCACCGCCGCTTCCTCCGCATCCAGCCATTGACAATGTCATTACCGTTGCTGCAGCTACCGCCGCCGTCTGTTTCCATGTTCTCCTTTTCATGTTGCTCCTCCTTACATAAATTTTATTTGCATTATACCTACCGGTGTAAAGCCATTAAAAATCGTTTTCCTATCCATTATATTTTTGTTTTATTTTTTTATTTTATTTGTATAAAAATACATTATATTTTTTAATAATATCGTTCATATATACTATATTTTTACAGGCAAACGCTTTCCTACTTCTTATTATATAAGAGCTGTCTAATACAGCTCTTTCAAACTCTATAATGTTTTTGTCGTACTTCTCCGAATAATCTTGTGCGGAACATAATAGGTTCTCGCTTCAGCAGTTTCACCTTCAAGCCTTCTGATAAGTTCTTTCGCCGCAACCTCGCCTTCATAATCATAAGAGATACGAACAGTAGATAGTTCAGGCTGGAAATACGTAGAAAAATTTGAATCGTCAAATCCCATAACGGATATATCCCCTGGTACATCCATATGCACATTTTTTAAAAACTGAATAGCGCCAAGAGCAATCACATCGCTCCCTGTTACTACAGCCGTCGGCAATACGCTATTTTCTTCATAAATGCGCTTCATTCCCTCATATCCAAACTGAAAATTAAATTCTCCCTGTTCAATGTACGAGTCTACGATTTCAATTCCGGCGGCAGTAAGCGCGCTTTTATACCCCTGCAGTCTCTTTTTCCCTGATGAAAAATCATACTTAGGCCCCCCCAAATATGCAATTCTGCGATGACCATTCTCTATCAAAAATGTTACCGCATCTGACATAGCCTGCACATTATTGTGAACAACCGTTGCAACAATATCGTCTCCAATGGACGCGTCCTGCGTTACAAGCACCGTAGGGTAACTTCTCCCTAAGATAAAATCCACCAATTTCTGATTTACATCTATGCCCGCAAATAGAACGCCTTCTATTTGCCGTTCTTCCATCAACTGAAGAAGTTTTAGTTCGCGCTCCGGCTCTCCGCCTGACTCACATATCATAATCGTATAGCCTTTTTCTTCACATACTCGATTAATCCCTTTCGTCATAGCTCCAAACACAACATTAGAGATATCTGATACAATTACGCCTATCATATTAGTCTTTTTCGTAACAAGTCCCTGAGCCAGTGTATTCGGTTTGAAATTATTCTTCTTAATTACCTTATATACTCTGTCCTTAAGTTCAGGACTTACGGGTTTTGTTCCATTCATTACCCTTGATACTGTAGATATTGATACTCCTGCTTCTTTTGCAATATCCGATATTGTAACTGCCATACTTGTTCTCTCTTTCTAGTGGGAAAAGGCTTTCCTTTCCCTTGTGCCTATATTATCATCCTTTTATTCCCTGGTCAATGTTGTTTTTATATTTATAATTTTTTTATTTAAATTCACTAATTTTATTGTATTATTTTCGGCTAAATTTACTAGTAAATGGAAAAAAGCAGGAAATGTAAAAACTGTTATCTTTATAACAAAAGAATTAAAGAATATGAAAACTGCTAACTGGATTCCTATACAGAAAGTAATTCATTTTATGGAAAAGTTGACAAATGAATGATATTACTTGTTACTGTTCACACATCGCCCGCCGGACGCGGATTGAATCAGGAGCATATCTCTGATTCAACCCGCTGTTTGCCAAATGACCTGTGAACTGTAACTTATTACATTTTACGAAGGCTGATTAACGTTGAAATAGTGTTGTGTTTTATCTGGAAATATAGTACACTTACCACAAGCAACAAATTTAAACGTATATTGACCAATCTTATGATTCACCCGTCAAAAGATTTTATTTCTTTTTGGCGGGTGAATTGAACTATATGGTACAAAATTATGAAATGAGTATGACTACTACTGCATGACATTAACACAGGAAAGGAAAACAAGAATGAAGGCAAAAAAACAATTACTCTATCTGCTTTTAGCTGTATGTTCTATTTGGATATTTCAATCAGAAGAGGCATCTGCAAATTCTGAATCTATTATAGTAAATGGAACCAACATTCTCCAGGCACAAGATTATACTGTTTCATGCGGAAGCGGTACAGCCAAATATGACCCAATCACCAAAACGCTGACGCTAAATAATGCAACTATTTCCGGACTGAATGGCGGAAACGCTCTTTTATATGGAATTGATATTCAGCAACAAGACGTAACCGTTGAATTAATCGGTCAGAACTCAATTGACGCCTACATAGGAATCTCAAGCAGCAGCCCATTTCGTATCGCAGGCTCTGACGGCAGCCTTGCTATCCATGCAAGCAGAAATCAGGATTTAAATACTGTTCCCTGTTGCGGAATCCGCATTGATAATGGCGGACTGACTGTTCAAAACACTAAGTTACAGATTACTGTCAGTGATTTAGAAATGCTAAGCGGCTACGCAGTTTACATTTGCGGAGGCGATAACAAGATAATCAATTCTCAAATAGAGATTGACATGCCTTCCAGCTTAAGTTCAGATATTCAAAGTACCGGCATTAATGCAACGGGCGCAAATTCGCTTACTATTTCAGACAATTCAAGCGTAACCATGAATACAGTGGATGCAGGAATTGCAGTTACAGGAAATTTAAAGGTTTCTAACAGCACACTTGCAATTCCAAGTGCGGAAAAATATGTAATATCCTGTGGAAATTTGGAGATAGTAAATGGTTCTGACCTATCCGTATCCTCAAACAGCGGAGTAGCGCTGTCGGCTAATGAAAAGATTACCATTTCTAATTCTACTGTCGAAGTAGAGTCAGTGGGAAGTAACAGTCTTTCCTGCATGAATCTTTCAGTTACAGACTCTTCAAATCTGACTGCCAAAGGTTATTGGCCGGCTTTTTATGTAGTAAAGGACGCTCTTATTAAAGACTCCTCTATAGAGACAGCATCCGAAGCCGATGTGAGTATTTTTTGCAAAGAGGGAAACTTAGAAATTGCAGATTCCGACGTAACATGTACGTCCGGCCCGAATTATGGCGGTATCCTTACAAATGGAAACCTGACGATAAACGATTCTAATGTTATTTCTCCCGGCAGTTCCGGTGTATCCGGCATTCACGCAAAAGGCGATATTCTGATTGCCGGTGGCAATACCGAGATTGGGCAAGGAAATATTTCCTCCGAAAATAACATTCAGATAGGCGGAGTTATTACTTCAGACGGAACACCGTCCTATGAAAACATACAAAGTAATAATTCAAATGGACAAATATCATTTTTAGACGCTAATTATAATGCGGTAGACAAAGCTATCGAAAAAGCGAACGCTCTCAATAAAAATGATTATATCAATTTTGGGATTGTAGAAACCGCAATAAACGCGGTAATCAGGGGAAAAGATATTAGAGAGCAGGAAAGCGTAGACAAATACGCAACCGCTATTGAGGATGCCATTAAGGCATTGCAACCGTTGCGTACTATTTCAATTATAGAAGGCGCCGACCAGACAGTTCCAACTGGTACAGATAAAAGTGTCACAATCAAGGCTGACGGAGCTTTTCATCAATTTGTCCGTTTATCAATTGATGGAATCGAAGTAGCAACGGAGCATTATACTGCTATATCCGGCTCTACAATTATCACATTAAAACCAGAATATATCCGAACACTGACCGTTGGAAGCCATACAGTGATACTTCATTTCACCGATGGGCGTGCTCAAACTACTATCACAATCAAAGAAGAGAATGAACCAGAGAATCCCCCTGAAAAGCCAGAAGAGAAGCCCGAAACTCCAGACACAAAACCAGAGGATCCGGATGATAAACCTGAAAACCCGGACACAAAACCGGATAACCCGGATGATAAGCCAGAAAACCCGGACACAAAACCGGATAACCCGGATAATAAGCCAGAGAACCCGGACACAAAACCGGATAACCCGGATGATAAGCCAGAGAACCCGGACGAAAAACCGGATAACCCGGACACAAATCCAGACAAACCAGAAAACAAGCCCGGTGATTCTTCTCCAGAGCAACAGCCTCAAAAGCCAGATCCATCGGCCAACGCAGTACAGAAACCAACACAAAACCTGTCACAAAATCAGAGAAACGTGGAAAGGGCTCCCAGAACAGGCGATCACAAACCTTTTGAATTGCTGATTATCCTTATGGCTGTATCTGTTGCAGGGCTGATCACACGAAAGCAGCAGCAATAATAATATAAGAAAAGTAAAAACTGACGGACAAGAAACAGATACAAACTGTTACTTGTCCGTCAGTTCAACTCAGTCAGCCATACGCTCCACGATATAATTTTCTATTTGATTCCCAGAATTTTTCCTGCCTTAGCCTTAATCCTCTGCAGGGCATTATCAATCGTTTTCGGAGTCTTTGACAACATTTCGGCTATTTTCTTATAATCCGTTCCCAGAAGATGCAAATATAAAACCTGCTGCTCAAGTTCGCTCAAACTACCCGCCAGTTTACTCTCCAACACCTGCGCAGACTCTCTGCCGATAAGCGCAAGCTCTGGATTGCTGTCCTCCCCTGCCTCAATCATATCCAGAACTCGTCCGCTCTTTCCTTCCTCCGCCTTTTCATATAACGACACATAGGAATTTAGCGGAATATGTTTCTTCCGCTTAGAGGCTTCAATGGCGCTATACATCTGTCTGCGTACGCAAAGCTTTGCAAAGCTATTAAACGACGTATTCTGTCCTGTATCATAGTCCTGAACTGCTTTGAACAGGCCAATCATTCCCTCCTGTATCAAATCGTCTTTTTCACCGCCCAGAAGATACATTGCCTTTGCTTCCCTGCGCACCACATTCTTATATTTTTCCATGATATAATCCATAATCTCCCGCTCCCCATCCCGAAGATTACAAATCAGCTGCTCATCTGTAAATGTCTCATATTTCGACATTTCTTTCCTCTCCTTCAACTACTGCTCCATCCAGTCAAAAACCAAACCCGTAAACTGTATATTCCACTCGATTGACTTAACCATAATACGCTTATTCTTAAATCATCCTCTGCCTTACCACTTCATAAGCAAGTACTCCAGCCGCCACCGATGCATTCAAAGAATCAATATCTCCTTTCATTGGAATGCTGGCTGTAAAATCACAGGTTTCCTTTACTAAACGACTAACGCCCTCGCCCTCATTTCCAATCACAAGACCAACAGGACCTTTCAAGTCCATCTGATACATCTCAGTTCCGCCCATGTCCGCACAGACAAACCACAACCCCTGCCTCTTTAACTCCTCCATCGTCTTCTTAAGATTCGTCACCTTTGCAACCGGCGTATAATTCAACGCTCCGGCAGATGTTTTAGCAACTACAGCAGTCAGTCCCACCGCCCGCCGTTTCGGAATAATCACGCCATGAGCCCCCGCCAGATTAGCGGTACGGATAATCGCCCCCAAATTATGAGGGTCCTCTATACCGTCCAACAAAATTAGAAAAGGAGGCTCTCCCCGTTTCCCGGCAAGCTCCAGCATATCCTCCACACTCGCATACTCATAGGCGGCAGCATATGCAATCACACCCTGATGTTTCCCAGTGTCTGAAATCTGAGTCAAACGCTCTCTACTTACAAACTGCAGAATCGTATCATGTTTCTTTGCCTCTCTCACAATTGTACGAACAGGACCGTCCTGACACCCCTCCTGTACAAATAGTTTATCAATCGGCCTGCCGGAACGAAATGCTTCCAGAACTGCATTTCTCCCTTCAATCACAAGGCTTTTTACTTCTACATTATTCTCACTCATACAAACTCCTTATCTATTTACCTGACAGAAAGAACTTCATTCTCTATTCAGACTATCAATCCCTAATTTCACCAATTCCAGCATACGCCTGTACTCCCTCTTCAAATACAGATACCCTATCAGGGCCTCAAATCCGGTCGCCCTGCGGTAATCCGTCACCGACTGGTTCTTCGCCGGACTGACAGTCTTAGAATTCCTGCCGCGCCTGTATACCTGATGCTCCTCCTCTGTCAATTCTTCCTGAAGTCTGCGCATCATCTTCGACTGGCTGGATGCCTGTACATACATGCTGGTTTCTCTATGAAGCTTCTGTACCGGCTTATTTCCCTCATTCAATACCAAACTCTTAATCACCAAATCAAAAATACAATCCCCTATATATGCCAAAGCAAGAGGTGAATAAGTTTTCACATCCACCTCCTGCATCTGAAATAATTCCTGCATATAGAAATCAAATTCCCATTCTATGCCTTTTTCCATTTTACTCCTTCTCTGGTATCCAGAAGCACAATTCCCTTTGCCGCCAACTCGTCGCGAATCTCGTCTGCTCTTGCAAAATTCTTCTCTTTTCTCGCAGCCTGACGTTCTGCAATCAGAGCTTCAATCTCCGTATCCAGAATCTCTTCTTTTTTCTCCACAATCAGCCCCAACACATCCGTCAGCCTTACAAGCAGTTCATAAAGGCTCTTCGCATATTCTTTGGAGCCTTGCGCATCTGCCGTTGTATTGGCGAATTTCACCAAATCAAACACTGCCGCAATCGCATCCGCAGTATTGAAATCATCCTCCATAGCCGATTCAAAATCTTTCACAAACTGAGCCGTCTGATTCAGATTCTCCTTCTCCTCCGCCGTCATACTCTCTATTTTTGCATTTTCAGAAATATACTTCAGATTATCCGCTGCATTCACGATGCGCTCCAGCCCGCTCTTTGAGGCTTCCATCAATTCCCCGCTGAAATTCAGCGGGCTTCTGTAGTGTGCGCTCAGCATAAAGAAACGAAGAATCTGTAAATCATACTGCTCGCTGATTTCACGCACTGTTCGGAAATTTCCAAGAGACTTGCTCATCTTGTGATTATCAATATTCAAAAATGCGTTATGCATCCAATATTTTGAAAAATCTTTTCCATTTGCCGCCTCACTCTGTGCAATCTCATTTTCATGGTGCGGAAATACAAGGTCTTCTCCGCCTGCATGGATATCAATCTGCTCCCCTAAATATTTCTTTGACATTACCGAGCATTCAATATGCCACCCCGGACGTCCTTCGCCCCATGGAGATTCCCACGCCGGCTCTCCTTCCTTTTTCGGCTTCCACAATACAAAATCCAATGGATCTTCCTTCTCATCCTCTCCGCTGACTAACAGAGAGCGATTCCCTGAGCGCAAATCATCCAGATTCTTGTGCGAAAGCTTTCCATAATCCTGAAACTGTCTGGTGCGGAAATATACCGTTCCATTCTTCTCGTAAGCATATCCTTTCTCAATCAGCATGCCAATCATAACAAGCATCCCGTCAATCTCCTGCGTAGCCAGAGGATGGGTGGTGGCCGGCTTAATATTCATCCCCTCCATATCCTTCTTGCACTCCTCTATATATCTTGCAGAAATCTCATCGGCCGACACGCCTTCTTCATTGGCTTTTTTGATAATCTTATCGTCTACATCGGTGAAATTCGATACATAATTGACATCGTAACCCTTATATTCAAAATATCGGCGAACCGTATCAAATACAATCATCGGTCTTGCATTTCCGATGTGAATAAAATTATACACCGTAGGCCCACAGACATACATCTTAACTTTTCCTTCCTCCACCGGTACAAATTCTTCTTTTTTCTTAGACATTGTGTTATACAGTTTCATCTTATCTCTCCTTTTTATTTACTGATTATCCAATTCTTTCAGTTTACTCTCCAACTGACTGATTCTCTCCTTCATCTGGACATAATCCTTCTGTAACTGTGAAATATCACTGGTAACCGGGTCAGGAAGATTCACCTGATCCATATCATAACGCGGAATCTTAAGATTTCCCATCTTTACTACACGCCCTGGGACGCCTACCACCGTACAATTTGGCGGCACTTCATTAAGCACTACTGAGCCCGCGCCAATCTTAGAATTTTCCCCAATCGTAAAGGAACCCAGCACCTTTGCACCCGCACTTACCATTACGTTATCCTTTAATGTAGGATGGCGTTTCCCCTGCTCTTTACCTGTTCCTCCCAGCGTCACACCCTGATATAAAGTCACATTATCGCCAAGCTCCGCTGTCTCTCCAATAATCACACCGCTGCCATGGTCGATAAACAAACCTTTTCCTATGGTCGCCCCAGGATGAATCTCAATTCCTGTCTTTCTGGCCGCCCGCTGGGAAATCCATCTGGCCATAAAATAATGCTTTTTCAAAAATAACCGGTGAGCCAGCCGATAATTTAAAATCACTTTGAAGCTGGGATATAAAAATACTTCCATATTCGATTTAATCGCTGGGTCCCGCTCTCTGATTACACGAATTTCTTCCTTAATATAGGACATAAATCCCATAAGTCTCTCTCCCGTCTGATAATTTTTAAAACACCTGATAAGAAAAAAACTTCGTCTCTATCAATCAAGAGACGAAGCTTTTCTCCGCGGTTCCACTCTCATAGAGGAGTTTCTTCGACATAACATCATACAAAATTCCTCCACTCCATGCGCGTAACGTGCGCCCTTCCGTACCCAGATAATCGCTGTAAATGCTTAAGCTTTCACCAGGTCAACTCCCGAATGCACTTCAGAAATACTTTCCCGAAAACTGCTTCCAGCCTAATGGCAGTTTCTCTCTGACGGTTCCGTCCTCTCTTACTCTCCTCGTTCCAAGTCTTTTTCATATAGGATTATCTTATGCGAATTTTAAGAATTTGTCAACTGTTTGCAATCGAAAGTAATTCCTGAATGCGGAACCGTACTTCCACTTTGAACAAGTCCCCTTCAACTTTAATCTGAAAACTTCCTTTCTGAAGTTCTGTAAAACTCTTCGCAATGGCAAGCCCCAGTCCAGAACCTTCCGTATTTCTGGAAGCATCGCCCCTGACAAACCGCTCGGTTAAGTCGGACGCTTCCACCGTAATCTCTTCCGCCGACACATTCATAACCTGAATCACAGCTGTCTGCCCTTCCGCTTCCGTAAAAATCCTGACGTACACTCTGGTTCCTGCAAGCGCATACTTCGACACATTAATCAGCAGATTTTCAAATATCCGATATGTTTTCTGACTGTCCAGAGCACAGATTAATTTCTCTTCCGGATACGTACAGCGGAAATCCAGTCCGACTTCTTTAAATTTTTCTTCCAGCTCCAGCTTGACCTGCTTAAACAGATTTACCACATCTACATCCACAATCTGGAGGGTTACATTCTGGCTGCTTGCCTTGCTAATCTCAAATAAATCCTCAATCAACACCTTCAAGCGAAGAGACTTCTTATCCAAAATATCCACATATTCCTTTCTCTTCTCCTCGTCCTTTTCCTCTTTGAGCAGATTCACATAGGTTATGATTGCCGTCAGGGGCGTTTTCAAATCATGGGAAACATTGGTCACAAGCTCCGTCCGCATCCGCTGACTCTGCACTTCCCTTTCTACAGCCTTCTGATATCCATCCTGAATTTTTAACATCTCTGTCTGAAACGGATTGAATATTCCCAAGTCCTCTGTAATCTCGATATCCAGTTCCCCTTCCGCCATCCGGTTCGTTATTCGCAAAAGCTCAGCGTACTTTCCCCTTATATCATCAAAATACTTCCTCAAAACGCAGAACAGTATCACAGAATATACCACCAATGCAAATATCCCAAAAAACCACAGAGTACATACCACCGCCAGAATAAGAAAATTCACAGCTACGATTTTCAGGATGACCTTATTGTTTCTCTCGCTGAAATCAATTTCCTCAAAGGAGTGATACAGCTTTCCAATCCCGGTTTTTGCCTGCTTTATTCCCGTTACGCAGACCTTCTTAATACCTCTTCCATATTTAAAAAGCAGCGATTGTTCCTTCATATATGCCCGCAGTCCCATAACAGATATCTGCCGCAGACATCCCGATACCCAGTAGCTGGCCGCAAGACCCACAAAGATAATACAGACGGTAATTCCCGTTGCAGACTGCGAATGCAGCTCCCAGGGTATATTTCCATACTGACTATAGACTACGACTACCATCCCTGTCAGCGCCGCCGCCTCAAAGGGCGCTTTAAAAATCTCTTCATTCCCCGTCTGAAAAGATTTAAACAGAGGAAATACCCACGCGCCCATTGCCGCCGCAACTAAAGCTACCAGAATCATTTCCCCCGCAACGCTCGTCGATTCATACCAGCCGTTCGCCAGAACTATCGTTATAGCCGCCAGATATGCCAGCAGCAATCCTATAAACAATTCATGCCTGTTTTTCAATTTTGTATCCAACTCCCCACACCACCTTCAAATATTTTGGTTCCTTCGGATTAATCTCAATTTTCTCTCGTATATTGCGGACATGTACCATAATCGTATCCGTATTAATGGCCCGCTCGTTCCACACCCGCTCATAAATCTCTTCTGCCGAGAATACTCTTCCGGGATTTTTTATCAGAAGCAAAAGAATCTTGTATTCCATAGGCGTTAGCTTCACCGGCTCGCCGTCCACAAACACTTCCACTGTCTCCTCGTTGAGCTCCAGCCCCCCTACCACGTGAATATGCGCTTCCTCTTTTTCCTGCTTTCCCAAACGCTCCATGAACCTGCCGTATCTGCGGAGCTGAGAATTTACTCTTGCCAACAATTCCATCGGGGTAAACGGCTTTGTCACATAGTCATCCGCCCCCATATTCAATCCCAGTATCTTATCGACCTCCTCTGATTTTGCTGACAGAAAAATAATCGGAAAATCATACTTCTCTCTGAGCCTTGCCGTCATGGTAATCCCATCCATACGGGGCATCATCACATCTACGATTGCCAGATGAATTTCTTCTCTCTCAATCACTTCTAAGCCCTCGATTCCGTCGGCCGCCTGAAACACCTGATAACCCTGACTCTGCAGGTAGATTTCCACACCTTTCCTGATTTCTTTATCATCCTCTACAATTAATACATGATTATATTTCTTATCCATGTTAAATAATCCTCCTTCATTTACCGGCCCATACTCCCTGCCTTAAGACCAGCCGTTCCGACAGATTTTCCTACATAGAGAACGATACTCCGCCTCCGCCCTTTTTGCAATAGCGTACAATAAATATCCCTCCCATCTTTTCTTTCTGTCAACAGAATACCCCGGAAATCTTAACGGAAACGGCTTGAAAATCAAAAGAATTTCTAAAGTTTTTACGATGCCCAGACATAAGAACAAGACGACATACAGTCTGCACAAACAGGGCTATAATCCGGCATATCATCACAGCATTGCGTATATTCTGGCAAATTCTGCAATGCTGTACGAATATGCTAACTCCATAAAAAATGTCCCCGAATTGTTTGTACGGCCTGTACGCCGTCTTATTTATGAATGTTCTTTTATACTACTTCGTTCAAATATACCTGCGACAGAGGAATAATCTTGCGCATCTCTTCTTTCATCCGCTCCGTCATCTGTACATCTTCCTCCATACAGATTTCCTCTACGGTCTTTACGCCAAATAAAAATTCCGTCAATGCAGATATCGTCACCGTTCCTTCGCTGTTCTCCGGCTTGCCATCCATCAGCATCACACCGGAAAATTCTGTCCCGGTGACGACTACGCAGCGATTATTTTCCTCAATGATTGAATCGATAATCTGAAAGCAAACCGCCGCAAGGCTCTTTAGCTGGACAGACATAAGGATTCGCCTCACGTCAATGATACGCACCATAATCTTTGGCACAGCCTCTTCTGGCTGTTCATCTGGAATATAGGGCCTGCAGTCTATGATATCCTCTCCGTCACGATATATCATTAACCTGGCTCCATCGCTCGCATATTCTTTCTTAAGACGCCGGTAATATGCCTCGCTCCGGCAGGCATAAACCTGATAATCCGAAGAAAGCTTCTGATTGGCCGCATCGGCCAGTTCTTTCATATCCGCTTCTCCCGCCGGCGATATACGGCAGACTCTTCCGTCCTCAAATGCCAGTGTTCCCGGTTCTCTCTGGGGGCAGAGTTTTCTCTCCTGCTCATATACTGTCCGGAAATCATAAGGCGTATAAATCGCTTCTGATGCCGGCATCAGAAAAGTAAAGCTTCTGCCCGACACATACATATCACGAAGCGCTTTGCGAAGAAGCTTCCCCATATAGCCACGTTTCCGATAAGGCTCTCTGGTAGCCACCGCAACGATGTAATCCACATCCTTTTTGCCGCCGTTCACCATCAGCTCATAGGGATTCAGATGGAGCATTGCCTGAAGTCCCCCATCCTCTTCTATAACATAAATCTGATTATCCTTCGTCTTTTCTGTATAATAATAATCGACAAATCCCTGACTGTCTTCCCTAAAGACCTCTTCATAAAGGGGTCTGGTCTTACCATTCTCTGTTACTTCCAGCTTCCGAATCTCCATGTTCCTGCTCCTACTCCGGTTGTTATTCTATATCTTTCATCCGTTAGCGTACGTTTGAAAAACACTTACCGTCAAATGTACGAATATCCTCCCGATAAAGCGGGAGGTTAGGGCCAAATGAATGGCTACATATTCTGTTCCTGGATACGGGGACAACCTTCGCAGACAGCGCAGGCGCCCGTACCGGAATCTGCCACTGTATAGCTGCAATTTGCCGCCATTTCCAGACAAACAATCGCCTGAGCCGAGATTCCTTCCCCGGTTCCGGTAAATCCAAGGCCTTCTTCTGTTGTTGCCTTCACATTCACCTGACCGACTTCAATATGGAGCGCATCGGCGATATTCTCCCGCATCTGTTGAATAAAGGGCGCCATCTTCGGACGCTGCGCGATAATCGTAGCGTCAATATTGCCAATCACATACAGACCATCCTCTAAAAGCTCTCTTACATGCATTAGAAGCTTCACGCTGGAAATCCCCTTATACGCGGCATCCGTATCTGGAAAATGCTTCCCGATATCTCCCAGCGCCGCCGCCCCCAGAAGCGCGTCCATAATCGCATGAATCAGCACATCGGCATCAGAATGTCCCAAAAGCCCCTTCTCATAAGGAATCTTCACTCCTCCGAGGATTAACTCTCTATTTTCTGCCAGTTTGTGCACATCATATCCCATGCCTACTCTCATACTGCCGTCCTCCCATTCTATCATTACACCCCGCAGAGTATCTGGCTTGCCTGGTATACTAATGTATCATTTCTTCAATCTGAGATGGCTCTGGCATTGAGCGAATTGCGCCCTTCTTCAAAGTAATCAACGCCGCGCCTGCATTGGCATATGTCAGAATCTCTTCCAGAGTTTCTTCCGTCAGCCCCTCCAGCCCATAGTTCAAAAGACCGTTAATTGCACACCCGCAGAAGGTATCTCCTGCTCCGGTGGTCTCGATAGCCTTCACTGCAAAGCCTGCTTTCTGAACCCGGATATCCTTATAGTAAGCCCGGCTTCCTTCTTTCCCCATGGTAAGAAAAATAACCGGAATATGATACTTCTCCTGAAGATACCGAATCCCCTCGTCATAATCCTCTTTTCCAGAAACGAACTGAATCTCATTGTCGGAAATTTTCAGCATATCACAATACTGAAAACCATACTCCATGGCTTCTTTCGCATCATCTAAAGATTTCCATAAGGGTTCTCTTAAATTCGGGTCAAAGGTAATCAGACATCCCGCCTCTTTCGCGGCGGCAAGCGCCTTCTTTGTCGCTGTCCTCACCGGCTCATCCGTCATAGACAACGTTCCAAAATGGAATACCTTCGACTGGCGAATCAATTCATAATCTACTTCCTTCTCAGAAAGCATCATATCTGCGCCCGGATTCCGGTAAAAAGAAAACTCCCGGTCTCCATCAGGAAAAGTATGTACAAAAGCGAGGGTAGTGCGGACATTCTCATCCATCATCAGTCCCTTTGTCTCAATCCCTGATTCCTGAATTGTCTCTTTCAGAAGCCGGCCAAACTGGTCCCGCCCTACCTTTCCAATAAACGCCGTCTTTCTTCCAAGCTTATTTAACATGGCAAGCACATTACAGGGCGCTCCTCCTGGACATGCCTCAAACATATTATTACCCTGTTCACTCTGTCCATTCATTGTGAAATCAATCAACAGTTCCCCCATCGCAGTAACATCGTATAATTTTTCCATTTGTATCACTCCTGTCCCACAAATTTTTCATCTGTTTTTCATTTTACCATCTCATATCTGAATTATCAAGCTTCAGCCTTTCTTTCCCATAATCCCTTTATTTCACAGGTTGCCGTTCAAACAGGACGCAGATTGAATCAGGAGCATATTCCTAAGCAAAAGGAGTGACATACACGAACTTTCACAGCAGCTTTTATTTGAAATATTTAGCTTTAGCCAGGGAAAATCAAATATTTTCAATATTACTGGTATCACTGTTGGGATAGTGATTTCGACATAATATCCACGCACAATCTGTCCATTTTTTCCATCGTTTCTCTGGACGAAGCAGCTATATGCGGAGTCGTTACGATATTCCCAAGTCCAATCAGAGGGCTGTCTGATGCAGGTTCTCTTTCTAATACATCCAGGCCCGCCCCTGCAATGATTCCATTTTCCAACGCATTCTTTAATGCATTCTCATCTACAACGGCCCCTCTTGCCGTATTTATGATAATTGCCGACTTTTTCATCTTCTCAAAAGCGATTTTATCAAACATATGGTATGTGGCTTCTGTCAATGGAACATGAATACTGATGAAGTCTGCTCTCATAAGCAGCTCGTCCAGAGAAACATAGATACCTCCTAAATTTTCAAATTCAGCGTTCGGAAACATATCGTACCCCAGAATTGTCATGTGAAACCCTGCCAGATAAGCTGTAAGGGTTCTGCCAATAACTCCCGTACCCACAATACCAATTGTCTTTCCTTTTAACGAGGTCCCGGTAAGCCGCGGCCACCTCCCGCCCCGTACCATACGGTCTCCCTCCGCCACCCTGCGGGCTGCGCACAGCAGCAGGGAAAGCGCCATCTCCGCCACTGCCTCGCGATTGACTCCCGGCATATTTTTTACCTGTATTCCTCTCCTGTCGGCGCAATCCCTGTTAATATTTTCCAATCCCACGCCATATTTCATAATTACTTTGAGGTTTTCTGCTCCCGCAAATTCTTCCTCCCCAAAGGAATCCATTCCCACAACAATCCCCTCATAATTTCTCAGAGAATCTCTGACTTTGTCAAGCTCATATAAATCAGCTTCTATTCCCTGTCTGGCAAACAGCTCTTTCACTTTTTCTCTTCCAATCCCTGAGCCGCAGGATTTAGACGTAACCAAAACCTTTTTCATATTCTTTTCTCCTCCCAGAGCGCCATACGTTAACTACCAGATTCCGTTTATCGTAAGCAATATATTTTTCACACTATCCGCATTTAGAATATTTTCCAGCAGACATTTATTTTCCAGAATCTTTAATAAATCTCCAATCGCCTTTTCGTGAGATTCTTTATCCACCGTACCAAGACAAACCACCAGCCTGACCGGGTCAAATTTCGCATAACCAAAGGGTACCGCATGTTTTAAAACCACCAGGCTCATACACACTTCCGACACGTTTACTCCGGAAGACGCATGTGCAAGCGCAACCTGCGGCGTTACCACTACATCCGAGGGATACTGCTTCGTATGAGCAATCATATCATTAATATATTCCCTGTGCACAGAGCCGCTCCGTACCAGAAGTTCTCCCCCTTTTGCAATTGCTTCCCCGAAATCTGCCGCCTCCACATTCACCGCAATCCGGCTGCTATCAATTAATGCCGCCATAGAATATTGGCTTCTCTTATGGGTTATCCCGTATCTTTCCTTTGGAAAAAGAAAATATTCAATTTTTAAGTATTCAATTTGTTCAATTTTAATTGTGGCAATTTGGTAAGATTGTTAATTATTTATCTTATATTGATTATTAAATTCAAGTATTACTTTCATTATCTGGAAAAATATTCGATTATATTTCGATGACGCCTGCGAGCTTAACAGAAAATAAAGAATCATATTTATTTTTCAAATGCAAAACAAAAAAGCCCTTTTTCAAGGACTTTTTCAAGTAGCGGGAACTGGATTTGAACCAGCGACACCACGGGTATGAACCGTGTGCTCTAGCCAACTGAGCTATCCCGCCATATTTTATTATCTTCCGTCTCTACTGGAAGATTCTCTTATATCTGCAACAGCTTACTGTTACAAAATGGGACCTACAGGGCTCGAACCTGTGACCCTCTGCTTGTAAGGCAGATGCTCTCCCAGCTGAGCTAAGATCCCACATTCAACGGGCCGCTTCCGCAACCCGCTTTGCTATTATACTATCGAATCCATAGAAATGTCAATAGGTTTTTCACAATTTTCTACAAAATCTGTAACAGTTCAGCCTTTGGCTTCGCTGTTACGGAATCTGCCCATTCCAAATCGCCTGCGGCGATGGACAGATTCCCTCTTGGCCAAATTTACACATTCTCACGAACTTTGCAGCAAGTGCAAAGTTCTAGGCTGAACTGTTCAGATACATCTACTCACTTGCTGAGCCGACCTTGGGAACGCGAATCAGAAATGCAAAAATTACAATGAGTACGTCTTCCTTGCAACCCCAAGTTCTTCATTAGCCGGAATCACTTCTATGGTTACCGGTGAATCTTCTCTGGAAATGCATACAGTTTCATTTCCCACTGCTTTATTCTTTTCTTCATCCAGCAGGATTCCCATATGTTTCAGTTTCCGGCATATCTTCTCTCTTATAAACGCGTCGTGCTCTCCGATACCTGCCGTAAATACCAGATGGTCCAGACCTCCAAGTTCTGCATAGTATGCGCCGATATACCGGATGATATCATTACAGAATATCTCAATCGCAAGCTTAGCCCGTTCGTTTCCGTCCTCTGCCGCTTCTTCTACCAGCCTTAAATCATTGCTGATTCCGGAAATTCCAAATAACCCGCCCTTCTTTATCAGACCATGAAGTATCTCGTCAAGCTCCATTCCCTGCTTCTGAAGAAACGGAATAATAAACGGATCTATGTCTCCGCAGCGGTTGGAATGATTGATACCTACTTGCAGCGAAATTCCAAAGCTGGTATCCACGCTCTTTCCCTCGTCGATGGCACAGAGAGAACAGCTTCCGCCTAAGTGACAGGATATGGTTTTCCCGGTTGAACCGTATTTTGATGCAACCGTATCGGACACATATTCATGAGAAGCCCCATGATAGCCCATTCTGCGGATTCCATAAGTTTCATACCATTCATAAGGGATACCGTAAATCGCCCGCTCCACCGGAATTGTCTGGTGAAATGCCGTCTCAAAAGCCCCTACCAGCTTCGCCTCCGGTACTAACTCTTGAAATTGGCGGATTGCACTGAGATATGGCCCGTTGTGAGCCGGTGCAATGACCATATAGTCCTCCATTCCCTGAAGAACCTCCGGTGTCAGCTCATGTACGCCGTAGTGGTCCTTAGACAGAACCGTCTTAAATCCCACACGCTCTAACTCTTTCAGATAATCAATTACCTTATGTTCTTTATCCAGCAGACAGTCAAGAAACTTCTGAATCCCGATTGTATAGGTAGGAATACACTGTTTCTCCAGCTCTACTTTATATCCTTCCATAGATTCATAATGGAAAATCGCACTATCTTCGCTTCCCACACGCTCAATCTTACCAGTTGCCAGTACCTGCTCTTCTGGCATATTAAATAATTTAAACTTCAAAGACGTACTTCCTGCGTTACATACTAATACCTTCATAGAATCCTCCTAAATTTTCTGCTATACACAATATACCACATAAAACGATTTCCGCATACTTTTTTCTTATATACAATTTATGTTGATTAAAATGTACTGTTCACATGTCGCCTGCCGGACGCGGATTGAATTGTCTGCTTAGAGACATGCTCCTGATTCAATCCGCTGTTTGCCAAATAACCTGTGAAATGTAATAAAATGAATTTTATGTACCGGAATGCCCGCAGACAATAAAAAAATCTGTCAAAAAGGAGATACACAATACTACGGTATTGCGAATCTCCTTTTAAATATCTATGCTCGAAAGAAAGAATCTTTATACGACTCCCTGTGCCAGCATTGCTTCTGCAACCTTCTCGAATCCGGCGATATTAGCGCCCACTACATAATTACCCTTATGTCCATATCTTTCTGCTGCGTCAGCCATATTGTGGCAAATATTTACCATAATATTCTGAAGCTTCGCGTCTACTTCCTGGAAAGTCCAACTCAGTCTCTCGCTGTTCTGGGACATCTCCAGGGCAGATGTAGCGACTCCGCCTGCATTTGCAGCCTTTCCAGGAGCGAAGAGTACGCCGTTCGCCTGCAGGTACTCGGTAGCCTCCATTGTGGTCGGCATATTCGCGCCCTCTGCAACCAGAATACATCCGTTCGCTGCAAGCTGTTTCGCATCCTCAAGATGAAGCTCATTCTGCGTTGCACATGGAAGGGCAAGGTCACATTTCACAGACCAAACGCCCCGGCCTTCATGATACTCTGCATTTGGACGGTAGTTCTTGTACTCGGTCAGTCTCGCACGTTTAACTTCCTTGATTTCCTTTAATGCAGCGACATCAATTCCATCCGGATCGTATATCCAACCTGTGGAATCACTGCAGGTAACCGGCTTAGCGCCAAGCTGGACTGCCTTCTCAATTGCATAAATTGCAACATTGCCCGCGCCGGATACAGCTACGGTCTTGCCTGCAATATCCTGTCCGTTAATCTTAAGCAATTCCTGTGTCAGATACAGAAGACCGTATCCGGTAGCTTCTGTTCTTGCAAGAGAACCGCCGTATGTAAGTCCCTTTCCTGTCAGTACGCCCTCATATACATTTCGGATTTTCTTATACTGTCCAAACATATAGCCAATCTCGCGCGCGCCTGTTCCAATGTCGCCTGCCGGAACATCTGTGTCAGCGCCGATGTGCTTGCAAAGTTCTGTCATAAAGCTCTGGCAGAACGCCATAATCTCTCTGTCGGATTTTCCTTTCGGGTCGAAGTCCGAACCGCCTTTGCCGCCTCCAATCGGGAGACCGGTAAGAGAATTTTTGAAAATCTGCTCAAAACCTAAAAACTTAATAATTCCGATATTTACAGACGGATGAAGTCTGATTCCTCCCTTGTATGGTCCAATCGCACTGTTAAACTGTACGCGAAAACCCTTATTCACCTGAACCTGCCCTTTGTCATCCACCCATGGAACCCGGAATAAAACCTGTCTCTCAGGCTCAACAATCCGCTCAAGAAGCGCTTCTTTGCGATATTTCTCTTCATTGGCATCAACGATAGGCTTTAACGACTCCAGCACTTCTTTAACCGCCTGATGAAATTCCGGCTGTGCCGGATTCTTCTCAACAACCTTTGCAATTATCTCATCAACGTATGACATACTTATATCCTCCTAAATAAATAATTATCTCTCTGGTATACAATCTCTGCCAGAGACAGTCTTCTTTATATTCCAGAGTATCAGAAAGGCAGACGAAAATACATCTTCCCACCCGACGTCTTTGTTCTTTATCATATTAAATTAAAAACAATCAAAAAACAAGTGTTAATTTCGCTCTTTTTTAATTTTTTTTGCAATTTTATTATATATTTCTTGCATAAAATAATATTACAATCAATATATTTGACTAATCTTATCCTACCACTGCACATATTAACGAAACCAAAGTTATTCTTTTGAAAATCTTTGTGAATTATGACAAATTTTAAAATTATACAAATGTAATCCTTGCTACGGTTTAACAGACATTTCAATATAAGACAGAAAAAGGGTCTTAGAACGCCTGTCTATACGTTCAAATCCCTTTCTCTGTCTTATTATAAATTTCTCATCCGTTAACTATTTTTCCTCTGCAATCGCCGTATAAGCTTCAAACAGCTTCTCGCCACACTGCTCTCTCACACTGTCCCACACTGGCTGTGAAAGCTTTTTCATCTCCTCAAATTCTTCTTCAGAAGGCGTAATAATCTTCATTCCTTCTTTCTCCAGGAAGGTCCTTGCCTCCTCCTTCTTCTGGTCAGAAATCTCATAGGAATCCTGCTGGGCCTTCGTCGCCGCCTGTCGTATAATTTCCTGCTGCTCGTCAGAAAGCTTATTCATAAATACGTCGCTTACAATCAGTGTAACCAAATCCGGAACTGCATTGGTCTCAATCAAATTCTGCTGCTGCTCATACAGCTTCGCTGTAACAATCAGCGCGTAGGCATTTTCCTGTGCGTCAATCGTTCCCTGCTGAAGTCCGATATATACCTCAGAAAACGTCATAGGCGTAGGATTAGCCCCAACGCCTTTCCAGTACTGGATATGGTATTTATTTTCCATAACGCGAATCTTCTGTCCCTTGATGGAATCAATACCCGAATAATTACCGTTCATAGTCATAACCCGGAATCCCTGGTCTGTAATCCCCAGAAGCTGATATCCCGCGTCCTGATAAATATCGCGGAAATTCTGCATCAATTCATCATCGCCTAAGTTTTCTCGAACCGTCTCAATATCCGTATAACAGCAGGGCGTATCAAATACACAGAGCTCCGGCATATAACTCACCTGCGGCGAAGGCGACTGTACAACAAAGGGAATGTCTCCATCCTTACAGGTCTCCATCAGCTCCGTATCCGTACCAAGCGTGCTGTCTGTGTAAACCTGTATCCGCATCTCGCCGTCGCTCATCTCATAAACATAATCTGCAAATCTCTGGGCAAATGTATTCGTAACCGTCTCACCGGAACTACAAGTAGCAAGAGGCCATGCGTAGGTCTGTCCCCCATCCTTATTGCCGCACGCTGTTCCAAGCATACACGCACACAGTAACACAGCAATAAAACTCAACCGTTTTATTCTATTTTTCATTATCATGAGCCCTCCATCCTATCATCAAATCAATACCAGGCTGATTGCCGGGATAAATGTAATCAAAAGCAGCGCAATCAAAAACATTACGATTAAAGGCATTGCCTTCTTCGCTATCTGCATTACCGGTATTCCCGTCATGGAACTTGCCGCAAACAGATTTACTCCAATTGGCGGCGTCACATATCCGATTGCCAGATTTACCACCATCATAACGCCAAAATGGATTCCCGTCATGCCAAATCCCTTTACAATTGGCAAAAGAATCGGCGTCAAAATCAGGATTGCCGGGGTGGTATCCATAAACATTCCCACAATCAAAAGGAAAAGATTAATTACAATCAGTACCAGAATCTTATTGGTAAAGTTCTCTAATATCCATCCGCTAACCGTCTGCGGAACCTGCATTAAAGTCAGCACTCTTGAAAATGCAATGGCCGCCGCCATGATAAACAGAATCGGCGCATAACTTCCCACTGCTTCTACAAGAAACTTGTGACAGTCCTTAAACTGAATCTCTTTATAAACAAACAGTCCAATGAGCAGCGCATAAAATACAGAAATAACCGCCGCCTCAGTAGGAGAAGCAATACCACTGTAAATACTGCCCAGAATTATCACCGGTGACAATACAGCAAAAAAACTCTCTCTTAATACTGACACAAAACCTTTGCCATGAAGTTCATCAATAAATTCTCCAATTTTTTCTTTATCTTCACCATTCACTTTACAGTAGTATATCGCATAAGCCATCAGAAGCAGGGCAACCAGAATTCCCGGCACGATACCAGCCGTAAACAAATCGCTCACCGATTCCCCGGACGCCAGTCCGTACATGATAAATGGAATACTTGGCGGAATAATAACCCCCAAACTTCCCGCAACAGCTATCAGCGATACACAGAATTTCTTATCATACCCAAGTCCTAAGAGAATCGGAAGGGTCATACTTCCCACAGCCGCAACCGTCGCAATACCAGACCCAGAAATTGCTCCGTAAAACAGACAGGTAACCACTACTGCACAGGGAAGGCCCGCGGTCCTTTTGCCAATCATAAAAGCAAACAAATCAAATAAACGTTTGGAAATACCGCCCTTTGCCATCAGGATTCCCGACAGGATAAACATTGGAACCGCAAGCATAGGGAAACTATTCAGGGCGTTAAACATCGCCCGGACAATATATGTAGCGCTTGCTGTAAAAGACTCGTCAAACGCACTGGGAAGCACACAGGCAATCCCCAAAGACATAGAAATTGGAATCGCAAGCAGCAGACACAGACAAAAAACAAACATTACAACGGCAGCTGACATCTGTTTCTCACCTTCCTTTCTACTGTAATCCTTTTTGTATTAATATCAACCATTGCCATACTAGCTGACATTATTCTTCACCTACCCTTCCATCAACGTGATTCGGCGCGTCTCTCCAGGGCACCGGCTCTTTTCCCATATACTGTCTCACATGCTTCAAAAACTTCTGGATGATACGGAACTCACATATCACAAAGCCGAAAAGCGTAATACTCTGTACCGTCCACATAGGGATTCCGCAGGCCGGACTGGTCGCCTGGCTGACATACGCAGAATGCACATAGCGGTAAGCAAATGGCAGCAGATAAGCAAACAAGATAAATTCCACCACATTTACAAAGGTCTTAAATATGATTTTAATCTTGCCGTCCCCAATCTTCTCAAATAAATCAATAAATTGCTCAATTTTAATATCCGCACTGTTTTTAACACAGAAACTGATGCTCAGGAAACCTGTCCAAATAAAGCAAAAACGTGTAATTTCTTCCGACCACGACAGTGAATTCCCAAGTGCGTACCTTGCAGTTACCTGGATTCCCATAATCATCATCATGACAAACAGAAGTACTGCAAGGACTGTTTCTTCAAAGTAATTGTTCAGCCACTTGATAACTTTCATCCCTTTTCCTCCTTAAATGTTCCCGTTAATAATTTCACACCCTACTATTCTAACTGATAAATGCATAATTTTCAATAAATTTCCTTTTTTTTCATGTACATTATCTATAGACTTTTTTCCCTCAATTCATTCTTTTTTTCAATAAATAAAGTCTCTGAACAGATGATATCCAGAGACTTTGTTATATTTTTATTCAATTCAAATCATCATTCCTGCCGCCATCTAAATATTCGTTATCATAGACAGGATTATTTATCTGCTATTTGAAGTATTCCACGCCGGATTCAAAAATCTTTAAATCCTGCTCTCCATAGATATTTATCGCCACAGAACGTCCCCGCCTCTCAGAATGCGCCATCTTGCCGAACACCCGGCCATCCGGGCTGGTGATTCCTTCGATGGAACAGTAAGAGCCGTTGATATTCCATTCCTCATCCATACTGATATTCCCGTCCGGATCACAGTACTGGGTCGCCACCTGTCCATTAACAAGAAGGTTAGCCAGGCATTTTTCGTTTGCCACAAAACGGCCTTCCCCATGGGATGCCGGATTAACATACACACCGCCGAGTCTGGCCTTCTGAAGCCATGGAGACTTATTGGTCACCACCTTGGTATATACCATTTTGGAAATATGGCGTCCAATTGTGTTATACGTCAGCGTTGGGGAATCTGCATCCTGCCCGGTCACTGTGCCGTTCGGCACCAATCCGAGCTTAACCAGAGCCTGAAATCCGTTGCAGATTCCAAGCGCCAGACCATCCCTCTCATTCAGGAGCTTCTCTACCGCTTCCCGAAGCTTCACATTTTGGAAAGCTGTCGCAAAGAACTTGGCTGAACCATCCGGCTCATCTCCGGCGCTGAATCCTCCTGGGAACATAATAATCTGTGCCTCGCCGATTGCCTTTTCAAAAACCTCTACCGATTCTCTGATATCTGCCGCATTCCTGTTGCAGAATACCTTCGTAACCACCTTTGCCCCGGCGCGTTCAAAGGCTCTGGCGCTGTCATACTCACAGTTTGTACCTGGAAATACCGGAACAAATACGGTAGGCTTCGCAATCTTATGCTTGCAGATATGCACTCTGGAAGCATGGAAGCATCCGTCTTCTCTAAGTTCTCCATCCTCGGATTTTCCCGCTGCAAAAAAGGCTGTCGCGCCATCCTGGCTGCCGGAATCCGTCTTGAATACTTTCTCTAACGGTTCTTTCCATGCATCCACCGCATCACCTGTCTCAATTATCGTATTGCCATAGGTAAACAGTCCATTGTCCGTCACTTCACCGATAACAGTATAAGTAATGCTAAGTTCTCCCACATGTTCCGCCGGAACCTCTGCAATCAAATCACCGAATGCCGGCGCAAACAGCTCTCTCGAATCCATATGATGCTCAATCTTTACTCCCATTCCGTTTCCGAAAGCCATCTTGCTGACTGCTGCAATCACGCCATGGCGGTCCGGCACATAAGCAGAGATAATCTTCCCATTTTGTATATCATCCGAAAATTTCCCATACTGCTCCATTACCTTCTCATATACCGGAAGGTCATTCTCATCTGTCGGAATGCGGAGCCATACCAACTTGCTGCCTGCTCTTTTCAGCTCCGGTGTAATGATGTCTCTCTCCTTCGCCACATCCACTGCAAAGGATACCAGTGTCGGCGGCACGTCAATATCCTCGAAAGTTCCCGACATACTATCCTTGCCTCCAATCGACGGCAGTCCGAATCCCAGCTGAGCGCTGTAAGCGCCTAAAAGCGCCGTAAACGGATGGCTCCACCGATGCGGGTCTTCTGTCATGCGGCGGAAGTATTCCTGGAAGGTGAAGCGAATCTTCCGGTAATCGCCGCCAGCGGCTACAATCTTAGCCACAGATTCCGTCACCGCATAGGCCGCGCCATGATATGGACTCCAGCTTGACAAATACGGATCAAATCCATAGCTCATCATGGTAACTGTATCACAGTCTCCCTTTAACACCGGAAGCTTAGCAACCATTGCCTGGGTCTCCGTAAGCTGATATTTCCCTCCATGAGGCATAAAGACAGAACCCGCTCCGATGGAGCCGTCAAACATCTCCACCAAACCTTTCTGAGAGCATACATTCAAGTCCCTCAATGTATCCAGCCACTTCTCTTTCACATCTGGTACTTCCACCTGTTTAATCAAAATGCTGTCCGCTCTGTTCGGAATATCTACCGCAACTTTTGTCTCCTGGCGGGCGCCGTTTGTATCAAGGAATGCCCGGGACAGATTCACGATTTCTCTGCCTCTCCAGGAAAGCACCAGCCTTGGACTCTCTGTAACAACGGCAACCGAGACAGCCTCAAGATTCTCTTCTGCAGCATATCCCATAAATTCTTCCACATCCTTCGGATCAATGACAACCGCCATACGCTCCTGAGACTCTGAAATTGCAATCTCGGTTCCGTCAAGACCCGCATATTTCTTCGGAACCTTGTCCAAATCGACCCGCAAACCGTCCGCCAGCTCGCCAATCGCAACAGATACGCCTCCGGCGCCGAAATCATTACATTTCTTAATCAGTCTGCTGACCTCTTCTCTGCGGAACAGGCGCTGAATCTTACGCTCAGTAGGCGGATTCCCTTTCTGGACTTCCGCGCCGCAGGTCTTGGTAGACTCCTCCGTATGAACTTTAGAAGAGCCGGTCGCGCCGCCGCAGCCGTCACGTCCCGTTCGCCCGCCAAGTAAAATAATGACGTCTCCAGGGTCGGAAGTCTCCCGTATCACTGCACGCCTGGGCGCCGCGCCCATAACCGCGCCAATCTCCATACGCTTCGCCACATAATCAGGATGGTAAATCTCCTTTACCATTCCGGTTGCAAGTCCAATCTGATTACCGTAAGAACTGTAACCATGAGCCGCCTCACGCACCAGCTTCTTTTGAGGAAGCTTGCCCTTTAATGTCTCCTTCACAGACCTGGTTGGGTCTGCCGCTCCGGTTACACGCATTGCCTGATATACATAAGTACGGCCTGATAAGGGGTCGCGAATCGCACCGCCAAGACAAGTTGCCGCACCGCCAAAAGGCTCAATCTCTGTAGGATGGTTATGGGTCTCATTCTTAAAATTCACCAGCCACTCTTCTTCCGCGCCGTCCACAGTCACCGGAACCACAATACTGCATGCATTAATCTCGTCAGATTCTTCCTGATCTTCTAACTTGCCCTCTTTCTTCAGCTTACGCATTGCCATCAGCGCAAGATCCATCAAGCAGACAAATTTATCTTCTCTGCCCTGAAAAATTTCACTGTGGTCAGCAAGATACTGCTGATAAGTTCCTTCGATTACTTCTCTGTAATCACCTTCTCCAAAAGAAACATCCTTCAGCTCCGTAGAAAAAGTAGTATGCCTGCAGTGGTCGGACCAATACGTATCCAGCACACGAACCTCCGTCATGGACGGGTCTCTGTACTCCTCATTCTTAAAATAATTCTGAATATGAAGGAAATCCTTAAAAGTCATGGCAAGACCAAGAGAATCATACAACTCCTTCAGTTCATTCTCCTCCATATTCTGAAATCCTTCAAATATGATAACATCTTCCGGTTCGTCGAACTTTGTTACCAGTGTATCAGGCTTCTCTTCCTGCGCTTCCCTGGAATCTACCGGATTGATGCAGTGATTCTTCACAGCCGTAAGCTCTTCTTCTGAAATACAGTTTCCATCCTTTCCACGAATCACATAGGTAACCGCTGTACGGATAACCGGCTCCTCATCCTCGTTAATAAACTGTACACACTGCTCCGCCGAATCCGCTCTCTGGTCAAACTGTCCCGGCAAATACTCTACCGAAAATACGCTGTCCCCCTCCGCTGCCGGTACTTCCTCTCTCCACAGAATATCCACCGGCGGCTCTGCAAAAATACCATTGCAGGCTTTCTCAAAGGTCTCATCTGAAAGATTCTCCACATCATAGCGGATTAACACACGCACGCTCTCCGCATCCTGGATTCCCAGATACCCTCTCATCTCATGCAGCAAATCCTTCGCCTGAATGGCATACTCTGGTTTCTTCTCAACAAATACCCGTTTTACACTACTCATAAAACTTCCTCCATCTGTTTGGTTGACTGGTTTGCACTCATTAGGCCATTATGCCCTTAATCTTTTTCTATCATAACACGATTTCTGTTATTACTGTAATTAATATATCTAAATTCTTTCATAAGCTGGTCTAATCTCTTCTCTGGTTAGATGATATTATATACCCAAGGGCACGCCTAATGGCCATCCGGCCGTTTTAAGGTATACCTTCCAGGTACCCCATTATCGCCATCCGGCCGTTTATAAGGTATACCTTCCAGGTACCCCATTATCGCCATCCGGCCGTTTATAAGGTATACCTTCCAGGTACCCCATTATCGCCATCCGGCCGTTTATAAGGTATACCCTCCGGGTACCCCATTATCGCCATTCGGCCGGTTTACAAGGTATACCTGATGTCATTCAGGAAAGGAGCCGGCTTTCGTGAATGTTCCCGCCGTTCTGCATCTTCTGCTCCACACTGTCCACCCGCCCGCCAGAATACCGAAAACAACCAGTCCGCCTGCAAAAAAACTACCGATACGGAGCACAAAGTCGAAAAAGAAGCCTTCCGGCAGCATACGAATCATATAATCCTTTGCCGGATCAAAAATCCACAAATCATTATCAAAAAATATCTTATGAAATATGGTGAAGCATTTATTAAAATTCGACGCCATGAATCCCCCTAATACCGCCGTCAGTACTCCGAATACTGCCAGTGATACAAAATACGCTCCAGGCAGGACACTTCCCAAATCTGCTTTCCACAAATACAGGAGAACAAGCAGCGCCGCCACTATCCCAAAAAGGAAATTACGAACCCTTAAGCCGCCCAGAAACAGCTCTTTCACCTCTCCCATATGAAACCTGTCCTGCTCGTTAAAAAAATCCTGCTCTCTGCCCTCCACCTGCGTGATTACAGAAAGTTCTTCCCTTTCGCCTATTAAGTATGCCATCATCTTATCCGTCACATCCATAATGTCTTCCATCTCCATCGACAGGCTGTCCGCCACCTGATATTTCTCATACTCTTTCCTGTAAAAACGATATTCCCGGTCTCCGTAAATTGCAATCTGAAAACTGGTGAGCAGTATCACAATAATTAAGAGCATCATCGCAATCACCGCCACAATATATGGTAATTTCCGTTTCTTCTTCATAACATCCTCCCTGATTTTCATGCGTATTCCATTGTCATCTCTCTTATTTTCCCTTATAATGTCCATAAAAGTATACCCTCCGGGCACACCTAATGGCCATTCGGCCGATTCATAAGGTATACCCTCCGGGTATGATAAAACAAACGAAAACGAGGAAAATATTATGGACATCAATTATGAATTATATAAAGTCTTTTACCATGTGGCAACCACTTTAAGTTTCTCAGAAGCCTCCAAAAAACTCTATATTTCCCAGTCAGCAGTCAGCCAGTCCATCAAAGCTCTGGAAGGAAAGCTGTCCCAGACTCTCTTTATCCGAAGCACCAAAAAAGTCCGTCTCACCGCGGAAGGTGAAATACTTCTGCGGCATATCGAACCAGCTATCAGTTTAATCCGACGCGGGGAATCAAGGCTTCTGGATTCCTCCTCTACAGGAGGGCAGATTCAAATCGCCGCAAGCGATACTATCTGCCGGTACTTCCTTGTCCCTTATATTGAGCGATTCCATCAGGCTTTTCCCAGCGTACACATCAAAGTTATAAACGCAACCTCCATTCAATGTGTAGAACTTCTGAAAAACGGACAGGCAGACTTTATCGTAGTCAATCACCCCAATGCGTACTTAAACCATCTGTGGTCCATCCGAAGCATCAAACAATTCCGGGACGTATTTATTGCCAATCAGTCCTTCGCTCATCTAAAAGACCGTACCTTGTCTCTGGCTGAATTGTCTGAATATCCGCTTCTTATGCTGAATAAGAACAGCACCACCAGTGAATTTTTACACAGCCTGTTCCAGCAGCATGCCCTGGAACTGGTTCCGGAAGCAGAACTCAGCAGTAATGACCTTCTGATTGACCTTGCCAGAATCGGACTTGGAATTGCCTTTGTTCCCGATTACTGCCTGCCAGAACAATCTGAAACTCTGTTCATCGTAAATACAAAAGAAACCCTTCCAGATCGGGAATTAGCTCTTGTATACAATGACAAACTCCCCACTTCCCCTGCCGTAACAGAGTTCCTGAATTATTTTGAGCCTTAAGTTACTTTGAGTCGGCGCTTTTCCAGAACTTTTGAATGTTCTCCTCCACCGTATGAATATTGCAGAACCCAATGCCTTTCCATTCTCTTGGAAAGGTATTTCGGTATCTCCGCTCCGAAAACCGTTCATCCAACAGCAGTATTACCCCTCTGTCCTTCTCAGTACGAATCACCCGACCTGCTGACTGCTGAACTTTATTCATCCCCGGATATACATAAGCATAGTCGAATCCGTTCACACCTCTGCCATCGAAGTAACTCTTTAAAAGCTCTCTCTCCCTGCACACCTGTGGGAGTCCGGTTCCTACAATAATCGCGCCAATCAATCGGTCGCTTACCAGATCAATCCCCTCTGAGAATATACCGCCCATTACGCAGAATCCCATAAGACTGCCCGGACGCTTCTCTTCAAACCCTTCCAGAAATATCTCCCTTGCCTCTTCCGACATATAAGGCGCCTGTACCAGACAGTCAATCACTTTCCCTTCCTCCTCCGCCTTCTGCGCAAACTTCAAAAAAGCCTCATACACCTGCTCCAGAAAACGATAAGAAGGAAAAAACGCCATATAATTACCTTCCTTTACTCTTGCCGTCCTGTAGAGATATTCCGCATATCTGTTATACATTTCTTCCCCCCTCAGAGTGTACTTAGAGCTCACATCCATTCCCTGGAGAATGATTCTCTGCTCTTGCGAAAATGCAGTCTCAGCATACACTGCATAATCATCCTTCTCTGTACTAAGAAGGTCCTTATAATAATGAATGGGAAGCATCGTAGCTGAAAAAAATACGGCGCTGTTCCCCTTATCCAGATATTCCTTTAAGTTAACCGACGGATTCACACAAAACAACCTTACTAAGAATCTGCCATCCTCCGCAAGCTCCGCATAAATTACATAGTTCTCATCTAATTTCTCATAAACACTGATAAAAGAACGGACTTCAAAATAAAACTCCAAAACTTCTTCTCTTACCGTACTCTCCTTATATTCCTCCAAAAACCGCTCTAATTCTGCCATTACTGCAAGAAGCTTCAAATAAATGTGCGCCACACTGTTCAATACAGTTATCCCTTCACACTCCCGCTTCAGCTCCAGCATCTGCTTATTACTTTCCTCCAGCCTCTTTGCAAGCTTAATGTCCAAAGTCTTAACCTGACGTCGCACCCGCATCACATCTTCTTTATAAAGACCAGCGCTGTACATCTCTCTTCCCCTCTCCACCAGGTTGTGGGCTTCGTCAATCAAAAACAAATAGCTGCCCTTAACTCCCTCTCCGAAAAAACGTTTTAAATGAGCGTTCGGGTCAAATACATAATTATAGTCACAGATTACGGCGTCCATCCACAGCGCAACATCTAATCCCAGCTCAAAAGGACATACCTGCCAGACTCTCGCCTGCTCTTCCAACACCTTACGGCTCATCGTATCCCTGCTAGTAATCAGTTCATAGACCGCATCGTTTACCCTGTCAAAATGCCCTTTGGCATAAGGACAGTAATCTGGGTTACATTCCGGCTTTTCGCAAAAACAAATCTTATCCTTGGCTGTCAGTGTAATCACTTTGTACCGCAAAGACTGCTCCTTTAACAATTCAAAAGCCTGACTTGCCGCCGTTCTGGTAATTGTCTTTGCCGTCAGATAGAAAATCTTCTCCCCAAGCTCCTCGCCCACAGCCTTCACTGCCGGAAATACCGTTGAGATTGTCTTGCCTGCGCCGGTAGGCGCCTGAATAAACAGCTTCTTCTTTCTAAGAATCGTCTTATAGACAGAAGTAACCAACTCTCTTTGTCCCTCTCGATATTCATAGGGAAATTGCAGACTTTTAATCGACTGGTTACGTATCTTCCTCCACTCTGTCTGAAAGCCGGCCCACTTCTCATATTCAAGTAAAAGGCTTCCAAACCACTCCCTGAGTTCTTCCGTCTCATATTCCTGCCGGAATCTTTTGAGCTCCTCCGTCTCCATATGGCAATAAGTTAACTGAACATCAACAACCGTCAGCTCCTGCTGCATCGCATAGATACAGGCATAGCACTTCGCCTGAGCCAAATGCACAGGAATCGGTTCCGTCAGATGCTTCAAATCCAAGAAAACTCCCTTAATCTCATCAATGCAAACCGTATCTTCTGTGATAACACCGTCCGCTCTGCCTTCCACCTGAATACAAAATTCCTCAAACTCTTCCACATGGCGCAGTGTAACCTCTGCATGGTAAGACGCACCCATCTGACGCTGGATTTTTCTGTGAATCTTCGCTCCAAGCTGCATGGCATCCTTATCCTTCGCTGCTATTCGATTGTCAATATCCCCGCTCCTTAGGACAAATTCCACCAGATTGCGAACAGATACCTTCACTACCTGCTTCCCCATAATCACCCGTCTCCTTGCATACACAGCGCCTTAAAACACATTGCAAATCCGATAAGTTACACCCTTCGGGCACACCTAATGGCCATTCGGCCGGTTTACAAGGTATACCTTCCAGGTATCCCATTATGGCCATTCGGCCGGTTCACAAGGTATCCTATCGAACATTCGTCAATCGACACGCCTGCTTTTAGTGTACAACAATTATCCGGCTCTTGCAATCAAACTCTCCCCCCGCCAGCTTCACACATCCAGTTTATGGTTACAGTTCACAGGTCATCTGGTAAACAGTGGGTTGAATCAGGAGCATGTCTCTAAGCAGACAATTCAGGAGTGCTTTTCATGGAATTGAAATAGCAGCTTATGCAGACTTAGACGCGAAGGCTTTCCTTGGCGGCTTAGTCTGCGTTAGCTGATAGTTCAATGGAATGTTACTCCGTCTGCTTAGAGACCTGCTCCTGATTCAACCCGCGTCCGGCAGGTGAGCTGTGAACTGTAACCAGTTTATGTCTTACTATTCAAAGAGCAGCCGGCAAACGGCAGATTAAATTCAGAAGACTCTGGCCAACGCGTAAACTGTAAACGCCTTGCCCCTAATGAAGAAATTCCACCATATTTTTCCGATACCAGAGGGGGAGATGCCCCATCTGGCATCCGGGATTCCTCCGCTCTTCAATCGCTATAGAATCCGTAAACCTATGCCACAACTCCCGGAACATTCTCTCTCTGTCCGAGTATTTCCCAACCAGCTCCTCATTCAACTCCCCTCCGGTTACAAGCACCCATTGCTTTCTTGCCTCATGCACCACATATTCCTGATGTGTCTCATCATAAATCATCCAATTCTCCAGACAGAACCGGTCCGCAAAATGTGGAGCCACACAAGTCAGCACTCGATTCTTTGGCTCAAATCTGGAAAACATAATTCCATTCTCTAACTCGCCAAACCGGAGAAACTGCAGCCATCTATGCACCTCATCTCCCACATTCCGGCTTAATTCAAATACTTTCTCCACCTGCGCATTCCCCAGATGATCCATAATCCTCCTGCTATCAGGTATCTTCCTTGCTTCCAGCATAGCTCCCAAAATAGCGTCCCCTTTTAACGCATCCGTCGAAAGCGCCGCCTGATAAATCATCTTATAAGCATACCATCCCAAATTTTTTAAAATTAACCGCTCCACTGCTCCGGCTTTCTTCTCACTCTCTGCAACCTCTGTATACTCACAGAACAGCTCCCGCTCGATACACCCGCGAAAACGAATCCCACACTCTGATATTCCGTCCACCACCACTGCACGCCAGGCGTCATAAATAGCGGACAAAAGCCCTGTCACTTCATCCCTGCACACATAAATTCTCTTCATGAAATCCACCACCAAATCTCACATCATCAAATAAAGACATCTGCCGGTACGTCATCCCATCCGCTCCCTCCGGAAGCTTCTGCCCTGTATTCAGAAGATTCCTTGCAATATAATCCTCCTCAAGTTTCGTAGGATACATCATCCTTCCATTACAGGTAAGGAAATACATCGCTCTCTTTAGCACCACGCCCATCTTCTTAAGGTCTCCAAAATCCAGCGTACCCATCCTCCTTGCCCGGACAATTCTCTGCGCGGAACGATATCCAAGACCTGGAACCCTAAGCAGCATCTCATACCCCGCCCGGTTCACTTCCACCGGAAACTGCTCCAGATGCCGCAGCGCCCAATTACACTTCGGGTCAAACAATACGTTGAAATTCGGCTCTCGCTCTGATAGTATCTCGCTCGCCTCAAAATGATAATATCGAAGCAGCCAGTCGGCCTGATACAATCTGTGCTCTCTCAAAAGCGGCGGCCCCTCTCCAGTCCTCGCAGGCAGCTCCTTATCATCGTTTAAATGAACAAAGGCAGAATAAAATACCCGCTTCAAATCAAACTTCTTATACAAAGACTCTGCCACATGAAGTATCTCATAATCCGACTCTGGCGTAGCGCCGATAATCATCTGCGTACTCTGTCCTGCCGGAACAAATCTTGGAGCGCCCTTATAGCTCTGAAGCTCATACTTGTTCTGTGCCACACCATTCTGTACCATTCTCATAGGCGCCAGAATGTTCTTCCTGGTCTTATGAGGAGCCAGCTTCTTAAGCCCTTCTGCCGTAGCAAATTCCAAATTGACGCTCATCCTGTCAGCCAGATACCCTACCCGCCGCACAAGCTCAAGACTGGCTCCCGGAATTGCCTTCACATGAATGTAGCCCTGAAACCGTCTTTCATAACGGAGCTTATAAAGAGCTGAATAAATAAGTTCCATCGTATAATCCGGGCTCTGAAGCACTCCGGAACTTAAAAATAAACCTTCAATATAATTGCGGCGGTAAAATTCAATCGTAAGTTCACAGACTTCTTCCGGCGTAAAGGAAGTCCTTGGCACATCGTTACTACGGCGGTTCAGGCAATACTTGCAGTCAAAAATGCACTCATTGGTAAATAAAATCTTCAACAGGGAAATGCATCTCCCATCCGCTGCAAAGCTATGACAGAGCCCCGCCTTCACGCAATTGCCGATTCCACTGCCGTCGCCCGACCTGTCCGTACCACTGGAAGTACACGCCACATCATATTTGGCGGCATCCGTTAAAATCTCAAGCTTTTCCATTACAGACATATCTTCTGTAATCTTCATGCGTCATCCACTTCCCTTCTTACCCAGTATAAATTAAAGAACATGCGTTTGTATACTTATATATTACAAACGCACGTTCTTTTTGTCAATACCTTATTTTATTTTTCATACAACAATTGTAACAGTTCAGCCTTTGGCTTCGCTGTTACGGAATCTGCCCATTCCAAATCGCCTGCGGCGATGGACAGATTCCCTCTTGGCCAAATTTACACATTCTCACGAACTTTGCAGCAAGTGCAAAGTTCCAGGCTGAACTGTTACCAACAATTCATTGATTACAGTTCACAGGTCATCTGGTAAACAGCGGGTTGAATCAGGAGCATGTCTCTGAGCAGACAATTCAGGAATGTTTTTCATGGAATTGAAATAGCAGCTTATGCAGACTTAGACGCGAAGGCTTTCCTTGGCGGCTTAGTCTGCGTTAGCTGATAGTTCAATGAATATTACTCCGTCTGCTCAGAGACATGCTCCTGATTCAATCCGCGTCCGACAGGCGATGTGTGAACAGTAACTTTATTACCTTCGTACAATTTTATAATAGGTTCTTGCCGTAAGACTGTAAATTATCACATACAGTATCGCAAACACCAGAAATGCAACAAGTGTACAAATCAGATACAGTTTCACATTTACCATGCCAATCACCGCCAGCAGAAGTCTGATTAGCGGAAATGCAGCCATAATATGGATTCCAGCCACAGCAATCGGAAGGAAGAATACAGTCAGCACCTGGGAACGGATGGTTCCTTTTACCTCGTCCTGGGTCATTCCTACCTTCTGCATGATTTCAAATCGTTCTCTGTCTTCATACCCTTCCGATATCTGCTTGTAATAGATAATCAACACTGTCGCCATAATAAACAGCGTGCCAAGGAACAAGCCAAGGAAAAACAATCCGCCGTATATTCCCATAAAATCCCGTCTGTTGCCAATTCTGGATTCCATAAATCCGTTGTAATTTCCTTCATATTCCGCGCCCACCTCTACAATAATATCCAGAATCTGTCTTTCCAGCAGTTCCTGTTTCTTCCCGGAAGCAGACGTGTCAAAACCGTAATAAGTCTGAGCGGTTCCCATCTCCCCCAGTTCTTTTTCGCCTATCTCCTTCAGCTTCCCAAATTCTTCGTCAGTCACTACGATATAGTAACTGGTAACAATATTCGTATCCGACGCTCCATTTCCAAAAAACTCCTCTAAATGTCCCGTAATCTGATACTCCCTGTCAAAAATCCCAAGCGCCGGCTTCTCATACGCTTCATAGTCGGAGAAAATCAACGCTTCATTTCCCGCAAGCATCTTCTTCTCCTCTGACGCTGTATTATAATCGGACAGAGGGATAAAAAACAGCGCCCGAAGTCCGGAAGTATTTCCATTCACATTAATTTCCTTCCCATTCGTTTCAAACCAGTCTCCTTTTTCTTCCGCCACAAACACTAACGACGCATATCGGACTTTATTTTCAACCGGAATACTCTCAGCTTCACAAAATTCTTCTATTTTCTGGAATATTTTATCATTCTGTCCGCTGGTGTCCGGCTCTCTGGAATGGACTGCAAAATCATTGGGATAACGGATTTTCAGCATATCTTCCATACCAAACATCAGAGATGTTGTGGAGGACAGCATAACCAGTACCATAGTAGACAAAATGCAGATATTGGCAAGCCCCACCGCATTCTGTTTCATCCGGTAAAGCATCCCCGACACGCTGATAAAATGTCTCGGCTGATAATAGAACCTCCGGCTCCTTCTAAGCGCCTTTAAAATCACAATGCTGCCCGCCGTAAATAACAGGTACGTACCGATTATCACCAGAATCACCGCTACAAAAAACACTCCTATCGAGGCAATGGGATTCTTAATTGTTATCGCCAGACCATATCCCGTTCCAAGAAGTATCGTTCCAAGTAACGCCATCAATCCCTTAGTCTTTGGCTCCCGCTCCCCTGTGCTGCTTCCTCGAAGAAGCTCGACAGGTCTGGATATCTGAACAGTATAGACCGCTTTCAGATAAATAATCAGATAAATCACACAAAAAAGTCTTACCGCAGACAAAATTACGCTTCCTGAAACAAAAAACCCCAGACTAATCTTTGCCCCTACTATCTTGCACATCAGAAGGAACATCACCTTGTCAAAGAGAATCCCCAGTCCCAATCCCAGGCCGATACTAAGAACTGTCACCAGAATCGTTTCTGTCAGAATCATTCTCGCCAGATGCTCTTTTTCCATACCAAGAATATTAAACATACCAAATTCCTTCTTTCTGCGCTTCATCAGAAAGCTGTTGGTATAAAACAGAAAAATAAATGCAAACAATGCAATAACATAAGTTCCAAGATTCAGCGTAACCGCAACAGAACTTCCTCCGTACATGTCTCTAAGCCCCGGATTTACGGACAGAGATTTTACCATGTAATACATCATAACCGTTAAAATACAGGTCAGAATATAGGGTACATAGGTTCGCCTGTTCTTCCATATATTGGTAAATGCGAGCTTTGTATAAAATCCATGTTTCATCTTACATCACCACCCGTCGCCAGCAGTGTCAGTGTGTCCGATATCTTCTGATACATCTGCTCATTTGTACTATTTCCCCGATAAATCTGGTGATATACCTCGCCGTCTTTGATAAACAATACCCTGCCCGCCCGGCTTGCGGCTCTGGCAGAATGAGTCACCATCAAAATGGTCTGTCCATCCCGGTTAATCTCTCCCAGAAGAGCCAATAAATCATTTGCCGCTTTAGAATCCAGAGCTCCCGTTGGCTCGTCCGCCAAAATCAATTTCGGATTCGTAATCAACGCCCTGGCTACCGCCGCCCTCTGCTTCTGTCCTCCTGATACCTCATAAGGGTATTTATTCAAAATATCCTGGATTCCAAGCTTCTGAGCAATCGGCTTAAGACTGTCTGTCATCTCCTGAACGCTCTTCCTTCCCAGTACCAGCGGAAGAAAAATATTATCTCTAAGATTAAAGGTATCCAGCAGATTAAAGTCCTGAAATACAAATCCCAGATACTCTCTGCGAAACATCGTAATCTCCTTATCCTTAATCTGTCCCAAATCCATCCCATCCAGAATCACCCTGCCGCTGGTAGGCTTATCTAACGCTGCCAGAATATTTAACAGCGTAGTCTTTCCGGAACCGGATTCCCCCATAATTGCCACATATTCTCCCTGCTCTGCTGAGAAACATACATTAGAAAGCGCTTGAACCTGGCTTCCGCCAAACCTTGTAGTGTATATTTTCTTCAGGCATGAAACCTCTAAAAAAGCCATCCTTGTAACCTCCCTTATTTTTGTACCCTTACTATAACAAAGCGCTCTAAATACCGACATCGAATCCTGTGACATTCCTGTGACATTTTTGTAAGAGAGCAAAAGAAAAGCGTATTACTTAAAATAAACCACTACTCAATTTCTAATTTTTCTTCCTTCAAATCAAGGATAAACGTACTCCCCTTTCCCGGTTCTGACTCAGCCGTAATCCGGATTCCAAGCTTCTTCGCAGCCTGTCTGCATAAATTCAACCCCAGTCCCGTCGCCTTCTTATCCTCTCTGCCATTGTAGCCGGTAAATCCTTTTTCAAATATCCGCGGCAAATCCTCCGGCGCAATTCCGATTCCTGTATCGGTTACTGACAGCTTCTTATCTTCTGAAACCCGGATGGTAATAGTCCCCTCCGGCGTATATTTCACCGCATTTGACAAGAGCTGTTCAAGAATAAACAGCAGCCACTTCTCATCCGTAAGGACCGTCATCGAAACCGGTTCATAAATTAATTTGATTCTTCTCCTAATAAACTGCGGCGCATACTTATGAATTGCCTGCCTGATAATTCCATCCAGCTCACAGTTTCTGAAAACAAAATCATTTTCCCTGCTTCCCAGCCGGATATGGGAAAGCGCCATCTCCACATACTGCTCGATACGGAACAACTCTGCCAGAAGTTCTCTGTGTTCTTTGGTGTCCTCCCCCTGCAGATACATCCGCATTACCGCAATCGGAGTCTTAATCTGATGGACCCAGGCGGTATAATAATTTAGACTATCCTGCCGTTCCCTTTTCCAGTTCGTCAAATAGCCTGCTGAAATTCTTCCCAATTCCTCTATCATCCGCTGATAATCCGCTTCTGGAAGCGTTTTGGGCCGAGGAAGTTCTCCGTACATAAATTCAATCTCTGAAAGCAAATGTTCCCGTTCTTTATGTTCCCTGACAAATAAAAAAAAGTGCATACCTAAAATTACGCTTCCCACAAACATACAGATATATCCCGCATAAAGTACCGCCTCCTCTTCCAAATTATAAAGCGAAAATACGCCCGCATAAATGCCCGTAAACAGCAAAAACAAAAAAACTGTCAACCTGTACTGCTTAACATATTCCCACAAAAGCCGATACCATTTATCCCTCATCATTCCATTCTCTCCTAAACCTAACGCCAGGCGCATAAAAAATTCATCCCCGCAATCTGCATTCCCGACTTTGCATTAACTTTTTTAAACGTCACAAATATCTTCAATAATATATCCGCTTCCCACTCTGGTAGTAATAAAATCCTTCGCCCCTGCGCCGGAAAGCTTCTTTCGAAGCCTTGCCACATTCACAGTCAAAGTATTCTCTTCCACATAGCTGTCTTCCTGCCAGAGTCTTGTCATAAGCGTATCCCTGCTGACCACCTTTCCCTTACTCTCCATCAGTGTCTGCAGGATACGGAACTCATTCTTCGTAAGCTCTACCCGTTCGCTCTCAAATGTGAAGGATGTATCATTCAAATTCAGCGCCACGCCCCGATGTTCCAATACAGGAGCTTTTCCGGTCATATCATAGGCTCTTCTGAGCAGGGCCTGGATTTTCGCCATCATCACACTCAAATCTACCGGTTTGGGAATAAAATCGTCCCCTCCCATATTCATCGCCATAACAATATTCATATTATCCGATGCAGACGAAATAAATACAACGGGCACATCGGATATTTTACGAATTTCACTGCACCAGTGATAACCGTTAAAAAACGGCAACATAATATCAATCAATACCATATGAGGTTCATATTCTGTAAACACCGGAATTACATTCTGAAAATCAGAAATCAGCAAAACTTCATTTCCCCATAATTCCATCTGTCTTTTCATTGCCTCTGCCATAGAAAAATCATCCTCTATCACCAATATTCGGTACATAACTTTCCCCCTTATTCTTATCCTTTTTCCCCTTCCATTTTAATGGCTTTCCTTCTTTTATTCAAGAAAATATCCACCCGGAATCCTTTCTCAATTCCCTGTCCAAACGCTACCCTTCCTCCATGAACCGCAATAATCTGCTGAACAATCAGAAGTCCAAGACCATGCCTTTGTTCCGAAAATGTTCCGCTGCTCAACATATAATGGGGCGTGTTTCTAAGTTTTTCTAACTGTTCATCCGTAACTCCTATTCCATCATCCTCAATGGTAACGCAAAACTCCTTTGGATATTCTGATAATCCCATCCAAATACGGCACCCTGCCGGATTATGAATCTGGGCGTTCAATAAAAGATTATTTACGGCACGTTTCAAAAGCTCCTTATCTCCACTAAAAACCCCGTCGGAAATACAATGAATATCAACTCTCAGTTCTACCGGATATTTCCCTTCAATATCCAGATTCATAAAATAAACGGCGGTTTCTCTCAAAAGCGCCACCAGATTGATTTCTTCCGTCTTCACCGGCTGTACGTTGTATTCCAGCTTTGAAGCTAAATTCAAATCATTAACCAGATTCTTCATACGAATACTCTGCATACGGATAATTCCCGCCTTCTGCCTGATTTCCTCCGAGGCTTCCGTTTCTTCTTCCACCTCTGCCGCATATCCCATAACCATAGACAGAGGCGTCCGAATATCATGGGAAACGCCGGAAATCCAGTCTGCCCTTGCCCGCTCCTTCTTCTTCAGCTCATACTCCTGACTCCGAAGCATTTCCGACACCCGATTTAACGCCGCCGCCAAATCAGAGAGCAGCCCCTTCTCCTTCACATATACCTCCTCACCTCCCGGCAAACCTTGAATGCCCTGAACAATCGGTTTCACAGAACGCAGAATACCAGATACCACAATCATATAAATCAAAAAGACAATTACCAGATTTGCTCCGAAAAATATCAGAATCGTCCGGGGTAAATTCTTAATCAGATTCAGATTCCACGTGGGATACAACTCCTTCCAGTATCTCTCCTTCGGATTTCCGACAATAATCAGATTCTCTCCCATCGCCGCCGTAGTGGTAGGATAATCCGCAATATACCCTCTGGTATACCAGGAAATCTCCGCCGCCGAATAATGAAGCTGTATCTCCTCCGGCAGATTTTCACTATGCCAGATAACATCCCCAGTTCCATCCTGCACAAGCACCGCCCAGGAATTTCCTTCTTCCAGCATCCGTTTCCCTTCTTCTGACAACTGATATTCTCCATCCAATCCCATCGTAAGAGTCTCTGTTAATTTTGAAGCCGTCTTCCATCCTCCTAGCGACTCCTTATCATTTTGCAGCGCCGCAATAATCAAAACAATATTCAAGACCAACAGTACCATAAGCGATAGAATCAGAGTAATCACAAACCGCTTAATCAGTCTCATAACACTTGTCATCCCTGTCGCTCCCCCCTCCATACCGAACTCTTTTCCACTAACGCCGCGCCGTCTCCCTATCATCTGTCAATCTTTTGTTATAAGCTTATACCCAAGTCCCTTCACCGTTATCAGCGACGCCGGTTTCGACGGATTCTCTTCAATCTTCTCCCGGATTCTTCGGATATGCGCCATCAGCGTATTCTCATAGCCGTAAGGATTGTCTCCCCAGGCCGCCTCACACAGCGAATCAATCGTCACAATCCGCCCTGCATTGCGGCCAAGGGTCTGCAATATGGCAAACTCCTTTGCAGTCAGAGCAATGCTTTTATCCTGTCTGATAACCTCCGCCCGTTCAAAATCTACCTGACTAAACGCAAGTTTCAGCATCGGATTTTCCTCTTTATAAGTACGCCGTAAGATTGCCTGAATCCGAAATAAAAGCTCTCTTGGTAAAAATGGCTTTACCACATAATCGTCGGCTCCCAGTCCAAATCCCCGGATTCGGTCGTCCTCCTCTCCTCTTGCCGACAGAAACAGTACTGGAATATCTAAGAAACTCCTCATCTGCTCAAATAAGAAGAATCCGTCCCCGTCCGGCAGCATCACATCCAAAATCGCAAATTCGGGCTGCCAGGACATACTAAGCTCTAACGCTTCTTTCACTGTCCCGGAAGATTTCACTTGTTCATAGCCTTCTTTTTTCAAAATGGAACAAACCATCTGTCTTAATCCTTCTTCGTCATCTACCAATAAAATCTTCTTGTTCTTCAGATAACTATACCTTCCAGGCGTCCCATTATGGCCTTGCGGCTGTTTCACAAAAGTATACTTCATAGAGTTATGCCTCTTTTCTGCTAATATATTAATTTTATGATACCACGATTTTACTTACAAATCCTCATTGACAGAAAAATGTAAGGAAATTGTAAGGTTGCAAAAAGGTTCCTGCAAGGTTAGTGTTTTATACTAAGTACATCAACCAGTAGAAAGGAGCAAAATAATGAATATCATAGAAACCATACAATTAACGAAAAACTACGGTGATTTTACCGCAGTTTCCGAAATGAACCTCCATATTCCAAAGGGCCATATTTACGGCTTTCTTGGCCCAAACGGAGCGGGAAAATCCACAACCATGAAAATGTTTTTGGGACTTACCAATCCTACCTCCGGTTACTTTACCATCGACGGCAAGACTCTTTCCTCCGGCCGGATTCCAATCCTTAAGAAAATCGGCTCTCTCATTGAAGCGCCCGCCTTCTATGGAAATCTCACCGGAACGGAGAATTTAGATATTATCCGCAGAATCTTAGGTCTTCCTAAGTCTTCCATCGACGAGGTATTAGAACTTACAGGCCTTACCCAGCACCAAAAACGCCAGGTAAAGAAATATTCCCTTGGCATGAAACAGCGTCTGGGACTTGCAGGCGCCTTAATTGGAAAACCGCCCATTCTGATTCTGGATGAACCGACCAACGGCCTTGACCCGGTGGGAATCCATGAAATACGCAGCCTAATCCGTTCTCTGCCGAAGCAATATGACTGCACCGTACTGGTATCCTCCCACTTATTAAGCGAAATTGAACTGTTGGCGGATGACGTCGGCATTTTAAATCATGGACGCCTTTTGTTTGAGGGAACAATGGAGGCCCTTAAGGACTATGCCTCCCATGCCGGATATCCCGCCGACAATTTAGAAGAAACCTTCCTTGCCATGATTCAGACTGACAATGCAGCCAGAAAGTGGGGTGATTTCAAGTGATTTTCGCATTAGAACTGAAAAAACTACGACGAACAGGCTTTATACCCATCTTTCTTGGCGGCGGTCTGACGGCGGCAGCAGTTCCTCTGATAAATACGGCTGTCAGAACAGAAACTTTCTCCGGACTCCCGGAAGAACCTTTTCCCATTCTGATGGATGCGAATTGGGGATTGATGGCGCAGCTTACTATTCTTCTGGTTGTATGTGGGTGCTGTCTCATCTATCACACTGAATATGCAGACAGGGGAGCATTGAAGATGAATACCCTTCCGGTGTGCCAAACTTCCTTATTCTTTGGAAAATTCAGTGTTACTTTGCTGCTTACCCTGTTGGCTCTGTCTCTGCAGACTGCGTCGCTGATATTTTCCGGAATCCACTGGTTTCCAGACAAAAGTCTGAATTTGTGGGAAATGATTCAGGATATGGGCTTTGAAATCATAATGCTTCTTCCTACTCTTACACTAATGCTTTTTACGGCTTCCTTGTTTCAAAGCATGTGGCTGAGTCTGGGAACCGGAGTGATTCTGACGTTTCTCGGCTCCATGATACAGGAAGACCACTTGATTTTATCCCTGATTCCATTTGCCGCCCCTTACCGGATGCTGCATGCTGTTTCTCCGGCGGATATCTCAAGTTGTATCCTGGCCTGTATCATTCAGACATTTTTATTTGGAATTATGGAAATCATTTATCTGCACACAAGGAGGATATTTACATGAATCAGACAATACAATCGGCAAAATCAGAGAAAACAGCTACAGGCATGATTTCTCTGATTCAAATCGAACTTATCAAAATTCGCCGTTCCCATATCTTCTGGATTCTGCTGATTCCGGCTGTGATGATGTGGATTCCCTCGGCTCTGAACGCGAATGTGAATTTCCAAATGGATGATATCGGTATTATGCCGGAACATAATTTCTTCATTCAGGGCTTTATGGGTATGGCCTGGTTTATGATTCCCGCCGCTCTGATTATCTGTACGGTTCTCTTAAACCAGACGGAGCGGACGAACAAAGGCTTTTTAAAGATGCTGTCTCTCCCGGTAAATACCGGCAAGTTATGCCTCGCCAAATTCCTGGTTCTGCTGCTTCTTATGGCAGTCCAGATGATGTTTACGATTATATTTTATTACGCAGGCGCTCTGCTGGCTTCCCGGTTAGAGAACTATAATTTTGTGCTGGGCTTCCCCTACGTTGCGGGCGGCGCAGCTAAGATTTACCTTGCCATTATTCCTATGGCAGCCCTATTCTGGATGCTTGCGGTACTGATTCAGACTCCTGTCTTCTCAGCCGGAATCTGCCTCGCCTCCGTGGTACCAAGCGTCCTTATGGTAAATACAAGGCTCTGGCCCTTCTACCCTATGGACTATCCCTTTTATATGCTGATGACCGAATATGGAAAGCAGGCAGAGCATATCTTTTCCACAGAAATTCAGTGGATGCCTATGCTTCCTGTAGCCGGGGCGGTTACGGTTCTGGGGCTTTTGGTGGCTTGCGTCCGATTTGGGAAGGCGGAGACGCGGTAAGAGATTTTTCTTTCATCCGGACGCTGGTTTTGTTTAGGGTGACCTGTGCGGAAATTACCCACCCTTGCGCAAAACCGGGTAACACTTCAGCGAACTAACTGCTAACTCCGACTAAGAAGCTCAGGAACGCCTTCGCTCCTAAGTCGGAGTAAGCAGTGGATTTCGCTTCTGTTAAAAACATCCCTCTATGCTTTGCGCAAGGGCGGGCAGTTTTCACACAGGTCACCCTAAACAAAACCATCTGTACCGATGAAATGAGAGGGAAAATGAAGGTCAGGCCGGCAGACTTGCATTATAAAAAATGTACACCTTCCAGGGACCCCATTATGGCCATTCGGCCGCTTCACAAGGTATACCCTCCGGGCACCCCATTATGGCCATTCGGCCGTTTCACAAGGTATACCCTCCGGGCACCCCATTATGGCCATTCGGCCGTTTCACAAGGTATAAAAAAGTAGAAAATAGAAAGGATTTTGAATTATGAAAGAAAAAATATTAACAACGATTAGTACCCTGATGATTTTTGTTCCATGGACGATATTGCCTCTGAGAAGTTTCCCATGGGCGCTTGAGTCGCCTGTGGCTGAGATTATGATTTCCTGTTATGCGGCTTTTATGATTTTTAGCGGAGTTTTCACGATTCTTGTTTATACGCGGGCGCGTATTCAGCATATGTGGATGAAAATTCTTGTTGTAATAAATGGAATTTATATGGTGGGAGGGATTGCTGTATTTTTGATGATGTTTCCTGGATTGGGATAATCCAAATACCTTATTGAAAAAGCAACACTTATATGTTATGTTTATCATACGATATCTTATACCTTCCAGGTACCCCATTATGGCCATTCGGCCTGTTTCACAAGGTGTGCCCGGAGGGTATACTTATTCAACTGCCGCTTATTCAACAAGGGAGGATTTTAAAAATGTACGAATTAAATCAGGTCGCCGAACGAACTTATTATATTGACTGCCCCACAAAGGTTGGAATTTACAGGCAAACCGACAGAGACGTTTATCTTATTGACAGTGGGAATAATAGAACTGCCGGGAAAAAAATCTGGAAGATTCTCAATGAAAACAAATGGAATTTAAAGGGTATCATTAACACACATTCCCATGCAGACCATATCGGAGGAAACAGATATTTGCAGAAGCAAACCGGTTGCAAAATATTTGCAGACGGGCTTGAAGCGACATTTGCAAAAAATCTTATTCTGGAGCCTTCCTTCTTATATGGCGGATATCCGGGGAAGGATTATTTAAAGCATAAATTTCAACTGACTCAGGAAAGCGACGTCTCCCCCATCTCCGACACTGATTTTCCAAAAGAACTGGAGGTTATACCTCTATGGGGGCATTTCTTTCATATGACCGGCATCCGCACGCCAGATAATGTTGTATTCCTTGCCGACTCTATCCTCAGCGCGGTTATGCTAGAAAAAATTCCGTTTCCTTTCATTTATGATATTGCCGAATCTCTAAACACGCTGAATAAAGTCGAGATTATGGAAGCGTCCTTATTTGTTCCCGCTCATGCCGAAGCCGTTGAAAATGTAAAGGAACTGGTACAGCTTAACCGCCGGAAAATTTTTGATATTGCAGATAAACTACAAACTATCCTAAAAACTCCTATGTGCTTTGAAACTCTCTTAAAACAGATTTTTGATGAATACAGGCTGAATATGAATTTTGAGCAATATGTCCTGATTGGCAGTACAATACGTTCTTATCTGTCATGGATGAAGGACAGCGGCTATATAGAAACTGTTTGTGATAATAATCTGCTCAAATGGAAAACTCAATGCTAATCTGAGTCAATACAGGCAATGGCGGCACTAAAAACTCCAGATTCCGACATAGGAAAGTACATTGCCAACTTATAAGATACTGCCAGTTATAGAGACTTTACAGAGGGGCTGTCGGTTAATACTGATTTTTAGGCTCCTGCCACAAAATAAGCATATCCATCAGAAGTCTGTGTTTTCCAGCACATATTCTTCCATGGGATATGCTTATTTTTCCTGTATAGAACCTATTTGGGGGCGCAAAAAATCCTTGGTGTCAATTTTAATGGGCCGCTCCTTTTCTACGCTGTTTTCTGCTCTATTTTTCCTTCAAATTTTTGGAGTTTATTGGTTAGGAAGCGATGATATTTATTGATATTCCGTCCAATTGCATACAGCATAAACTCTTTATACGCTTTATCTGTCTTTCGGTAGTTAAACCTTCGGAATTTCTCATTCTCTTTGATATCCCCGAAATGCCCCTCGGTTCGTATGGAACGGGTTTTCTTCTATTTCGTACCCGTTCCTGGCCGCTTCATATCGAGCGGCCAGTTCATTGCTGTTCCTCCGATATCCGGGGCCTTACCGTCTTTTTACTCCCTGCTTATTGTATCCACCACCGTCATTTTCTTGATCTGCTTCGCCGGCCCCATAACCGCCAGACATACGGAACCAAGCATAATGAACACAATCACCAAAAGCTCCCATCCCGGAACGCTCCATTCATCTCCCCATCTGGAAGTCACAAGGTTTTGGAACAGAACCTTATTAAGAGGCAGCCCAATCACACATCCTAAAAGAACACCAAAGACCGTATAGGTCATTGTCTCACCCAATACCATCCTGTTTAACTGCCGCACAGTCATTCCAATCGCCCGCATCGCGCCATACTCCCTCATCCGCGCTGACACGCTCATGGCAATGTTATTGATGATATTAAAGAAACCAATCAGAGCAATCACTGCCAAAAAACCATAGAGAAATACGGACATCGAATAGCTCGCCCCTTTCGTTTCTTTGTTTCCGATCCGTTTGTCAGAAAATGCAACACTACTGCTACATTCCTGTTCCATTACCTTGCGGATCTCCTGCACCTGTGAATCCGTTGCATCCCGATTAAGCTGTACATCAAGAACCGCATACCCGTCTTCTCCTGTCAGTTTCCGGAACAATTCTTCCGAACAGACTGCCATCCCTGTCATACTGTCTGTATTACCGTCCACTCCATAACTGTACGGAACATCTCCAAGGGTACCGACGATGGAAGCTTCCTGCTCCCTGCCGCCTGCCGATACCGTGACATTGCTGCCTGCTGCAGATGTATTCCCTTCCCGATGTATGGAAAGCATGCCTTTTCCATCTATCGCATCCTGAAGATTTCCCTCAATCAGAGAATCCTTTGCCCACTGAAATTGCTGGTCATCATAAGAAATCACGATAAGCGTGCTCCCTTCCCCTGGAATCGTAAACTCTGCATAACCCCTGCCAAATGCACGCTTCACGCCCGGGTATTTTCTGATTACTTCATCAAGCTCTGACGGAATCTGATTAGTATAATCTTCCTTATAAATATAAAGATCGGGAGCAGACGCACGAAGCGGCGTAAGCGCATGATGCATAAAATCAATAGCTGTGCTAAATGCAAGGAACAGGATAATGCTGAATGCAAAAGAACCTGTTACCAAAAGGAAATTCTTCTTACTTCCAGAAGCATGATGAACCCCCAACGCCGTATCCACTTTAAAAATCCGTGTATTTGCCGTCCTTTTCACTGCCTGCACGGTTCCTGCATTTCCGGAAACTGCTGTTAGCGGAGACACTTTCGCGGCACGCTTAGCCGGAGACCTTGCAGCCAGAAGTACAGTAACGAATCCCACGATCATTCCGGCTGCGACCGCTGTATAACTGACTCCGAACACCGGCAATCCTTCAAAAAGCCCCGGGCTTAGACAACGCAGCATTCCACAAAGAACCCATACCATACAAATCCCCGCAATAATCCCCGCTGGAATGGCCGTCCTGCACCAACCGAGCGCTTCTCTTCGCACAAAACGAATCACTTGCTTTCCGGTTGCCCCAAGGCATCTCATCATACCAAAGAATTCTGTCCGCCGTGCGATATTACTGTTCATACTTGCTGTAATCATAAAGATTCCTGCAATCACGACTAACGCCGCCAAAACTGCCGCCACAAAATATAGCTGCAGGATATAGGTATCCTGGCTCTGAAACATTAGCATAAGAACCTTTACATTCTGACGCACCTGTCCCTCTTCCATGCCAAACTGAGCGCTGATCTCACGGATTGCTTTCTGGATATTACAAAACTTCCGAAACTCTACATAATAAAGCACTTCCTGTGCCGATTTTGTTTCTTCCGGCCGCAATGCTGAAAATCCGTCCGTATTCAGATACATGCCAAACGCGTCATGCTCTGCCTCTAATGCCGTATCTTTCGTAATCCCGGTAATATGATACTGCTTCATCTCCCCCTGAGGAGTTGCCATGCTGACAGTATCTCCCACCTGCACGTCCAGCCGAGTCTTTGCACTCTCATTCAGAACTGCCTCTTCGGTATTTTCCGGAAATGTTCCCTCTGTAAGCTCCGCTGCCGGAAACATTTCCAAAAGCTCTTTGTCAAACCCACAGATTGCCGTTTCAATTCCCTCAATCCGATAACCGTCTCGCAGATGATAATTCAGCACTCCATACCGCGCGATATGTTCCACCTCCGGCCGTGCTTTCAAAAGCGCTCCCTGTTCTTCATCCATCACAAAACCTGCATGCCATCTTCCATCGCTCTTAACCGCCTGTATCATCTGGGAACGAATCTCCATATCCGCCATCCCAAAGATCACCGTGACCAGAAACACTGCCAGCACGATGCAGAGCCTGGTCATCCGGTTCTGTTTCTTATGCTGTTTCGCCGATATTTGTATCAAATCCAGATAATGCTTCAATCCGACACACCTCCCAGCTCACTAAGCTCTCCGTCCGTAACCTGGAACACCCGGTCTGCCTGGGGCGTCAGGTTCATATTATGGGTAATCATTAAAACAGTCTGCTGATAATGCCTTGACGCCTTGCACAAAAGATCCATTACATCCTGGCTGCTCTGGGAATCCAGATTCCCGGTCGGCTCGTCGGCCAGGACCAGCGCCGGCCTCGTAATCAAAGCACGCCCTATAGCCACCCGCTGCTGCTGTCCGCCAGAAAGCTGTCCCGGCAAATGCTTCCGTCTGTTCGTAAGCCCCAGTACCTCTAAAATCTCATCCACCTGTTCCTGATTCGGTTTCTTGTAATCTAACAGAAGCGGGAAGATAATGTTCTGCTCTACATCAAGCTCTGGAATCAGATGAAAGGACTGAAAAATAAATCCGATATTCTGTCTGCGGAAGACTGTCCGTTCATTTTCCCCCATCGCAAATATGTTTCTTCCATTTAAAAATACGTTCCCGGAGTTTGCCTCATCCAGCCCGCCAATACAGTTCAGAAGCGTGCTTTTCCCAGAACCGGATGCTCCGACGACCGCTCCGAAATCTCCTCTCTGCATGGATAAAGAAACATTCTTTAACGCGTCTACACGGGCCTCCCCGCTTCCATAAACCTTACACAGATTTTCTACTTTTAATATTTCCATACAATCCCCTGCCTTTCTCAACGATTCTTTTTTTGGATGTACAAAAAAAGAATAGCATCTTAACCTTACATTCCGGTGAATGGAAGCTTACAGATTCGTAAGAAAGGTCAGCCAGAAGACGCTCCCCTCTCCGGGCCTGCTCTCCACAGACAGATTTCCTCCCTGACCTTCCACAATTGATTTCGCCAGGGAAAGCCCAAGCCCTGTCCCTTGCCGGTCACTGGAAGACCGGCTTCGATAAAACTGTTTAAATATATGATGGATGTCTTCCTGCGCAATGCCTGACCCGTTATCTTCTACTGTCATGCGAAAAACTGCATGGGTTCTTTTCCACGATACGCGGATAACATCTCCTGTTTCCGTATGATCAAGCGCATTTTTTATAAGATTCCCAACCGCCTCCTTCGTCCACTCCTGATCGCAGAGCAGTCTCTCCTCTGGCCTGCCGTCTATCAAAATCTCTTTTCCCTCCTGCTTCGCACGTTCCAGCAGATCGTTCACTGCCTGCCCTACAACTTCTGCAGCAAAACACTCCTGTTTTTCAAAAACTATATTCCCAGTATCCAGACGCGCCATTTTTAAAAGAGATTGTATTAACCGCTCCATCCGTTCCAGAGATTTCATGGATTTCTGAGAAAAAATCTTCACCGTTTCTTCATTCTCCGGCTCATCCTTTATGATCTCCATATACATATTTAGAGCTGCAAGAGGCGTTTTCAGCTGATGTGAAATATTCGATATCATATCTCTTAAAAACATCTTTGCTTTATGTTCCATCTCACTCTTTGCCTGCAGCGACATAGCAAGCTGTTCAATACTGCCAAACAACTGGAAAATTGCCCCTGTTTCTCCTGCGGGCAGATGGTTTTCAAACCGGTTTTGGTCATACTCTGCAATCACCGCTTCAATACTCTCATACATCTGCTCTCTTCTTCGCAAAAACAATCCCGTACCGCCCAACACCATAATCGCAAACACCAGACCTACAGAAAGCAGCGCTGCAATCCGCCAAACAGACGTTTGCTCTGCGGGCAGCAGTAAATAACTCTGCGTATGTTCCGTATGTCCGATGGTTTCCAACAGTTGTTTCCCTTCTTCCGTTACCTCTACATGATTCCATGCAGAAGCCACCAGCGCAGGTGAAACTTCCTGTTCCAACAGATAAGAAGCTGCCGCAAGCTCGCGTTTTATAAGAATTCTTCTGATATCCTGTGCCTGAAAAATGCCGCAGATTCCCAAAACGCAGATCTGCAGCAAACAAATCACTACAAGAAACAGATAAAACCTTCGTGTCTGCTTTTCATATAGAAATTTCAAACCTCTCACTCCTCCCACTGGTATCCAAATCCCCGGACTGTTTTCAGATGTTCCGGCCGAGACGGGTTCTTCTCCAGTTTTTCACGCAGGCGGCGTATATATACGGACAGTGTGTTATCATCCACAAAGTTCCCTGCACCGTCCCACAGTTTGTCCAGAATCATCCCACGGGTAAGAACACGCCCGCTGTTTTGCAGCAGCAGACAGAGAAGCCTGTATTCTGCCCCTGTAAACTCTGCCAATTTATCTCCTAAGAATACTTTCCCTTCTGCAAGATTTATCATCAGATCACCCGAACGCAGGATATTTCCTTCCTCATTTTTCCTATTACTGCGCCGCAGCAGCGCGCGGATACGGGAACACAATTCTCCAAGCCGGAACGGTTTTGTAATATAATCATCCCCTCCGCAGTCAAGACCACGGATTACGCTTGTTTCCTCATCGGATGCCGTCAGGAAAATGATAGGAATCTGGTTTCCGGATTCCCTGAGCTTCTCACACAAGGTAAATCCATTCCCATCCGGCAGTGTCACATCAAAAAGAAGGATATCAAAATCGCTGCTCTTCGCAATCCGTTTTTCTGCCTCCTTTATCGTTCTGGCAACATCTACATCGAATCCGTTTTTCTTCAGAGAATATGTCAGACCGTCAATCAGACTGATATCGTCTTCAAGAAGTAACAGTTTCTGCAAATCAAACGCCTCCCTTTATTCGCATAATAACTCTGTTAAAATATATTATACATTATTTTCATGAGATATTTTCTTACAAAAATGTAAGATGAATGCTTAATCCGAATGCATCCTGAAACAAATATTCCTGCTCATTAACGTACACCCTGCCTTGAACAAAATGCCGCATGCTTTGCACACTATGCCGGCATTCTAGAAACGGCAGTACGGAAAACGGCCCCATAATATCATATTTTAAAGGAAAAATCGGTCCAAAATGTAATTTACCATTTATATTTAACTCTGGCGTATGTATTGCCAAAAGGATTCCTATATACTGTTTCCAATACCAGTTATTCACATGAAATGTAGGGAAAAAGGGATTAATGTCGTTGTGTCTGTTGGCTGCCGGCCTATGGTAAGCCATGTAGTATATTCGGAATCCACCCCATGCTGGAGGTTATACGCCGGTTTTAACTGTCCGTTTCCCATGGCGTTCTCTTTCATCCTCATAAAAGCGGCGTCATGGTCTGTCTTGGAATAACTGTTTCGTCCGCCGCAGATATATGTTTGCTGATTATATTTTTTGAGCCGGCACAGGTCTGGCAGTAATTTTTTCACAGAAAAGGAGCTGCGTACTAATTACTTAGTGCGACAGCCCCCTTTCGACTCATAACAACCGTTCTATTTCATTACAGTATAGCTCATATTTCACAACATCTATATTTGCCGTTCCATCTGCAAAAAATGAGATTCCATCCGCCTCTTGCTTCGTATACATGGTAGCCGTCATCACCTGCTCTCCGTCGCCGACAAAGACTTCCACGCTAAAACGGTCCAATATAATTCTTAATCTCAGCTCACCGTTCGGATTATTGACCAGAGCGCGCCGCTGATGGATAATGGCTCTTCTGGAACCGGAGAATTTCCGGTCTACCTTAAGGATCGACTCCCGCGGGCGGAAACTCAAAGAAGTATAGCATGTATCATCCTGCGCAAAGCGGACGGCGAATTTCTGATACAGTTCTTCCCCGTCAGCCGGACGGACAGCCAGCTCCATATCCACTCTTCTGCCTTTCATACCATCCAGCTTTACGACTCCCGATACCGCAATATCCGTATACTCTACTTTACCATGCCGCATTGCATCCAGCTCCCTGACCGGTCTCTGGTACAGCCTGCCGTTTTTCAGAGACAGCTCCCTTGGCAGGCTCATCTGGCCAAACCACGGCTCTTCCGGCGAACGCATGCTGCAGGAATCCCAGTTCTGCATCCAGCCGATCATGATCCGTCGTCCATCCGGCGTCAATACGGTCTGCGGCGCATAAAAATCAATCCCATAGTCAACGGACTGGTTATGCATTTCAATAAATGTGCCGTCTTCCTCGTTATAATCACCGACCATACAAAGCGTCCCATTACCATTATGGTATTCAAATCCCTGCGGCAGCATATCCTGCGGGCTTGTCAGCAACACCCATTTCCCGTCCAGCTCAAAGAAATCCGGGCACTCCCACATCTTCCCAAACCGTCCGTGGTTGGACGCCAGCACGCTTTTAAACTTCCAGTGAAATCCATCAGCGCTGTTATACAGCAAGATCTGCCCGCTTCCGTCCGCCGGGCGGTTCCCTACGACGCATGCATAGGTTCCGTCCGCCTTCTTCCACATCTTGGGATCGCGGAAGTCAAACCTACTGCTGCCCTCCGGGATATCCTTTTCACCAATCACAGGATTCTGTTCACACTTTTCATAATCAATCCCGTCGCCTACGGCAATACATTGCGTCTGCACTTCTCTGTAGATATCGCGTTCCTCATGCTCTTTTAACACACCGGTATACATCAGCAGATGCCTTCCGTCCGGGAGCACCACCGCACTTCCGGAAAAACATCCGTCTCTGTCATACGCCTCGTCTGGCGCCAGAGTACAAGGAAGATATTCCCAATGAAGCAGGTCGTTACTCACCGCATGCCCCCAGTGCATGGGACCCCATTTCGATTCATAGGGATAATACTGGTAAAACATGTGGTACTGACCCTTATAGTAAGAAAAGCCATTGGGGTCATTCATCCAGCCTGTACGTGGAGTCAGGTGGAAACCGGGACGCTCCTCTTCTCTGATTAACTTTCCAGAAGCTTCTTCATATTTTCGCGCTTCACGTAATGTCTGACTTGTCATAAATATTTCTTCCTTTCATTCTAATTATATACCAGCGTACAGCAGTCAAGATATTATCATACCCTAGGGCAGTACTCTATTTATTCTCCGCCATACTTGCATTATACGAATCCAGATATTCCTGGAACAATTCCAGATATTCGCTCAACCCATACGCCTCAAGCTTATCCAGATATTTTTCCCAATCCTTATCCGTAAAGCCATTCATGATCCAATCCGCCTTCTTCGCTTTGATCTCCTTATGGATATCCGCCTGCAGATTCGAGAACCTCTCCGTATCCTCCCGGCTCATGAAAATATTCGGATATACATACTCCTTATTCATATCAGGCGTATAGTAATCCTTGATCCAGTCCAGACGGTACTGCGCATCGTCCGGACAGGTCACATACACGTCATAATATTCATCCAGAATGGCAAGCGGGCCTCCTACCGCTTCCGCCTCCCTTACCTCTACCGGGGACGCGTCGCCTAACGGCGCATGCTTTAACATATCCTCACCGTCGGCATTCTTGCCCATCTCGAAGATATCAAAATCATCGTCCTCACCATATGTTCCCCAGTTGTTCTGCGGAGACTGCAGCGGCGCATACATCTGATCCAGCCATGCGCATACCAGCGCCGGATTCTCTGCCACAGAGGTTACCACGCAGCGTCCCCGGTTGAATCCGCTGGTGAATGAGCCGTTCTCAGGCGTCAGGTTCCGCGTATCTGCCGTCAGGACCGGAAGCGGAACCCAGTCCTTCAAGTTGTCGATGTTTCCTACATCCCAGCTAAAACATACGCCGTAACGCCCGGACTTACCCTTCGATACATAGGTAGACCATTCCTGCGTAAACGCCTCCGGATCGATCAGGTCTTCCTCGTACAGCTTATGCAGCCACTCGATTCCTTCTTTATAGCCTTCCTGCGTGGCGCAGCAGATCACTTCCTGCTCATCCGTCACCACAATATGCCTGCCGTTATTCTTATCCTTATCAACGTCCCCGTATCCTTCACCGAAACCGTTGATCAGGATTCCCATATCTTCGTTACCACTATTCACCATACAGGACATGGGAATAATGCTCCCTTCAATCCCGAATTTCTTTTGAAGCTTTGACGCATTGTCCCGAAATGCAATCAGTACCTCTTCGAATTCATCCACCGTCTCCGGAATCTCAAGATCCAGAAAATCCAGCCATTTCTTATTGATAAAGCTCATGTTCCCGACGCTCTGTATTGCCGTCTTGCCGGAACCAAGCTGCTCGATCCAGGGCAAAGCCCAGATATGCCCGTTTACATCCGTACACATCGTCCGGTATTCCGGATATTTGTCAAAAGCCGCTTTCAGATTCGGCATATAGGCGTCAATATATTCCTCCACCGGGATAATCGCTCCATAATCCGCATATTTCAACAGATTGCTGTCTGTAAAATCCGCCGAAAAGATAAAGTCCGTCAGCTTATTAGGATCAGACATGTTCAAGGAGATCTTATCCGGCCACTGATCGGACTGTATCGCCGTCCAGTCAATCTCCACGTTGGTCTGCTCCTGCAGACGCTTAAAAATCGTCCGGTTATTCGGTTCTGATTCCGTATTTGCCGGATAACTGATCATACCCGTCAGAGTCGTCTTTTCCTTAAGCGGAAATTCCAACTCCGCCTCATCCACCGGCCGGAATGTACCGTCATTAATCTTTACCTTACCTCCGCATCCTGCAAGGGAAACCGCCATGCACATTGCAAGCGCTAAAGCCGCGGTTCGCTTTCCATACCTGCGTCCGGACTTATATCCGAATCCATTTCCCAATCTGTCACTCAATCTATTTCTCATCGTCTGCCTCCTTCTTATTTATAACCGTCTGCAACCATTTAAGCAAGCAATTCCGCTTATCCTTTTACGGCGCCGGCCATGATTCCGCTGTCAAAATATTTCTGGAAGAACGGATACATGATCAGAAGCGGTAAACTGGAAATAATAATGGTTGCGTATTTCAGAAGCTCTGCAAGCTGCGCCCGCGCCGCCGTACTCTGCATATCTGCAATCATACCGGATTCCGGCTGGTTCTGGATCAAGATGGAACGCAGGACAAGCTGCAGAGGCTGTTTTGCAGAATCATTTAAGTAGATCATTGCGTCAAAATAGCTGTTCCACATGGCAACGAACTGCCATAGTACGAGAACGGCGATGACAGGCGTACACACCGGAAGCAGGATTTTGAAGAAAAACGTCAGTTCACTTGCCCCGTCTACATCCGCCGCCTCACGAAGTTCCTGTGGGATTCCTCTGTAGTAGGTCCGCGCAATGGTCATATTCCACACGCTGAAAGCGCCTGGGAGGATCACCGCCCACATGCTGTCCACAAGCCCCAGATTACTTACGATCAAATATGTAGGAATCAAGCCGCCTCCAAAAAACATAGTGATCATGAATATAACATTGAAGAATCCTTTTCCTCTGAAATCTGCCCTTGACAGCGGGTAGGCTGCCAGAAGCGTCACTACTACAGACACAACCGTAAACACTACGGAATAGATAATCGCATTTTTAAATCCGATCCAGATCTGGCCGTTCGTCATGACACGTTCATAAGCAGTCGTCGTCCATTTGCTGAAATCAAAGGTAATACCCTTGTTCTGCAGTGTAATGGGATCCATGAAGGATGCAACAATAATATATATCATCGGTACAATAATCGCAATCACAAACAATCCCAGCAGCACATATCCGACCGTCAGCAACACCTTATCCTGTCTCGAATATCTTGTAAACAAACTCTTTTTCTTATTCACCTTGCATGCACCTCCTTAGATTCCTTGTCCGTCATTCATCTTCGCCACGATCTTATTTACGACGATCAGAAGGATGACGTTAATCACGGTATTAAACAAGCCTACTGCGGTTGAAAAGCTGTAATCACCGTCGATCAGACCTTTTCTGTATACATATGTAGCAATAATCTCTGACGCCGGAAGGTTCAGATCCGTCTGCAATGCATAGGCTTTCTCAAAACCGATGCTCATGATGTTTCCTGCCTGAAGGATAAACTGGATCACAACCATATCTTTTATTGCCGGCCATTCTACTGTCCGGATCTGCTGCAGGATATTCGCGCCGTCCATAACCGCAGCCTCCCGAAGCTCCTGACTTGCGTTGGACAGGGACGCCGTATACATGATAGACGCCCAGCCGGCTCCCTGCCAGATACCGCTGATGATATAGATGGATCGGAACGCCTCCGGCATGGTCATGAAATTAATGTCGGTTCCAAGCAGCAGGTTCACAGGTCCTGTCACAGAAAGGAATATCCGCACGATACCACAGAGTACGATTACTGACACAAAGTTGGGAAGATAAAGCACTAACTGAATCTTTTTCTTAATACCCGCACTCTGAATCCGGTTCAGCAAAAGCGCAAGTATAATTGGAACCGGGAATCCCCACAACAGGCTGTATACGCTTAACTTCAATGTATTTACAAGATACTTCATGAAGTCGGGGGATGACAGGAACCTTGTAAAATGCTTGAATCCTACCCACTCGCTTCCCGATACTCCCTTAAACGGATTGTAATCTTGAAAAGCAATCAGTATACCGCTCATAGGCGCATACTTAAAAATCAGCGTCAGCAATAATGCCGGCATTAGGAATATCAGATAAAGCTGCCAGTGCTGCCTGATATACACCAGCGTATTGTGAAATCCGGTATCCTTGCTTCCCTGTTTTTCATTTGAAACAGTTTTTGAATTAGTTGTCATAATTTCCTCCTTTCTCTCAAATCCCTTCATCTTCTGCACATCTTTACTCCCATTTCCCGCTTCAGTCTCCTTCCTTTTATTATTTGTGCATTTGTAAAATATATATTTTACATTAGCTTGAGATTTGTATACTTTATTTATATCATTAATTTTACATTCGGTCAATATGATTTTTGCTATTTGCATATTTTTATTTTTACATTTTAAAATCAGATATACATCCTGAACAAAGTATTCCTCTGTATTTTATAGAATAAAATCTCTAAATTTTTATATTTTTACATTTGACACATAATTATTTGTGCATTATAATATAAAGAACATATCACTTAACCATACAAAGTCAAGAAAAACAATCCTAGCATATATTCAAAAAGAAATGCTCTAAAGAATCATGCTAAGAAATTATGTAAAACCATATAAAAGAATTATGTAGAAGGAGGAGCATATGGGTACACGAGTTACCATTCAAGACATCGCCGATGAGCTTGGCATTTCCCGCAATACCGTCTCGAAAGCGATCAACAACACCGGCATCCTTGCCGACGCCACCAGGGACAAGGTTTTAAAAAAAGCAATGGAGATGGGGTATAAGCAGTTTTCATATGTAACGGCCGCCAACGCCGGAATCCCCATGTTTTCGATCCCGGTTCCAAAAGAGAAGACCGAGATCGCATTGTTTCTTACAGATTTTGTAGGAGGCTCTCATTTTGCGCTTGTTATGCTGGATAAGTTCCAGAAAGAGCTTGCCGGACTGGGATACAGCATTACCATGCACAGAGTACTTACGGAAGAATTAAAGAACCGGAATCTTCCCGCCTCTTTTTCGCCGGAACGGACTGCCGGCATCGTCTGCGTCGAGATGTTTGATTACGAATATGACAAAATGCTCTGCAGCATGGGACTGCCGATTTTATTTGTAGACACGCCGGTGACCCGTCTGGAAGAACCGTTGGAAGCAGACGTTCTGTCCATGGATAATCAATCAGGTATCTATTCATTTATAAAGGAGATGGCAGACAGAGGAAAAACAAGCATCGGATTCATCGGGGAATACATGCACTGCCAGTCCTTCTTCGAGCGGTATATGGCTTATCGGAATGCCATGTATCTGATGGGGTTTTCCTGCCCGGATGAATACAGCATCATAGGGAACAAAGAAGGAATCCGACGACCATCCTCTGCAGATTACCATGGATATCTGACAGAAAGCTTTCAGAAGCTTAGCCAATTGCCGGAAGTTTTTATATGCGCCAATGATTTTATTGCTCTGGATGCGCTGCAGGTATTAAAAAAACTGGGTTATTCTGTCCCGGACGATATATATCTGTGCGGATTTGACGACTCTCCCGAATCGAGAATCGTAACACCCGCCTTTACAACCATCCATATACACAGCCAGATCATGGGATTCTCTGCCGTAAACCTGCTGATGTCCCGTATCAACGAACCGTCCTTGAATTACCGCACGGTGCATACGGAGACGACCTTGATCTATCGGGAATCCACAGAAAACTAATAACTTTTCGGAATTTCAATGAATGTGATTCTAACTGAAAATTGACAACTGAATATCGTGCAGGAAAAGAAATTTGAGAAAAATGGACATAAACATTGGACATAGTGGGTACTAT
>CAJSZQ010000019.1 GCA_910574185.1 Lachnospiraceae bacterium
CCCCTGCTCTTCATCCAGTTCAAGTAATATTTGACACCGTTTCAAAACAGTCTTACAGGTATTCTTATTTTTGATTGTTTTTTGAAGAGTAGTCCTTTCATCATCACTAAGCTTAATAATATATGTTTTAGGTCTTGCCATACCATCCACCGCCATTTCTTTTTAGTATATCATAAGGCGGTAAATAATGGCAGTAAAATTAATTTAAATATAATGCGGTCAGCACACTAGCTGCTTTTTTAATAAAAATAGCACTCGCCTATTGACTTGGCTAACAATATATGTTATATAATAACTATAACAAATAAAACAATTCATATTTTAAATACCTTTCAGGTATACTAATCCTGATAAGGTAAGGTTAATAAGGAGGTATGAGCTATGTTGTTAGCAAACAGAAATTATAATTTATTCGACGATTTATTCAGAGATCCATTCTTCTCACGTCCTTTTGAGAATGCATCTTCTCAGATTATGAAGACTGACATTCATGAGAAAGACGGTAACTATGTGATAGACATGGAACTTCCGGGATATTGCAAAGAGGATATCAAGGCAGATTTGAAAGATGGCTATATGACCATTACTGCTACAAAGAATGAGACGAAGGAGGAAAAAGACGCCAGAGGAAACTGTATCCGTAAAGAGCGATATACAGGAAGCTGTAACAGAAGCTTTTATGTAGGAGATCAGGTATCTCAGGAAGATATTAAGGCGGCGTTTAAAGACGGTGTGCTGACTATGATTGTACCGAAGGAAGCGCCGAAGGTCATTGAGGAGCCAAAGTTTATTGCAATTGAGTAATGAATAGACCGGATAAACAATCCGGGAGATTAACAGAAGAATGAAAAGGACTGTGAAAAGTTTACCTGCGGGCTTTTACACAGTCCTTCTTCCTATGTATGAGTCATATCTGATTAACTTCTTTTTCCAAATAACCCATGTTTTTTTGAGGAGCGCTCCTCCTTGCCGATGGAAAGAAGTTCGTCATAAGCTTTTCGCATTTCTCGTTCTTGTTTTTCGCGGACTGATTTTGGAGGAAGATTGGCATACCGTAGGTGGAACTCGCCGTCGTCTCCCGCATCTGGTTCTTCTGCCGCTGTGGAAACGTTTTTTCGTTTGACAGAGGTTCGCGATGATTTTTCGGCTGCTTTAAGAGCAGCCTTTTCAGCTTTGCGTTCTTCGTTTGCTCTGCGCAGTGCGGCGCGTACGTCGCTGCGGCTGAATACCTGTGTCTGCTCTGTGAGCTCGTCATCGAATGCGGAAGAATCTTCACCGGAAGCTTTGGCGGCCGTTCTGGAGGAAGTTCTTTTCGGTGGAGTCTCGGCATCCATGTCGATGGATTCGGGGGCTTGTGGAATTTTAAATTTCTTACGACAGTTATGGCACAGCACATAACGTGGATCTTTTTTGCTGGGTTTTAATTCATCTCTGCATAAGGGGCATTTCATCACAATCGTCTCCTATTTCTATACTTACTTATTATATATTATGTTATCATTCACAGGCGAAGATGTAGTTGTGCTTTGCAAGTATACCTGTGAACGAGCTATAAACAGTAATTATATTATCACAATAATTACAAATTGCGAAGCTTTTTTCACAAAAGCGTCATAAAATAATGGTACGATAAAAATAATATATACGGTAAAAATTGGGAAGGCGGTATCCTATATGGAAAAATTACAGATATTAGTTGTAGATGACGAGAGCAGGATGCGGAAGCTGGTTCGGGATTTTTTGCAGAGAGAGGGATATGGTGTCCTTGAAGCGGGCGACGGTGCGGAGGCAATGGATATTTTTTATGAAAATAAAGGGATTGCATTGATAATTCTCGATGTGATGATGCCGCAGATGGACGGATGGCAGGTGTGTCGGGAGATTCGTCAGACTTCGGATATTCCAATTATTATGCTGACAGCCCGGTCGGATGAGAGGGATGAGCTGCAGGGGTTTCAGCTGGGAGTGGACGAGTATATTTCTAAACCCTTTAGTCCCAAGATTCTGGTAGCCAGAGTGTCTGCAATTTTAAGAAGAACCAGAGGTACAGATTCGCAGGATAAACTTTGTGCGGGGAGCATTGAGGTTGACAGAGCGGCACATCAGGTGACGGTGGACGGCAATGAGATTGAACTCAGTTACAAGGAATTTGAACTGCTGACCTATTTCCTTGAGAATCAGGGTATTGCCCTCTCCAGAGAGAAGATTTTAAATAATGTCTGGAACTATGATTATTTTGGAGATGCGAGAACGATTGATACTCATGTAAAGAAGCTTCGGAGTAAGTTGGGTGCGAAGGGGAATTATATTAAGACCATTTGGGGAATGGGGTATAAATTCGAGGTAGAGTAGATGAAATATTCAATTGAGCGCCAGATGACGGTGGCTTTTATGTCTCTTCTGGCATTTATGCTGGCGGTTATTTTGCTTGGTAACGCCTTTTTGTTAGAGCCTTATTATATTCGGGATAAGAAGTCAAAATTTATCAGTATGTATCAGGCGCTTTCACAGGCGGCAGAGGAAGGGAGACTGGCGGGAGTGGATGAGGATACCTATGGTGAGCTTGCGCGCCAGGCGGAGAAAGACAATTTATTTTTCCTGACAATTAATATGACAGAACAGACAATGATTGCGAATGTTCAGCATGAAGTGGAGCTGAAACAATATTTGGACGCCTATCTTTTGAATCGAAGAGAGAGCACCGACAAGACGTTGGAGCTGACGGATAATTATGAAATCAGCCAGACCAGGGGGAAAGATACAGCTACCGAGTATCTGATGATGCGGGGAGAACTGGGCGGAGGGTATTTCTTTCTGATTCAGAGTCCGGTGGAAAGTATTCAGGGAAGTGCGGCGGTTGCAAATCGGTTTTTGATTGTGGTGGGAAGCATTGCGGTTGTGATTTGTATGGCGCTGGTATGGTTTTTTTCCAGGAGGCTTACAAATCCCTTGCGTGAGCTTGCGGAGATTTCCAGGAAGATGGCGGAGCTTAATTTTGAGGCGAAATACACCAGCGGCGGCGAGGATGAAATCGGCGTACTGGGGGAGAATTTTAACCGGATGTCGGAGAAGCTGGAACAATCGATTTCCGAGCTTAAGAGCGCGAATAACCGGCTGATGCAGGATTTAGAGCAGCGGGATAAGTTAGAGCAGATGCGAAATGAATTTCTCGGAAATGTTTCCCATGAACTGAAGACGCCTATTGCCTTAATACAAGGCTATGCGGAGGGGCTGAAGGAGGGAATTGATTCCGATGCGGAGAGTCGGGAGTTTTACTGTGATGTTATTATTGATGAAGTGGGCAAGATGAATCATATGGTAAAAAATCTTCTTACTTTAAATCAGCTTGAGTTTGGGGGTGAGGAGATTCAATTTGAGAGGTTTGATTTGACGGAGCTGACAGCGGGCGTATTGCAGAGTATGGAGTTATTTGCAGAGCAGACGCAGGCAAAGGTGCAGTTTCAGCAGAAAGAACCAGTGTATGTATGGGCGGACGAGTACAAGGTGGAACAGGTAGTGCGCAATTATATCGGTAATGCCTTCCATCATGTGTCCGGCGATATGGTGATTGATGTGAAGATTGAGCGGGAAGGCGACGTGGCGAGAACTACGGTATTTAACACAGGGAGCGCGATACCGGAGGAGGATTTATCCCATATCTGGGAGAAATTCTATAAAGTGGATAAGGCTCACACAAGAGAATATGGGGGCAACGGTATCGGCCTGTCAATTGTAAAGGCGGTTATGGAATCCTTTCATCAGAAATATGGAGTAGAGAACTATGATAATGGGGTTGCCTTCTGGTTTGAATTAGGTATAAAATAGGAATATGAGTGTTGGAGTTCACAGGGCGTCTGCTTCGTTTGAAATCTTCCGGAATAGAAACAAGGTGAAACAGCGCTTCTATTGAACTTATTTCCAGCGTAGTCTAAAAGAGAAAGGTCTAAGAGAGAATGGTTGCAATTATTGATTATGATGCGGGTAATATTAAGAGTGTGGAGAAGGCGCTTAAATTTCTGGGTCAGGAGGCTGAAGTTACCAGGGACCAGGGGCGGATACTTCAGGCAGACAAGGTTATCCTGCCGGGGGTAGGAGCCTTTGGAGACGCCATGGATAAGCTTTCCCGGTATCGCTTGATAGATGTGATGAAAGAGGTAACGGATAGAGGAGTCCCCTTTCTTGGTATCTGCCTGGGATTGCAGCTGTTGTTTGACAGGAGCGATGAAGCGCCGGGCGTGGAAGGGCTTGGCATTTTAAAAGGAGAGATTCTTAAGATTCCGAAAAAGGATGAGCTTAAGATTCCCCATATGGGATGGAATTCTTTGGAGTTTCCCCGGAGGGGAAGACTGTTTGACGGATTGGGAAAGAATCCATACGTTTATTTTGTTCATTCCTATTATCTGAAAGCGGCGGAGGAAGAGATTGTAACAGCAACGACAGATTATGGAGTACAGATACACGCTTCTGTTGAAAAAGGGAATGTATTTGCCTGTCAATTTCATCCGGAAAAAAGCGGGGAGACGGGACTTCAGATTTTGAAGAACTTTGCCAAGCTGTAAAGACAGAAGCGCAGACCAGTCCGAGGGGGCAAGAATAAAGAAAGGACGGACCGGATAGAGAATCTATCGGGAATTAAGAGAAGGATAAGGAGAGGTTGGATGCATACAAAAAGAATAATTCCCTGTCTGGATGTTCATGGAGGACGCGTGGTGAAGGGAGTAAACTTCGTGGATTTGAGGGACGCCGGGGACCCGGTGGAGATTGGAAGGGCCTATGACGCGGCCGGAGCAGACGAGTTGGTGTTTTTGGATATTACCGCGTCGTCGGATGCCAGAGAGACTGTGGTTGATATGGTGAGAAAGGTAGCGGAGACAGTATTTATTCCTTTTACAGTGGGAGGAGGGATTCGTACCGTAGAAGATTTTCGGATGCTTTTAAGGGAAGGCGCCGACAAGATATCGATTAATTCTTCAGCAATTAATACGCCGGAGCTGATTTCGAGCGCGGCGGACAAATTTGGCAGTCAGTGTGTGGTGGTGGCCATTGACGCTAAGCGGCGGGCAGACGGAAGCGGCTGGAATATCTATAAGAACGGCGGCAGAATTGATGTGGGACTGGATGCTGTAGAATGGGCTGGAAAGGTAGAGAGTCTGGGTGCAGGAGAGATTCTTCTTACCAGTATGGACTGTGACGGAACGAAGACGGGCTATGATTTGGAGCTAACCAGATGTATTGCAGAGAATGTACAGATACCGGTGATTGCATCCGGCGGCGCCGGCAAGCTCCGGCATTTTAAGGATGCGCTTACGGACGGAAAAGCAGATGCGGCGCTTGCGGCTTCATTGTTTCACTATAAGGAGCTTGAGATAAGAGAAGTAAAAGAATATTTACGAAAGGAGGGCGTGTCTGTGCGCCTGTAAGGAGAGAAAAATGGCAGCAATCAATAACGACTGGCTGGACGCCCTGAAGGGAGAATTTAAGAAACCTTATTATAAGGAGTTATTTGATAAGGTGAAGGAAGAGTATGGGAAATATCAGATATTTCCACCGGCGGATGATATTTTTAATGCGTTTCACTTAACGCCTCTGTCCAAAGTGAAGGTAGTAATTCTGGGACAGGACCCTTATCACAATGTTGGGCAGGCCCATGGTCTGTGCTTTTCTGTGAAAAAGGGGGTGCAGGTTCCGCCTTCTCTGGTAAATATCTATCAGGAGTTACATGACGATTTGGGGTGTGCGATACCTCATCATGGATGTCTGACGAAATGGGCTGAACAGGGCGTGCTGATGCTGAATACGGTGCTGACAGTACGGGCGCATCAGGCGAATTCCCACAGAGGAATCGGCTGGGAGGAATTTACGGATGCGGCGATTATGGCGCTGAACAGCCAGGACCGCCCGATTGTGTACATACTATGGGGGTCTCCGGCGCAGAGGAAAGCGTCGATGCTTCATAACTCGAAACATTTGATTCTGAAGGCGCCGCATCCAAGTCCTCTGTCTGCGTACCGGGGATTTTTTGGAAGCAAACCCTTTAGTCAGACCAATGAATTTTTATCATCCCATGGAATAGAGCCGGTTGACTGGCAGATAGAGGAGTAGAGAGTATGAAGAATATGTATGATTTGTTGATTATTGGAGCGGGGCCCGGCGGATATGTAGCGGCGAAGAAAGCGGCAAAGCTTGGAATGTCGGTGGCTATTATCGATAAAGGACCGGTGGGCGGGACCTGTATAAACAGAGGGTGTATTCCCACGAAAGCGATGCTTCATGCAGCTACCAGATACCGGGATATTAAGGAATGTGAATTATTCGGTCTTCATGTGGAAGGAGCCGGATATGATTTGCAGAAGATTATTGAATATAAGGAAGCGTCCACAGCAGAGATGCGTGCGGATTTGGAGAAAGAGTTTGAAGCGCTTGGTATAGTATTCGTACAAGGCGCTGCGAGGGTGCAGGCAGGGAAACGAGTGCGCGTGGAGAAGGAAGACGGCGCCTCAGAATTTTATTTCGGCAGGCAGATTCTCATCGCTACCGGAGCCAAGGCGAACCGGGCGGATATTCCGGGAGCGGATTTGCCGGGAGTTATGACCAGCGAGGAACTTCTGAGCTCAGATGAGAGCAAATATAAAAGTCTTCTGATTCTTGGAGGAGGCGTAATTGGACTGGAGATTGCAACCGTATTTCGGGATTTGGGTGCAGAAGTGACGATTATAGAGATATCGAATCGACTTCTCCCAACGATGGATGGGGAATTTTCTGATGCATTGGAGAAAATTCTTATTGATAGAGGCGTTCACATTTATAAGGAGAGTATTCTGGAGCAGATATCCGAATCAGAGGAAGGATTAGCATGTCGATTCGTTTGTCAGGGGCAGACAAGAGAACTACAGGTAGAGGGCGTATTGATGTCGGTAGGCAGACGGCCTAACACAGAAGGTTTATTTGATGCAAATGTGCCGATTAAGCTGGAAAGAGGAAGGATTGTGGTGGATGAGTTCTTCCGCACTAACGTGCCCGGTATTTATGCGGTAGGCGATGTGGTAGGAGGTATACAGCTTGCCCATGTAGCTTCAGCAGAAGGAACTTATGTGGTGGAGAAGATGAATGATTTGAAACCGTCGGTGATTGTATCCATGGTGCCAAGTTGTCTGTTTACTCCGATTTCTATTGTACCAAGCTGTCTGTATACGGACCCAGAGATTGCATCGGTGGGTCTTACGGAAGAACAGGCGAAGGAAAAAGGCGTGCCGATACGGTGTGGAAGATATGCGATGGAGGGGAACGGGCAGACCATCATATCCAAGGAGGCGGTTGGGTTTATTAAGATATTATTCGCCAAGGACAGCGACGTGCTTTTGGGAGCTCAATTGATGTGTCCGCGGGCGACGGATATGATTGGAGAGCTTGCTACCGCGCTGGCGAATGGGCTGACATCCAGGCAGCTTATGTATGCGATGCGGGCGCACCCGACTTTTAATGAGGCGATTTCCTGCGCAGTGGAGAACAGCAGGGAGTAAGGAAATTTTTGGCTGCGGCCGGGAAATCATAAGTTACCCGGCCGCAGCCGTTCCATTTTTACTATGCAGTTATAAAAAAGAAATTACCTGCGCGGCAAATTCCGCGGTTCCTTCACCGCCGGCTTTGTCAATGTTTCGCTTCATACGAGCGTCGCATGCGTACATCTGTCCAAGTTCTTTTAGGATATCGTCGGTGCAGGTATAGTAATGCTCTGAAATAAATTCCTGCAATTCTCTGATGATATTCTGCGCCTGGGCGTCTTTGGGCGGCAGATGCTTTAGAGCGCCAAGTCTGGCAAACAGAGACATAATGTGTCCGGCAGCCTGTTCTGTTTCTGCTGACGTTTGTTTATTAGTTTTTTCCTGATATTCTCTGTAAGCTGCGGTGCTTCCCCATCTTTCTTTTACTTCTGTGGAATACCGCTCTAGTTCTGTTTTATCAAAAGGCTGAAAATTCACGTTGTTTACTCCTTTCTTCTGAATTTCAAGGGCAAAAGAGATTAGTTTATCTAAATGATTCCGTTTTAATTCCAGTAGATGAATCTGCTGTTCAAGAGCTTCCTCTGGTACGAAATCAGGATTATCCAAGATGTCTCTGATATCTTTTAATGGAAATTGTAGCTCCCGGAACAGTAAAATGTTTTGCAGACGATTCAAAGCCTCATCGTTATACAATCGATAGCCCGATTCAGTTACTGCTGCAGGCTTTAATAAACCTATGGCGTCATAATGATGTAGTGTGCGCACACTTATGCCGGTAAGCCGGCTGACTTCTTTTACAGTTCGCATTGTTATTCCTCCCTTGTGATTACACTATAAACCATTACGTTACGTTAGAGTCAATATATTTTATAAAAATATTGACAGATAAAAACTTATATGGTTAAATATAAATATGAACATATGAACAATCATTCATATGATAAGCAAGAGGAATTGACGGAGGTAGAGTTATGTCTGAAGAAGAGAGAAAAATAGAAGGTTCTTGTGGATGCGGTCACGAGCATCACTCAGACCACGAACATCACCATGGGGAAGAGTGTGGGTGCGGTCACGAGCATCACTCAGACCATGAACATCACCATGGGGAAGAGTGTGGGTGCGGTCACGAGCATCACTCAGACCACGAACATCACCATGGGGAAGAGTGCGGGTGCGGCCACGAGCATCACTCAAACCACGAACATCATCATGAAGCAGTGCGGCATACCGGTCATGAATTTGATCAGATTGGGGCGCATACCAGTCAGAAAGTATATATTCTGGAAAACCTCGGATGCGCGAACTGTGCTGCCAAAATGGAACAGGCAATCAATGAGCTGCCGGAAGTTGAAATGGCAACAATTACGTATGCTACGAAACAGCTTCGGGTTGCGGCGAATCATCAGGAGAAGCTTCTGCCGGAATTTCAGAGGATTTGCAGCTCTATAGAGCATCAGGTAGCAGTGGTTCCGAGAGAAGAAATTCTGCCAAAGAAAAAGGAGAAGAAAAATATTTTTCGGGAGCACAGGAGCGAATTTTTAAGTATCGGGATTGGGGCGTTATTGTTTATTGCCGGCGAAATATTAGAGAACGTGGATTCAGAATCCCTGTATAGCATGATTGTTTTTGTGATTGCATATATCCTTCTGGGATGGGAAATTGTGCTGACAGCTCTTAAGAATCTGAAAAACGGACGTGTGTTTGACGAGAATTTTTTGATGAGTACCGCTACAATTGCAGCATTTGCCATCGGCGATTTTGCTGAGGCAGTGGGCGTTATGCTGTTCTATCGAGTGGGAGAGTTCTTTGAGGATGTGGCGGTAGAGCGGAGCCGTTCGCAGATTATGGATGCGGTGGATTTGCGTCCGGAGGTGGTGAATCTGATACATGGGGAACAGGTAAAGACGGTTCCGGCGGAAGATGTGGCTGTGGGGGATATTATTTTAATTCGTCCGGGGGACAGGATTGGACTGGATGGGATTATAGAAGAAGGCGAGAGCCGGATTGATACGTCTCCGGTAACAGGAGAGCCTGTGCCTGTGGCAGTTAAGGCAGGTGATGAGATTTTGTCCGGCTGCGTTAACGAGCAGGGCGCTTTGAAATTAAAAGTTACCAGACCATTAAGCGAATCCATGGTTACCAGGATTCTGGATTCTGTGGAGAATGCAGCGGCAAGTAAACCAAGGATGGATCGTTTTATCACGAGATTTGCCCGGATTTATACTCCAATTGTGGTCCTGGCCGCTATTCTTACGGCAATTATTCCGTCTGTAGTTACCGGAAACTGGAATCATTGGATTTATACGGCAATTACATTTCTGGTAATCAGTTGTCCGTGCGCGCTGGTATTGAGTGTGCCTCTTGCATTTTTCTCAGGGATTGGAGCCGGTTCTAAGCAGGGAATTTTGTTCAAAGGCGGTCTGGCAATTGAAGCTTTGAAGAATGTTAAGGCGGTTGTAATGGATAAGACGGGAACCATTACCAGAGGAGAGTTTAAGCTGCAGCAGGTGATTCCTTCTGGGACGGCGTCTTCGGAGGAGCTGTTGAAAATTGCGGCTGAGTGTGAGCTTTTATCTACGCATCCTATTGGAAATAGTATCGTGGCGGCGGCAAAGGAAAAGAATCTTGTCCTTTGCAGACCGGAGAGGACGGAGGAGATTTCCGGTAAGGGGATACAGGCTGAGTTTTCTGACAAGAAGGCGCTGTGCGGAAATCGCGCGCTGATGGAATTGCATGGAATCGACCTTGAGGGGTACCAGAGCGAACAGTATGGAACAGAAGTATTGCTTGCGGTGAACGGAAATTATGCAGGATGTCTGGTAATTGCAGATACGATTAAAGAAGATGCAAAAGAGTCGGTTCAGGAGATGAAGCGCCGGGGAATTGTGACGGCGATGCTGACCGGGGATTCAGAGACGAGCGCAGAAGCAGTTGCTGCGCAGACGGGAATTGACGAAGTACATGCCAAACTGCTTCCGGAAGAGAAGCTTGCTAAATTACAGGAAATCCGTAAAAAGCATGGTGCGGTAATGTTTGTAGGAGACGGCATTAACGACGCGCCTGTACTTGCGGGGGCAGACGTGGGCGCAGCGATGGGAAGCGGCGCAGATGCTGCCATTGAGGCGGCGGATGTGGTATTTATGAATTCTTCTGTGAAAGCGATTGGAGAGTCGATTCGTATTGCAAAGGTTACGGGAAATATCGCGATACAGAACGTGGTATTTGCTTTGGCGATAAAAGCGTTGGTTATGATTCTGGGATTTATGGGTTTTGCCAATATGTGGATGGCCGTATTTGCCGATACCGGAGTTGCCATGCTGTGTGTATTAAATTCGATTCGCGCATTGTATACAGGGAAAAAGATGTAGAATGAGGTAGTTTGCTGTCGGAATATAAGATTTTCATTTCACGAAAGAAACAGTAATGGAAGGACACTAAGGTTACAAAAATCTTAACTTTAGTGTCTTTTCTATTTCAGATATTGAAATATATTTGTTTATTTGGCATAATTATTAAGTGAGCGTATGTTCATATGAAGTCATATGCGTGAAGGGAAAAAGAATGAAAAATCATACAGAAGTAGAGTGCTGCGATATCGTGGCGACACATGAGGAAACAATTCAGAAAGTGAAAAGCAGGATGCCGGCGGATAAGACGATGAAGGAGCTGGCAGATTTTTATAAGGTGTTCGGAGACGGGACCAGAGTTCGCATTTTGTGTGTGCTTCTTCAGGCTGAAGTGTGTGTGTGTGATCTGGCGGAGCTTTTGGAGATGACGCAGTCAGCGATTTCCCATCAGCTTCGGATATTAAAGCAGATGAAGCTGGTGAAGAATCGAAGAGAAGGCAAGACTGTGTATTATTCGCTGGCAGACGGACACATCCAGACGATTATCAATCAGGGAATGGAGCATATTGCAGAATGACAGGTGGGGGAAGAAGATGACGAAGCAGACGAAGATAAAGATGCTGGTTTTGGCGACAGGTGCAATTGCATATGGAGCAGCGGTTATTGCGTCAGGCAGATATCATATGTCAGATGATTTGAGATTTCTGGTATTTCTTGGGGTGTATCTTCTAATTGGTTTTGAAGCATTTGGAAGATTTCGCGACAATCTTCTGAAGAAGAGAGTGTTTGATGAGAACCTTCTGATGATTCTTGCTACAGTGGGAGCGTTTGGCGTAGGCAGGTATGTGGAGGCGTCGGCGGCGATGCTTCTATTTGAAATCGGGGTTCTCTTTGAGGCGGCGTCTGTAGATCGGACAAAGAGAATGATTGCCGATATGATAGACATTCGGCCGGAATATGCGACCCGGATAGTACATGGGAAGGAATTTAAGGTTGAACCCTCGGCTCTGAAGCTGTTTAATCGAATCGTGATTAAGCCAGGAGAGCGGGTTCCGGCGGATGCGATAGTAATTACCGGGAAGACCACATTGGATACAAAAGCTTTGACTGGTGAAGTTCTGCCTCAGACTGTAGTTCCTGGGGATATGATTTATAGCGGCTGCATTAATTTGACAGGAGTGATTGAGGCGAAGGTTCTGGCTCTTTATGAAGATTCTACGGTTTCCAGGATTATGCAGATGGTAGAAGAAGCGCAGGAGAACCGTTCGGAAAGCGAGAGCTTTATCACGACTTTTAGCAGATTCTATTCTCCGGCAATAGCATTGATTGCTTTGTTAATGATGATAATCCCACCTCTTACTTTTGCGCCGGGAACAGATGAGACCTGGATTTATCGGGGGCTGGTGGTTCTGATTGCAGCCTGCCCGGTAGGGATTGTTCTGTCTACGCCGGTAGCGTTTTTAGGAGGCATTGCGAGCGCTGCCAGACAGGGAATCTTGGTAAAGGGAGGGAATTATCTGGAAGCTCTTGCCAAGACAGATACCTTTATTTTTGATAAGACGGGTACTTTGACGGAAGGTGTGTTTCAGGTTCAGGAGATTAAAGCCGTAGGCATGAGCGAGGATGAGCTGCTTAAGATTGCGGCTCATGTGGAGAGCTATTCCAATCATCCTATCGCTCAGTCGATTCGGACAGCCTATAAGGGCAGATATGATAAAAGGAAGGTAAAGAGAGTTCGCGAGGATGCGGGCTATGGAGTCAGTGCGTTATATGACGGAGAATGGATACATATCGGTAATCGCCGGATGGTGGACCGGTATCAGATTGAGACAGATCATGTGGAGCGTCCAGGAACCGTACTTTATGTAATAATCAAAAGGCGTTATGCGGGATATATTGTGATTTCGGATACAATTAAAGAAGGCGCGAAGGATATGCTGGAAGCTTTGAAGGAGAAGTATCGGGCTGTGCTGGTGATGCTTACCGGAGATGAGAGGAATGAGGCGGTTCGCGTAGCCAGAGAGTTAGAGATGGATTATGCATATTCCGATCTTATGCCGAATGATAAACTGGAGCTTGTGGAAGAGTTTCTTGGCGTGGAGGATGATTCGGAGAAAGTAGCGTGTATTGGAGACGGTATTAACGATGCGCCGATTATCGCCAGAGCAGATGTGGGTATAGCTATGGGCGCGTTGGGTTCTGCGGCTGCCATTGAGGCGGCGGATGTGGTGCTTATGGATGACGAACTGCTTCGGATAGTTGACGCAGTTAAGATTGCAAAAGAGACTATGCGTGTCGTAGGACAGAATATTTCCTTTGCGCTGATGATTAAAGCGATTGTACTGGCGCTTGCGGCCCTTGGATATATTTCTATGTGGGGAGCTGTCTCGGCAGATTTGGGTGTGATGCTGATATCCATCGTCAATGCGGCGTGGGTAGTGAAGTATACAGCATAATATAGCGAGAATGAAATTTCATTAGTGTTCTAGGGAGGAATATTGTACAAGATATGTGGAAATATAAGAAGAAATATTTGCTTGTAATCATGGTGTGTCTGTTGGTTTGTTCCACACTGTCCGGCTGTGGTAATAAGTCGCTGGAAGAGGGGCTGGAGCTGTTGGAATCAGGAGATTATGAAGCTTCTGTCGATAAGTTTAAAGAAGCTGCAGAAAAGGACAAAGATGCAGGAGAGGCGTACCGGGGAATCGGAATTGCCAAGTGGGAGCTTGGTCAGTATGAAGCGGCCCGGAATGCATTCGAGACGGCATTGGAGAATAAGGCAGAGAAGACGGCGACGATTTATAATTTTCTGGGAAATTGTGAGATGCAGATGGGGAATGCAAAGGCGGCGCTGAATTACTATAACATTGGCATGTCCTTAGAAGGCTGCAGTAAGGAGCTGCTGCAGGAGATGCGGTTTAATGAGATTGCAGCCTACGAACAGTGCGGCGAGTGGGAGAATGCAAAGGCAAAACTTGCGGAATATACGGCAGATTACCCGGAGGATACCAGGGCGGCAAAAGAAGCAGAGTTTTTTGAGACGCAGTAATAGAATAGGAATGTGAATATGTTTGAGACAGAAAAGACGGAAGAAAGGGTAATTTTGATGGGCGTCTGTGTGGGCGCAGAAGAGGAGACGGCAGAATCCTTAGATGAGCTTGCAGAGTTGGTGAAGACAGCAGGGGCGATGTGCGTAGGGCGCGTAGTCCAAAAGAGAGAACAGATTCATCCGGGTACTTATATGGGCCGGGGGAAGTTAGAAGAGATTAAGGAGCTCCTCTGGGAGACGGAAGCGACTGGGATTGTCTGTGATGACGAGCTGTCTCCGGCGCAGATTGGCAATTTAGGGGATGAATTGCATACGAAGATTATGGACCGAACACTGCTGATTCTTGATATTTTTGCGGCAAGGGCCATTACCAGCGAAGGTAAAATTCAGGTGGAACTGGCCCAGCTCAAGTATAGACAGTCCAGGCTGACAGGATATGGGACGTCTCTTTCCCGACTGGGAGGAGGAATCGGCACCAGAGGACCGGGAGAAAAGAAGCTTGAGATGGACAGGCGGTTGATTAAGAGCCGGATTGCCAGACTGAATCGTGAATTGAAGGAGATTCAGAATCACAGAGAGGTAGTAAGAGAACAGAGAAGACGGGAGATGCTTCCGGTACTTGCAATTGTGGGCTATACCAATGCCGGGAAGTCTACGCTTTTGAACCGGCTGACAGGAGCGGAGGTTCTGGCGGAGGATAAGTTGTTTGCTACGCTGGATGCCACGACCAGAGGGTATCGTCTTGGCAGCGGACAGGAGATACTGTTTACCGATACGGTAGGATTTATCCGAAAGCTTCCGCATCATTTAGTGGAGGCGTTTCGCAGTACCTTAGAGGAAGCGAAGTATGCGGATGTGATTCTGCATGTTGTGGATGCGTCGAATCCCCAGATGGATATCCAGATGCATATTGTGTATGAGACGCTGAAGAACTTGGGGATTCAGGATAAGCCAGTGATTACAGTCTTTAATAAGCAGGATTGTATTGCCGAACCTGTGGTCCTGCGGGACTTTCAGGCGGATGAAACGGTATGTTTATCAGCGATTACAGGAGAGGGACTGGACCGGTTAGAGAGCTGTATTGAGAAGGCGCTGAGAGGAGAGAAGACAGCGCTTTGGCATGTGTTTTCTTATCAGGATGCGTCGAAACTACAGATGATTCGTAAGTACGGGGAACTGCTGAGTGAAGAGTATCTGGAAGAAGGAATTTTTGTAAAGGCTTATGTGCCAATCCGGATATATGAAGAGCTCTTTGCAGGCAGGAATGACAAATAGATTTCGATTTTTGCGGCGGATTGAAATCAGGAGGGATATATGGCGTTACAATTTATTTTTGGCGGTTCCGGTTCCGGAAAGTCATATTATTTATATAAGCAAATTATACGTGAGGCAGGGAAAAACCCTGCCCTTAATTATATGGTTCTGGTACCGGAACAATTTACGATGCAGACACAGAGGGATTTGGTTTTTATGCATGACAGGAAGGGTATCATGAACATTGATGTTCTGAGCTTTGGCCGTCTGGCATACCGGATTTTTGAGGAGACCGGAAAAGGCAATGCACAGGTGCTGGACGATGAAGGAAAGAATCTGATTATCAGGAAGCTTGCGGGGAGTGTGGAGTCCCATTTAAGAATATTAAAAGGAAATATGAAGCGTTTTGGATATATCAGCGAGATTAAGTCAGTGCTTTCTGAATTTGACCAGTATGACATCGGCTCGGAAGAACTGGAGCGAGTGATGGACAGGGCGGGAAAGAACAGTTATCTGTATTATAAACTCTCTGATATGAAAGTGATTTATGAGGAATTTCGAGAATATTTGAAAGACCGTTATATTACGAAAGAGGAGATTTTGGATGTATTATACCGGATTGCGCCAGAGTCAAATCTTCTGAAAAAAAGTGTGGTGGTGCTGGATGGATTTACCGGATTTACTCCGGTGCAGAATCGTCTGCTTGCACAGCTTATGAAGCTCTGTGTAGATGTAGCCGTTACGGTGACGATTGATGAGAAAGAAGACCCGTACAGCTATGGGGGGCCTTATGAGATGTTTGGCATGAGTAAGCATATGGTCTCGTCTCTGACCAGGCTTGCCAGGGAGTGCGGGGTAGAACAGAAAGCTCCGGTTGATTTAAGGAAGCGTCCCTATTACCGTTTTCGGAAATGTGCGGCCCTTGGCTTTCTTGAGGAGAATCTGTTTCGCTACAGCGGCCGGCAGTATCGCAAAGAGCAGACGGCGGCAGCGGTATTTGAGGCGGCCAGTCCCAGAGAAGAGGCGATAGCTGCGGCGGCCAGAATACGCCGGCTGGTTCGGATGGAAGGACTGCGATACCGGGAGATAGGCGTGATTGTGACGGATTTGAACGGTTATGGAAATTATATGGAGCAGGCATTCAGTCGATTTGGGATTCCTGTATTTATGGATTATAAGAGAAGTATTCTGCTAAATTCCTTTGTGGAGTATGTGCGCAGTATTCTGGCTATGGCCGAGGAGAAATTCAGCTATGACAGTGTGTTCCGTTTTTTGCGTGCGGGCTATGGACCGTTTTCCGAGGATGCGGTCAGCGAAGTGGAAAATTATTGTCTGGCATTGGGAATCCGGGGATATAAGAGATGGCAGGAACGCTGGATTCGCAGGCCCGAAGATATGACGGAAGAGAAGTTAGAGGAAGTGAATCATCTTCGGGTGGCCTTTGTTGAGCATGTGGATGAGCTGATGTTTGTGCTGAAGCAGAGAAAGAAGACTGTGAGGGATATTACAGAAGCGTTGTATCGATTTTTGGAGCGCGAGAAGCTTCAGCATGTCTTGAAGCGTCAGGAGGAGGAATTTGCGGCAAAGGGGGAACTGGCGCTTTCTAAAGAGTACGCACAAGTTTACAGTGCGGTAATCGGATTGTTCGATAAATTTGTGGAGCTTTTAGGGGACGAGCCGGTAGGGTTAAAAGAATACTGTGAACTTCTGGACGCGGGATTAAACGAGGTGAAAATCGGCGTTATTCCTCCGGGACTGGATCAGGTTATTGTAGGTGATGTAGAGCGTACCAGACTGAAGGATATTAAGGCTCTTCTGGTTCTGGGACTCAATGATACCTTGCTTCCGGGAGCCCTTTTGAAGAAGGGAATCTTAAGCGAAAGAGACCGGGAGAAATTCGAGGCGGAGAAGCTTTCGCTGACGCCGGGAGGAAGGGAACAGGCATATATTCAGAAGTTCTATCTCTACCTGAATCTAACAAAGCCAGAAGAGAAGCTATACTTATTCTACAGTAAGAGCGGCGCGGACGGAAGCGCCCTTCGGCCGTCTTATCTAATCGGTGAGATGATGAAGCTGTTTCCGGGAATTTCTGTTACGGATGAGACGAAGAAAGGGACGGCGGAAAAAGAGCTGACGCCTGGAATGGGGATACAAGAGCTGATTCAGGGAATCCGCATGCAGGATGACAGAGTGGGAAGCGCGTGGATGGAGTTGTATAGCTGGTATAAGAGGAACCCCGAATGGGCTTGGAAAATAGAAGGTCTTCTGGATGCCGGATTCTACTCCTATCAGCCAAAACAGATTAGCGAGATGGCGGCAAAGATGGTATATGGGGAGCATTTTCAAAATAGCGTTTCGAGAATGGAGAAATTCTCTGCCTGTGCATTTTCCCATTTTCTTACCTATGGACTGCGCTTAAAGGAACGTAAAGAATATGAATTTCAGGCGTTGGATTTGGGAAATGTGTTTCATGCGGCCATTGAACGGTATTCCAGAAAGGCAGAACAGGAAGGCGGATGGCTGAAGCTAAAGGAAGACCGCAGGAAAGAACTGGTACAAGAAAGCGTGGAAGAGGCGGTGACCGACTATGGCAATTCGGTATTATACAGCTCTGCGAGAAATGAATATATGCTGGTTAGACTTACCAGACTATTAGACCGTACGGTCTGGGCTCTTACCGACCAGCTTTCCAAGGGAGATTTTCTGCCGAAGGCATATGAGATGAATTTTGGCAGCGGTAAGATTGACAGGATTGATGTATGTGTGGATGGAGACGAAGTCTATGTGAAAGTACTGGATTACAAGACAGGGCAGACAGGATTTGATATTTCTGCCTTGTGTCATGGGCTTCAGCTTCAGTTAATGGTTTATATGAATGCAGCGATGGAAACTGTTCGGAAAGAATATCCGGGACGCAGGATTATTCCTTCCGGAGTCTTTTATTACCATATGAAAGATCCTCTGGTTGGAAAGTCGGAGGAAAAGGAACGGAATTTTAAGATACTAAAGGAACTCCGACTGGATGGTATTGTGAATCTGGAGGAGGAAAGCCTGAAGCATTTGGATAAGGGACTGACGGGGGAATCTACGGCAGTTCCGGTAAAACTGAACCGGGACGGGAGTATTGCCAGAATTTCTAAAGCGGCGGATAGTGAGGATTTTCATACGATGCTGTCTTTTGCCGGGCAAAAGAGCCAGTCTGTCCGAGAGTCGATTCTTCAGGGGGAGACGAAGATAGAGCCTTACCGTCAAGGATTCAGAAGCGGATGTGATTTCTGCGATTACCGGCATATCTGTGGATTTGATACGCGTCTGCCTGGATACAGATATAGGAATATTCCGAAGCTTTCCTCTGCGGAAGCAATGGAGTGGATGCGGCAGGAGATAGTACAACGAAAGGGGGAGAACTAGCATGGGGATTTCCTGGACCAGAGAACAGCGGCAGGTAATCAGTCTGGGAGGACGAAATATTCTGGTTTCTGCGGCGGCAGGTTCCGGCAAGACGGCGGTACTGGTTGAACGCATTATTACTATGTTGACCAGAAATGTGAATCCGGTCGATGTGGACCGACTTTTGATTGTAACATTTACCGAGGCGGCAGCGTCGGAGATGAAGGAGCGTATCCGGAAGGCGGTAGAAGAGCGGGTAGAAAAAGAACCGGCAAACGAGCGTTTGAGAAGGCAGGCAACGCTGATACACAGCGCGCAGATTACCACGATACACAGTTTTTGTCTGTCGGTGATTCGGGAACATTTTCATACGATTGATTTAGACCCGGCTTTCCGGATTGGAGAGGATGGAGAGCTAAAGCTCCTCAGACATGATGTGTTAGAAGAGGTACTGGAGCGGTACTATGAGGATGGAGAAGAAGCCTTTTTAAATCTGGTAGAAGGTTATGGGGGAAGCAGGGACGACAGGAATTTGGAAGAACTGATTCTTAAGATGTATGAATTTGGAAGGAGTTATCCGGAACCAGATAAATGGCTGGAAGCCTGTATAGAAGCTTATCAGATAGAGAGTATTGAGGAGCTGAACAGTACAGTTTATTATCGTTGTGCCAGAGAGAATGTGAGCAGGTATTTGGAAGGAGCGCAGGAACTTCTTGAGCAGGGGCTGTGTATTTGCAGCGAGCCGGACGGCCCTTATATGTATGAAGAGATGCTGAGTCAGGACTTAAGATTGTTAGAAGAGATTCAGAGACAACAGGGGTATGGGGAATGCTATCAGACATTTAAGGATATAAAATGGACAAGGCTGGCGTCCAATAAGGATAAACAGGTATCCGGTGAGAAAGCGGAGCAGGTTAAACGTATCCGGGATGAGGTGAAAGCTATCGTAAAGGATATCCGGGAGTTGTATTTTGCTCAGTCGGGCGAAGAAGTTCTTGCAGACCTGAAAGTATGTCGCCCTTTTATGGAGGTTCTGGCAAAACTCACGCAGGATTTTTCCGCAGTGTTTGAAGAAAAGAAACGCGGCCGGAATATAATTGACTTCGACGATATGCAGCAGTATGCTTTGAAGATTCTGACAAGGGAAGAAGACGGAGAACTGGCGCCGTCGGATGTGGCGAAGGAGTATCAGGAGCAGTTTGCGGAGGTTATGATTGACGAATATCAGGACAGCAATCTGATTCAGGAAACGATTCTTGGAAGTGTATCGGGAATCCAAAGAGGAAATTATAATATCTTCATGGTAGGGGATGTGAAGCAGAGCATTTATCGCTTCCGTCTGTCCAGACCGGAACTGTTTATGGATAAGTATGAACGCTATACCCTGGAAGAAAGCAAAGAGCAACGAATCGACCTTCACAAAAATTTCCGAAGCCGCAAAGAAGTGTTGGAGAGTGTGAATTATATCTTCCGACAGATTATGACGAGAGCATTAGGAGGCGTGGAATATGATGATAAAGCGGCGCTCTATGCGGGGGCTGATTATGAGGAAAACGCAGGAAATGAAACAGAGCTTCTGCTAATAGATACGGAGGACGACGAGGCAGGGGAAGCGCTGGCAGAACCAGGGACAAAGCTGTCATCGGGAGAGAAGGAAGCGGCCGTCGTTGCCTGTCGGATTAAAGAGTTGATGGAAGCGCAAATGGTAACGGATAAACGTACCGGAAAATTACGGCCAGTGCAGTATCGGGATATCGTAATTCTTACCAGAAGTATGAAAGGATTTGCGGAGATATTTGCAGAGGTTCTTGGAAAATATGGGATTCCGGTCTATGCGGGGACGAAGGAAGGATATTTTAATACAAAAGAAATAGGTCTTTTGCTGGAGTATTTGCGGGTTCTGAATAATCAGAAGCAGGATATTCCTCTTGCGGCAGTATTAAAGTCTTATTTCGGCAATGTGGAGGAGGAAGAACTTGCAAAGATTAAGGGAGAGTATAAGGAGCTTCGTTTTTATGAAGCGGTTGCCGTCTACCGGAAGGAGGGAGATGATGCTCTGATTCGGAGAAAATTGGAAATCTGTCTCGGAAAACTGGAATATTTCCGTCATATGGTTTCTTATATGGCGCTTCACGACCTTCTTGAGATAATCTGTCAGGAAACCGGATACAGGGACTATGTGTCGGCTCTTCCGGCAGGGGAACAAAGAGAAGCAAATCTCTATATGTTAATGGAAAAGGCAAGAGCCTTTGAGAGTACCAGTTATAAGGGGCTGTTTCATTTTATCCGGTATGTGGAACAACTGAAAAAATATGAAATAGACTATGGAGAAGCAGCCGCGCTGGACGAACAGGCGGATATGGTGCGGATGATGAGTATTCATAAGAGTAAGGGGCTGGAATTTCCGGTTGTAATTGTATCAGGCATGGGAAAGAGATTTAACAGGCAGGATATGAGAGGGAACGTCCTCCTTAACGCGACTCTGGGCGTAGGGCTGGAATGTATCAATTTAAAGGACCGGACCAAATGTCCGTCTTTTATAAAAAGTGTGATTGCGAGAGAAGAATTACTGGAGAGTATGGGGGAAGAACTGAGGGTTTTGTATGTGGCTTTTACGCGGGCGAAAGAAAAACTGATTATTACAGGTACGGCTTTAGAGCCGGAGAAGAAAATAAAGGAAGCGGAGGAAATGACTGGCAAAGAGGCGCAGGAAGGATTTAAGAAGCTTCCTTTTGGGAGACTTGCGGGAGTTTCCGGGAGTCTGGGATGGCTGATACCGGCTGTGGCGGGAGGAGGAAAAGATTCTCCGGTACAGGTGGAAATCCGGCGTATGGAAGATGTGCTGGCAGAACAGCTGCAGGCTCAGGCCGGCAGGATATTTACCAGACAGGCGTTGGAGAACTGGAATACAGAAATGGTCTATGATGCGGAAATGAAAGAGTCTCTGGAAGAACAGTTTAGCTACGTCTATCCATACAGGGAGCTGGAAGGAAAGAAGCTGAAATATACGGTTTCCGAGTTGAAGAAAAGAGCTTATCTGGGAGAGGAAGGCGGGGAGCTGCTGTATGAGGAAGAGACGGTGATTCCACTGATTCCCAAGTTCTTGCAGCAAGAAGCCGGGCTTGCAGGGGCGTCCCGGGGAAGCGCATATCATCGTGTAATGGAACTGCTTGATTTTTCCAAGTTTTATGACGGGGAGCAAATGAAATCAGTAATCTCCAAAATGGAGAAAGAGGGACGGATATCGCCGGATATGGCGGCATGCGTAAACTGTTCGGATATTCTTGGGTTTGTAAATACTCATTCGGGGAAACGAATGAGACGGGCGGCTGAACATGGTCTGTTGTGGAAGGAGCAGCCTTTTGTACTGGGGATTCCGATGGAAGATGTTTACCCGGATATGAAGGAAGAAGGGAAAGAAATGGTTCTGATACAGGGAATTATCGACGTGTATTTTGAGGAACCGGAAGGGCTGGTGGTGCTGGATTACAAAACTGACCGGGTGCGTACGGGAGGAGAACTGCTTGATAAATATCGCGCTCAGTTGGATTATTATGCCAGGGCGCTGGAACAGATAACCGGAAAGAAAGTGAGGGAGAAAATTATTTATTCTTTCACTCTTCAGAAAGAGATATGCTGGACGGATTAGAGCAGATATAAGGTTGTCCTGTTTGTAAATAGTTTTATGTATGCTATGTGAGGCCGTATGGCCATAATGGGATATCTGTAAGGTACCCGTTATGGCCATACGGCCGTTTCAAATGGTATATATTTGTTACTGTTCACACATCGCCTGCCGGACGCGGATTGAATCAGGAGCATGTCTCTGAGCAGACGGAGTAACATTCCATTGAACTGGCAGCTAACGCAGACTAAGCCGCCAAGGAAAGCCTTCGCGTCTAAGTCTGCATAAGCTGCTATTTCAATTCCATGAAAAACACTCCTGAATTGTCTGCTTAGAGACATGCTCCTGATTCAACCCGCTGTTTACCAGATGACCTGTGAGCTGTAACATATATTTCTTTAGTTTTGCAAAAAAATATAATATTATATTGACAATATATATTATACGTAATATAATATAGGCAGATAAACAATATAGATATTAAAATAGTATAGGAGAGATAAAGGAGTGAGATTATGGTATTTAACACCGGAGCAGCGCTTCTGGATGCAATTGTACTTGCGGTTGTGTCGCAGGAAGATGAAGGCACTTATGGTTATAAAATCACCCAGGATGTAAAGAAAGCGATTGAAGTGTCAGAGTCAACCCTGTATCCGGTTCTCAGAAGGCTTCAGAAGGATGAATGTCTGGAGGTCTATGACCGGCAGTTTGACGGAAGGAATCGCAGGTATTATAAGGTAACAGAGAAAGGATTGATACAGTTGAATCTATATCAGTCAGAATGGAAATCATATTGTGCGAAGATTAATTCTATATTTGAGGGAGGGGCTATTTGATGAATCGCATTGAGTATATGAGGAGGCTGGCAGCGCTTCTTCAGGATGTACCGGCGGAAGAAAGAGTTGCAACGATGCAGTATTACAATGATTATTTTGATGATGCCGGAGAAGAGAATGAAGAGAAAGTAATAGAAGAGCTTGGGAGTCCGGAACAGGTGGCCGCCGAGATGAAAGCGGGATTAGGAAGACGGACGGAGGAATCTGGAGAATTTCGCGAAACCGGGTATGCCAATCCTCAATTTGAGAGGAAAGAGGTGCCGGTTAAGTATCAGGATACAGAAAGGCATAATTCGGGAAACCAGTATTCGGGCAGTTCTTATGGAGGCGGTCAGGAAAGAAGGAATGGCGCCTCCTCCTATGGAGGTAATCAGAGCCGGGGAAAGGGCGAAGACGCTTATATGGGAGGTCAGACAGGAAGTAATTATCAATATAATGGAAATAGTCAGTATTCGGGGCAGCATGAAAAGCAGTCTCCAGTACGCAAACCATGGACCAGCAGCGGCTTGAAAGCAATTTTAATTTTTCTGATTATACTGATAGCGGCGCCTGTGCTGATTCCGCTGGCGGTAGCGTTTGTATGCTGTGTATTTGCTTTTGGTATTGCAGGATTTGCTATATTCATAGTTCTTGCAGCTGTTGCCGTTGTGCTTGCGTTATCGGGCCTGGTGCTTTTTATAAAAGGGATGCTTACCATGGCAGTGAATCCGGCGGCAGCTATGGCGGCGATGGGAGCCGGTATGATGTTGGGAGTTATTGGAACGATAGCGACAGTGGCGGCCGTTCGTTTGTGTATGATTGTTATTCCGGGACTATTCCGGTTTATGATAAATATTTGCAAGAAACCATTTGAAAGGAAAAAGGCGGTGATATAGATGAAAAATGGATGGAAAGTATTTTGGATTATCTGCGGGAGCATATTTTGCCTGGGAGCAGTATTTTGTATTACAGGACGTGCAATGGGCGCGTCATTTTATGAAATGGTGGACGAAGTGGATGCGAGAATGGGATTTCTCTCGGATTGGAACTTTGTTGATTCAGATGAGCATACGGATATTGCTTCAAGAATCAGCGACGAGCGGGACTATGGATATGGAGAGCGTGCTGAGGAACCTGGGATTAAAAAGAGTTATTCCGGTATCAGGAAAATTGACGTGGATGCGGCGGGTATTCAGATTCAGGTTCTGGCATCCCCGGATAAGGATGTTCACGTAGAGGCGGTGAATGTAGATAAGAGACTTCGATTTAAATGTACGCAGGAACGGGATGAATTGGATATTTCTACCACGAAGAAACTTCGTCTGATTAATCGAATTGACGGATATGCTACAGTATGGCTGTTTCTTCCGGAAGGACGGCTTGAGGAACTTGATTTGGAGAATGAGGCGGGGGAAATATATGTCGCGGGTGCAGACGCATTGGATTTCAAACTGAAAGTGGGAGCCGGGCAGGCGGAAGTAGACAGCTTTACAGCTCATACAGCGGATTTGGAATGCGGAGCAGGGCAGATTAGAGCAACAGGAACCATTCAAAATGAAGGGGACATAGAGTGTGGAATAGGTGAGATTGTTTTAAATCTTTCAGGAAAAGCAACAGATTATAATTGTAATATTGAGTGTGGAATAGGTGAAGTTCAGATAGGAGGACGTTCGTTTTCAGGAATCGGAGTCAGTAAATCCGGATTAGAAGATGATTATGATGATTATTATGATGAAGATGATGATGACGACTATGATGACGACAAGGAAGAGTATCACGTAAAGGGAACTTCTGGCAGCAAGGAATTGTTAGTAGAATGTGGCATAGGAAGCGTTCAGGTTAATTTTACAGAGTCTTAGGAGGAGAAAAATATGGAATCAAAAAGATTGTATCGTTCAAGGAACCAGCGTATGATTTGTGGAGTGTGCGGAGGAATTGCGGAATATTTTAATATAGACCCGACAATTATTCGTCTGGCGTGGGTACTGTTTAGTCTGGCAGGCGGGAGTGGTATTCTGGTGTATCTAATTGCAGCGATAATCATTCCGGAAGATTCGGCGATGTATTAAGCGGATAGAATCTGTCAATACTTCCTGTAACAGCAGGAAAGGGGCAGATATTATGTCGAAGAAAAAAGAAAAACCGATTGATTTGCGTTTAATCACGCCAGAGGAGAAACTAAAATACGAAATCGCGGAGGAATTGGGGCTTTTAGATAAGGTATTAAATGAAGGCTGGAAGTCCCTGTCCTCAAAAGAAACCGGAAGGATAGGCGGATTAATTACAAAAAAAAGACGGGAAACTATAAATCATAACAAAAATATTACGAATATTAATTAGTGTGAACAATTCGTGTCATTACTTGCAAAGGACATCCTGTTTTGCTACAATTCTTAAATTGGAAAATGATGCAGGTGATTGTTTAAATGAATGAGACGATTTGTGTGTTGGATGTTGAGATAGACAACTGTTCGGCAAAGCAGGCTATGAAGGCGTCGGTAGAATATATGAGTACGGCAGTAACGAATGTGGTTGAGCTTGTCACCATAGAGACTCTGATGTCAGCTAAGGATAAGCCGGATTTGAGGAAAGCCATCGGACAGAGCGATTTGGTGCTTCCCGGACAGGAGGAGATTCTGGAAGCGGCAGGGGTCGTAGATACCAGACATATTCAAGAGACGAGAGCGCAGGTATATCTTAAGATGTATCTGAAGTATCTCCATAAGAATCACAGCCGGGTGTATCTTTTGGTGGAGACTGACGAAGAGGTAGACAGGCTGACGGCATGTTTTTTCTCCCGTTACAGAGGTATTCAGGTCGCCGGGGCGGCAAAAGTAGCGCCGGGAGCGGGGATGGATGATATGCTGGTGAATGCGATTAACGGCGGTGAGGTCGATAGTGTGATTGCCGTTTTGTCATCTCCGGTACAAGAGGAATTTATCTCTAGAAACCGCAGTCTGATTAATGCAAGAATGTGGCTTGGTGCAGGGAAGCTTATGGAGTCTATCTATAAGGGCAAATCAAGAGGCGAGAAGCTTGCAACTTTTGTTGACAGACTTTTCTTTAAACGGGAGACCCGGAAGAACCGCAGAGAGATGAAGGCGCAAGGTTAATACGACATTTGCAGACCGGAGCATAGGACGTATGAACAGTTTCAGGTAATAGAAATTTGTTTTTTTGAATAAATTGTACGAATTTCTCTGAGCGCTTTGTGTACAATGTCCAGAGTAAACTGATGAAAAATTAATATAAAAAAGTAAGGAAAAGCGAGGAAATTGACAAAAATGTGTGATTTCCTCTTTCTTTTTTTGTGGATTTATATTAATATAAAAACTAGTGATATGCATAAGCAGGCAAATGGGCAAGTGAGATATTGTGAAAAATGCATATTGCAATCAGTGGAGGAGATGGAATATGATATCTAATCAGATACTTCAAAATACAATTGATGGTTTGAAGGGGATTACGAGAATTGATTTGTGTGTTATGGACATAGATGGGAAGCCTCTTGCAAGTACATTTGCCGAACAAGGACATTATGAGGATGCGGTTTCCTCTTTTGCCGGTTCTCCGGCAGAGAGTCAGGTGATTCAGGGATATCAGTTTTTTAAGATTTTTGACGAGCACCAGTTAGAATATATCCTGTTGGCGGGCGGCGGAAGCGAAGATGTATATACGATAGGCAAGCTTGCGGCATTTCAGATACAGAACCTGTTAATCGCCTATAAAGAGCGGTTTGACAAAGATAATTTTATCAAGAATCTGCTTCTGGACAACCTGCTCCTTGTGGATATTTATAACAGAGCGAAAAAATTACATATTGACACTGAGGCAAGACGTGTTATCTTTATTGTAGAGACCGACCATGAGAAAGACAGTAACAAGATGGATAATATCCGGAGTATACTGAATGGTAAGGCGAAGGATTTTGTCACAGCAGTGGATGAGAAGAATATCATTATAGTAAGAGAGCTTGGAATCGGCGAGGGCTATCCGGAACTTGAGAAATCGGCGGCTCACTTATTAGAGGCATTGAATGAGGAAGACGAGGAAGGTATCCGAATCGCCTATGGCACGATAGTAAACGACATCAAAGAAGTTTCTAAATCATACAAAGAAGCGAAGCTTGCGCTTGATGTCGGCAAGATATTCTTTGACGAGAAGAATGTTATTGCATATAGTACGCTGGGAATTGGACGGTTGATTTATCAGCTTCCGATTTCACTCTGTAAGATGTTTATCCGCGAGATTTTTGAGGGGAAATCCCCGGATGAATTTGACGAGGAGACACTGGCAACAATTAATAAGTTCTTTGAGAACAGCCTGAATGTGTCTGAGACGTCCAGACAGTTATACATTCACCGGAATACGCTGGTGTACAGACTGGATAAACTTCAGAAAAGTACAGGACTTGACCTGAGAGTATTTGAGGATGCTATTACGTTTAAGATTGCGCTAATGGTGGTCAAATATATGAAGTATATGGAGTCCATGGAGTATTAAGTAATTAGGAGGACAGTATGATTGAATTAACGGAAGTAACGAAAGAGTACTCGAAAGGGGTTTCCGCTCTGAATGGAATTAATTTAAAGATTAAACAGGGCGAATTTGTATTTATAGTAGGCGACAGCGGCTCCGGCAAATCAACGCTTATTCGGTTGATTATGAAAGAACTGGAGCCTACGTCGGGTACGATTATTGTGAATGGGCAGAACTTAGGCAAGTTAAGGCACAGGAAGATTCCTATGTATCGAAGAGGAATCGGGGTTGTGTTTCAGGATTTCCGGTTGCTTAAGGACCGCAATATCTATGAAAATATTGCATTTGCTCAGCGCGTTGTAGAGACGCCCACCCGAATTATCAAGAAGAAGGTTCCGGCAGCGTTGTCTCTGGTTGGACTGGCACAGAAGTATAAGTCTTTTCCGAAGGAATTATCCGGCGGAGAGCAGCAGCGTGTGGCGATTGCCAGAGCGATTGTGAACGAGCCTGCAATTTTGCTGGCGGACGAGCCTACCGGAAATCTTGATCCGACGAACTCCTGGGAGATTATGAAGCTTCTTGAGGAGGCCAATGAAAGAGGGACGACAGTACTGGTCGTAACGCATAATCAGGAGATTGTTAACGAGATGAAAAAGCGTGTAATTACGATGAAAAAAGGGGTTATCGTAAGCGACGAAAAAAGGGGTGGTTATATCAATGAGAATTAGTACGATTGGATATTCTACAAGACAGGGATTTAAGAATATAGGCAGGAATAAGATGTTCTCCATAGCTTCAATTGCAACAATGGCGGCTTGCATATTTTTGTTTGGAGTTTTCTTTTCCATTGTGACCAATTTCAGATATATTGTTAAGAAGGCGGAAGAAGGGGTTGCGATTTCCGTTCTGTTTGACGAGGGCGTAACACAGAGCCAGATTAAGAAGATTGGACAGGAGTTGGAGAATTGCGACGGGGTTCTGGAGATTAAGTTTGTGTCGGCAGACGAGGCGTGGGATTCATTTAAAGATGATTATTTTGGAGAAGCCAAAGAGCTTGCAGATGGATTCAAGGACGATAATCCGCTGAACGGTTCGGATAACTACGAAGTATATATGGACGATGTTGCAAAGCAGAAGGATGTAGTTGCCTTTGCTGAGAAACTAGATGGTGTCCGTAAGGTGAATAAATCAGATATAGTTGCCAAGACTCTTACTAGTGTGAATAAGCTAATCGTATACATTTCAATCTTTTTGATTGGTATTCTTCTGGCAGTATCAATCTTCCTGATTAGTAATACGGTTACGATGGGTATTACGGTAAGGCGGGAGGAGATTGCGATTATGAAGTATATCGGTGCAAAGGATGGATTCGTTCGAGCGCCTTTTGTCATAGAGGGTCTGGTAATTGGAATGGTAGGAGCTATTATTCCGTTAGTAGTGTTATATTTTCTGTATGATCAGGCGGTAGAATATGTGATGACTAAGTTCAGTCTGTTGAATAATATTGTTGATTTCCTTCCGGTTATAACTGTGTACCAGACACTTCTTCCAGTAGGGTTAGGTCTGGGAATCGGAATTGGCGTTTTGGGCAGTTTCTTTACTATCCGCAAGCACTTAAGAGTATAATCAAGAACGGAGCAGCAGACGTCTTTATCTGATTATAGACGCTGGCAATTGTGGCAGGAGCGTTTAGTAACAAAACGGCAGGAGGGTAATATAATTAATACGGGGAGAAAAGGGAGGCAGATTAAGTATGCAGGGTAAAAGGTTTGTAAGCATATTATTAATTCTTACACTGGTATTTGGTATGACGATTCCGGTTCAGGCTTCATCTATTGAAGAAACGAAGAAAAAAGGAGAGGCTCTGGAAGCTCAGAAAAGTACGGCGGAAGCTGAGAAAAAGGCATTGGCAGATCAGCTTAACAAACTGATTGCTGAGATGGATGAGACCACAGCAAAGATTACAGCGAAGCAGGAAGAAATTGCTGTAAAAGAAGATGAACTGATTCAGGCTCAGATTGACGAAAACAATCAGTACGAGAGCATGAAGAAGCGCATTAAATATATGTATGAGAATGGGAATACCCAGTTTATTGAAATCCTTTTTTCATCGAAGAGCATCGGTGATTTTCTGAATAATGCGGAATATATTACGCAGATATCGGAATATGACAGGGATATGCTAGATGAATTTAAAGCTACGGTAAAGCGTGTAGATGAACAGAAGACAGCCTTGGAAGGGGAGAAGGCTGAACTGGAAACTCTGCAGGTTCAGCTTCAGGAAAAACAGGACGAAGTATCTGCTTTGCTGGAAGAAAAGGCAGAACAGATTAGTGATTTAGAGGTTGCGATTGGCGAGAATGCTGCGAAATTAAAAGCGCTGCAGGAAGAAGCAGCAAGACAGCAGCGTATGAGAGAGGAAGCGGCGGCAGCGGCCGCCGCAGCTGCGGCCGCGCAGAAAAACGCTTCCAGCGGAAGTTCAGGCGGAAGTTCTGGGGGTGGAACGGCAGGACCGTCCGTTGCACCAAGCGGTAATGGAGCGCTGAGCAATCCATGCCCCTCAGCTTATATCAGTAGTGAATTTGGAGGCAGATCGTCACCGGGCGGTATCGGAAGTACGAACCATAAGGGACGGGATTATGCGGCAGGAACCGGAAGTCCGATTTATGCGGCAGCCAGCGGTACAGTGACAACTGTGGCATATAACGGGGCGAGAGGTAATTATTTAGTGATTAATCATGGGAATGGATTATCGACGGTGTATCAGCACTGCAGTGAGATTTATGTGGGTTCAGGCCAGTCGGTAAGCGTCGGGCAGAATATCGCGGCGGTAGGCAGTACAGGCGCTTCTACAGGACCTCACCTTCACTTTGAAGTATGGGTGAACGGAACGCCGGTAGATCCGAGAAATTACCTGTAATACAGGTGCTTAATATGAATATATTAATAAAGATGAACAAGATTGGAACGAACGATGCAAAATAAAGGTTTTATAAAAGGGGCGCTTTTGGGCGCCCTTACTGTGTTATTAACTATGGGAGTGGTTTCTTGCGGAATAGGCAGTGCTTTAAAACATGCGACAGGGAAGAGCGAGAAGCCGGTGGATGGTTCTGTAGAGACAAAGTTAGAACTGCTGGATGAACTTGTGGACAATTATTATGTAGGAGAGAAAGATGGGGGCGCGCTCAGAGAGGGGTTGTATAAAGGATATATAGACGGTCTTGGCGACCCTTATTCTGTCTATTATGACGAAGAGGAGACAAAGGACATGATGGAGTCTTTCTCTGGTGAATACAGTGGAATTGGGGCGGTACTGACCCAGGACAGAGATACCGGAGTCGTCACTATTGTACAGGTATATCCAGGTTCTCCGGCAGAGGAAGCAGGAATTAAGGCAGACGATATTCTCTACAGAGTAGAAGATGAAGAAATTACAGGGCTTGATTTGACTGCAGTAGTAAGCAGAATAAAAGGCGACGAGAGTACAGAAGTGGGACTTACCTTGCTTCGGGGCGATACGGCGGAGGAAATTGTGGTTACGGCAATCCGAAGAAAGATTGAGGTTATGACGGTTTCGCATGAGATGAAAGAAGGCGGCATCGGTTATATTCGTATAACGGAGTTTGATAAGGTGACAAGCGAGCAGTATCGGACGGCTTTAGAGGATTTGGAGAGCCAGGGATTGAATGGACTGGTGGTGGATCTTCGCAGTAATCCAGGAGGCAATCTGGATGTGGTCGTTGAAATTTTGGACTTGATGCTTCCAGAAGGAACGATTGTGTCTATGGAAGAGAAGTCTGGAGAAAAGACGGTCCATTCATCGGATGAGGAACATCAATTTCAAAAACCGCTGGCTGTGTTAATGAATGGAAACAGTGCAAGTGCGGCGGAGATTTATGCCGGCGCAATTCAGGATTATGACGCCGGTGAAATCGTGGGAACCCAGTCTTACGGTAAAGGTGTGGTTCAGCAGATTTTTGATTTGAAGGATGGAAGCAGTGTAAAACTTACCATTGCGGAATATTTTCCACCCAGCGGAAGAAGTATCGATGGGATAGGGATTACTCCAGATGTGGAGGTAGAATATGAGCCGAATGAGGAGAATCCGGAGTATGATAATCAGCTTGAAAAAGCAATCGAGGTAGTGAGGAATCAGCTTTCATAAATAGAGAGACGAATATGCGTATTTGTGCGCGGAAAACAAAAGCTGCATATATGCAGGTACGAAAGGAGATGGAAAGTTTATGAGTATTTTGATTCAGAACGGTCATGTGTTGGACCCCGCAACAGGAAGAGACGGTGTCTGTGACGTGCTGATAGAGAATGAGAGAATTGTAAAAGTCAGCGAACACATCAACGCCGAAGCAGATCAGATTATTGATGCAGAAGGCTGTTATGTGATGCCGGGATTTATTGATTTGCATGTGCATTTCCGGGACCCGGGACTGGAATATAAAGAGACGCTGACTACAGGCGGAAGAGCGGCGGTCAGAGGAGGTATCACATCTGTATGTGCGATGCCGAATACCAAGCCGGTGATTGATACCGGAGTAAAGGCTGCGGAGGTGCAGAAGCGTGCGAAGACAGAATCTTTAACCAATGTATATCAGCTTGGTTCCGTTACCAAAGGGCAGAAGGGAGAAGAGCTGTCGGATATTCGCGGTATGGCAAAACAGGGGTGCGTAGGAATCAGCGAAGACGGAAAGTCTGTTATGAACGCATCTCTGTACCGGAAGGGTATGAAACTTGCAAAAGAAGAAGGGATGGTCGTTTTTGCCCACTGTGAAGATATCACAATGGTGGAAGGCGGCGTTATGAATGCGGATGAAAAATCAGAGCATCTGGGGCTTAAGGGAATTACAAATTCCGTAGAGGATGTGATTGTGGCAAGGGATATCCTCCTTGCAAAAGAGACAGGAGTAAAGCTTCATTTGTGTCATTGTTCGACAGAAGACAGTGTGAAGATGATACGGGAGGCCAAAGCAGAAGGATTGCCTGTGACCGGAGAAGTATGTCCCCATCATTTTACGTTGACTACCGATGATATAACAGCGGACGACGGCAATTTTAAGATGAATCCGCCGATTCGGAGCCGCGCGGATGTCGACGCGTTAATCCAGGGGCTTCAGGATGGAACGATGGATGTGATTTCCACAGATCATGCGCCCCATGCGGCGGCAGAAAAGAATCTCAGCATGAAATTGGCGGCATTTGGAATTGTAGGGCTTGAGACTTCTGCGTCATTGACGTATACTGAGCTTGTAAACAAGGGGATTTTGACGCCTATGCAGATGGCAGAGAAGATGAGCTTCAATCCGGCGAAGATTCTGGGTCTTGAGGAGAAGGGCTCCGTATCGGAGGGAAAGATTGCAGATATCGTGATTTTTGATCCGAGAAAGGAATACAGGATAGATAAAGAAACATTTTTCTCAAAAGGGAAGAACACGCCTTTTCATGGACGGAAAGTGAAGGGAGACGTGGTATGTACCTTAGTGGGCGGAAGAGTCGTATATGAAGGAGGGAAAGCGATTGATTCATAAATTAATTGCAAATATTAAAAAGACGAAAGCGCCGATTGTTGTGGGGCTGGACCCCATGTTAAGCTATGTGCCAGAGCAGGTACAGAGACAGGCGTTTGCTGAATTTGGCGAGACGCTGGAAGGAGCGGCAGAGGCAATCTGGCAGTTTAATAAAGAGATTGTAGATAAGACCTATGATTTGATTCCTGCGGTAAAGCCTCAGATTGCTATGTACGAGCAGTTTGGGATTCCGGGACTTATGGCATACAAGAAAACAGTGGATTACTGTAAGGAAAAGGGATTGGTGGTAATCGGAGATATTAAGCGGGGAGATATCGGCTCTACGTCGGCGGCTTATGCAGCGGGTCACTTAGGACAGGTTCAGGTAGGAGGCGGGATGTTCCGGCCATTTGATGAAGATTTTGTTACGGTGAATCCTTACATGGGTTCCGACTGCGTAAATCCATTTATTGATGTGTGTAAGCAGGAAAACAGAGGGTTGTTTATTCTGGTTAAGACTTCCAATCCGTCCAGCGGAGAATTTCAGGATCGTTTGATTGACGGGAAACCATTGTATGAACTGGTGGGAGAGAAGGTCGCGCAGTGGAGTGAGAACTGTATGGGCGATGAATACAGCTATATCGGGGCTGTTGTGGGAGCTACCTATCCAGAGCAGGGAAAGTTGCTCCGCAAGATTATGCCGAAGGTATATATTCTGGTTCCGGGATATGGGGCGCAGGGTGGAAAGGGCAAGGATTTAGCCCATTTCTTCAATGAGGACGGGCTTGGCGCGATTGTTAATTCCTCCCGCGGAATTATTGCCGCATATAAACAGGAAAAATACGTAAAATACGGCCCGGAACATTACGGAGACGCGTCCCGGACGGCAGTAGAGGATATGATTGCAGATATAAGAGGAGCGTTATGATAAAAGAGAAAGAACAGGCCGTTGTGTTATCCCAGGAACGGTTGGCAGAGGGAATTTTCAGTATGTGGATTCAGACTCAGGCGGCAAAAAGAGCGAATCCAGGTCAGTTTATGTCAGCTTATACGGAGGACCGAAGCAGATTGCTGCCAAGGCCAATTAGTATTTGCGAGATAGATAAAGACAGGCATGCTCTTCGTATGGTATATCGTGTGACAGGGGAGCATACTGGGACAAAGCAGTTTTCCCGGTTACAGACAGGAGATAAGATTCCGGTAATTGGGCCTCTGGGCAATGGATTTCCATTGGAACGAGGCAGAGGGAAGCGTGTATTTTTGATAGGCGGAGGTATTGGCGTTCCCCCGGTTCTGGAACTGGCAAAGCAGCTTCAATGTGAGAACAAACAGATTGTCGCAGGATACCGGGATGGACAGACATTTCTAAGGGAATCCTTTGAAGAACATGGACGTCTCTATATCGCTACGGAAGACGGAAGCGTTGGATGCAGAGGCAATGTAATGGATGCAATCCGGGAAAATGGTCTGGAGGCGGAACTAATCTATGCCTGCGGACCTGCGCCGATGCTCAGAGCCGTAAAGGCTTATGCTGAGGAACGGCAGCTGGAATGTTACGTTTCGATGGAAGAACGCATGGCCTGTGGAATCGGAGCCTGTCTTGGCTGCGTATGTATGAGCAGGGAGACGGATTCTCACAGTAATGTGAAGAATAAGCGTATATGTAAGGATGGGCCGGTATTTTTGTCTACGGAGGTGGAAATCTGATGAATATGGCGGTGAATATAGCCGGGGTAGAGTGGAAGAATCCAGTAACTACCGCGTCGGGAACCTTTGGCTCAGGCGTGGAATTTTCCGATTATGTAGATTTGAATCGATTGGGTGCAGTAACGACAAAGGGAGTGGCGAATGTTCCATGGCCGGGGAATCCTACGCCGAGAGTGGCTGAGGTATATGGCGGTATGATGAATGCTATCGGACTTCAGAATCCGGGAATCGAGCTGTTTTGCAAAAGGGATATTCCTTTTTTAAAGCAGTATGACGCCAGGATTATTGTGAATGTATGCGGAAAGTCTGAAGAAGATTACTGTGAAGTGGCAGAGCGGCTCGCAGACGAGCCTGTGGATATGCTGGAAATTAATATTTCCTGTCCTAATGTGAAAGAAGGAGGGATTGCTTTTGGCCAGAATCCGAAAGCGGCAAAACAGATTACTCAGGCAGTAAAAAGATATGCCAGGCAGCCGGTAATTATGAAATTAAGCCCTAATGTGACCGACATCGGAGAGATGGCAAAAGCAGTGGAGGCGGGCGGCGCGGACGCAGTATCTTTGATTAATACGCTGACCGGTATGAAGATTAATATACATAGGAAATCATTTGTATTGGCGAATCAGACTGGAGGGGTATCAGGCCCGGCGATTCATCCCATTGCAGTGCGGATGGTCTATCAGGCGGCACAGGCAGTGAAAGTGCCGATTATTGGTATGGGCGGCGTCAGCTGTGCAGAGGACGCAATTGAATTGATTCTGGCAGGCGCCAGCGCTGTGTCGGTAGGTACGGCGAATTTCCACAACCCGTCAGTTACCATGGAAATTGTGGACGGTATTGAGGAATACATGAAGCAAGAGGGATTTGAAAGGATTTCAGAGATGGTGGGTCTGGTGCGCTAGAGAACCACAGTTAAGAAGGATTGTTATGAATATTGGGAAGGAGGAGCATAGTATGGAAATCAGAGAAGGATATATGCCGTTTCTGGAATATCGTACTTATTACCGGGTTGTGGGTAAAAAGAGCGGGAATAAGAAGCCATTAGTATTGCTGCATGGGGGTCCTGGTTCCACTCACAATTATTTTGAGGTACTGGACCGGTTGGCAGAGGAAGACGGGCGGGAGCTTGTGATGTATGATCAGCTTGGCTGTGGAAATTCCTATGTGGAGAATCGGCCGGATTTGTGGAATGCAGGAGTTTGGATTGAAGAACTGAGATGCATTAGAAAGCAATTGGGTTTGGACGAGATGCACCTTCTGGGACAGTCCTGGGGAGGAATGCTGGCGCTTCAGTATGTGTGTAATTTTAAACCAGAAGGTTTAAAGAGTATTGTTCTGTCCAGTACGCTGCCGGCATCCTGGTTATGGGCCGAGGAGCAGCAAAGGATGATTCGGCTTCTGCCGGAGGAAATGCAGGAAGCCATTGCCGGGGCAACCGAATCCGGTGATTACAGCAGTCCGGAATATCAGGCTGCGGAGGCGGAATATATGCTGCGTCATGCGGCGGGAGAGTTTACGGAAGATACGCCGGAATGCTTAAAAAGAGAAAGGAAAGCAGGCAGAGAATCCTATTTAGTGGGGTGGGGACCTAATGAATTTACACCGACAGGCACACTGAAGGACTATGACGTGACAGCCAGGCTTCAGGAAATTGAGGAGCCGGCTTTGATTATAAGCGGAGGGAATGATTTGTGTACTCCTTATGTTGCTAAATATATGTACGACCGGATTCCGGACGCAGAGTGGGAGTTGTTCCGTACCTGCCGTCATATGTGCTTTGCAGAGGATACGGATAAATATATTGAGTTATTGAAGAAATGGCTGAACAGGTATGACTAACGACCATTATAGGAGCAGACTTTAAAAATATGAGGCAAGGGAAAATAAAGAATCGGAGAAGAAGGTTATGAGTATTCAGGAAAGAGTCGAAGCTCTTCGTAAAGCAATGGCAGAAAGAGGAATTGACATTTATATCGTTCCGACTGCCGATTACCATCAGAGCGAGTATGTGGGAGAGCATTTTAAAGCAAGAAAGTTTATTACAGGATTTACCGGTTCGGCGGGAACGGCTGTGATAACTTTGACGGAAGCAGGTCTTTGGACTGACGCCAGATATTTTATTCAGGCGGCAAGGCAGCTTGAGGGAACATCTATTATGCTTCGGAAAATGGGAGAGCCGGATGTACCGAAGATAGAAGAGTATCTGGAAGAAGTTCTGCCGGAAGGCGGGACTATCGGTTTTGACGGGCGCACCATCCCGGTAAGTGAGGGACAGAAGTATGAGGAATTGGCAAAAGAAAAGAATGGGAGACTTCTGTATACAGAAGATTTGATTGATACCATATGGGAGATGCGGCCAGAGATATCAAAGAAGCCTGTATTTTCCCTGGGACTGGAATATACAGGGAAATCGGTATCAGATAAGCTTGCTGATATTCGGAAAGAAATGAAGAAATACAGCGCAGACGTACATGTGCTGACTACTCTGGATGATATCTGCTGGATACTGAATATTCGCGGGGATGATGTAGATTATTTCCCGTTGGTACTGTCCTATGCCTTGATTACAATGGACGGAGTGAAGCTGTATATTGATGAGAATAAAATGGACGGTGCGTTAAGAGCAGCCCTCGCTGCTGACGGCGTATCGCTTTGTCCATACAATGACATTTATGAGGATATTAAGAAACTTGGAGCGGAGTCCGCACTCCTTCTGGATGAGTCGAAACTTAATTATGCGCTTTATAAAGATATTCCGGATAAAGTAAAGAAGATAAATGAACCAAATCCTGAAATCCTGATGAAGGCTATGAAGAATGAAGTAGAGGTGGCCAATATTCGCAAGGCTCAGATTAAAGACAGCGTAGCTCATGTGCGGTTTATGAAATGGCTGAAGGAAAATGTGGGGAAAATCCGCATAACGGAAATAAGCGCTTCCAATAAGCTGGATGAATTTCGTGAGGAAATGGGGAATTTCCTGCGTCCGAGTTTTGATGCGATTAGCGCTTTTGGCGAACATGCGGCAATGGCGCACTATTCTGCAACGTCAGAGACGGATGCGGAGATTCAGGAGGGAAGCTTTTTGCTGACAGATACGGGAGCGGGCTTCTATGAAGGCTCGACGGACATTACCAGAACCTATGCTTTAGGAGAAGTGACACAGCAGCTAAAGGATGATTTTACTTTAGTAGCAATTAGCAACTTAAGTCTTGCCAATGTTCAATTTTTAAAAGGCTCCTGTGGTATGACGCTGGATTACGCGGCAAGAAAGCCATTCTGGGACAGGCATTTAGATTTTAAGCATGGGACCGGACATGGCGTCGGGTATCTTCTAAATATTCATGAAGGACCGTCGGGGATTCGCTGGAGATATCGGGCAGGAGAAATTCAGGAATTAGAGAAAGGAATGATATTGACTGATGAGCCAGGATTATATGTGGAAGGTTCGCATGGGATACGTCTGGAGAATGAACTTTTAGTCTGTGAAGGAGAGAAGAACGAATTTGGTCAGTTCATGTTTTTTGATACCGTTACCCTGATTCCGTTTGATTTAGATGCAATCAATCCGGATATGATGAAAGAAGAAGAGAAGAAACAGTTAAACGATTATCATAGAAAGGTGTATGAGGCTCTTATCCCTTATCTTACAGAGGAAGAGAAAGAGTGGCTGAAGGTGTATACCAGGGCAATATAAAGGAATAAAGAGTGTTTCCGGCAGAACGCGTCATGGACGTGTTTTGCTGGAATTATTACAATGTAAAATCCGCTGTATTGACGATTCATTCAACACAGCGGATTTTAAACTATTCCATCCATTGGACTATCCTCCTTTATTCTCTTCTTATCTATCTTAAACTATTCTTCATAGTATTCGTAAATTATTTTCTCGATTTATATTCGATTATAATGTGTCAGCACATTGAACTTTACTTTTTTTATTGTTAAGATAGACGATTCGATTTAAAAATTCTTAGTACATTGGACTATACCTCTTTTCTTTAAATTTTATTCTTTGGTTTTTAATTTAAGTTTTTGGTGGTCTGTCCTCCTTTTCTTTTGTTGATATTATAATATCTCATTATTCTGTATTTGTCAATAGAAAAATCAAAATAATTTAAATAATTTTGAAAGAAAATAGAAAATAAATATTCTAAATAGAAATAAAAATTTAAAAAGTTTAAACAACATAGAATATTCTGACAATTATAAATGGAATTTGTAATATTATTTGCTGTAAAAATTTGCCTATTGTTGATTATAGAGCGTTACAGTTCACAGGTCATTTGGTAAACAGCGGGTTGAATCAGAGACATGCTCCTGATTCAATCTGCGTCCGGCAGGCGATGTGTGAACAGTAACTATAGAGCAAGCGGCAAAGAGCGTATTCAGGAATGCTACTTGGATTATTCCGATATATCACGTATAATATGAGAAATACATTGATTAAGGAGTATAAAATGGGAATAGAAATACAAATTCTGGACTGGATACAAAATCTTCGCAGTCCGGCAGGAGACATACTTATGCCGGTTATAACGTCTTTGGGAAATGCAGGGATAATATGGATAGCGCTGACCATTGTTCTTCTGATTTTTCCGAAGACAAGAAAAACAGGAGCGGTCCTGACGGCTGCGCTCATTCTGGATGTAATTCTCTGTAATGGAATGATAAAGAATATTGTGGCGAGGATGCGGCCTTATGATAGGAACCCAGTGGTGGAGCTGCTGATACAAGGGCCTGGCGATTATTCATTTCCGTCCGGTCATACGGCGGCATCCTTCGCGGCAGTGTCTGCTTTGTATTTTGGAGGAGAGAGATATTTATGGAAGCCGGCGCTTGTACTGGCAGTTTTGATAGCGTTTTCAAGGCTGTATCTGTATGTACATTATCCGACGGATGTGCTCGGCGGAGTCCTTTTGGGGATGTTATGCGGATATTTAGGCAATCGAATTGTTCAGGGGAATAGAAAAAATGCAAAAAGTGATTGACTCTCACACTGTGGAAGGCAGTAGGATAGATATGAGCTCAAAAAAGAAAATACTCCGGAGGTGACGCAAATGTTGAAAATAGGTGATTTTTCTAAATTATCCAGAGTCAGTATCCGAATGCTGCGCCATTATGACGAAATCAATCTACTGAAACCGATAAAGGTAGACGATGTTACCGGATATCGGTATTATAGCGAAGAACAGCTTCTTGTTATGGCAAGGATTCATGTGCTGAAGGATATGGGGTTTGGTCTTTCAGTGGTTCGCGAAGCCCTTACGTGCTATGATGATAAAGAAGCATTGGAACAATATCTTAAGGGTCGGCATGCAGAACTTGAAGCTCTGTCAGAACAGACGGCAAGACGGTTACGCTCTCTGGAAACAGCTATGGAATGGCTGAGAAAGGATGGTATTATGAGCTATGATGTTGTATTAAAAACATTGCCGAAAAGACAGGTGGCAAGTGTTCGTCAGGTTATACCTGCTTATGAAGAAGAGGGGAGATTATGGCATGTTCTGTTTCAGGAAACGGCGTCTATGAATATGAAGACGGCAGAGCCGCCTTATGCTAGCGCGATTCTTCACGACAAAGAATATAAGGAAGACGATGTGGATGTTGAGGTACAGATTAGTGTTAAAGGAACGTATTCTGATACAGAACATGTTCGCTTTAAGGTTCAGCCAGAAACGGATGTGGTTAGCATTACGTTTGGAGGGTCTTATAAACAGTTTCAGGAGGCGTATGCAACGCTTGCTTCATGGACGGAGTCGAATGGTTATGAGTTCTGTGGACCGATGATGGACATTTACCATGTGGGGCCCCATGAGACTCAAAACCCGGAAGAATTTATCACCGAAATCTGTTGTCAGGTGAAGAAGAAATAGGGATACTGTTTATAAGTTATTTGAAATCATCAGCCGGATTACCGGTTGATGATTTTAGTTGCTTTGGGTATAATTGGGATAGAAAGATTTGCTGAGGTAAAAGAGGAAGGGGAGGTTGTATGAATAAGCGTTTTAATATTGCGGGAACGTGTATTCCTGAAAAACATTATATGGCTGATACGTCAGATAAAATTGATAAGATTATATGCTTAATCGAGCAGGATTCTTATTTTACTATAAACCGGGCCAGACAATATGGAAAGACTACGACACTCCTGTTATTATGGAAGCGCCTTAAAGAACAGTATATTGTAATTAATACCAGTTTTGAAGGTATGGGGAATGAAGCGTTTCACTCAGAAGAAGCTTTTGTGCGAAGATTCTGTTATCGGGTGGCAGGCAGTCTTCGATTGTCGGGTTATAGCATGGAGTTTGCAGATTTCTGGAGTACATTTTCAGAAGAAGAAAATATGGATACGCTGAAAGAACGTATCAGTCACTTTTGTAGATGGGTGGGAAAAGAAGTACTGCTTTTTATTGATGAAGTGGATAAAAGTGCTAATAATCAGATGTTTTTAAATTTTCTTGGTATACTTCGAGAATTGTATTTAGAAAGGGCGATGGGGGGAATTACGTTTAAGTGTGTTATTCTTGCAGGGGTATATGATGTTAAAAACCTAAAGCTTAAGCTGCGGCCGGAAGAAGAGAGAAAGTATAATTCACCATGGAATGTGGCAGTGGATTTTCCTATTGATATGAGTTTGAATTTTTCTGAGATTTGTTCAATGCTCAAGAATTATCAGAGGGATAGAGGAATTGCGTTTTGTATAGAAGAAGCGGCAGAGGAGATACACAGATATACATCCGGGTATCCGTTTCTGGTTAGTTTAGTTTGTCTTTGGTTAGATGAAAGACTGCCTGAGAGTATGGAAGTCAGGGAACGGTGGACGAAAGAGGGAATCCGGATGGCGGTCAGAGAAATTTTGAAAAGTACGAATACTTTATTTGACGATGTGGTAAAGAATATTGAAAACCATGAAAAATTCAGGAGGTTTATCGAGGGAATTTTATTAGAGGGAAGGCAGATTCCATATAAGATATCGAATCCAGAAATAGGACTTGGAGTTACATTCGGAATGATTACAGAGGATAATGGAATTTGTAAGATATCAAATATAATTTTTGAAACATATATATATGATCATATGATTGCCGGAAAACTAATGGAAGAAAAGATATTATCTGTTCCAAGAAGTCAGTTTATTACAGAGGATGACGTTCTGGATATGAACAGAATTTTAGAAAAGTTCCAGGAGTTTATGAGAACAGAATACAGAAGAAGAGAGCATACATTTCTTGAAAAGCAGGGGAGGTTATTATTTCTTGCCTTTTTGAAACCAATTATTAATGGAAAGGGACATTATGTTGTAGAACCAGAGACGAGAAATAGCAGAAGAATGGATGTTGTAGTATTTTATGGAAAGAAAGAGTATATTCTGGAATTAAAGCTGTGGTATGGGGAAAGTCGTTTTTTTGAAGGAGTTGAACAGCTAGCGGATTATATGGACAGCAGAAGCCAGAATCAGGGATGGCTGCTTACGTTTTGCTTCAACGAAGGACATGAGAAAAAGGCAGAAGAATATACCAGGGAGATTCGTATTGAAGATGAAAGAAGTGTTTATTCATTTGTGGTGTAACAGGCAAGGCTTGTAACAGTTCAGCCTTTCGGCTTCACTGTTACGGAATCCGCCCATTTTAAAGTTTGCCTGCGTCAAATGGGCGGATTCCTGATTGCTCAGTTTCATTGGCTGCTAACTGCGCAGCTGCAGGCTGAACTGTTACCAAGGCTTTCAAGAGACATATTGAATAGAATTGAAATTAGAAGGTAGTTATGATAGAATTGAGAAGAATTTATATAAGTTTTTTGATTCTATTTGGAAAGGAGAACGTGATAAAGTATCACGATACGTCTATGGAAGTATATAAGCAGGAATTTATCGAATTTATGGTAGAGAGCAATGTGTTGAAGTTTGGAGATTTTACATTGAAAAGTGGAAGAAAGTCTCCGTTTTTTATGAATGCCGGCGCCTATGTGACAGGAGCGCAGCTTAAGAGGTTGGGAGAATACTATGCGAAAGCGATTCATGATACATATGGTTTGGAATTTGATGTGTTGTTTGGACCAGCCTATAAGGGGATTCCACTTGCGGTAGCGACTACTATGGCGATGAGCAGTCTGTATGGGAAGGATATCCGTTATTGCTCAAACAGGAAAGAAGCAAAGGACCATGGGGATACGGGAATTCTTCTTGGCAGCGGTCTAAAGGACGGCGACAGGGTAGTAATTATTGAGGATGTGACAACTTCAGGCAAGTCGATTGAAGAGACGTTTCCAATTCTCAAAGCACAGGGCGATGTGGAGATTAAGGGACTGATGGTTTCCCTGAACCGTATGGAAGTGGGTAAAGGCGGGAAGGTGAGCGCTTTAGATGAAATTAAAGAATTATATGGATTTGAAACTGGCGCTATTGTAACGATGGAGGAAGTAGTGGAGTATCTGTACAACAGAGAATGTCAGGGGAAAATTGTGATTGACGATACATTAAAATCAGCAATCGACGCATATTATGAAGAGTATGGCATTCAGAAAGTATAAGAAGAGCATGCCGGTGAAACATAAGGTTAATGAAGTTGTTAGAGAAGGAGCCGGCTGAGGTGATAGAAAATGACAGGAGGGAACTAGGATGAATGAGAAAGCATTTAAGACAATGGGGATTACCGGGGCTGCCAGTATTGCAATCGGAGTAGTGATGATTGTGACCGGTATCACGACAGGAGTGATTGCAGTTGTTTGCGGAGGGCGTCTGCTGAAGAACAAAGAAGGCCTGATGTTCTAGTATGAATAAGAAAAGTAAGAGACTGCGTTTTTTAGGTAAGGTATTATTTGTACTGTATATTGGCTTTATTATTTATTTCCTGCTTTTTTCGGAATGGTACGGAAGAGGGGCGATGCAGGAATATCGGTATAATCTGGTGTTATTTAAGGAAATCAAAAGGTTCTGGGTATATAGGGAACAGCTTGGATGGTACGCGGTATTTACCAATCTGTTTGGGAATGTGCTGATTTTTGTGCCTTTTGGTTTTTTCCTGCCCATGGCAAGCAAATATAAATACAGAAGTTTTTTGTCAGCGGTATTCTACAGTTTTGCACTGAGCCTGTGCGTAGAGACATTCCAGCTTCTTACGAAGGTAGGAAGTTTCGATGTGGACGATATGGTATTGAATACACTGGGAGGGGCGTTGGGTTACATTGCGTTTATCCTATGCGCGGCGATGAGGAGAAATTATGGGGTTCATAAGAAATCAAAAAGAAAAGGCTGAGGAGAGAGCTAAGGCACGCGAGAGACGAAAGAGGGAAAAAGAGAGACAGAAACGGCGTTATTATAAGCATGGTCAGGTGAAGCTAAAGCATTCAAAGCGCGGAATGATTTCCAGCGGATTGGCATTTACGTCGGCGTTTTTGATGATGCTGATATTTTCTGTTTCATACATAAGCAGGGGAGAGGTTAATATTTTCGTAGGACTTACGGGACTTATGGTACTTGTTATGGCAATAATTGGACTGGAGCGGGGAATTAAGGGCTTTAAGGAACGGGAAAAGAATTATGCATCCTGCAAAAGCGGCATTGTGTGTAATGCGGTGCTTCTGCTTATATTTATTGCAACATATATAAGGGGGTTTTTTTAAATGATGGCAGAACGATACGAACTGGCAGCAGAGAGAATCAGACAGATACCGGAAGAGGAGTCGGTAAGGCTCCCCTTCCGTATGTATTTTCAGGAGATTTCAGAGTTTCTGATGATGCTTCTTACTTTGGAGAAGGAGATAGAAAAGGGAGATTACGAAAAGCGTTCCATGGAAGAACTGAAGGAATGGAATCATAAACTTTATGAAGATATTCTGCCGGAGAATTATGAGACAAGTTATGCCAATCCAGCCTATGCGGTGAAAATGCTAGGGAAGGAGTTTGGACAGATTCTAAGTTTTCTCTATGCAGAGCTTCGGGGAGGAATTCCTTATATATTTGAAGAGAAAAAGGAATATTTTACGATTCTGATGGAGCTTTTCGTTGAAATATACAATTGTTTCGAGATACATCGCGGCATGGATAAAGAAGATGCGCCGGAGGATGAAGGAAGTATGCTCCGGGAGCTGAAGGATATTATTTACTGGTATGCGAGCGATTATTGCGATGTGTTTGTAGCGGACCGGGTTTTGGAACAGATGAATCCGGAGATGGATTTTGCGACGGAAATAATCCAGACGGCAGACTTGACAGATTTGAGATACTTGTACCGGTTCGGGGAATATGTGGGAGATAATGAGTTTCGCACAGCGGAACATTTGCAGGAACTCGATAAGGCAGTGATACAAAAGATGGCGGAAGTATATACGGAAGGATACCGTATCGGGTTTGTGAATACGGGGAAGGATTTATCAAAGAAATCGGTGGTCAACATTCGCTATGTGTTAGGATTTGAGCCTGTAATCAGGCAGGCTATCCGTAATTTTGAGAAAATGGGACTGAAACCGGTCATTTATCGGACGGGAGTCAGTGTTCTTACAAAGCACAGGCAGGCAAAGATAGGGTATTACGGGGGTACTCCTAATCCGCAGTATGAGTATGACCACAGGGACGATATGGGACTTTATTTTAATAAACGTTTTGCAGAGCGAAAGCTAGAAGTCATGCGTCATGTTTATGAAGCAAATAAAGAGCTTGCCGCTGGGGTCGCGGGACCGGCTGTAGTTGAAGTGTTCGGCGAACGGCCCTTTGTCCCGCAGGTGAAGGAAGAGGCGATACATCTGACCCAAAAGCAGGAAGAGGCGCTTCTGTCATTTACCAGCAAATCCGGTCAGATGACGAACGAGTATATTAAGGGGGAGGAGAGGAGCTTTACCATAGTTTCTTATCCAATTCCTGAAATCGCCCCAGATTATGAAGAAATTTTCGATGAGGTAATTCGGATTAATACGCTGGATTCGGAAAAATACGGCAAGGTGCAGCAAACCCTGATTGACGCGTTGGATAAGGGCGTGGCAGTGCATATTACGGGAAAAGGAAAGAATAAGACAGATTTGACGGTGAAGCTTCATGAGCTTAAAGATTCGGAGAAAGAAACTATTTTTGAAAATTGTGCGGCGGATGTGAACATTCCAGTGGGCGAGGTATTTACATCTCCTGTGCTGGAGGGAACCAATGGAAAGCTTCATGTGACGAAGGTATATTTAGGCGGACTGCAGTATCTGGATTTGGAAATTGATTTTGAGGACGGCATGGTTGCCGACTATAACTGCAGAAATTTCCAGAAGGAGGAAGATTGTAAAAAGTACGTTGCGGATAATATTTTGCATAATCATAAAACGTTGCCTCTTGGCGAATTTGCTATAGGGACAAATACTACGGCTTATGTGGCGGCCCGGAAATTTGGGATTGAGGACAAGCTTCCAATTCTGATTGCGGAAAAGACCGGTCCGCATTTTGCAGTGGGGGATACTTGTTATAGCTGGAGCGAGGATATCCGGGTGTACAATCCGAACGGCAAGGAAATAATTGCAAAGGACAATTCTGTATCTATTCAGCGGAAAGAAGATACGGGAAAGGCATATGTCAATTGCCATACGGATATCACGATTCCCTATGAAGAATTGGGGAGCATCCAGGTGATTCAAAGGGATGGAGCGCGGATTTCATTGATAGAAGACGGAAGATTCGTACTTTCGGGAACAGAGATTCTGAATGAGCCTTTAGAAGAATATCAGGAGAAATAACTAATCATTAATTTATCTAATATGTAACTGGGGTAAAGACATTGAATAAGTGTGGTTTTCTATGCTATGATGTATGCATAGAGAGGCAGTGTGACGGCAGATTTGCCGGGACATAGGATAACAGAAAGGATGGAGATTATGCCAAAAGTAGGAATTGTAATGGGAAGCGACTCTGACTTAAAGGTTATGAGTAAAGCGGCTGATATGCTGGATAAGCTTGGAATTGACTATGATATGACAATTATATCGGCTCACAGGGAGCCGGATGTGTTTTTTGAATATGCCGGCTCGGCGGAGGAGAAGGGGTTCAAGGTAATTATTGCGGGCGCAGGAATGGCGGCGCATCTTCCGGGGATGTGCGCGGCAATTTTCCCGATGCCGGTTATTGGGGTACCTATGTCTGGAAAGAATCTGGATGGACAGGATGCGTTATATTCTATCGTGCAGATGCCGCCTGGCATTCCGGTGGCAACGGTTGCCATCGACGGAGGAATGAATGCGGCAATCCTTGCGGCAAGAATCCTTGCGGTTTCTGAGCCGGAGATTTTAGACAGGCTAAAAACCTATACGAAGGAAATGAAAGAGACGGTTCAGGGCAAAGATGCAAAGCTTAAGAAGTTAGGGCATAAGGCTTATATGGAGCAGCAGTAAGTGAGAATACGTTTGCATCAGACACAAGAGGCATGGAGCTGATTCGGTAAATACAGATGAAAAGAGGGCTAAGTTTGGAGCTGGCAGGCGACGGAGGAAGAATCAGCGGGGATGTCTGTTTTGTGCAGATGACGGGAGAGAGCGTAGAATATCGGGAACGTGTAGATGGAGATTGCCGGGAAGGAGAATGGTATGGATTATAAGAAAGCGGGCGTTGATATAGAGGCCGGTTATAAATCAGTAGAACTTATGAAGGAACATGTAAAGCGGACTATGCGGGCGGAAGTACTGGGAGGCTTAGGAGGATTTTCCGGTGCGTTTTCCTTAGCGAAGATTAAAGAAATGGAAGAGCCGGTGCTGCTTTCAGGAACAGACGGATGTGGAACCAAGGTAAAGCTTGCTTTTATCATGGATAAGCATGATACCATCGGAATAGATGCGGTAGCTATGTGTGTGAACGATATTGCATGCGCGGGTGGCGAGCCGTTATTTTTCTTAGATTATATTGCCTGTGGAAAGAATTATCCTGAAAAGATTGCCAGTATCGTAAGCGGAGTGGCAGAGGGATGCGTGCAGGCAGAGGCGGCGCTGGTCGGCGGGGAAACTGCGGAACATCCGGGGCTGATGCCAGAGGAAGACTACGACCTTGCAGGATTTGCAGTGGGCGTATGTGAGAAAAAAGATTTGATTACCGGAGAACATTTGAAGGATGGCGACGTATTAATCGGTATGGCGTCTTCCGGCGTACATAGTAATGGATTTTCGCTGGTTCGCAAGGTGTTTGAGATGACAAAAGAATCTCTGGATACTTATTATGAGGAACTGGGAAAGACTCTGGGAGAGGCGCTTATTGCACCTACCAGAATCTATGTGAAAGCGTTAAAGCGTGTCAAGAATACAGGAGTGACTGTAAAGGCCTGCAGTCATATTACCGGGGGAGGCTTCTATGAAAATGTTCCCCGCATGTTAAAGGACGGCGTTCATGCGGTTATTGAGAAAGACAGCTATCCGGTTCCGCCGATTTTTAAGCTGTTGGCCAAAAAGGGCGATATCGCAGAACAGATGATGTATAATACGTTTAATATGGGAATTGGAATGGTTATAGCGGTAGACGCTAAAGATGTAGATAAGACCATGGAGGCTGTGAGAGCGGCTGGAGATACGCCGTATGTAATCGGGCGGATTCAGACAGGAGAAAAAGGAGTAACATTATGCTAAATGTACTGGTACTGGTATCCGGCGGAGGAACGAATCTTCAGGCGATTGTTGATTCCATTGCGGACGGCAGGATTACGGATACCCGGATTGTGGGAGTAATCAGCAATAATCCAAACGCTTATGCCCTGGAGCGGGCAAAGGCTGCAGGAATCCCGGAACAATGCATTTCCCCAAAGAATTTTGGAACGAGAGAGGAATTTAACATTGAATTTTTGAAGATGGTGAAGTCTTATCAGCCAGATTTGATTGTACTTGCGGGATTTTTAGTTGTGATTCCTCCAGAGATGATTGCGGGATACAGAAATAAGATTATCAATGTTCACCCGTCTTTGATTCCCTCTTTTTGCGGGACAGGCTACTATGGGCTGAAAGTACACGAGGCGGCGCTTGACAGAGGGGTGAAGGTAGTTGGCGCTACGGTGCATTTTGTAGACGAAGGAACCGATACCGGGCCGATTATCCTGCAAAGGGCTGTGGAGGTTCAGCCAGAGGATACGCCGGAGATTCTGCAGAAGCGTGTTATGGAGCAGGCTGAGTGGAAGATTCTGCCTAAAGCCATCGATTTGATTGCGCATGGCAGAGTTCATGTGACGGATGGAAGGGCAGTTGTGGAAGAATAATCGGCTTGTCAGCAGATGATTTAGACGGATAAAGAGTTTGAGGATATAGTAGTACTCTGAGAATTGAAGGAGGAAGCGAAGATGAATATATTGGTAGTTGGAAGCGGCGGCAGGGAGCATGTAATCTGTTCCTGCGCGGCTAAGAGCGAGAAGACAGATAAGCTGTATTGTGTGCCGGGAAATGCAGGAATTTCGGAAGTTGCAGAATGCGCGCCTATCGGTGCAATGGAATTTGACAGGATTGTAGCCTTTGCGAAAGAAAAAGAGATTGACCTTGTAATCGTAGGCATGGACGATCCGCTGGTAGGAGGGTTGGTGGATGAACTAGAGGCGGCAGGCATCCGAACCTTTGGCCCTAAGAAGAATGCGGCGATTCTGGAAGGGTCCAAGGCGTTTTCTAAAGATTTGATGAAAAAATATAACATCCCTACAGCAGCATACGAGAACTTTACAGATGCGAAGGAAGCGCTTAGGTATCTGGAAACCGCCAAGTTTCCGATTGTTCTTAAGGCAGACGGTTTGGCCCTCGGAAAAGGCGTGTTAATCTGCAATAATCTGGAAGAGGCAAAAGATGGCGTGAAAACCATTATGATGGATAAGAAATTTGGCTCTGCGGGAAATGAGATGGTAATTGAAGAATTTATGACTGGACGTGAAGTCTCCGTATTATCTTTCGTGGATGGAACGACTATCAAAACCATGACTTCCGCGCAGGACCATAAGCGGGCCGGAGATGGAGATACCGGTCTGAATACCGGTGGGATGGGGACGTTTTCTCCAAGTCCTTTCTATACGAAGGAAGTGGACGAATTTTGTGAGAAATATATCTATCAGCCGACGGTGGATGCGATGAAAGCAGAGGGACGCCCCTTTAAGGGAGTCATTTTCTTTGGACTGATGTTGACAGAGGATGGTCCGAAGGTATTAGAATACAATGCAAGATTTGGAGATCCGGAAGCGCAGGTGGTATTGCCGAGAATGAAGAATGATTTGATTGAGGTTGTGGAAGCTTGTATTGACGGAACGTTAGACCAGGTGGATTTGCAGTTTGAGAACAATGCGGCGGTCTGTGTTGTGCTGGCAAGCGAGGGATATCCGGTGGCTTATGAGAAGGGGATTCCGATTCATGGACTGGAGGAGTTTGAAAAGCACGAGGGTTATTACTGTTTCCACGCTGGAACAAAACTTGACGGGAAGAGTTTTGTAACCAATGGAGGACGCGTGCTTGGCATTACGGCCAAGGGAGCCGACTTGAAAGAAGCAAGAGCCAACGCCTATGCGGCAACTGAGTGGGTGCAGTTTGAGAATAAATATATGCGGCACGATATTGGAAAAGCGATAGATGAAGTATAAACAGTAATAAAGAATATGTAACGGTTCAGACACGCTGTCCTGTTACAAGGATACCCTCAGAGAGTGATTGATTACTCAGTGATTCTCTAAGGGTATTTTGCGTTACTGCCCATACGAATCCAGGTTTGCTTTTATCAGACCAATGTATGTATACCATCAAAGCGGCCGCTTTTCAGGATGTGGCTCAGAGTATTTCTTAAGATTGGAATGAAAATATGCAGTGTGAAGTCAATAAACAGAGCGAATGGGAGGGATACCATGTCTTACACAATTTATGTGAGAATGAAAAAGCCAGGTAAAAAGATGAATAAGGAAGCGTCCGTCGTTTCCTTTGAGCTTGGCAAGAGGCCAGAGACAGTGCGGGAATTGCTAATTGGGCTTACAGAGCTTGGCGTAAAGGATTACAATGCGAGAAGAGACGAGGGACAGCTTCTTCCTTTTCTGACCAGGGAAGAGATAACAAACCAGGCTGCAAGGGGAAAGATAGCCTTTGGGGTTCATGAAGGCGGAGAGGCTGATTTGCAGAAATCGTGCGAGAATACCATTCAGTGTTTTGAGGATGGAATTTACCGTATATTTGCTGGGGAAGAAGAGTTGACAGGGCTTGACGAGGGGATTCCATGGAAGGATAATCTGGTATTTACATTGATTCGTCTTACGATGCTGGCTGGGTCTTACTGTTAAGGGGAAAGGAGAAATTATGGCGGATTTTACATATCAGACGAGAAAAAAATTAAGTGAAACCTGGGTAAATGAATTTCAGGAAAAAGGAAAGCATCTCTCTAAGAAAGAGAAGGAGATGCTGCCGGAAGTCTATAGCTATGCCGTTCCCAGAGATGCCTGTGATTTCATACGGAGGCTTTTGACAGACGGAAGTTATCATACTTTGAGCAAGCTGTATAAAAGCAAATTCAAAAATCTGGTAGAGGTTTGTGTGCCAGGGGAGAAGCGGGAGGAATTTTACTTTGCATTGGACCAGATGAATCAGTATCAGATGACGGCCGGCTGGTACAGGAGGAGTCTGCGCTCAGGAAGTTATGCGCCTTTTGCGGAACAGAGCGTTAAGCTTTTGCGGGCTTATGCCAGGCTGAAATTTTATAATGCTGAACTGGCAGATGTTCTGACAGGAAATACAACGCCGGAAATCTACGACCATGCAAGAAACGAGCAGTTTGCTTACGCAGAGATGCTGGCGGCTCAGATTGATATGGGCGGTCAGAAAACGGTTCAGGCGGTTAAGGATATTCTTCTCGGAGAGGGCAATACCTTAATGCTTAGTCATGAGTTGATTCGCGGAATCGTTATGTGCAGGAACGAAGAGTTGTATGACATTCTTGGCAGATTTCTTCTGGCGGCAAGGCTTCAAGAAGGAGCGAGACAGGCGGTCTGTGAGAACATGGATGCCGGAAGACCAGAGGCTTTTCTGCATTTGTTTACGGTGATTGAAGAGAATAATTTGATTCGGTATTCTTCTGTCAAACGTGCCGCGGCTACATGGATTGGAATCTTCGATGATAAAAGTATAGACCGGCTTACGGAAAAGTTATTTGCCTTGATGGGACGGTGTCTTCGGGATTCAGACTTCTGCGACGGGCAGCTTAAGACGGAAGACTCTGTTGCGATAAGCTGCGCGCTCTGGGCCAAGGGTTTTTATGATGCAGGCGATGCGGTGCGAGCGGTACAGAATTTGATTGTACATGGTACAAAGCACCAGAAGATGACAGCCTCTTTTTTTAACCGTTCTATTCAGGATGGGAAGCTTAGGATGCAGGCGTCGAAGGATGTTATTTTGCGTTGTTTGGGAGATTTAGAGCTTGTAGCCTGTTTTTTGCCGGGATTTATGGAATCGGTGAACTCAGATTTTTACCGGCTTGTCAAAGCGGAGGACAGCAGCGTTTACTCATTTAGGGGAAGCGAGGTTGTGAAGCCGAAGAAAATGAGGCCGGAAGAGATGTTTGCAGACAGAAAAGAGGCGGAGGCTTGTTACCAGGCTTTGAAAGAGGTTTTAGGGCGGATTCCGAAAAAAGGACTGAAACTCTCGCCCTGTATTTTCCCTTGGTATCAGGTGGTTATGAGCCAGTCAGACGTCGCGGCAAGGATGTGTCTGATTGCATGGATGCTGCAGGAAGATAAGGTGCTGGATGAAGCGGCGGAACTGATTCCACTGATTGGACAGGGATGCGGCTATTCCTATTACAGCGCTTCCAGGGTTGCCGCTGCAAGGCTTCTTCTGTATCGTCCGGAGTCAGAGGTAAGAAAAAAGGTATTGTTTGAGCTGCTGCATAATCCGGAAGAGTATACCAACGAAGAAGCGTATCGTCTGGCAGATGATATGAAGCTGGCAGCAGGCGATTATGTGAAGATAGAAAGGAATCTGAAATACAAGAAAGGACGAAAGGGAGTTCTGGCGCTTCTTAAGAAACAGGATAAGAAAAACCTTGCAGCCTGCATTACCAGACTGCTTGCGGAAAAATCAGAGGAGTGCCATATGGGAGCGCTGGATTTGAGCTTGCAGTTAAAGAAAGAAGACGCGGGATGCTTTGAGGAAATTGTGCCTTGTCTCCGGCAATTGTCAAATCCAACCGGAAAGGAACAAGTATTGCTTCAAGAACTTCTGGGAGAAGAGAGCGCGGCGCAGGATATCTTAGATACGCCTGGTTATGGATTGTATCGTGTAGATAAGACGTGGGTTCTGCCTCCGGTCGAAGTTGACGGAAATGAGGTGTCCGGCTTATTTACAAACGGAGAAGAGGCATGTATCCGCGTGTGTAAAAGACTGGATAAACTGATAGAAGAGAATCGTACGCTGTCCTATAAGACGGCGTGGGATACAGATGAGCTGCTTGGAAATGATTTGAAAACATGTCGTTATATCCATGGTGATAAAGATGCAGAGCCCTTAGACGCCTATCCGTTTCGCGAAATGTGGGAAGAATTTTATAAAAATGAAATCAGAACGCCGGAGCTTTTACTGGAGCTGGAGCTTTACAGACAGTGCTGTGGACAGAGAAATTTTTATGAATATAATAGCAGGCTTTATAAGAAAGTATTCGGAAGCGGGGTGCTGAAAAAACCGCCGTTTCAGAACTTGCTGACGGGTATTTCTTATGGAAAGCAGGTGTGGACGGTGATATCCGTACTGTTTTCCCAATATGTGCCGGATGCATTAAAGGCTCGTTTTGCACTGCGCGGGATGACAAAATATCTGTCGGTACTAAATACTACTAATGATATTTTTTCTGTCAGTGAGAAACGGTGGAATGGAGCAGAGGAGATTTATACAAAGAGGACAGCCGAACTGCCGATATTTGCAGATATGCTCCGGTGGCTGTCTTACGTGGGTGAAGATGACTGGGGAAGTGCGTTTACCTTAAGATTCCAGCTTGGCCAACATTATCTTGAGCAGGAGAGCCGGGAAAAGGGCAGACAATATTCCTATCAGAATAGACGCCGCAGTTATCTGGAAATATCGGAGTATGTGAAGTGCTATGTCAGGGGAGTCTGGGATAAGGATTTATTCTATAAAGCAATATTTACCTTTTCAGATTTGGGGAGTCTCTTAGAGCCTGTCAGTACGGTGGAGCAGAAAGGAGCGGTTTCCGCAAGAAAGGCAAGAGTATATGGACTGAATTGTTTCTTTGGATATAACGTGGTTGTCCCTGTGGACGGGAAATACCGTTTTGAAGAGTTGGAAGACAAGATGCCAGAGATGGCGTTTGCGCATGAGCTATACCGGGAATTGATTCCGATTGTAATGAGCGTTGAGTTAAAACGAGGAGAGCAGCCTACGCCGTTTTCTGAGTACAGTCATAAGATTCATGCAATTTACGGCATTGATTATATGATACAAATTCTGACGGCGCTGGGGAAAGACCCTCTTCAGCGGAGCTATAGTTATTATTCTCCTAATGTGGAGAGAAAGTCGGTTCTCAGCCATCTGCTGAAGGTTTGTATGCCGAAACCGGAAGAGACCGCCGCAGATTTGAAAGCTGTTCTTAAGGGAACGGATATTACCAGAAAACGGCTTGTAGAGCTTGCAATGTATGCGCAGCAATGGATTCCGATGATAGAAGAATATTTGAAGATTCCCGGATTTGCGAGCACCTGCTATTATTTTATGGCGCATACCAGCGAGCAGTTTGATGAACAGGTGACCTCAGTGATTGCGAAATATACGCCGCTTTCAATAGAAGAATTAAAGGATGGGGCGTTTGACATTCACTGGTTTTTTGAAGCCTATAAAAATGTGGGGGAGAAGAATTTTAAACTGCTTTATGACGCCGCGAAATATTCTTCTACGGGAACTGCTCATGGAAGGGCAAGAAAATACGCAGACGCCGCGCTTGGCAAAGTACAGAAAACGGATTTACAGTCAGAAATCGAGGCAAAGCGCAATAAGGATTTGCTGATGAGTATCGGTCTTCTTCCCCTTCCTGAACGGAAAGGAGAACGGGAGGAGGAGCTTTTAGAGCGGTATCAGTTTATCCAAAAATACAAGAAGAAAAGCAGGCAGTTTGGAGCGCAGCGTCGGGCAAGCGAGGGCCGGGCTGTGGAGATTGCACTGCAAAATCTCAGCGTAAATGCGGGCTTTACGGATGTGACTCGGCTGGTACTTCGTATGGAAGGGAAACTTGTAGAGCAGTCTGCCGATTTTTTTGACTGGAAGCCAGTGGAAGAGCTAGAGCTTATGATATCGGTGGATGAGAATGGAAAGAGCACATTAAAATGCCGGAAGGACGGCAAGCTCCTGAAGTCTGTTCCGGCGAAGCTTAAAAAGAATGAGGCAGTCAAAAAATATCAGGAAGTGAATAAGAAGTTAAAAGAACAGTACAGCCGGACAAAACAGATGATGGAACAGGCCATGGAAGATAGAACAGCATTTGAGGTATGGGAACTGCTGGAACTGCAGAAGAATCCTGTGGCGCGCCCGATTGTGGAATTTCTGGTAGTGAGAACGTTTGACGGGGAAGGGCAGAGAGAGACAAACTGTGAAGATGCGGTATGTAAGGTGGAAGGCAGCCAAACAAAAGGAAGCCAGACAGAGAAATGGAAAGCAGAAGGCAATGCAGGAGGGGATGGAATGAACTGGCGGATGGGATTTTTGACGGCAGCCGGACTTGTAGATGAAAAAGGAGATGTGACGCCGGTTAAGCCGGAGGATAAGCTGTTGATTGCGCATCCATGCGACTTGTATGTCAGCGGTCGTTGGCATGAATATCAGAAATATTTGTTTGAAAAGCAGGTGAAACAGCCTTTTAAACAGGTGTTCCGGGAACTGTATCTGAAATTGGATGAAGAACTGGAAAAGGGAGAGTCAAGGCTGTTTTCTGGTAATCAGATTCAGCCGCAGAAGACAGTAGGCGCACTTAAGAGTCGCCGCTGGGTTGCGGATTATGAGGATGGTTTGCAGAAAATCTATTATAAAGAAAATATTGTTGCCTGTATCTATGCTATGGCAGACTGGTTTACGCCAAGCGATGTGGAAGCGCCAACGCTAGAATGGGTGGTTTTCTCTGACCGAAAGACAGGGAAACAGGTGAAGTTGAAAGATATACCAGATGTGGTATATAGTGAAGTAATGCGTGATGTGGATTTGGCGGTCAGCGTTGCCCATGCAGGCGGCGTAGATCCAGAGACAAGCCATTCAACCATTGAGATGCGCAGGGCGATTGCAGAGTGCAGTCTTGAGCTGTTTCGGATTGAAAATGTCCGTTTGGAAGGCAGTCATGCCCTGATTGACGGCAAACTGGGGCAGTATTCCGTCCACTTGGGAAGCGGCGTGGTTCATCAGATTGGAAATGCAATGTTGTCAGTGGTTCCCGTACATTCCCAGCATAGGGGACGTATTTTTCTTCCGTTTATTGACGATGATCCTAAGACTGCGGAGATTCTGTCAAAGATTCTGCTCTTTGCCGAAGACGCTAAGATAAAGGACCCGGCTATATTATCGCAGATTCGGTAGATAAGTATTCTTGGAGGTACTGGAGGTTTAGAGAAATCTGGTGGAAATATGCGGTGGGGTAGATATCCGAAAACATAAAAAATGTGTCGGAGAGGTATGGAAACTCTCTGGCACATTTTTTGTTTCGTATATAGTTTTTCTTCAGTACGTCCCCAACTCGTCTAAGTATTCGTCAATTTTCTTCAGTCTTTTTTCGATGCCTCTGACTCGGTGGCTGACGGCTTCTAACAGGCATTCGGTGGTAAACTGCGCTGCGACCAGCGAGTTGTTAAAGCTATTGGAGTCAACGGGTACGGTAATCAGAACAGAAGCGTACTGCGCCAGTAGAGAGCTTGGTTTGTCTGTTACGACAATAATCTTCGCTCCGGCGTCTTTGGCCATACGGACAGTTATATGGTCCAGAGTAGAATATCTGGGAAAACCAAAAATCAACAGGCAGTCTTCCTTGCAGATGTTGAGGAGCTGATCAACCGGCGACATGCAGGCAGAGCTGGTGCTAATCACATTTGGAACCATATGTTTTAAGTAGAGGGAAGCATAGTCTGCAAGGGCTGTGTCGCCCCGCGTGGCAGTAATGTATTTCTGTTTGCTTTTCACAATGATGTCCGCCGCGTCTTCAAAGGTATGAAGGCTGTTGTTGGAAAACATTTCTTCAATATTGCTGATTACATTTGTGAAATGCTGTTTTAAATAGTCTCCGCTGATGCCTACTTTATTGATTTGCGCCATACGCTGGGAAGGTACGGTAATGGCGTTGGAAATATGGTGGACCTGTTCCTGGTATTCTTTGCGGAGATTTTTCTGGAAATCCATAAATCCGGTATAGCCGAGAGAACGCGCAAAGCGGATAACGGAAGACTCACTGACATCGAGACGGTCTGCGATTTCTGTAGAAGTCATAAAGCAGGCGTCGGAAGAGTGGTCCAGAACGAAGTCTGCAATGGTCTGCTGGGTCTTAGTAAGTTCGGCGTTGTGAATGATTTCTCTCAATTCTTTCATGTTTTTCTCTTTTCTGCTTTAAAGTGTTATAACATATAAGATTCTTATAACATTTAAACATGAATTGAAAAATAATGCAAGTTTCAGTTCAGACATTAGCTTGCAATGAAATTCCATCTGTGCTACCATGTATATAACAATTCTAAAGAAAAGGTGTAACGATGTATATTGAGATTGATTTTAACAGCGAAGAAGCGATATATATACAGCTTAGGAACCAGATTATTATGGGGATTGCGACTTCTGAGATTCAGGAGGGCGAGTCCCTGCCTTCTGTTCGTCAGCTTGCGGAGACAGTGGGAATTAATATGCATACAGTAAATAAGGCGTATTCGGTGCTGAAGCAGGAGGGGTATATTCAGCTTGACCGGAGAAGAGGGGCGGTAATTGCGCTGGATATTAATAAGATTGAGGCGATTGAGAAGATGCGGGATAAGCTTCGGATTGTGATTGCGCGAGGGTTATGCAAGAATATTTCCAGAGAAGAGGTTCATGAGCTGGTGGATGAGATTTTTGACGAGTATGTGGGAGGATAATGTGAGATGAATTATACGAATCAGGCGAGAGAAGCGTTGAAGCTTGCAAAGGAGGCGGCAGCGTTGATGCAGCACCCTTATGTGGGGACGGAGCATTTGCTGATAGCTCTGAGTAAGACCTTTGGGGGAGTGGCAGGACAGATTTTGGATATGAACGGGGTGAAAGAAGAAGAGATTCTCAAGATTATGAATGAACTGGTAACCCCTGCAGGAGACGTTGCCGTAACAGGAAAGCCCTCAGAGAGTCCCAGGCTGCAGTTTATTTTGGAAGAAGCCGGGGGAGAGGCGCTGCGTCTAAAGGCATCGGAGATAGGAACGGAACACATGCTGCTGTCTGTGTTGAATGATATGGACTGTGTTGCCTGCCGTATTTTGCAGACGCTGAACGTGAATATTCAGAAATTGTATCAGGATATTCTTCTGACTGTCGGAGCAGACCCGAATGAATATATGGCGGATATTCAGGGGGATGGAAAGAAAAAAGGCGTGTTGGAGCAGTTTGGAACAGATTTAACGGAACAGGCTGCAGAAGGAAAGCTGGATCCGGTGATTGGACGGGAACAGGAGACCTACAGGTTAATGCAGATTTTATGCAGAAGAACGAAGAATAATCCATGTCTGGTTGGAGAGCCGGGCGTGGGAAAGACTGCTGTTTTAGAAGGGCTGGCAGGGAGGATTGCCGATGGGCTGGTGCCGGAAGGCATGAGAGATAAGCGGATTTTTACCATAGATCTTGCCAGCATGATTGCCGGTTCTAAATATCGTGGTGAATTTGAGGAACGCATGAAAAGACTGATTCATGAGGTGAAGGCTGCCGGGAATGTAATTTTATTTCTGGATGAGGTACACACAATTATCGGCGCCGGCGGGGCGGAAGGAGCTATGGATGCTTCGAATATTTTAAAACCCTCGCTGGCGAGAGGAGAGCTGCAGCTTATCGGGGCGACGACCATTACCGAGTATCGCAAATATATTGAGAAGGATGCGGCTTTGGAGAGAAGATTCCAACCGGTTACGGTGGAGGAGCCTGACAGAGAGCAGTGTCTGGAAATCCTGGAGGGATTGAAGTCCCGGTATGAGGCGCATCACAAGGTAGAGATTGAGCAGGAAGCGCTGGAAAGTGCAGTTGCATTATCTGCCCGCTATGTCAGCGACCGTTTTTTGCCGGATAAGGCAATCGACGTTCTGGATGAGACCTGTTCTAAGGTGAGTCTCAGAGGAATTAAAGTTCCGGAGAATATCGGTGAGTTGGAGCGTTTGATTGAGGAGCTGAAAATTCGGAAGGAAGAACATATCAAAGAAGGAGATATGGCCGAGGCTTCCCTGAATCATAAGGAACAGATTGAGGCGGAAAAGAAGCTTGCCAGGATAAGAGAGCGTTTTCTAAAGCGGACAAAAGGATTAAGAGCGCGGGTGACAGAGAGCGATATTGCCGATGTAGTATCAGAATGGACGAAGATTCCAGTTAGCCGGCTAGCAGAGTCGGAAGGCGAGCGGTTAAAGAAGCTGGAGAAGACCCTGCACAAGAGAGTGATTGGGCAGGAGGAAGCAGTATCTGCGGTATCCAAGGCGGTGCGCAGGGGGCGCGTAGGATTGAAGGACCCGAATCGTCCGATTGGTTCCTTCCTGTTTTTAGGCCCGACAGGCGTAGGTAAAACAGAACTTTCCAAAGCTTTGGCGGAAGCATTGTTTGGCAATGAGGAATCGATTATTCGGGTTGACATGTCGGAGTATATGGAGAAACACAGTGTATCGAAGATGATTGGTTCTCCTCCGGGATATGTAGGACATGACGACGGCGGGCAGTTATCCGAGCAGGTAAGAAGACACCCCTATTCTGTAATTTTGTTCGATGAGATTGAGAAAGCACATCCAGATGTTTTCAATATATTATTACAGGTGTTAGATGACGGGCATATTACAGATTCCCAGGGACGAAAGGTTGATTTCCGCAATACGGTAATTATCATGACCTCCAACGCGGGAGCGCAGGCAATTATCGACCCGAAGCGCCTTGGCTTTGTGACAAAGGAAGATGCAGGCGATAATTACAAACGGATGAAATCCAATGTAATGAATGAGATAAAGCTGGTGTTTCGCCCGGAATTTTTGAATCGTATTGATGAAATTATTGTATTCCATGCATTAGATAAGGAAGAGATGAAAAAGATTGTTGGCCTTATGTGCAGAGAAGTGATAAAACGGGCGAAAGAGCAGCTTGATATCAGCCTGACAATCCGGGATTCTGTAAAGAAACACATCGTAGAGACCGGAACAGACCAGAAATATGGAGCAAGACCTTTGCGCCGCGCTGTCCAGAACCAGTTAGAGGATAAACTCGCAGAAGCAATTCTTGCAGGTGAAATCAAAAGAGGAGACGAAATCGAAGCCGGTTTATCAAAAAAACAAATAAAATTCATTTCAAAATCCGAAAAATAATGGTACAATGAACGCATAGCGACGAGCGCAGATTTTGCGGATGTGACGCGGACTGCTTGCAGTCAGGCGGCACATGCGAAAAATCTATGAGAGTGCAACGACCACTGAGGAAGCGAAGCTTACGAAGTGAGCGGGAGGAGCGTAGAGGAGCGCAGATTTTGCGGATGTGACGCGGACTGCTTGCAGTCAGGCGGCACATACGAAAAATCTATGAGAGTGCAACGACCACTGAGGAAGCGAAGCTTACGAAGTGAGCGGGAGGAGCGTAGAGGAGCGCAGTTTTTACGTTATAAAAGACATGAATGAGATGACAGGAAATTCAGGAGGATGAAGACTATGGCAGTAGTAAAAGAACTGTTGAGAGCAGAGGCGGATGGAACACTGAGTTTTGGAGATTATACCCTGGCTTCCAAGACCAAACTGGACGGATTTGAGTTTCAGGGAGATATATATAAAGTAAAGACGTTCCGCGAGATTACCAAGCTGGAAAAGAATGGGATGTTTGCATATGAGTCTGTACCGGGAACAGCGGTAGAGAATTTCAGAAGTACCCCGGATGAAGTGTCTTTCGTGGTGTCCGGGGAACAAGACGTACAGGTAACGCTGGAGCTTGAAGCAGACACAGAGTATATCATTTATAAGGATGATGTAAGCGCGGGTACGATGAAGACAAATTTAAGCGGCAAGATTAGCGTCAGCGCTCAGATGGATTCGGACCATGCGGTAGCGTTTATGATTGTTAAAAAATAGTTTTAGTATATAAGTTCAACTTGTGCAAAACAGGCTGGCAGCGCCCTTTCATGCTTTGTGTTAAACAGTTGCAGTTCTTAAGTCAGAATAGGCAAATAAGAGTTGTAACATGGAACAGGGCGCTGTCAGCCTGTTTCTTAAATGGGGAACGCATAAGAAGCACACGTTTGTTTATAGGGAGGATAAGCTGTGGCGAAAGGAAAAAAGAGCGTATTTTTTTGCCAGAACTGTGGGCATGAGGAGAGTAAATGGCTGGGGCAGTGTCCTATGTGTAAAGAATGGAATACGTTTGCAGAAGAGAAGGTTACTGTGTCAAAGTCCAGTACGGTAAAGAGCGCTGTGCGGGAAGCTAAAGTTGTAGCTTTGTCCAGTGTGTCTACAGAGCAGGAAGATAGGATGAAGACAAAGATAGAAGAACTGGACCGGGTGCTGGGCGGCGGAATTGTATCCGGCTCGCTGGTACTAGTGGGCGGAGATCCGGGAATCGGGAAATCTACCCTTCTTTTACAAGTGTGCAGGCAGTTGGCCAGGGAGCAGAAAAAGGTGCTCTATATTTCCGGTGAGGAATCTGTAAAGCAGATTAAGCTCCGGGCAAATCGTATGGGTGAATTCAATGATAATCTCTTGCTTTTGTGTGAGACGAATTTAGAGACGATTCGGCAGGTGATTGAGAGAGAAAGTCCTGCGGTGGCGGTAATTGATTCGATACAGACTATGTATAGTGAGGAAGTGGCGTCAGCGCCGGGAAGTGTATCTCAGGTGAGAGAGGCGACGAATACACTGATGCAGCTTGCTAAGGGATTGAATATTACCATTTTTATAGTGGGACATGTAACCAAGGAAGGAACTGTTGCAGGACCGAGAGTACTGGAGCATATGGTGGATACGGTATTGTATTTTGAAGGAGACAGACATGCTTCCTATCGGATTCTCAGGGGAGTTAAGAATCGTTTTGGTTCCACCAATGAGATTGGAGTTTTTGAAATGCAGGAAACCGGATTGGAGGAAGTGGCAAATCCGTCGGAATATATGTTAAACGGGCGCCCGGAGAATGCCTCTGGGTCTGTGGTAGCATGTTCTATGGAAGGAACCAGACCGATACTAATGGAGATTCAGGCGCTGGTATGCAAGAGTAATTTCGGGATGCCAAGGCGAACGGCGGCGGGAACCGATTATAACAGGGTGAATCTTCTGATGGCAGTGCTGGAAAAGCGTATCGGACTCCCGCTTTCAAATTATGACGCCTATATCAATATTGCCGGAGGTATCAGGATGAACGAGCCGGCGGTCGATTTGGGGATTGTGATGGCAATTGTTTCCAGCTATAAGAATCGTCCAATTTCCGAAGGAACGATTGTATTTGGGGAAGTGGGCTTAAGCGGAGAAGTTCGCGCAGTCAGTATGCCGGAGCAGCGGGTAGCGGAGGCGCGCAAGCTCGGATTTCAAACCTGCATTATGCCGGAGGTTTCCAAAAGTATGGTAAAAAATGTGAACGGCATTGAGATTATAGGAGTCAAATCAGTCAATCAGGCAATGAATTTATTTTAACGAAAAGGATAGAAAAGATGGAACTTACGCATTTTGATGAAAATGGAAAAGCATTGATGGTGGATGTGTCGGCAAAAAATGATACGGAACGGGCAGCGACAGCGTCAGGAAGGATTACGGTCAGTCAGGCGGTATATGATGCAATTGAGGAAGGAACTGTTGGCAAGGGCGATGTGCTGGGCGTTGCGACAACAGCGGGAATCATGGGAGCAAAGCGTACGTCGGAGCTGATTCCTATGTGTCATATTCTGCCGATTACAAATTGCAGGGTTCAATTCGAGATGAATCCAGAGGAATGTGCGATTTACTGTTATTGTACAGTGAAGGTTATGGGAAAGACAGGCGTGGAGATGGAGGCGTTAACTGGCGTAAGCGTGGCGCTTCTGACCGTATATGATATGTGTAAGGCAATTGATAAATCTATGGAGATTGGAGAAATCTATCTCTGCCGCAAGACTGGAGGAAAGAGTGGAGAAGTACGGAATGTAAGGAAGAATCCGAAGCCTTCGAAGTCGCTTGCGGATTTGGATATATTATAAGAAACGTCCGCAGTTGGAATGTGAACAAATACAGAATCAAGGGATGCGCTGGAAGGAAGCGTAAAAGAAGTCGTTTACGTATATGGCGGCGCTTACAATTCAAACGATATGAAAATGGCGAACCATCTGGTAAAATCAGAGGGCTCGCTATTTTTATATTAGGCAAGTGATTGTATTCAGCGTGAGAATATACCAGGATATATTCTGTGTTTTTATTTAAGAAATTACATCTTATGAGGCGCTTATTCTTCGTTTAACAATTTTTTGTAGAAGGAGTGAGAGGTGTAAAGCGGTGCGGCCGGATTATGACCGGTTACCCGATCTTTGACTACCATGGTAGTAGTAGGGCCTTCGATGTATTGATGGAACAGAACATCATGGCCTACACAGAGTCCCATGACGATATTTAAGTCGGTTTTTTCTTCGTTCAGTATTTGCGCCTGTAGAATGGGGTTACAGATATTTGGTCCATGTTTGATATATTGTTCCGGAATGCCAATCTCTCTCTTATCTATGGCTCCTACCTTGCAGCAGGCTGAAAAAACCTGAAAACCATGGGCGCGGAGAATCTTTGCCAATGTTATGGATTCCTTCAGAAGCGCGGTACAGGTTGCGATTCCGATTTTCTTTGCCCCCATTTCTTTGGCAAAAAGAATGGTTTCTTCTACTCTGGTTAATTTCTCATAGTATTTGGACTGTATCTTGGCGGTCTGAACCATAACCTCGTTATTATATTCTTCCATATAGGTTTCCCTGGTCTGTGTAAGTTGTTCTTTGGAAGCATTCTTAGTGAGACAGTATTCTGGATACAGTGATTCGTTGCTTTTCTGGCATGCTTTTCGCCCGCAATCAATGCAAGAGCGGCATGTGTCCTGAGTGGTCATTGTTATTGTATCGCTCCTTTCTTTCAGATATAGACATTGTAACATATTTTGGAGTAATAAGAAGTTATAAACTATAAAAGACTTCTTAATAAAATAAGCAAAAAGAGCCTGGAAAGAATCCGCAGAGAGCATTTCTCTAATAAGGGCTAGCCGTCGCGCCAGCGACTTGGTATAATAATATATGAATTGATATGCGATACTTTTTATAGTGTTAAAATGTCATACTTTCCAGGTATAACGAATAAGACAAGAGAGATGAAGAAGATGTTAAATCAGAGACAGATTGAGATTTTATTAGAATTTTGTAATCATACGGAGGAATATCTGACGGGAATCTATCTGGCGGATAAGTTTGGAGTCAGCCTGCGAACGGTGCAGGGGGATATTAAGGCGATTCGAGAGGAATTGTCAGAAGACGCCTGTGCAAAGATTGTCTCCAAATCATCCAAAGGGAGTATGATAGAGGTTAGTGATTATGAAGAATTTTCAACCTTTGTGACGTCTTTGTACCAGGAATATATGACGGTCTCTTTGAATTATTCTGTCAATCGTGTCAGTAAGATGATGCTTCTTTTGCTGAACCGGCATCGTGCGGTTTCTCTGATGGATTTGGAAGAGGAGTTTTATATTTCCAGATCAACGGTGCTGAATGATTTAAAGAAAGTAGAAGAATTATTAAACAAATTTGATTTAGAACTGATGCGAGGCAATAATAAGGTCATGATTGACGGCTTTGAGATGAATAAGAGAAGGTGTTTGTCGGAGCAGGATTTGTATCTTGCATATACGCAGGATGAACAGAAGGAAGTTTTATTTTTTGATGAGCGTCAGATTGCAAAGATACAGAATGTACTGACCGAGATATTTGTGAATCATCAGTACCGTATTATGGATATGGACTTTAATAATACGATTCTGTTTGTCAATATTATGATTTGCCGGATGAACGACGGCTTTTATATTCAGTCAAGCGAGATAGATGCGACGGAGGATTTGGGCGCGGAATATGCAGTGGCGAAAGACGTCATTACAGAAATCAGCAGAAAATTCTTTGTTAAGGCAACAGAAGAAGAGATACGGTATTTTTCCCTTTATCTGAAGGGGCAGGGAGATAACCGGGATTCGGATATGATTTCACCGCAGATGCATGGCTTTGTGGAAAATGCGCTGGAAGCGATTAAAGATACATTTAATGTGGATTTTACAGACAGGACGAATTTGAGGATAACCCTTGCGCTCCACTGTATGTCTCTTCTTGTGAGAGCGAAGTATGATATGCAGATTAAGAATGATATGCTGGAATATATCCGGGAATCATTTCCGTTAGGATATGATATTGCCACTTATTTTGCGCACCTGTTCAGTATCGGTCTGGGCGGTAAGAAGGTATCAAAGGACGAGATTGCGCTTTTGACCATTCATTTTTACAGTGCGCTTTTGGAAATGGATCACCGGGAGAATAAGAAAAAGATTCTGGTGATTTCCAGCTTAAAAAACAGCATGACAATACTGCTGAGGCAGACCTTGCTGCGGTGGTTCTCGGAATATGTGTCGACGGTGAATTTTGTGGATTCCAGAGTTATGGTTCCTGAGATGCTGGATGTTTATGATGTATTTCTCACAACGGAGAAGGGGGATTTCTTTGAAAAAGGGATTGCCATGTATGTAAACGCATTTCCCACACAGAATGATTATCTTAATATCAAACTGAATCTGGATGGATTTCGTAATATAGGAGATATTACCAATGTGTTTCGGCCGGAACTCTTTCAGACGGTGAAGTCGGGAAGCAAGCGGGAGCTTCTTAAGCAGATGTGCGAGAATGCATCGGAGTTGTATGGTCTGGAGGATTTGTATCATCAGGTTATGCTGAGGGAAAATATCGGAAGTTCTTACTTCAGTAAAGACATCGCGGTGCCTCATCCCATGAATGTGGTTTCCTCGGATACTTTTATTGTGGTCAGATTTTCGGAAAAGCCGATTGTCTGGGATGAAGAGAAGAATAAAGTGAATCTGATTATGCTGATGCACATTGGGCGCAATAACCCTCAGGCGTTTCAGATGTGGAATTATCTTTCCAAGCTGTTTGTGAATAAGGATTTGATTGAGCAGCTGGCCTGGCATACAGACTATGAGCATTTTATTGCGCTGATAAAAGCGGCGCTGGAAAAAGGGCTAAATGATATGAATGAATAATAAGAGCCCGGATAGACAATAGGCGCTCTGAGGCAGATCGTGTTTTTATCCAAAGCATTAGAGGGTGCTTTGAATAAAAGCACGAACTGTCTCAGAGTCCTGCTGTCTGTCTTCACAGGCAGAATATTTTCCGGCAGGAAAGGCTGAACCGTATCGTTTCAGAGAGTGTGTCAGGAATTGATAATCGTTACAAGTTCCGCGGCCTTTTTGCTGACATTTTCGACCGCTTCCATGCTTAATTCAATGACGCTGGCAGTATTATGATTTGCCTCATAGGCTTTGCCGAAAGTGGATACGAAAGCTTTTCTTAAGTCTGAGCCGTAATTTATCTTTAATAAATTATATTTTCTTGCCTCTTTTACAACATCAAAGGGAATCCCGGAACCTCCATGCATTACCAGCGGAACAGGAGAAATCTCAGAGATTGTCTTCAAGAGAGGAAGGTCTACCTTCGGCTCAATATCCAGTCCATGGACATTTCCTACAGAAACGGCGAGTAAATCGCAGCCGGTCTGTTCTACAAAATCCAGAACCATATCTGGGTCAGTCTTACAATCCGCTTCATTCACAATATCCTCTTCTTTTCCCCGGAGAGCTCCAAGCTCCGCCTCTACCGGAATGCCGTAGAAGTGGCAGTAGCGGACGGCCCTTTGGACTTCCTTGATATTCTCTTCAAAAGGAAGATGAGAGGCGTCTATCATGATAGAAGTAAATCCGGCGTTAACGCAGGCCTTTACGTCTTCATAGGATTTGCCATGGTCCAGATGCAGGCCGACGGGCACGTCGCTGTTCTTTAATGCATCGCTGGTAAGACAGGCAATGACGTCGGGATTAGATAACCTTAAATTATTGGAGGAAATCTGGATGTATCCCGGAAGTCCGGCCATATTCAGTCCCTTCGCGATGGCATAGGTCATCTCCATATTGGTAGTGTTGAATGCAGGCAGCATGTATCCATGATTGCCTGCATATTTCATAAGGTCGAAGCCATTTACAATTTTCATAGTGTTTCTGCAGTTTTGAGAAAAACTGCGCCTCCTTTCGATTTTGTTTTTGTGTACATCATTTCTTAAATTCCCCATATACGAATCTTTTGCTATTTGCTCCAATACCGCGTTGCGGTTAGTCGGCAATGCCGCGCTATCGCTGCCTTGGGCTGATGCGAATATCAAAGGCATGGCAGATGAGTTTTAAGAAAACGGTGTGCCAGGCTTAGCTCCATTATACGGGCAGGGTAGAATAAGGAACGCAGATTTTTGCGCAATGAATATGGCAAAGGAAAGAAAATGACGGGGTGGGATTGCGTAAAGAAGAGGGGGAGATTCGTGCAAAATGTCATCCCGGTTCGCGCAGGGAAATGCGGGAACCTTTACGCAGACTGTAAATCGTATTTGCATAATAGACCGCGCAAATATTTGTGTGTGAAGGAAGTGAGAATTGATATACTTGAATTACATCGAGCCGGGTGAAAGGAGGATTGGGAATGAAAGTAATTGCAGTATCGCATGGCAGCTTTTCAAAGGGACTGGTGGAAAGTGTGCAGATGCTGGTTGGTGAACAGGAGAATTTAACGGCGTATGGATTATATCCGGAAAATACCGTTGAGTCTCTTACAGAAGAATTGGAGCGGGAGCTAAAGGCTGCGCCGGAAGGTGAAGAGATTCTTTTCCTGACTGACCTGTTCCATGGAAGTCCATTTAACGCAGTCGTTTCGCTGATGAGAGATTATAAATTTCATCATATTACGGGGGTTAATCTTCCGTTGGCAATAACGATTCTGCTGGAGAGGGACGGCGCGGCCTCTGCAGAAGAATTGTGCCGTAAGATTGAAAGTTCCGCAGCGGAGACAGTGTTGTATGTGAATAAGTTGTTTGAAGAAGAAAAGGAGGATGAAGAGTAATGAAGAATATCGTACTTGCCAGAGTGGACGATCGTCTGATTCATGGAGAAGTGGTTTCGGTATGGACGCCGAGCCTGCAGGTGAATCGAATTATCATTGTAGACGACGAAGTAGCTGCGGATGAATTTAACAAAAGAGTCATCAAAGCGCTGGCGCCCAATGGCGTAAAATGTAATGTTTATACGACGGAGCGGGGCGCGGATATCCTGCAGAGGGACGCCAAAGATTCGGCGGAACGGGTGATGGTGCTTACAAAGACGCCGATTACTTATGATAAGATGTCTGATTTGGGGCTGAAGCTTACCGATGTAAATCTGGGCGGTATGGGACTTCGGGGAGAGAGACAGCCGTTTATTAAAAATGTAGCGTGTTCCCCGGATGAGGTTGCAGCGATTAAAAGTCTTATAAAAAAAGGGACGCATGTATACTATCAGCTTGTGCCGGAACAGCAGGTCATAGAAGCATCGGAATATGTTGACAAGTAAAAGAGTAAATAGAGGAGGAACAAACTATGGATAAAATAACCATTGTACAGGCAATACTTTGCGGCATTGTCTATTGGCTGGCGGTTGGAAATCTGCCCTTTGTCGGACTCTGGTCTCTGCAGAGACCGCTGGTGTGCGGCATGATTACCGGACTGATTCTGGGAGACCCGATTCAGGGCGCGGTAATTGGAGGAACAATTAACCTGGTGTATTTAGGTTTCATGTCGGCAGGCGGAAGTATGCCGGCGGATATGGGACTTGCAGGAGTGTTAGGAACCGCGTATGCAATTGTAGGCGGACTGGATGCGGAGACGGCTCTTGCTCTGGCAGTGCCGATTGGGATTCTTGGGACAATTGTGTGGGCAGGACGTATGACATTGGACTCATTCTTCGTGCACATTGCAGATAATTATATTGAAAAAGGCGAATATAACAAGATTTGGAGGGCGAACGTGCTGTTCCCGCAGATTATGTGTTTTTGTATGACGGCGATTCCCTGCGCTCTGGCCGCATATTTTGGCTCTGCGTATATTCAGGGTATTCTTGATATGCTAAGCGGTAAAGTACTCACAATTTTCCAGATTATCGGAGGTTTGATGCCGGCTCTCGGAATTGCGATAACGCTTCAGTATATTTTCAAGGGCGAGTCGAAAGTATTTCTGTTTGCAGGATTTTTACTGGCAGTGTATTCCGGTCTTCCGCTTCTGACACTGGGTATCATTGCTCTTTTAGTAGCGGTTGTCTATGTGCAGATGACGTCCAATATGGAAGCGAAAGCAGTAACGGCAAACGGAGCGGCTTATGATGACGAAGATGATGAGGAGGATGACTAACAATGGAAGAAAAGAAAACGAGTATAATCCCAAGAGCCGCCTTAATCAAAGCATGGCTCATCTGGGAGACATTTCCCCAGACATGTTATAACTATGAGAGAATGATGGGGCAGGTAGTCGCCCATATGTTTTCGGCAATTATCAATTTCTTATACAAGGATAACCCGGAAAAACGAAAAGAAGTTATGAGACGTGAGATAGAGTTCTTCAATGTACATATTGAATTTGGCGCATGCATTCTTGGTATGGCAATCGCACTAGAAGAGAAGAAGTCCATGGGAGAGGACATTCCGGCGGAATTTATTACGAATTTGAAGACTTCGCTGATGGGGCCATTAGCCGGGATGGGAGATACTATCTGGCAGGGCGTGGTGATTCCGATTCTTCTCGCAGTTTGTATTGACTTGACCAGAAGTGGGAGCGGCAATGTTTGGGGCGCGGTTATCTATGCTGTAGTAATTGTGGCGGCGGCCTATGCGTTAAGTTACTGGAACTTTATGTTCGGTTATAAAGCCGGAAGCGAAGCAATTATGGATTTCCTGGAAAAGGGAATACTGAATAAGCTGATTAAAGGGGCCTCCATCATGGGCTGTATGGTTATGGGCGGTCTGGTTGTGAACTATGTGAAGGCAGTCTGCGGCATTCAGATTGTAAGCTCTACTACTACCTACAATGTACAGGAAAGTTTCCTTGATGCAGTTTGTCCGAATATTCTTCCGCTGGGGATGACGATGCTCGTATATTATCTGATGAGCAAGAAACGCTGGTCTGCGATTAAGATTATCGGTTTGATTGTCGTGATTGGTATCGTAGGCGGACTGACTGGTATATTGGCGTATTAGCCTGTCGTTGAACATTGTTTATTTGAAAATTCATGCAGTGACAAAGAGGAACAGGAAGTGAGGAAAGATGAAAGCAATTGTGTTAAATCAGCCAAAAGATTTTTCTATTAAAGAGATTGACACGCCTTCGATTGCAGAGGATGAAGTTCTGATTCGTGTGAAAACTTCCGGAATCTGTACCAATGACATACGGGATTTTAACGGAGACTGCAGCTACAGTTATCCAAGAATCGGCGGACATGAGTATTGCGGCGTGATTGAAAAACTTGGCTCGGAAGTAGAGAAGAAAGGTTTTTTTAAGAAAGGGCAGAAGGTTGTCAAATATATTATTGAGAATTGCGGCGGGTGTTATTACTGTAAGCGGGGCGATGAGAATATCTGCGAAGAACATCAGAATAGCGCCGTATTCCATAATGCGGAAGGTTTATCCGGTTATGGCGGCTTTGCAGAGTATGCGGTGGCAAAGGCGGACGATTTGTATATTTATTCAGAAGACACGTCCTTTGAGAAGATGGCGTTTACGGAGCCTCTGGCATGTGTTATTAACAGCATCAGCCGTACGGATATCCGGTTTGGAGACGACGTACTGGTAATTGGAGGAGGAACCATGGGGCTGCTCCACGTGATACTGGCGAAGCTGAAAGGCGCAAGGGTTATCTTAAGCGAGCCGTTGAAGGAGAGAAGAGACAAAGCGCTGAATCTTGGATGTGATGATGTGTTGGATTCCTTATCTGGAGACGTTGTAAAGAGGGTAAAGGATATGACGGAAGGCAGAGGGGCGCAATATGTATTTAATACGACGGCAAATCCGAAGATAGCAGCGCAGGCAGTGGATATGACGTCTCCTACAGGTACGGTGATTATGTTCAGCTCTATTCATCCGAACCATCCGGTTCCGATTAATCTGGGAGCGGTGCATTCCAATCAGATAACGATTACCGGCGCAGTCAGCCCGACGATTGCCGCTTTCCATCAGGCGGTCAGGATGATTGACAAAGGAATCGTTGACCCTGCCGTATTGACAGAAGCCATTTATGATTATCAGGATTTTGGCCGGGCGATGCAGGAGGCGGCAAAGCCGGATACCTATAAAGTGATTTTAAGATTTGGAGAATAAGGATGAGATATTATGTTGGAATTGACATGGGAACCTCCTCGGTAAAAGCGCTTTTTATGGATAAAGAGGGACGAGTATGCGGGGAATGTGTACGAAGTTATACTGTATCAGAACCTGGTCCGGGGTGGAAGGAGATTGAGCCTGAGCTTTGGATGGACGCGGTAACGAATGCGTTAGAAGAGCTTTTGCGGCAGGGAGATGCAAAGCAAATCGAGTCTATCGGCGTAACCGGACAGATGCATACAGTAATCATGTTGGATGAGGAGGGAAAGTCGGTACGTCCGGCGCTGATGTGGAATGATACCAGAACTGCCGGACTTTTGGCGGATATACGCAGACAAATCGGGAATGCGACAGAGGTGTCCTATCTTGCAAATGTCATTTCAACAGGAAGTCCGGCAATGAATTTATATTGGTTAAAGCAATATGAGCCAGAGAATTTTGAAAGAATAAGGAAATTTTTAATCGGGCCGGATTATATTGTATATCGACTGACCGGTAAGTACCAGACGGATTACTGCGAAGCGTCGACGTCTTCACTTTTTGATTTGAACAGCAGAAAATGGTCTCCGGAAATTCGGGATATTCTTGGATTTCCGGAAGAAATCTATCCGGAAGTGAAGGGGAGTTTGGAGACGGCGGGAACGATAAAAGAAGAATGGATTCAAAAATTCGGATTAAAAAAAGAAGTAAAGGTTATGGTTGGGACAGGCGATAATCCGGCGGCTGCAATTGCCACAGGCTGTTTCCAGAAAAAATATCCGGTGTTGTCACTGGGCACCTCAGGGGTGCTTATGCATGCGGGAGAGCACACAGAATTTCATGCGAAGGGGAAGAAGATTTTATTTTCTTTTGACGGGAAGGAAATTCATGTTCTGGTACAGGGGGTTGTTCAGTCCTGTGGAAACAGCTTTTCGTGGTGGATGAAAAATATATTACAGGCGGATGCATTTGATGAAGAAATCGGGCATGTGGATATGGATAAACTAGGAACAAACACACTGTTGTTTTATCCACATTTAACCGGAGATAAGACAATCTATGCAGACCCTCTTGTGAGGGGCGGTTTTTTGGGAATCGGCACTGATTGCAGCAGAGAGGATATGACGATTGCGGTTATGGAAGGAATCTGTTTTGCCGTAAGGCAGCTTGCAGAGGAAATGCGTCTGGAATCAGAGATTCAGACAGGCCTTCGGGTAATTGGCGGCGGCTCGAAGAACGACGTGTGGATGCAGATTCTGGCTGACGTACTGGGTGTAAAGATGATTCAGCATAAGAGCGCGTCAGGCGGCGCAGGATATGGAATAGCCCTTGCCGCAGCGGTGGAAGATAATCCGGAGTTATCAATGGAAGAAATCATAGAGAAAACGGTAATTTCCGGCAGGGAGTATTTGCCAAGAGAGAAGCAGGCTGCATTGTATGAGAGAAAATATCAGAGGTATCGTAAAATATATGAGGCCATGAAGCTGATAGATGCATAAGTTAATTGCAGCGCAGCGTAATTGACGGATGGCTGGCAGGCGGGGCGCTCCATACGGCCGTTTTATAAGGTATACCCTCTGGGCGCCCCATAATGGCCATACGGCCGTTTATAAGGTATACCCTCCGGGTACCCCATAATGGTCATACGGCCGTTTATAAGGTATACCCTCCGGGTACCCCATAATGGCCATACGGCCGTTTATAAGGTATACCCTCCGGGTACCCCATAATGGCCATACGGCCGTTTATAAGGTATGAAATCAGTTGGGAGATGAGAGAATGCAGACTTGTGATATTTGTCATGGAAAACTGGGATTTATGAACAGATTTCGTTATGCAGAAGGGTGTGTCTGTAAACAGTGCTATCAAAAGGCGAGCAGACAGTTCACAGAAACAATAACCGGAAAGAGCTATAAAGAAATTCAGGCGCTATGTGATGAGGCACAGAAGATTCCGGAGAGTTTTGAAGTAACGGGAAGAATTGGAAATTATCTGCTTGTAGATGAAAGAAACCGGGAAATCTGTGTCTTAAATAATCGTATGACAAAGCATGAGGCCGCCGCTCCTGATTTTTATCAGATAGAAGAGATTAAGAATTGTGCGATTTCCTGTTTGCCGCATATGGATATAGGGGAAATTGAAAGGAAGATATTGGAAAGAGACGAGGGAATAGTTAAAGCGTTAAAGGTGAAAATAACATTGAAGAATGCAAATAAGCCGGTGGAAATCTCTTTTTTTGAAGGAGCTGTAAGAATAAAGAGCTTTGCATTCAGACAATCCTTTGGATTTGCGAAAAGAATTATGGATGAAATAAACAGATTGCAGGAGTTGTGTACAGAATAGCGTTGGACAGAGGGATAGCAGATGAAATCATTTGAGTGTAAGGTGCAGTCTTTTCAGGGGCTGCATGCGCAGTCAGCCATGAGGCTTACGAGAGAAGCACAGAAATATTCGAGCGTGATTATTGCGGTGTACAAAGAAAGAAGAGCTAATGTAAAAAATGTTATGGAACTGATGGGGCTAAAAGCAGGAAAGGGAGCTGAAATTGTCTTTGCTGCGGAAGGAGAAGATGAAGAGCAGGCGGCGGAGGGACTGAGGGAGTTGTGTCAAAGATTTCTTTAGATTAGCGGTAATACCAGGGAAGCTGCCGCCGGCTGCTTCCCTGGCAAGTAATTATTCATTCGTATTAAAAACGCGGTCTTTTGAAATGCTGTCAGGAATTTTCATCGTCGTCTGGCAGCCGCAGTCCTGCGGCCGCGGTTACTGGAAGTGAGAATGCGATGGCGCCGGCTGAAGTTCCGGTGCCAGCCTGTTCCATGATAGCGCGCATAATTTTATTCTTCTGGCTGGAGCGTACTACGATAAAAATCATTTCTTTCTCTTCGGCAAGTGAAATTCCTAAGAATTTTTTTGCTTGCTCCTTGCCGGTTCCTTTGGCATGGACGACAGTTCCGCCAGGCGCCTGCGCGCTTCTGGCAGCGTCCATAATAGTCTCGATGTGCCCGCCGTTTGCAATGGTAATCAACAATTCAAAATCGGTATTCTTCAATGTACTTTCCTCCTTAATGATAATTTCTTGTTCAGCAGTAAGATATTGGAGCGCTTTCTTGCCGCCCACGCTGCTTAAAGGGATGAGAAAGGCGATACCTCGTCCGGCAATATCAATTTTCATTTTATTGTAAAGTGCCTTTTGAAAGATTTTCCAAGTATCCCATGTAACAATAGCAAAATAGAGAGCCTTTTCGGTGGCTTCCATACCTAGATAATCCAGAATCGCACTGTTCGCAGTTCCGGAACCAAGTGTCATGAATGTAACATGGATATGGTGCACCTTAAGGAAGGAGAGCATCTTTTCCCGGATTCCCCGGTTAGTAATCATCACCATCATATAGATTTCGTTCATATCAAATTCCTTTCATTTTGTACTATAATTCAATAATATCATCTTCATCCCACATATCCAGATAAGAAGCAGATGTGTCCGGATAAGCTTCGCTGTGTCTTGACTTAATCTGATAGACGGCCCCTAGAAGTTGAATGGCAATCAGCGGCGTCATAGCAACCATGGCGACAACGCCAAATGCATCCTGTACAATATTGCCTCCCGCTGCCTGACAGGCGCCCATTGCAAATGGAAGCAAAAAGGTAGCAGTCATAGGTCCGGAGGCGACGCCGCCAGAGTCAAAAGCTATAGCCGTAAATATTTTCGGTACAAAGAAGGACAGGAGGAGTGCAATAAAATAACCGGGCACAATAAACCAGAAAATAGGGATTCCGGTAAGTACGCGCAGCATGGCAATACCTACGGAGACCGCTACGCCTAAAGAAAGGCTCAGTCCCATGGATTTACCGGAAATAGCTCCAGAGGTAATCTCTTCAACCTGTTCCATCAATACATAAACGGCCGGCTCTGCCTTGACAATAAAGAAACCAATCACCATTCCGATTGGTATCAAAATAAACCGGAAAGGCAGAGAGGCTATGATTTGGCCCAGATAATTTCCGGCTGGCATAAATCCAACATTTACGCCGGTAAGAAAGAGTACGAGACCCACATATGTATAGATAAGACCGATTAGTATTTTTAACAGTGTTTTTTTGGACAGGTGAAGGGATACCATTTGAAAAATACCAAAGAAAACTACAATTGGCAGCAAGGAAACCGCAATTTCTTTCATATATTCTGGGAAACTGTCCACAAAAAAGTGCCATAGTGCTACAGAATCTTGAACATCTGGAAGCGTGGCAGGATTGTACCCGGTTTTTTCTGGATGATACAGAAGACCAAGAAAAAGTACGGCAAGAATCGGGCCGATAGAGCATAGTGCTACGAGGCCGAAGCTGTCTTCTTCTGCGTTTTTATCGCTTCGAACAGCGGCAAAACCGACGCCAAGGGACATAATAAAGGGAACCGTCATTGGTCCGGTGGTTACACCGCCGGAATCGAAAGCTACCGCCAGAAAATCCTTTGGAGCGAAAAGTGTCAGTATAAATACAACTCCATAAAATAAAATCAGAAGAGTCGAAAACCGAACAGACAACAGCATGCGGAGCATTGCCGTAATCAGGAAGAGGCCAACGCCGGTAGCAACGGCTATAATTAAAATTTGGTTGGGAATGGAGGGAACTTGCTCTGCAAGTACCTGCAAATCCGGTTCTGATATCGTAATGATAAAGCCGAGTAGGAAGCAAAGGAAAAGCACAATTTCCAGACGCATTGATTTCGCCATCTTCGTGCCTGCCCGTTCGCCCATAGGAACCATAGAAAGTTCAGCTCCCAATGTAAAGAACATCATACCAATGATAAGCATCAGGGCAGCAAAAAGGAAAAGAAGTAAAATGCCTGGCGGAACCGGAGCGATGGTGAAACTGAGAAGCAGGACAATTCCAATAATAGGAAGTACTGCCTTTAGAGCTTCATTTCGTTTTTCTGTAAGTTTAATCTGATAAAAATTCATGAAGTGAATAATCCTTTCTGATGTGTTTCTTTATATATAGAGGAAGAAGATATTGCAGGATACAGGTTTAGCGTAGGGGCCTCTGCTTGATATGTGCGTAAGTTTTGTGCGCACATGCGATTTGGTGGCACAGTGGGTGTACATTTAAAGTTTTAAGTGTGTATCTGATGTAGAGAGCAGGTGTAAAAATTATGCCTTCCAGGCACCCCTGATAGCCATACGGCCGTTCTGCAAGGTATGCCTTCCAGGCACCCCTGATAGCCATACGGCCGTTCTGCAAGGTATGCCTTCCAGGCATCCCTGATAGCCATACGGTCGTTCTGCAAGGTATGCCTTCCAGGCACCCCTGATAGCCATGCGGCTGTTCTATATGGGGGAGCTGGAGGGTATAGCCATTTACACAATATTAGTATAACATATGAAAAAGTATCAGGGAATCCTTTGGAGGATAAAGTTTCTATATTGAATAACAGCGTATTTTTTCAAAAAAATTTATTTAAATATTTAAAAAGATGAAAGAAATTTGGATAAGTTCAAGTCTGTTGATATAAATGAAAATGGAAAATATATTGATTTTATGAAATTTAAGAGAATAGAATATGAGTAATTTAGAATTTCATAATCAATAAAAATGCAAAAAAATAAAAAAAATGGAAAAAACTGTTGACAAATGGAAACACTGATGGTATTCTAATATAGCTGTCGCTGATAACAACAAGCAAACAGCAAAAAAGAACCTTGATAACTGAACAATAGACAACGACCCTGAAGATTCTTTAAAAGAGAAAATTCAGAACGGATATCAGATAGAGAATAGATGATATCAAACCAAAAACAGTAAAACGGGAAAAGAAAAGCTAGTAGTTTTTCTGACCGGATTAAAACTTGTATTTAAAAGTCGTGAAGAACGGCAGTTAAATATTTTAAGACGAGA
>CAJSZQ010000020.1 GCA_910574185.1 Lachnospiraceae bacterium
CGGCATGTATCCAATGGCAATTTACTACGGATAAAGCCAGAACCAAACTGGTATCGCTTTATCCCAAATTCGATGAAACAGCGGCAAAACAATTAGTATAAATATAATGCGGTCAGCACACTAGAAACTAAACAGTTAATTTACGAAGACGTTTCTTATCAAGGATTTTAATACCGCCTCTGGAAACTTCCACAATTCCTTCGCTGGAAAAGTATTTTAGCATCCTTGACACAACCTCGCGGGCAGACCCCATATAAAGGGCAATCTGCCCATGAGTCAGCTTAATGGTATCCGAACCGAGCCTCGCCGATTCATCTGAAAGGAAAATCGCAAGGCGCTTATCCATACTCATAAAAAGAATCTGCTGCATCACCCACATGACATCTGAAAAACGGCTGACAGCAGTCTCAAGCGCAAATATTTTAATATCCGGATTACGTTTCGCAGCCGCCGCAAAGGCAGCTCCGCTAATTACATAGCACACGCTGTCCTCCTCCACCCCCACAAACACATCAAACGTTATGGTCTCCAGCACGCAGGAAGCCGACAACATACACATATCCCCGCGGTGCAGGCGGTACAGCGTTATATCCTTCCCCTCATCTGACATCATATAAAGCCTTAAGCTCCCGGAACGAACCAGAATCACGCCTGAACATTCACTGCCATCGTGAATATTACTGCCTTTGGAATAAGCGACAGTATAGGAATTCTGACAAATATAATCTTTGTCTGTATCCGGAATCCGGTTCCAAAACGGAAAGATTTCTTTATAGGCAGACTCAAATTCTGTTCTTTCTGTCATTTTCGTTTCCTCCCAGAAAAATCATTTATCTCGAATCATTTCTTTCTTAATATTATGCTCATATATCTCTCAGAAATCAAGTTGCTATATGAAAATCTGACTGCTTCAATGGCTGTTATCTTCATCTGCGTTCTTTTTTTTGTACAAAATTCCAAATGTATCTGACAGCAGCTCGCGTACCTCTTCATTCGGAGCTCCAGAACAAAAATCTATAACCCATTTATCATGAAGCCTTTCATCTTCCTCATACTCTCTAAATTCCATGTTTTCACCATTTTCTTCATACAGCTTTTCCATTGCCCCTAATTGCTCCGTAAACTTTGACGAAAATCGGTTCCATATCTCTAGATTCATCTGATTAAATCCCAAAGAATCAGTAATATAAATAAGCCTGTCAAAATCCTGAAATGTCATATTCTCTCTTCCGGCCAGTAATTCTCTATCCCTCTGTCCGCATAAATATAAAAACGCAAATCGCTCAATATCTTTTTGATGCATAATTTCCTTCCTTTTCATTAATAATTTGTTAATGCGAAACATTATGTTCTAAAGGCGCTTTATTTATGCACTTTTATCCATGCGTACATAATTAACACAGATTTACTCCGATTGAATTTATACGACTGTCTCACTTTTACAACCGATTTTACATGTATCCATTAGTAAAATCAACAAAAACGGTGCAAAAAGTGAGACAAATAACAGTTAACAAAATATGGAGGAAAACACACCATGCCAAGACCAAAGGCTCAAACCGGCGAAAAGAACCTTATCAGCCAGCAATTAATTGAACTGCGCAAACGAAACGACTATTCCCAACGGGACCTGGCCTACAAATTACAGCTTGCCGGGTACGATATGGATAAAAACGTAATTACAAGAATCGAGACAAATAAGCGATATGTTACCGACCTAGAACTAAAGGCTTTATCTGAGATTTTTCAGGTATCCTACGATTATCTCATAGACGGAAGCTTTGAATCAGACGATACGGAATGATTCAAAATTCTATATTGCGCAGACTGTTTTCACACACTTGGAAAAATAACCGGACAACACATAACCGTCAAAGCTGAAACGAACTGGTTTTCGAGGGCTGCCGCACAATATCTGCCATATATTGTATATGAGCTATACCCAAGGGCACACCTTAATGCATGAAATGACCATAACGGGGTGCCCTTGAGTATACCTTATGAAACAGCCGCATGGCCATTGCGAGTGCCCTTGGGGTATACCTTATGAAACGGCCGCATGGCCATTGCGGGGTGCCTGGAAGGCATTCCTTATGAAACGGCCGCATGGCCATTGCGAGTGCCCTTGGGGTATACCTTATGAAACGGCCGCATGGCCATTGCGGGGTGCCTGGAAGGCATTCCTTATGAAACGGCCGCATGGCCATTGCGGGGTGCCTGGAAGGCATTCCTTATGAAACGGCCGCATGGCCATTGTGGGGTGCCTGGAAGGCATACTTCGCTTTCAACCCTCAGCCGGCTTTGCTATTTGATACAGATTTCTGAAACGGTATTTTCTACCCCGTTGATTTGCAGTCTGACATGAACGCTTCCATTTTCAAATTCATTCAAAGGATATTCTAGCGGCTCAGAAAGATTCGTAATATCAACAGATTTTGCCACATCTTTCTGCACCATCCACAAAACAAGCGTTGCCCCATCCGGCGCTGTGCCGCAGGAGATATCGGCATAGAGTATTTGGGTGTCTGCGTCCGCAATCATCATATTTTGTTCTTTCACAAACCCATCGCTGGCGCTTCTAAAATCCAGTTTCCAAATATCATCAACACAGGCGTTATAGTTCATGCTGATTGCCCCTGAGTTCCAAACCCGTTCATCAGAAGTAACATCTGTATTTATACCATTTCCAGTAACCGCGCTAACGATAAAACCTGTCAGACATATCAACATAAGCGTCATGCTCACAATCCCGGCGACAATATATTTTAAGTGATGTGTTCCCTGTTTTACCATAACGTTATTATCCTCCTTCTCGACGGGCGCTCCGCATTCTTCACAATATTTTGCCTTTAATGAGATTTTATGAGCACAAGCAAAGCAAGTCCCTTTTATTTCTGAACGGCGCAGAAAGTAAATCAGTAACCCGATAAAAGGCGTAGCAATAAAAACTACAAGAGCCCAAAGTATCGGGTCGTCGCCCCGTTTTTTGCAATCCTGATATACCCACGCCGAAAAAAAAGCAGAAGTGCACAGTGCAAAAATGATAAAGCACAGAAGCAGAGCGGGAAGCAACATTGAAAGGCCGCTAAAACCATCACTTTTTAAAAAAAACAGACCAAATCTCAAAAAAATTAACAGTAAGATAATAAAAATACCTGTATAAAGCGGAAATTTTTTATTTTTCGTTTGATTCATATCAATATACCTCTTTTCTCAATACGGATTGTAATGTCTTCTTTTATGTTTGTTCTTTTTACACCTATTATGGTAATCAATACGCCCGCCAGGCCAACGTAAAAACAGACACCGGCGACAAAGTAAGACAAGTAAACATTCTCAATGATTGTAAGAGCCAAAACAGCCAGCAAAGAAAAAGTCGCCAAATTTAAGAGCATCGGCATATGCCAAAGCGACAAGGTATGCGCGGCAGGTTGTTCTCTCAGAACAGCTTCTTGTTGATACAGAGCCGCCTTGAGTTTGTTATTCAGTTCCGGGGTTGGTACATCCGTCATTTTCATAGAAGCCTGGATGATTTCTTCTATTTCCATGTTCGAGCGATTATCTCTCATAACCAGCGTCCTCCAATCTTTTCTTAATTAGTTTTCTTCCCTTGAACAATCGACTTTTGACAGTGCCGGGCGGCTTTTTTATGATAGCCGCTATCTGCTCTATGGAACAATCGGAAAGGTAAAATAATATCATAGGAACTTGAAACTTTTCTGGAAGAGTCTGAATAATTTGACGGACTTCTGTAATCAGTTCCTTTTGAAAATAGCTTTCTTCCATACTTTCTTCGGAACGCAGTATCGTTTCCACTTCATCATCGAGATTGCAGCAAGGAACAATCCTACTGCGTCGAGCCTGTTTTCTCCTGTCGCTTTTCCAAAGATTATGCGCTAAAGAGAAAAACAATGCTTTCGGATTTTTCTCCCAGTCAAGCGTCCATTCCGTTTCTAATGCTTTTAGGAAAGTCTGTTGATATAAGTCTTCGGCGTCTGTTTTGTCTGCACAGAGTTTTAGGCAAAATCTATATATATCTGTACCGAACTCATCAATACATCTTTCTATTTCTCTTGCATTCACTATTTCACCTCCTCTGTCTGTTCACTTTATATTCGCCATAACTTTATATGCGGTTCATTTTTTTGATTAAAAAAGATGCAAAGTCTCTGATAATACAACAGACTTTACACCTTAGTTAAAATGACTACACGATATTTAAATTTACATCGTTTTATATATTTCTGATTAAATTAACAGTGTTTTCGGCGTAATCTTGCGAATCTGCAAAGACATCAAACATAATACCGCAAATGCAAATACAATCAGCCCCGCTCCGCCTGCCGCCACAAAACCTATCGGCACCGTAAACGTACATTTCACAACACCAATGTCCCTTAAGAATAATCCCGTCAGTGGATTAATCACAAAGCTGCACAAAATAATGCCTGCAACCGTCGAAATCACAACCGCCGGCATAAAGAAGAACGCTGTCTGCAGGATAAGCTGTTCGGTCGTAAATCCCAGCGCTTTCAGGATTCCGTAATCCCTCTTTTTGCTTCCAATTATGGTGCGGACCAACAGGTAGAGGACAAATGCTATAATAATTCCACTCAGCAGAAGCACTGCCGCCACAATCGCCTTCATCAACGCCACATACACAGCAGCGCCTCCAGAAACCGTCGCATCTATGTTGATAACCGCATTGATTTCACTGCCAAACCTGTTCTTTATTTCCACATTAAAATCATCAATATCCGTTCCCTTCCCCAGATTCAAATAATAGCTTGTGTTCTGCAATTCTCCCAGTCGCTCGTAGCCTTCTCTCGTGAACAGACAGTCCTTTCCAAGGTTATTACTGTTCTGAGTAAATCCCGATATAATATATGCCGCCTCTTTTCCATCTGCCGTCAAAATTATTTCATTTCCCAACTTCAAATTCTTCTCTCCGGCATATTTTGCCGCTACTGCAATCTCATTATCATATTTGGGGAATCTTCCTTCAAATACGCCCTCCTGATTATTTACCTTTGAAAAATCATCGCAAACCGTTGCCATCAGACTGAGACCGCCTACGTGCCGTACTTCCGTTTGATGATACAGATAAACCTTCTCCACGCGGTCATCCCTGTTCATCTCCTCCAGAAATTCTTCTTCCGCACTTCCGCTCACGTCAATGCAACTGTCCGCAGTTTCCCCTACTACCAGCTTCATGAACGGCTCCATATCTACAATCATATTCTCCGTCATTAATCCGGAAAACACTACAAACAGTGCAAGTACCGGCATAGTAACGCAGATAATTATATTATGCTTTACATTGGATAAAGCAGTTTTCAGAGCCAGCGCAAAAGTAAGCGAAACCTTTGTTTTCGTAAGTGGAATCCAGTTGCGGCGGAAATTATGCGTCTGTACGCCCTGCCGGAACGCCATAACCGGTTCAATCCTTTTCATCCTGCGTGACGATAAATATACCGCCGCAAACACTGCTCCTGCTAAGATGCCAGTTGAAGCCCAATACGGCAGCGGCAAAAACCGAAGTGAATAAGGAATGCCTGTCTGCGAAACCATCATTTCATTCAGGAATGGAAAGACGCAATAAGAAAGCCCGCCCCCGAACAGAGCTGCCGCTATGGCAATCCCAACAAACTGCAACAGGAGCGCACCGACCAACTGGCGGCTTCTATAACCGATTGCTTTCAGCGCGCCTAAATTTTTCATATTTTCCCCGATATAATGAATGATATTTGACGCAATCACTACCAGAGCAATGAGCAGAACAAAAAAAGCCATTGCGCTCAAAAGGCCGGAACACACCGTCTGAGAGATATAGCGAGACTGAGAAATCAATGCATAGGAATTACTCACCATATAAATATGCGGATACCTATCGGATACTGTATTCTTTAACATCGTCTCATAATCTTCGCTTTCTGCCTTGCTGCTTAAGCGTACAGAACACAGCACTGCTTTTGGTGCGCAGCCGGATTCTTCCAACTCCTGATACCGATCTTCTGTCAGAATAATCTCACACATATAACAATTATGCGAACCGGACATAACACTGTTAAAAAAACCACAGACAGTGTAAGACATCTTCCTGCTGCCAACAGAAATTTCTATCTCTTTCCCAACGTCTATATCCTTTGATTTATACAGAACAGGCATATATACTCCACTTGTATAACTGCTGTCCTCTATCAGCTCCGCCCGTCCAACCGAGCGGCCAAACGCCGTCTCTTTGTCAAGGAATACAAACTCAGAGCTGACCTCTCCTCCATTATGCGAAAACGAGCCAGACATATGCATCACAGACGTCAGAGATTCCTCCTCCATACGACGGTCTTTTTCATTGATTTCAGTAAGAAAATCCCACATTTCATCACTGTCATTCTCCGCCATTAAAGTCACGTGCCCTGCATGAAGCCTGTTGTGTACCCGCTCGAAGTTCTGTTTATAATCTGTGGAAAGCATCAGCCAAAGATTCAGCATCAAGGAAGAAAGCAGTACAAGTACAGCAATCGAAATCGTCTGCCCTTTTGCCCTGCGCAGATTGGAATGTACGAGAAGTATACTCTCTTTCATAATTACCACCCCATCTCTGCAAGAAACAATGCAAGTTTCTCCTGCCTGTCTTTATCTCCATGGACATACTTCCCCAAGCCGCATTCCCCCAGAATAACGCCGTCCCGCAGATACAAAATGCGGTTCCCCCGCCTGGCAGAACGCATATCGTGAGTCACCATAACCACGCTCTGTCCCTGTTCGTTAAACTTTGTAAGCACATCCAGCACATCAAAACCAGTTTTGGAATTCAACGCTCCTGTGGGCTCGTCGGCAAAGAGAACTTCCGGACTGTTAATTAATCCCCGGACAATTCCCGCTCTTTGAGCTTCACCGCCGGAAATCTGCGCAGGGAACTTTCTTCGGGTCTCCTCTGAAATACCTACTGCGTCAAACAGCTTCTCCGCTCTTCTCACAACTGCCTTTTTGTCTTTATTTACCAGCAGCCCCGCCGCCAGTACATTATCCATAACCGACATTCCGTCAATCAGATAAATCTGTTGAAATACAAATCCACAATGACGACGCCGGAATACGGCAAGCTCATCCTGGTTCAAGTCCGATATCGCCTGCTCCCCAAAAACGATTCTTCCCAAAGACGGCGTATCCATTCCTGAAAGCGCATACAACAGCGTAGATTTACCCGCGCCGCTGGCTCCCATAATCACAGTAAAATCTCCTTGATAAAGCTCTAAATCAATATTCTTCAAGACATGCTGTAAAGCGCCTCCGCTAGAAAAGGACTTGCTCAAATTCTCTGTTTGCAATACAATTTTTTTCATATCTTCCCTCCTCTTCCTTTTACAGCATCTATTTTACTTCTGCAATTCTTAACAGTCTTTACCCAATCCTTAAATATTCCTTAAATGTGATTCCCTCCTCCATACATTGAAAGCAGCAGCGTCACCTTCAGCCCCTTCTTCCCATTCCGGACATCCAGCTCCCCTTTCATTTCTCTCATAAAATAATCAGATATATAGAGTCCTAATCCCGCCCCCTCTACATTTCCAGAATTATTTCCCCTCCGGAATTTCTCTTTCAGGTGAGGCAGTTCTTCTTCCTTTACTCCTCCGCCATAATCTTCTATACTGACCCTTAAATATCCATCACTGATATCCGTCAAAATAATAATCTCTGTATCCGCATATTTATAGGAATTAGCAAATATATTATCAAACACCTGCTGTAACCGGAGTCTGTCTGCATATATCAAACACTCTGGAATCCCGGATACCGACGCCCGATGCAAATAGTCCGCATTTTCAAGCAGAATTTCTAGTTCCCCACTCTTAAGCTCCACAGGCGTTACCGGCAGCTGCTTTAGTTCTTCTAATGTCGCCGTAAATAGATTCATAATCAGGGCGTTAATCTGATCCGCCTTACGGATAATCTGTGTATAATTATCCTTCTGCCTTTCACTGTCTGTTAGCGCAGCTCCCACTTCCGAAGCCGCTTTAATACTTGCAACCGGAGTTTTAATGTCGTGGGACAGCCTAGCTGTCAGTTCCTTCTTATCCGCATTTGCCTTTGCCTCAGCAAGTCTCGCCTTCTTTAACTCCGAACGCATCATATCAAAACTCTCAGTAAACGCTCCAAACAAATTATCCCTATCCATTTCAAGGGGAATATCCAGATTCCCTCCTGCGATACGCTCCGCGAAACCTTTCAGTTTATGAAATGGCTTTACGATTCTGCGATTCAAATAAAACATATATCCGATACAGATACCGCCTTGCAGAATTATCGCTGCCAGCAGTACAATCATCACCCTCTGTTTCCAGACTACAACCGCATGGGGACTGTCATTATAGATGATTACCTTTCCTACAGACAAATCTCCCTCGTATATATCCATCATGGTATCCCTGTGAATAACGGCCTCGTTGATGCTCTCGCTTAACCCCTCTCTGCTGCGAAACACAACCTCTCCCATTCGGTCAAGCACAACATACTCAAGTTCTGTCAGATTCCTGTGATTCTCCATTTTATTCCAATCCGACTGGACCAAATGCACAATTTCATTTACCTGAACGGCGTCTTGCAGGATATCCGCATTCTGAAACATAAATAGAAGCAGCGCAGTTATTTCTACTGCAAAAATAACTATAAGACTAAGTAAAATCGTCCGTTTTCTCATTATTTTTCTCCGTTGAAGCGATAACCGTCACCCCATACCGTAAGAATGTACTCTGGACTGCCTGGGGTACGCTCAATTGCTTCCCTTATTTTACGAATATGTACATTTAGCGTTCCATCTCCGGTGAACTTATCCTCCCAAACTTTTTCAAACAACTCCTGTTTAGAAACCACCTTATTTTTATTCCGTATCAGATAGGATAACAGCTTAAATTCCAGCGAGGTCAATTTAACCGGACTGCCCTCCACAGATACCTGCTTTGCATCAAAATCCACCCTCAGTCTTCCGTCCGAATATTCCTTATTTTTATCGTCCCTGTTCTGTCTATCCATTTTCTGCCCAAAGCGCTTTTGCACCACTTTCACCTTCGCCAGCAAAACTCCCAGCGAATAGGGCTTCTGAATATAATCGTCTCCTCCGATATGCAGTGCGGCAATCTGGTCGTCATCACTTGTCCGGGCAGAGATGAACAGAATCGGAATCTCTGTATTTCTTCGGAGCTCCCGGCATAGCTCAAACCCACTTCCGTCTCCCAGATTAATATCAAGCAGCAATAATCCGGCTGTATTCTCTCTGAAAAATTCCCGGCACTCAGATACTCCGTAAACAACTGCTGTTTTTACCCCGAATAGATTAAAATATTCCGCCGTACTGTCGGCAAGCAGCTTCTCATCATCTATAATCAAACAATCATACGTCATAATCTGAATCCGTCCTTTTCTTTCATTCCTCTATCTCTTCACCTGTCCATGTAGTTCATTATACTGCCAAGCCATTGGAAACACAATCTGGATACAATAAAAGAATGTGCTTCCGCACATTCTCGGTTACTATTCATTCCGTTCACAGCAACCATTCTCGCTCCTGACGCGGTGGCTCGCTATCTACTTCTTTGCGCCAGTGCTCATCCCGTGAAACGCCATTCCCTTGAATATTTCTATTGTTTTAGCAGAGGCTTTGCCACACGCACTTTAAAAAACTGAATCAGCGGACCGTTAAATAACGCGTTGCAAATCGTTCCAATCCCGATAATCAGCCATAAATCGCCTCCAGACAACAGACAGAATACCACACCCACAATTACTACTGTAATATCACTGAGCACTCTGGCATACTGGAATTTAATCTTTCCTTTCGTACCTTTCTCAATAATCAGCGCAACACTGTCATAAGGCGCGATTCCCATTTCCGCCGACATATAGAATGCAACCCCCATTCCGGCAAACAAGCTGCCGATAAAGAGCGCAAAAATCCGCAGGGGCAGCGTCATATTAACCTCCAGCGCTTCCTGAAACATCCAGCAAATGAAATCTGCCATATACCCCACACCCACCATATTAACTATCGTTCCCGCCCCAATACAGTGACGTACCGTAAAGAATACCAGCACCAGAATTGCCGCATTCATGATAAGCTGCCAGGTGCCGAAAGACATATGCAGAAATCCACTAATTCCTAAATTCATACAGGTAAACGCATCCACCCCAAAGGCGCTGAGCCGGAAAGCTCCTACACAGATACCGATAAAGAGAATCCCCACAAACATCATAACACAGCGTTTCGCAAATAAATTTTTATCCGTACTCATCGTTACAATATCCCCCATAAAAATTGAAACATATTACAGGATATCCGCCCTGTTGACTATATTACAGCTTTTCAGGCAAAACAGATATCCTGCAAATAAATCATCTATTTCTTACATGCTTTGAATACATACAGCCTGGAATCAAAATCACCGTATTCTCCCGTATTTTCCTCCACCTGACCACACATGCCGTCGGAGGTAACCAGTCCGATATACATCAGCTCGTCTCCAAAATACTTCTTCCCCGTCTCCTGGTTCTCATAACAAAATTCCGGATTCAAGCCCTGCAGTTTTACTCTCGTATACGGCATGTTAACATGACTTAAAGTACGGTACCATCCTACGATTGCCTCCGTCTGGTCTTCACTAATCACCATCCAGCAGGTGATATTGCCCTCAAACGGACTCTTAAGCCTGTAGAATGTACCAAACTGCAACAGTCTTCTATGCTCTTTCATAAATGTAATCTGTGCTTTTACCATTTCCTGCTCTTCTTCGGTCAGCTTATTCAAATCCAGCTCATATCCAAAGGTTCCGAAATATGCCACATTTGCCCTGGTGTGAAGCGGCGTATTACGGAACACCTGATGATTCGGCGTTACCGACACATGGCTCCCTATACTGCTGATGGGATAGCAAAAGGAGGTTCCATACTGAATCTTCAAACGTTCCACTGCGTCAGAGTCATCGCTCGCCCATCCTTGAGGAGCATAGTACAGGATTCCCGGATCGAACCGTCCCCCGCCGCTTGCACAGGACTCAAACAGTACCTGGGGAAAATTCATGTTCAAACGCTCATACAGATTATAAACGCCCAGGATATAGCGATGGAATACTTCTCCCTGCCGCTCTGGCGGCAAAGCCGCCGAATAGCATTCTGTTATGCTCCGGTTCATATCCCATTTGATGTAGGACACCTTAGCCTCGCCTAATATCTTTGCCATCATCTCATAGATACAGTCCACAACTTCCTTGCGGGAAAAATCCAGCACATACTGATTTCTTCCCTGAGAAGCATTCCTTCCCGGCGTAGACAGTATCCAGTCAGGATGCTTCCGGTACAAATCCGAATCTTTATTTACCATCTCTGGTTCAAACCAGAGTCCGAACTTCATGCCAAGCTCCTCAATACGCTCTGCAAGTCCGGTAATGCCCTTAGAAAGGCGCCTGGGATTCGCCACCCAGTCCCCAAGACCTGCATGGTCGTTATTTCTCTCGCCAAACCAGCCGTCGTCCAGCACAAATAATTCTACGCCGCATTCTTTCGCCTTGCCGGCAATCTCTACCAGACGGTCCTCCGTAAAATCAAAGTAAGTCGCCTCCCAGTTATTATTCAGAATCGGCCTTACCCTATCCCGCCAATACCCTCTGGCAAGACGTTTCTGATATAATCGGTGGAACGTCTGACTCATGCCATTTAAGCCCCGTTCCGAATAGACCATCACTGCCTCCGGCGTCTGGAAACTTTCTTCTGCCTCTAATTTCCAGTCAAATCCCATGGGATGAATCCCCATTAAAACTCTTGTCATATCATGAGTATCCACCTCTGCCTGAGCAAGAAAATTGCCGCTGTATATCAGACTGAATCCAATCGCTTCTCCCTGACTCTCGCATGTTTCCGGACGTTTTAATACGATAAATGGATTATGTTCGTGCGAGGAATTTCCCCGGCGACTGTCCACCGCCTGGATTCCCTGCTCTAGCTTCCGCACTTTTAGATGCCGCTCCCTCGCCCATGCCCCAGAAAACTGCAGCCACTCATAATCGCAGTCCGGCAAATCCATACACAAACTCATAGCCGTAGTCAGATGAACCGCCTCTGCTCCCTGATTCGTAACCTGCGCGCTTCTTGTAAAGATACCACCTTTTGCAAAAATTGTATATAATAACTCCACTTTCACTCCGGTCAATGAATCCTTCAGCACAACGCACAGCGTCTCGGCTTCTTCATCGCTCTCTGTATATGTAGCGGGCAGCCCGGCAAGCTTCGGCTTCCCCTTCCTGATTTTATGCCCCTGATACTGAAAGTCGCAAATCCGGCTTCCGTTGGACTGTAAAACTTCAATGGCAGGGCGGCGGAAATCCGTCGTTCCGTACACACCATACTCCTGCCGCACATGCTCTAAAGACAAAGAACGGTCTCCCTCAAACACATAGGAAGTCATCGGACGAGACGCCGTCTCATACAGGTAAGAATAATCTTCCCGTTCGGCGACTCTCTTCCCAAAATAGAGCTGTCCCATATGACCATTCGGAAGAACGCTCATAATATAACTGATTTCCTTGTTGCATAAGTGAAATGTCTTTGTATTTTCGTAGTATAAGATACTCATAACCAATCTCTCCTGCTTCACACAATTCTAATTACATAAACCTTCGCACACCACCCTCTGAATCCAATTACCAGGTGGTCAGCACACTACCTCTCTGCCGCTTCCTGCGCTGCATGGATTACATTCACCTTACGGGTAATTTCTTCCATCTTAGCGCCTTTCAGCGTATAGAATTTCTTATAAATAAGGAAGCTGATAATTGCAAGCGCTACCGGCATAATAATCATCAGGAACCGGATTCCCATAATTGTACCTGCGCTCTGAGCTGCTGCCTTCGCATTATAGCCTACAATCTGAAGTCCGATGCCTGTAAGCCCGCCTGCCGCCGCCATAGCCGCCTTCATTAGAAAAGTCTGTGCAGAACAGGTAACGCTCTCGTTTCGCATGCCAAACTTCACTTCGCCATAGTCAATAACATCCGCCATACAGCAGGTGGTCACTCCCAGTGACAAACCGGAGCCAAAGAACATCATTCCGCAGCAGATAATAACTACAACTTTACTCTGCGGTGCAACAAATCCCATTGCTCCAAGAGCGCCAAGCCCAACAACCACCAAACCACAGGCAATCTGGTATACTTTTTCCCTGCTCAGTTTCTCAGCAACCTTTGGAAAACATAACAGACCCAGCATCTCAGCAATAATCGCAAATCCAAAGATTGAATACAGGTATTCATTTCCGCAGACATTCTTAAAATAATATACTGCAAATCCCTTCGCAATCTGCGTGCTCAGGTTAAATGTAAGCAACAGTCCGATAAATGCCAAAAGCTGATCATTCTTTACAATTACCTGTATTGCCTGTTTCAAGCTAGTCTTCTTAACAGAGGCCTTCAATGTAGACTCCTCTTTTACATTCGTTACCGTAATACCAATCGTAATGATAAAAACAACCGCGATTGCTGCTGCAAACAAGGTGTATCCCTGTTCCGCATAAAGATTATCATTTCCCGCCATCCGGTTAAACCCATTGATGATATAGAGACCGAATGTCGCCACAGAAAATCCTGCAAGACTGGCAAAGAAACGGGGAATAACTGAAACTTTCTCTCTTTCATGCGGATCATTAGTCAGGTTCGGAAGCCATGACCAGTATGGAACATCCATAATTGTATAAGTCATACCATATAATATATACATAACTGAAACATACGCATATAACGCCGTACCCTTCAAACCGCAGCTCGTAAACAGCAGAATAAATACAATCGAATTCAGCAGCGTTCCAACAATCAGCCATATACGGAATTTACCATATTTCGTTCTGGTATTATCCACAATCATACCCATAACAGGGTCGTTTACAGCATCCCATATACGCGCCACAAAAAACAACACACCTACAAAAGCCGGAGCCAGATACAATGTATCTGTCAAATACAGCATTAAAAAAGAACCGACCAGATTCACAATGGCATCCTTGCCGATAGCCCCGATACCAAAGCAGTACTTTTCCCTTGCAGATACGTACTTATACTGCACGTTCTGTGTTCCATAGTTTTCATTCATTTGTTTTCCCTCACTTATTCAGATTATATAGAGGAGGGAATCTGCGCAGTTCCTTCTTCCTTATGCCTATATTGTATAAGCAAATCCTGCGTCTGTGTATATCCATTTGTCGGCCAAAAATGTCCAAATGTTGGCTAATAGATAATAAATAGGACCCTTTATGCAGTCAATTCATAATATTCTATAGTTCCTTCTGCATGCTCTGATGCAAATTCCAGCTGCAGTCGTTCCATAGAATCAAAAATACGAGTGGTAAATACCTCTGCTCCTCCGTTTACAAAAATTTCCAGACTGGAAGTATCAGAAAGAATCTGCAGGTCATGCACCGCGCCGGTTTCAAGTCCCCGTACGGTTCGTCCAGCGCCGCATTCTGCCATATCAAGAGCCAGTATTCCGTCCTGGTAACGTAATACAGCAGAGTCTCGAAGGATAAGCCTGAAATTCTCTGTCGGATTATCCAACCGGACTTTCAGTTCAAAACAGACGGAAACACTGCGCTGAAAACTCCCCTGAAACGGCTGGCTGTCGCCATTTTTCCTCATTCGTTCCAGTTCTCTTGCCGGCCGCTGGCATAGTGCGCCCTCTCTGTTCACATACAGCTCTCTTGGCGCTGTCATAGCGTGCACCCATCCATGTTCCATCGTCTGCTCACAGTCGTATTCTGCATCTGGCGTGGACATCCAGCCAAGGAGAATCCACCTGCCGGATTCATCCTGAAACACCTGGGGCGCATAGAAATCAAATCCCCTGTCAAACTGATGAAATTCGCCCAGTTTATAATCTGTTCCCTTGAAGTCACAGCTCAGCGGAAAATAACCGCACTGATTTATATTCGCATAGTTCAGCCCCTCCGACTGGATTCCCTGGGGGCATACAATCAGAAACTGCCTGTTATCCAGTTTAATGTAATTGGGACACTCCCACATATAACCGAAAGGCGTATCCGTCTCAAACCGCATCTTATATATCCAGTCCGTCAGGTTCTCGCTCTCGAATACAATAGCGCTTCCATGAGCTTTTAGGTCCCTTGCTCCCTGAATCATATAATAACAATCGTTTTCGCAGAAAACTTGTGGGTCGCGTACATGGAGAGACAAATCGGAAGGATAGTTTTTGTTTGTCATCAGGAGCTGTTTTTCGGTAAAATGAAATCCGTCCCTGGAAGTGACAAGAACCGTATTCTGCTCTCTTCCGCCTGTGATATAGTCGTAGTCTGCTCTGTCTGTACGACGTACATTGCCCGTATAGTAGACAAACATAAGACCGTCTTTCTGGAATGTGGAACCGCTGTAGGGACCGTTGACATCCCATTTACTGTCAGGATACAGGACCGGTTCATGGTATTCGTAATGGATAAAATCCTTCGTTGTCACATGTCCCCAGAACACACTGCACAGATCTGGATAAAAGGGGACAAACTGATGGTAAATATGGTAGACGCCGTCCTTCTGGCACAGGCCGTTGGGATCATTCAGCCACCCCATGGGCGGCTGAAGATGATACTTCAGCCGCAGAGGATCGCTGTCTGCAAGAGCAAGCTGTGCGCTGTGTTCCTTCCATTTTTTTAGAAAGGCATCTTTTGTCATCGGTTTTTTCTTTAAAGTCATACTTGCCATGGATTACACCTCATAAATATAAATTGGTCACTACACTAGATAATATCTCCCTGCTTTACATGACGGATATTCAGACCGCTCATATCCGGCTGGTTATCTACATTGGTGAAGACCATAGGAATAACGGTATCATACCCCGCAGCTCTAATTTTGTTCAGTTCAAAGGAAACCAGAAGCTGTCCTGCTGTAATCATGTCTCCACTGTTTACGTGAGCAGTAAAGTATTTGCCTTGAAGATTCACAGTATCTAATCCGATATGGATTAAGATTTCCTGTCCGGCTTCTGATACGATGCAGACAGCGTGTTTCGTATCAAATACGGAAGCAATCGTTCCATTTACCGGTGCGTGTACTTCTCCCGTTTCCGGTAAAATCGCAAATCCTTCTCCTAAGATTTTTTGTGCAAATGTAGCGTCTTTCACTTCTGTAATCGGTATCATCTGACCGTCTGTGTACGCATGGAGCTTCTCTTTTGCCGCTGATAGAACAGGCTTTCCGGTTGATGCAGTTTCATTGGAAACGACCGCTTTTGTATCGGCGTTATCCGTAGACGCTTCAGTTGCTGTGCCGGCAGACTTTGCCGCAATTGTCTCTGCTGCCAGAGACTTTTTCCGGAATGTACCGAAGAGGAATGTGAGGATAAATCCACATGCCAGCGCAGCCAGATGCGCTATTACGTAGCTTACGTAGCCATTATTTTCCGGGTCAGCCAGTGCAATTCCGGGCACAACCGTAGTACCGAAGCCAAGGGCCGCCAGATTCGTAAAGTAAACCACCGCGCCTCCGAGAGCTCCTCCGATACAGCCGCCAATCAGAGGGTATTTGAACCGCAGGTTAATACCGAACAGAGCAGGCTCTGTGATACCGAATAAAACGGAAATAAAGCTGGGAATGCAGAGTTCTTTGGTTTTTGCATCTTTATAGTTTCTGCTTAAATATCCAAGTACGGCGCCTCCCTGTGCGATGATAGCGACAGACATCAGTGGATTCAAGATGTTTCTTCCTGTGTCGGCCAGAAGCTGCGCTTCAATGGCTCCAAATACATGATGCAGACCGGTGATTACTACAAGCTGCTGAAGACCTGAGAAGATTGCGTATCCAAAAACTCCTAAGTTTTCGGTCATCCATACCAAACCGCCGGTGAGTCCGGAAGCAAGTCCTCTTCCGACAGGTCCGATTACGGTAAAGAGAAGGATTGCGCCTACCAGCGTAGTCAGCAGCGGGGATACTAAGAGTCGGATTACTTCCGGTACTTTTTTCTCAAAGAAGATGTCCAGTTTGGCCGTTACAACCCCCATCAAAAGAGCTACGATAATACCGCCCTGAAAACCGACCAAATCCACACCAAACCCAAAAATATGCAGGGTAATTACTTCTACGGTTCCCTGCGCCGCGGCATAAGCGTCCGCAAGGCTGTTAGACAGCATGATACACCCGATTACAATACCGAGAATCGGTCTTCCGCCGAATCGTTTGCAGGCGCTGTAGGCAACCGCCAGCGGCAGGAATCCAAAGATAGCGCCGGAAGAAATGTTAATCAGTCTTGTGATACCGAATAAAGTCTCATTGTTCTGTACGAAATCAATATTGGCCAGTACGCCTGAAAGTCCGGTCAGCAACGCAGCAGCCAGGATTCCAGGCATAATTTCAATGAATACATCCGAAAGAGCCTTAATAATCCGCTGGACAGGATTCATCTTTTTATTGTCTTCTGTTTTTAAATCGCTTAAGCTCATACTTTCCATACCGGTATACTCTTTGAATACCTCATATACATCGTTTACCAGACCGGCGCCGAAGATTATCTGAAGCTGGTCGCCCGCAACGAATACGCCCTTTGCCAAATCCAAATCCTCAATCGTTTTCAAATCTACTACATCATTATTTTCCAGTACGATACGAAGTCTGGTGGCGCAGTGTGCAACGCCTTGTATGTTTCTCTTTCCTCCCACCAGTTCTGTCAGTTTCTCAGCTATGGCGAGATATCTCTGTTTTTTCTTTTCGTCCATAATTCCCTCCTGTACAAATGTGTTAATAAATTTGTTTTTTACTCTCTTTGATACTTCTTTCTCATTCGCGGTTTTTCCATATGTATATTTGTTTTTATACCGCCTAAATACTAAATTTACGCTCCTTTCTGGCTTTTATCTTGCCTTTCCTTGTGATATCTACTATACTATAACCACCGAAAAACAACATGGATAAATGTGGACTCATCATGTACCCTTGTGACATGATAGTAAAGGGAATACATGAGAAAGATATGGTGAAACGAGATGAAAGATTTTATATTTTCCAATGATTTTTTTAGAAACCTGGATGCCTTTGTATACACTTGCGGATACGAAACCTGCGAACCGGGGCACAGTTACGGGCCGGCGCTCAGGAGCGGCTATCTGATTCATTATATATTAGGCGGAACCGGACGTTATAAAGTAAATGGGAAAACTTATCGCTTAAAAGAAGGAGACGCATTCCTTATCTGCCCCGATGAACTGATTTATTATGAAGCAGACAAAAAATACCCCTGGGTATATACCTGGATTGGCTTTCAGGGCGTAAAGATTCGGGAATACTTAGACCGGACGTCTCTTCTGTCGGAGCCGGTATTTCATTATGGTCAGGATGACCGTATCAGACTTTGTCATGAGAAGATGTTTGAGGCGAACCAGTTAAAAAATAACCGGGATTTAATAATGAACAGCATATTATATGAATATTTGTTTCTACTTGTCAGAAAATTCCCAAAAGAACAAATTAGCGCGGTAGAAAAACAAGCAATCTATGTGGAGGAAGCGCTGAAATATCTGGAAACTCAATATGGTTCCGAAAGCATAACCATTCAGACGGTTGCAGATTATCTGGGAATAGACCGATCGTACTTGCACCGGCTGTTTAAAAAGGCGGTAGGCGCGTCTCCGCAGGAATATCTGCTGGATCTTCGTATTCGCAAAGCCTGCAGCCTTTTAAAACAGACGGAGCTTCCGGTGACGATCATAGCCTTGTCTGTGGGATATGAGGACACGCTTTATTTTTCCCGGCTTTTTAAAAGAAAAAAGGGTGTCAATCCATCCGATTACCGGAAAGGCTGTTAGGAATAGGACATCCATGGTATTATATAGTAAAATGGTGTGAGGAGAGCAATATTGTGTGTATAAATTTCCACCTGTGCGGTTGGGGCTGCCTGCCGGAAACAGCGCGCCTTATTACGCAAAGCTGGGCAACACTCCGGTGAACTAACCGCTAACTTCGGCTAGAATGCGCAGCAATACCTGCGCATCCAAGTCTCCGTAAACGGTGAATTTCACTTCCGTTAAAAGCGTCCTCTTATGCTTTGCGCAATAAGGCGCGCTGTTTCCGGCAGGCAGCCCCAACCGCACAGGTGGAAATTTACTAAAAGCGGAATATTTACGCTCGGAAGGAGATAACGTCATGGAGGATGCATATGTATTACAGCTGTCAAATCGAAAGTTTTCTGAATTGTATCTGTGTTTTTGCGGATACAGCAAATGTGAACCGCTTCACAGTTTTGGCCCGGCTGTGAGACCGGATTATCTGATTCATTTTATTCTCAATGGGAAAGGCCGGTATTATATCGAAGACATGCAGCATTGTCTGGAAGCAGGACAGGGCTTTTTGATTGAGCCGAATACACTGACTTTCTATCAGGCTGATGCAGAAGAACCCTGGGAGTATTTATGGATTGGATTTAACGGTACGAATGTAAAGGAATACTTAAGGGATATCGGCCTGAACAGCAGCCAGCTTATATTCCGCAGTAAACAGGGCGGCGAACTCAAGCGTATTGTAGTAAAAATGCTAAAAGATACTACCAGCAGTCTTTCCAGCCAGTATGAGAGACAAAGCCTTCTATACTCCTTTTTTGCCGTTTTGTCAAGGAATATTAATATCAGCCTTCCCTTAGAGCAGGACGGCGAAAACATACATATTAAGAGAGCGATGGAATATGTCCGCAACAATTATTTTCATATGGTTCGGGTGGCGGATATTGCGAAATATGTCTGTGTTGACCGAACATATCTCTATGAATTGTTCCTCCGGTATTTAAATGTATCTCCCCAGGATTATCTGATTAATTACCGTCTTACCAGAGCTGCGGAGCTCCTGACTAATACAGAGTATACCTTGGGGGAGATTGCTCTTTCCTGCGGATATCAAAGCGCTTATTCCTTTGGTAAGGCGTTTAAGGCAAAGCGGGGAATTACGCCGGCAAAATACCGGGAACAGAACCGAAAGGAGAAAAAGGAGTATTTAGAGACACATAAAGGCAACTTGGAGCAGTTGTAGTTGTACCGCCCTGTCATTTTACGCTGTGCGGCAATCGCCGCCGCGTGAGGAAGGACAAGACAACATTCCAGCGAACTAACACTAACGGAGTCTAAGAAATTCAGGAAAGCCTTCATTTCTAAGTCTCCATAAGTAGTGGATTTCGCTTCCATTAACAGCGTCTCTTCCTGCCCTTCCCCACGCGACGGCGATTGCCGCACAGCGCAAAATAACAGGGCGGGGGACGGACGTCACTCTACCCCAACAGCTCCAGAAAGTCTTCTCTGCTCATTCCGGCCAATCCATTCCCGTCCCCCTGAATAATCTGGTCGGATAAATCTTTCTTGGTCTCCTGCAGCTTTACAATCTTCTCTTCAATGCTTCCCTTTGCAATCAGCCGATAAACCGTTACTTTCTTATTCTGTCCGATACGGTGCGCCCGGTCTGTGGCCTGGTTCTGTACGGCGAAGTTCCACCATGGGTCATAGTGGATTACCACGTCGGCTCCTGTTAAGTTTAACCCCACGCCTCCCGCTTTCAGTGAAATCAGAAATACTTTCGTATCATCTGCGTTAAATGCTTTCACCAGCTTAAGCCGCTTTTCCTTCGGCGTCTCTCCGGTAATGGTATAAAAGGAAATCCCCTGCCCGGTGCATTTCTCCCGAATAATCTCTAACATAGAGGTAAACTGTGAGAATAGAAGAATCTTATGACCGCCTTCTATGGCGCTCTTTACCAAATCCATACATGCCTCAAGCTTCGAAGATTCTCCCCCGTAATTTTCAAAGCACAGTCCCGGGTCGCAGCATATCTGACGCAGCCTTGTAAGCTCCGCAAGAATCCTCATTCTTGTCTTTTGGAAGGATTCCTCATTCTGCTGTTCGAGGGTCCGGCGCATATGCACCACCTGCGCGTCATAGAGACTCTGCTGCTCCATTTGGAAATGTACATACTGCGTCTTTTCCAGCTTGTCCGGAAGGTCTCTTAATACATTCTCCTTCACTCGCCGCAGGATAAAAGGCGTAACCATTTTCTGCAAACGCTCCATCGCCTCGGTATCGCCATTCTTTACAATCGGAATCTCGAACTCTTTCTTAAAGGTATCATAGCCATACAAAAATCCGGGCATCAGATAATCAAAAATACTCCACAATTCGCTCAAACGATTTTCAATCGGGGTTCCTGTCAGGGCGTATTTTGTGCTGCTGCGTATCACTTTCACCGCCTTTGCAGCCGACGTTGTATGATTCTTTATATACTGGGCTTCATCAATAATCTGATATAAAAATTCTTTCCCTTCATAGAGATGAGCGTCTCTTTTCAGCAAATCATACGACGTCACAAGCACATCGAAGCTCTGATACTGTTCAAGCTTCTTTCTTCTCTCTCCCTTGGAGCCAGAAATCAGACAGATTTCCAATTCGGGAGCAAATTTATGAAATTCCTCTCCCCAGTTAAATACCAGCGACGCTGGCGCCACAACAAGGGAAGTTCCCCCTCTTCCTTCCGTCCACGCCGCCAAAAGAACTGCAATTGCCTGTAGCGTTTTGCCCAGCCCCATATCATCCGCCAGAATACCGCCAAATCCACAGCTCTCCAACGTGCGGAGCCAGCGATAGCCCTTCTTCTGGTAATTTCTCATCCCCTTTTTCAGTGATTCCGGCAGCGCATAATCCGAATCGTTGACTGCTTTATATTCTCTAACCAGATTGCGAAAATGTTCATCCCGCTCACAGTAAATATTCTCATTCTCTTCCAGCATTTTGTCCAGATACAAAGTTCGGTATAATGGAAGCTCGATTCTTCCCTTTATCACTTCTTTTGGCGACAGATGCATAACGCTCATCATTTCGTCAAGCATTTTCAGAGATTCATCCTCCTCCAATCCCATAAAGTCCCCGTTCTTCAGACGGTAATACTTCTTTTTGCTTCGGTAACTTTTCAAGATATCCAGCAATTCCTCCTGTGAAATATCCTCCGCCAAAATATCCAGGTTTAAAAGTCCGGAGGACACCGATACTCCCGCCGATACTTTCATCTGTCTCGCCACATTCAGCTTCGCAAATCTCTTCGTGCACCGTACTTCTCCCAATTCCATCAGAACGCCTACACCCTTTGCAAGAAACTGATATACCAGCTCTTCGTTCTCTCCGCAATGCAGTTCATTCTGCTCTTCATCTATATAAGGCAGCCATTGATGCAGAAGAAATAAAACTTCCTGCTCCTTTGCCAAAATCCTTGACACACTTCTGTCTGTCTGCTCCTCCAGAAGCATTATTTCTACATTTCCATATCGCACTGCCGGTTTGCACAAAACAGAGTTTTTATCTGCGTCAAGATAAAAGATAAATTCTGCTTCCGAGGGCAGATAACGCTCGACTTCTTCTGCGTCCTCCTGAACAATATCAATAATATCCTGCAATTTTTCCAAAACAACATAATAAAAATCCGCCAAATCATTTCGTCCAATCCGAAATTCTACTCCAGATTCGCCCACATAACCGGCCAGCAGACGGATACGTTCGGCAAACTCCTCCGTCAGCCTGCAGAACGCATTCGTTTTAATAAAATACGCGGTTTTTGTACCATAGAAAATAGGCGGAATGACACACTTTGCAGTAATCCCATGAAATATACCTTCGCCACCCAGCGTATTCTTGCGAATAATCATTGTAATTCTCGGATTTTCTTCTTGAAAAACCAGTTCGGTCCTAATCTTCTCAGCCCGATTCTCATAACAAATCGACTCTGTCGCTGCAATCTCGTAGAATCTGTCCAGTCTCCAGCCAAATAATTCCAATTCATTCTTCTTCGTAAGGGCTTTCTTTGAATAGGTTCTGGATTTGATTAGCCTTTCTTCAAACCGAGCTTCTTCCTGAACCACATCTCCGATAAATGCAATCCATCGCTTTCCCATCTCTGTAAAATTGTCAATTGCATGATAAATTTCCGTATCTGCGCCATAAATCTGAGTAACCGACATTTTCACACTTATATAAAATTCCTGTAAATCTTTGATTACGTACAATTTCTTTGTTCCTATTTTAAAAGACAGCGCCAATCCTCCATCCTTTTCAATCAGACGCGGAATCAGCATCACCCTTTCATTCTGCCCTATAACGCCGGAAATCACCTGATTCGCCTGATTCTGTCTAAACGCCATAAGAATACGATTCCCCCGTTTGTCCGTAGCGCTTCCCGCCGAATCACTCTGTAGCTGATTTTCCGCTAATTTAATCATAGCATATGTATACGCACAATATTCTCTCCCCGAATATCTCCAATAATTCCCCCAGCACTCCCTGCACTGGCAGCCAACATGAAGAATTTCAGTTCTTGAAAAAATAATCTTTATTGGAAATCTCTGATTTCTTTCCCATCCCGTACCTTCTGCAATCGCAACCTGCTCGTCCTCATCGCTCATATAGCCCAGCAAAGTCTCCTCAAGTTCTACCCCATCATTCTCCAGCAATTGTTTCCCTTTTTTCAGAACCTTTTCGGAAAATTTCAAAGGTTCCCATATCTTCTTAAAATCAAAATACGAATACGGTTCCTGAATGGCCGGATTCGTTTCTTCTCTCTGCTTTGGAATCTTCTTATTCAGACCGGAAGAATCCAGAATAAAGTATTCGCCCTCTCCGATTTCTTCTATATTATACGTACTTTCTGCTTCTGGTTCCATCGCCTCCATAACACGCGGATTCTCTGTTTTCATTCCTTTCACCACATTCAGTCTCTCCTCTTTTGCTTCTGCAGCGTTCACTTCTGACTCTGGTCGAGATTCCAGGTTATCCTTTCTTGCATTTTCTGCAGTACCGCCAGCCTCAACCGCGTACAATACCGCGGCCATGTGCCTGCAATTTCCACCGCCTTTCGCAAACGGGCACTTACATCTCACCTTATAAGAGCCATTATCCTTGGCAATTATTCTCACCGCATACGTTTTACGCTCAACAACGGTTGCTGTATAAACGCCCTGTTTCTCCTTGAGCTCAAATACTCTTCCCCGCTCATAATACTCTTTTCCCTGAGCTAAAATATTTTTATGAAATATTGTCTTCCATTCCTTCATAATATTCCTGTCCTTTTTCTACTCAATTACATCTTTTCATGGTTTCAATCCCAGAATACAAAGCGCCCGGATAACAAAAGCCTGTAAACATCGTTGTTCACAGGCCTTAATCTAATTCACATTCTAAACTCCCCGAGTTGGGCTCGAACCAACAACCCCACGGTTAACAGCCGTGTGCTCTACCATTGATACAGTTACATACCGGACGATTCTACTTATCTTATTAACTTACATTATATCATATCGCAGTTAGTATGGATGCCTGCCAATCCTTCCGACCAGCACTTTCTTTCCATCTTCAATCGCATCATCACACCAATAAAAATAAATTCTTAAATTTGATCCCGGATGAAGAAGTTTTAAATGTGGTGAACACTCTATATCTTTTGTTCTCGGCATTTTATCCCCTCCTATATTCTCATTATATGTAAATGTAAATATCAACTCTTCTGCATGTTTCGGATCTGGCGCACATTCTCTCTGTAATTTTGCAGACAAAATTCGCATCGCCTCTTCTAATCGATTAGAATATTGCTGATATAACTTTACTGCATAATCATTTAATACTCCTAATGCTTTCGTGATTTCTTTTGTATTATCTGAGAAATTGGAAATATGCTTCATTTCGGACAAAATACCCTTTGCAAATCTGCTGTTTATGAAGCAAGACTGCATAAATGCTTCGTAATCCATAACCTTCTTGATAGAACTAAGGATTTCCCTTCGCTCCTTTACATATTCCTTTACTGTAGACACACTTGCCGGAAATTCTCCTAACGCAACGTTGATTTTTTTCAATTTAGAAGCTTCATAAACAGACCAATCTCTATCAGATTCTACCAAGCCTTTTTTACTTAACGCCTCTAACATTCTCCGCCTGTCATCTTCACTGCCAGCGCCTCCTCCATAAAGCCAGTCAGTAAATGTTATTCCCTCCTCCACACACGTCTCCCATAATGTTTCTCGATATTCAAGCGGCTCTTTCACCGCATCATCCTGACAATATGCAATAACCTCCATTAAATCGCCTATTTCGTCCCTACGAACAGCCAGACTTTCCTTCTTCGCCGTATACTCAAAGCTTTGTTCTGTTAAGGCATTAATGACCTGCATATCCTCTCCTTATCTGAAATAACTCTCTCAAGTCTTGGCCTTTTTGATCAAAAAAACCATTTGGCCACTCTGAAAGCTCCCCATTTTCATCTACATCAATTTCTTTTACATGAATACCTTCTTTCTCTTTAGAGAAAAAATAAATCTGAATATCATCAGTCTGTTTCATCAATGCCGCCTGGATTCTTGCCCCATCAATAATATGCTCGCTATGTGTCTCCACAATAATCTGTATCCCCGCATCAGCCAAACACTCCATAAATTTTCCCATTCTGCTCTGTGCTGCCGGATGTAGATGTGCTTCTGGATTTTCAATTAGCAAGGACACATTTTTTAAGGAAGCACACCACAATCCAGCTGTAACAATGGATAAAATATAGCTGATTCCAAATCCTGTCATTGTAGGAAGTACCGGTTCCTCCGCCACCTCATTCCCATATCTTATATCTGTGATTGCCTTTATATAATCAGTGGTTATGGAAAAATTAATATCACCTAAAATTGCATTCATCCAATTCTCTACCTGAGTGGAAAAATTTGACGTTTCTTTTGTAAGTGTGAGACACTTTGGTACTTTTCTTTTCTGCATGTCAGCCCGATCTATTAAAAATGCCGCATTCGCACCATTATATAAAATTTCCTCGTCAATCCCCGCCGGATACGATATTCTGGGTCCCATTCGCTCCGCATTCAAATAAACCAACTGATTATCAGGCATACTCCCCGACTGATTATATGCTAATTTCAAAGATACAAGCTTATCAATTTTGTAAGTAAATGTTACCTCCGCTTCATCCCATTGTATATGAAAAAGAAAATCTCCCTCCAAGACTTCTGTTTGATTCTGCGAAATAAGGGCTTTAGGACCACCAACTGCTACGCCCAATGCTTCTGAAGCGTCCACAGAATTGCCTTTTTCTCGTGCCGTAGCCTCTGCAAGCAGCAATGCCTGCATAACCGTAGATTTTCCTGCAGCATTTGCCCCTGCGAGAATCGTTAATTTCGATAACGGCAATCTTAAATCATTAAAACATTTAAAATTTTTTATTTCAATCGATTTTATCATAACATTTCTCCCATAAATTCCGAATAACTTCTATTGATATTCCTATATTCTTTCTGGTTCCGGTAGAAGAAGTAATTGCTCTATAAAATTCAATATCTTCACTTAAACATTTCCTATATGAATTTCTAAGCTCTTTTACGTTTTTTTTCAAAATACCCATATCATATTCAGTATTTGTCAACACGACCGCCCAACCAGTAAACAATGCTTTGTTTATTCTATTATTGCCTATTTTACAAAAGGAATATTCCCCAAGAATCTCATGGCAATCTGCCATAACACCTCTGAAAGTATGAAACAATTTTTCAAGACTTTCTTCCGGCATCCCATTTAATTTTATAATCATCTGATCCATCATTTTTAACAGACCACGATAATGAATAAAATCTCGCTTCCTCCAATCGTAGGCAGACAAAATTGTCAGATATCGTAAGCAAAGTTCCTGTGCACCCATACGAATATCTTTGACACTACACTGAGTAGCGCATTGAAATTCTACGCATTCTGCCATTCTTCGAAGCAGTACTCTCACTTTAGGTTCTGCCATAATATTTCTGATTTCCTGAAAATTAAGCGGAAGACCTCCGGTATTTACCCTTCTGAAGACATCAAATTTTACCATCTGCGGACATTTTTCATCCAATATATTTACTGCAAGTTCTGTATCCTCAATCCTTGCGCGAAACTTTGGTTCCAGATCTCGAAAACATTTATTCTCACAATGAGATAGATACTGCATCTTTGTTAACGAAAATTCATTATTCAAATAGGAATGAATTGCTGACAAACGCTGCATGCCATCTATGACATTCTTATTTCCATCACTATCCTCATCTAAATAAAATGCCGGTATCGGTATACGCAGCAATAAAGATTCAATTAATGCACTTTGCCTTTTTATATCCCATACCAAATTCCTTTGATATTCCGGAGATAAATTTAACTTCACTCCGTTTTTTGCAGAAATCCAATGTTCTATTTGAAACACGGTTATCATCTTCTGAGCAATACGAATATTCTGAACCTCGTATGGCTCATCGGCCTCTATATTTTCATTATCATCATCTTCCTCAATTCCATTATATTCCGACTCGACTTTTTCAGATAATTTTAGATATTCTATCATCTCCGTTTTTTGCACTTCCATTAACAGGAACCTCTTTTCATTCATCTAAAACAATAATTGTCATTACTCCATCTAAATCATATTATTTATATTTAATATTTTAACATGTCCTTGCCATAATATGTAATATGAAAATACTTTTTTAGTTGACATTTTAACAAAACTTCTTACCAATCCCTATCTCCAACATGCTCCACCATTAAAGTCCGACATGCAATATTACGGTTATCTTAATTTTTGACGTATATTCTACGCCTTGTCTCTCAAGGAAATTGGAATATACAAAAACCTGTAAACGACTGCGTTCACAGGTTCTTCTATTGGACTATTCAATTCTAAACTCCCCGAGTTGGGCTCGAACCAACAACCCCACGGTTAACAGCCGTGTGCTCTACCATTGAGCTATCGAGGAATAGGTGTTCTTCACACCGCTTATTCAGTATAAACCTTTACAAATAATTATGCAAGAGATTTTTTCTTCATTAACAAAATTCTTTCGCATTCTTCGACATGCTCCGCCTTAAATTTACAGTCGAAACGATGTTGCAAACTTCATAACAGGATTATATTCATAAATTACCGCTAATATACGATTCGTCTGAATCATCTCAAACATCTCTTTTCCAATTTCGGTTGTATACAGCAATGAAATAATGACAAATGCAACCCACACAATAATCAGCACGCCGATTACTCCCAAGACGCCTCCTACCGCCCGGTTCATAAATCCAAACACCGGAAGGTCTGCGATGATATTCAGTGAGAATATTATTGCACGAAGAATGATAGTTACTACAATCAGCGTCAAAATAAAAGCTACGATATTTACAACAACCTTCGCCATATATTTTGCAACATAGGATGCGAAACTGGTGACTCCTAATTTCTCATATATTTCACTGTTATTGTTAATAAGAAGAAGATTTTTAAATACCTGCGGAAGATCCGCCCCTTCGATTGCCGCAATCTGCATATCTCTGGGAATCTCTACATGTTTCAGCGCCTCTGCCGCCTTTTCTTCCATTCCCATATTTTTAATACCGTCCAGAATATTTCTGGAAATTCCCATATCCGCAAGCTCACTGCTGCCTATTCTGCCCTCCGCAATATCCTCTAAAGTAATTCCTAACGCTCCAAGTTCTTCCTCACTGATACCTGCCGCGTTCAGAACTCTGCGCACTGCTTCAACATCCCCGGAACCAATACCCGTCTTCTCTACAGCGGCGTTTGTCACCATACCTGTAATCATGGATTCAATCTTCGTTTCCACAACCTCCTGAATTGGCGTTACTGCTGTGATTCCTTTGCTCACATAAGGCGTTGCAAAAAATACCAGCAAAAAAGTGACCAGCGTTGCAAGAAGCGACACTGCTATCTTCACAGCCCCCCTGATAATCCCAATAATGAATCCAATTAAAAAACTGATTCCGATAATACAAAATAGCCAGTTCATATATTTTCTCCTTATTTTACAAATCGAATAACTTCCATTCCATTTGCATTCATCACTATGTATTTATTCACTCCCAGAACCGGGAATATCTCCAGAATATTACTGTCTAACTCTCCGTCATATTTGTGGATTCCAGTCCGGGTATACACGCTGCACTTCTTTCCGTCGTACATCAGCACCTGACTTCCGCTTAATTTTACACTTGTAAAGTCCCCTGTAAAATCCTCAGACAGAACCTTCTTTCCGGATGTATTGAACAGGCACAGCTCATACCCCTCCTTCCGCTCATTTTTCAAAATAAGTCCAACATATCGGTTGCTATGAAATACACTTTTAATTCTTTTATCCAAAATAATAGTTTCTGCAAGTTCAGGTCTTCCCTCGCCATGATAAAAGAGTATCCTGTCATCTCCAACTACCACCGATACTTTCGGATTCATAAAAAATGCCGATGCCGCCGTCATATTTTCATAGTCGTCTGCCGTCACTTCGTAATCCTGAATACTATCCTTCTCTCCGTCAAAATTATAATATCGTATCTTTGTTATGAGTCTGTCTCCCTGTACACACAGATAAGACACCAACAGAAGCTTCCCGTCTTCTGAAATTCCCACGTCAAGCGGATACCCTGTCCCAGTAAGAGAAGCTGTCATCTCTATAAGCAAATTACCCGCCGCATCATAACACACTATCTTTGGAGAGGTCCCATTTTTTAAAACCGTACAGACGATTCCCTGTGCGGATACCACTGCCTTTTCCACCGGAAGCATAGTCTGTATCTCTCCCTTTAATCCTTCCCGGTCTAATACAAGCATTGTATTGCCGCCTTTATCCGCCACCACCACCGCGTCATTATTATAAGTATCAATAATCGGATTCTTAATCTGATAAGGTTGATTCCAGTTCTCCTTGCCTCTGCGGTTGAGCAGCGCGATTCCATCCTTACTGTATTTTAATACGCCGTCTGCAAACTGTCTATAATTAACATTCCCATCGCTGTTATTTTCATACGTGGTAATTGTTCTGGACGACATATATGTCTGCAAATGAATAACAAGAAAGGACGTCACCGCAATCATAATCACAAGGGTACTGATAACTGTAACACGAATCCTGCGGCTCCTTTTATGCTGTCGTACCTGTTCCTCTATATTCTCCTGAATGCCGTCTTCCTCCCTGAGTTCTGCTAATACTCTGTCGATTACCGCTTCTGTAACATCTTTCGTATCCTGAACAGCATATAAATCTGTATTTTTCTTACGCCTCATATCTTAACCTCAATTAAGCCTCTTTTTGTTCAACATTCCCACGCCTGCCATAATTCCTGACGCTCCCGGAATATCTGCCTTTCGGATGTGCTTCAAACACTTTGTCTCTTAGTATAACATACTTTTATGGCAATAACAATTTTTGTCCGATGAATATAAGATTTCCGTCTTCTAATCCATTTTTCTGACGGATTGCATCTGTTTTTGAGATTGTTCCGTAAATTTTTTCACTGATGATATCCAGCGTATCTCCCTTCTCCACCACATAATAGTCTTCATCCCCTAAATCCTCCTGCACAGTGGACACCTCGGGTTCCATCTGCTGTCCTGTATCTTCCGTCTGCACCGCCTGAAGATTCTCCTGTTCCTGAGTCTCCTTGTTTACCTCTTTTCCATCCTGAGTATCTTCCACTGCTTGTCCTTCTTCCTTTGATGACGACTGCCGCATCGCAGAAGATAACGTCTCGATAGATGTCTGTACAGAATTCATTTTATCATAATTATTCATGGTTGAGATACCGATTGCCAGAACTACAATCACAAGTAGTACGCTGGTCAGATACACGTATCTGGATTCCCTGCGCTGTTCTCTGGCTTCCATCTGTCCCCTTACGGTACTGCGAAAATCCTTTGCAGCTCGATCCTCAACCATTTCACTGGGTGTAACGCCGATCTGTTTACGCTCGCTAATCATATAACTCTGCATATCCGGGTTCTTCTCATAGAAGATATAATGCCCTCCCATCTGCATGAGTTCATGGAATTTATACGTATAAATTTGTTCTTCATCCTCTGCGTCTATCAAAATAAACAGACTGTTCTTATCGGGAAATAATTTTTCATGCACGCGCGTCATACTGCTGCTTAATCCTACCGGATGTCCCGGCATAATCAAAAGCCAGCCAACAATCTCCTGTCCATGAAAATACTCCTTGCTTTCCGCTTTTGCCATTTCTAAGTGTTCTTTGCCAATGTCAAGCTCCTTACTTTCGGTATCCAAATCTTTCATTTGCACCGCGCCGGTTACATAGATACATTCCTGCTCCTCAATCACAGTATTTTCTCCGATTAGGAAAACACCCACCAGCGATTCTCTCCCCTGTTCCTTCAACTGGTTAAAATATGTGTCAACATAATCTTCCACATAAATTTTAGGGCTGTCGCTTACATTGCCCACTTGTTTTACATTCTTTGGAAATTGTCCTTGCATTTTTATACTCACCTCACCCAAGATTTTGAACTATCATATCACAGGTATCATGCGTATTTTATCAATCGGTGGGACTTGTCCGCAGAATGTTTCCCCAATATCTATCTCATTTCGGGGAGAGTCTTTGTCCTCCGGCAATCTTAGCCAGCATTTGCATAGCAAAAATTGCAGTTCACAGGATATCTGGGGCATATGGAAAGCTTTGGCCTGGGATGTGGGGCGAGACAACATTCCAGCGAACTCTCTGCCAACGTCGTCTAAGAAACTCAGGAATGCCTTCGTTTCTAAGTCGATGTAAGCAGAGATTTCACTTCCATTAAATGCGTCTCTGAATTGCCCCACATCCCAGGCCAAAGCTTTCCATATGCCCCAGATACCCTGTGAACTGCAGGAAGGTAACAAAGAATGTGCTTCAGCACATTCCCTAAAGTTTCCCAGAGGACAAAAAAGGAGCTGTCTCCAGCTCCTTTCTTGTATTCTGTCCCTATACAAATGCTTTTACTTTCTCATAAATGCTGTCTGCATCCAGTCCGTACTTCTTCACCAGCTCTGCTGCAGGTCCTGACTCGCCGAACACATCATTAATGCCTATCTTAAGAGTCTTTGTCGGCGCTTTCTCAGACAATGCGTCGCACACTGCGCTTCCCAGTCCGCCGATTACGGAATGCTCTTCAACCGTAACTACTTTGCCTGTTTCTTTCGCCGCCGCAACTACCAGTTCTTCATCCAGTGGTTTGATTGTGTGGATATTAATCACCTTAGCGTCAATTCCGTCCGCCGCCAGTTTCTCTGCCGCTTCCAGACAGTTAGCTACCGGAAGTCCTGTCGCAATGATTGTAACGTCCTTACCTTCTCTCAGTACGATTCCCTTGCCAAGCTCGAATTTGTAATCCGGCTTGTCATTAATTACCGGAACCGCAAGTCTTCCAAATCTCATATATACCGGACCCTCATGCTCATAAGCCGCCGCAACCGCCGCCTTAGCTTCTACATCATCTGCCGGACTGATTACCGTCATTCCTGGAATGGTTCTCATCAGGGCGATATCCTCATTGCACTGATGGGTAGCGCCGTCTTCGCCAACAGAAATTCCCGCATGAGTAGCGCCAATCTTCACATTCAGCTTCGGATAACCGATAGAATTACGAACCTGCTCAAATGCACGTCCCGCCGCAAACATAGCGAACGTGCTCGCAAACGGAACCTTGCCCGCAGCGGCAAGTCCTGCTGCCACGCCCATCATATTGCCTTCTGCAATACCGCAGTCAATATGACGCTCTGGAAAAGCCTTCATGAATACGCTTGTCTTCGTTGCGCCTGCAAGGTCTGCGTCCAATACCACAACATCTTCGTGCTGTTTTCCTAATTCTGCCAAAGCATTACCATAACTTTCTCTTGTTGCTATCTTCTTTACTTCTGACATAATGCTTCACCTACTTTCTCTAAATCTGCCATTGCTACCGCGTACTGCTCGTCATTCGGAGCAGCTCCATGCCAGGACGCCTGATTCTCCATGAAAGAAACGCCTCTACCTTTCACTGTCTTCGCAATAATAGCTGTCGGCTGACCTTTGGTCTCTCTCGCCTCTTTAAACGCTGCCGCAAGCTGGTCAAAATCATGACCATCCACATTGATTACATGGAAATTAAACGCCTCAAACTTCTTGTCAATCGGATACGGAGAATTAACTTTACTGATGTCTCCATCAATCTGTAAGTTGTTGTTATCTACAATTACTACAAGATTATCCAGCTTTCTGTGAGCAGCAAGCATGGACGCCTCCCATACCTGTCCCTCCTGAATCTCTCCGTCGCCTACTAATGTATATACCCGGTAATCATCTCCAGACAGTTTTGCAGAAATAGCCATACCAACTGCCGCTGAAATTCCCTGTCCCAAAGAGCCGGAAGACATATCTACTCCCGGAATATGCTTCTTATCCGGATGTCCCTGCAGATAAGAACCTGTATGACGGAATGTCTTTAAATCTTCTACCGGGAAGAAGCCTCTCTGTGATAACACAGAATAATATCCCGGAGATGTATGTCCCTTTGACAACACAAAACGATCTCTGTCTGCCTTATCCGGCGCCTTCGGATCTACATTCATCTCTTCAAAATACAGATATGTATAAATATCTGCCGCTGATAATGAGCCCCCCGGATGGCCAGACTTCGCGCTGTGCACTGCGTCAATAATGCCTTTGCGAACCTCATTAGCAGTCTTCATCAGTTCTACTTTGTTCATGAAACTTGCCTCCTAAATTATAATAGTAACCTTTTTGTAACCTGATAGTCTGATTATATCTGTAAAAAGATGGAGGGTCAAGAGAACCCGCCATATTTATACATATGTTCAGAACACTTTTGATGACTGTTCATATATTTTCCAGGGGACGCGGATGGAATCGGAATGTTACTCCGTCTGTTTGGACGCGCTAATCCGATTCAATCTGCTGTTTGCCGGTTAACATATGAACCATAAAATTTTACAGCTCCGTACGCCCTTCCAGGGCGCGCAATAGTGTCACCTCGTCAATGTACTCCAAATCTCCGCCTACCGGAACTCCGCTTGCGATTCTGCTTACCTTGATTCCTGTCGGTTTAATCAGCTTGCTGATATACATAGCCGTTGTCTCACCTTCTAAGCTGGAATTAGTCGCAATAATCACTTCTGCCACATCGCCCTCAAGCCGGCGAATCAGTTCTTTTAGCTTAATATCTCCCGGGCCGATTCCCAGCATCGGCGATATGGCTCCATGAAGCACATGATAAACGCCTTCATATTTGCCAATCTTCTCATAGGCCGCCAAATCCTTTGTGGATTCAACGACCATAATCGTCCTGTGATCTCTGCCGCTGTTACTGCAAATCGGACAAAGTTCCTGATCCGTCAGCGTATGGCAGCACTCGCAGTAACGCACCTTTTCTCTGGCCTCTACCATAGAATCTGCCAGTTCTTTCACCTGTTCTTTTGGCATGTGAATCAAATGAAAAGCCAGCCTGCCGGCTGACTTTGGCCCGATTCCCGGAAGCCTTGAAAATTCCTCTATTAACTTGTTAATCTGGCTGCTATAATAATCCACCCGGCATTCCTCCTGTGAATCTGGACATAGCGCCTGCCGACTCAGCATCCACCTTATCCAGCGCCTCATTGACAGCCGCAACCAGCAGATCCTCCAACATCTCCACATCATCCGGGTCTACAACTTCCTCGTTCAGTTTCACCTTCAATACCTGCTTTTTCCCAGATACGGTCACCTCTACGGCTCCTCCTCCGGCTGTCGCTGAAAATTCCTTTGCCTCCAGTTCTTTCGCCTGTTCTTCCATCTGGCGCTGCATCTTCTGCGCCTGCTTCATAAGATTTGCCATATTTCCCGGCATTCCTCCGCCAGGAAATCCTCCACGCTTTGCCATGGGTCTGTCCTCCTTTAATCTTCCACTGTGATGTCCATATTAACCAGTTTCTCTATATCTACAAACTGATCCTCAAAAACTCTGCCTTTCTCTACCTGACGAACGTCAATCTCCATCGTCTTGCCCGTTTTCTCTTCAATTAGACGGATAATCTCGTCCTTATGCTCCTGCTTTGCTACAAACCCGGCGCTGACCTCATCCGGAAGAACAATCTGCAGCCTGTCGTTCTCCCCTGCGCTAAGATGCGCTTTCTTCAAATATTGTCTCAGCATAACGGAAGCATTGCCTGTAATACTCCGAAAGTTTTCTGCCACTTCCCTCACATCCGCTGAAAGCGCCTGTGTAAGTCGGGGCTTCTCCGGTTTCTTCTCTGGTTCTGCCTGTGGTGCATAAAGCGCCTGCCCTGCTTTAAGCGCATCTATCTTCTGTTCAACCATGTTTTCCAGCGCCCGTATCCTCGAAAGCAGCGCATCCTCCTGCCCCGTCTCCATCTGAGGCCTGCACAGCTTAATAAATGTTACCTCCACCAGCACACGCTTCTGAGTCGCATACTTAAGTTCTCCTGTGAGCTTTGAAAAAATGCGGATATAACGGATAAGTTCCTCCGTCTCTATCATTCCCGCCTCTTCTTTTAACTGCTGTAAACTCTCTGTAGATACGTCCAGCGCATCTTCCACATGCTCGGAGCTCTGAATCAGCAAAAGATTCCTCAAATACCACACAAAGTCTTCCGAGAACTGAGTCAGCTCTCTTCCCTGCATCATCAGTTCATCTAAGCTGGATATAACGTTCTTCACATCCTGCGTAATCAGCTCCCGGAATAACCTGCTAAACACATCCGTATCCACCGCTCCCAATACATCCAGTACATGGTCATAGGTTAACTGCTGTCCAAGGTAAAATGTCACGCACTGCTCCAGCAGGCTTAGCGCGTCGCGCATCGCTCCATCTGCCGCTCTGGCAATATAGCGCACCGCCTTCTCTTCCACTTCCAAACCTTCCTGTGCAATGAGCTCATTTAGCCTTCCACAAATCGTATCAATTGATATTCTCTTAAAATCGAATCTCTGACAGCGGCTTAAAATTGTCACCGGAATCTTACGGGCCTCCGTAGTCGCCAGAATAAAGATAACATACTCCGGCGGCTCTTCTAACGTCTTAAGAAGCGCGTTAAACGCCGAGTCAGAAATCATATGCGCCTCATCAATAATATATACCTTATATTTTCCTTCCGTTGGATGGTAGGCAACCTCCTCCCGAATCCTTCGGATATTGTCCACCCCATTATTGGAAGCAGCGTCCACTTCTATCACATTCATAGATGTGCCTGCCGAAATCGACTGGCACATCTCGCATTCTCCACAAGGGCTTCCATCCACCGGATGCTCACAATTAACTGCCTTTGCAAATATCTTTGCTACAGTTGTCTTACCTGTCCCCCTGGTCCCGCAGAACAGGTAAGCATGACCTATACGCCCTGTCTTTATCTGATTCCTTAATATCCTGACAATTACATCCTGTCCTTTAACATCCTTAAATTCACCAGGACGAAACTTTCGATACAATGCCGTATAGCCCATATCCTTCTCTCCTCAAATCTGCCTTCTTTTATTTGTCTCCGAAGCTGATTCCTACCTGCCTTGCTTCCTGCACAATCTTGGAATGAGGATCTACATATTTCAGCTTTCCTGCGACTTCGGTAAGCGGAACTTTAACAGTCTCCCCATCCCTGATTGCCGCCATATATCCATACTCCCCATTCAAAATCATCTGAGCTGCAAATGCTCCAAGACGAGTAGAGAGCACTCTGTCGTAAGGACAGGGCGTACCGCCCCGCTGCGTGTGTCCCGGAACTGTAATACGCACTTCCTGCGACGTCTTCTTCTGAAGTCTTGCCGCCACCTCATAAGCAACCGACGGATAAATATTCTTCTCCTTCTCCAGTTTCTTCTTCATCTCTTTCTTGGACAGCTTCGCATCCTTCTTGGAAATAGCTCCCTCTGCAACGGCAATAATTGTAAAGCGCTTGCCCTCTTTTGCGCGCTTATTAATCATATCTGCAAGAACATCCACATCATATGGTATCTCTGGAATCAGAATGATATCCGCTCCGCCTGCGATACCTGCATGAAGGGCAACCCAGCCAACCCTGTGGCCCATAATCTCCACAATAAACACCCGGCTATGGGAGGTAGCTGTGGTATGAATCTTATCAATGGTATCCGTAGCGATATCCACCGCACTCTGGAAACCGAACGTCATATCTGTTCCCCACAAATCATTGTCAATCGTCTTTGGAAGCGTTATGACATTCAGCCCCTCTTCACTCAGCATATTCGCCGTCTTGTGGGTGCCATTACCTCCCAGTACCACCAGACAATCGAGACTTAACTTATGGTAGGTATGCTTCATAGCTTCTACTTTGTCCAGTCCGTTCTCATCTGGATCTCTCATCTTCTTAAACGGCTGCCTGGAGGTTCCAAGTATCGTTCCTCCCACCGTCAAAATCCCCGAAAAATCTCTGGATGTCATCATCTTAAAATCAGAATAGATAAGTCCCTTATATCCTGCTTGAAATCCATAAATCTCCACATCGTCTCTCTCATTAAAAATTCCCTTTACAACGCCCCGCATGGTTGCGTTCAATGCCTGACAATCGCCCCCGCTTGTAAGCATTCCAATTCGCAGCATACTATTATCACTCCTTCCGCAATAATTTATTAATTTGAAATCCATTATAGCACAATTGAAAAAAGTATGCTACAATAAACAGGCGAGCAATGACAAATGATTGAGGGCATTTGTCTACTCTTTCCTTACAATTATTTCAAAAAGGAGATGGATTCATCCATGGATAGACTGGATATTAAGCTATGGAAGCTCGCCGCAAAGGGACAGATTGTTCCCAACCGCAGCCTGCTTAAGACACCAGAACAGATAGCAGCCATTAAAAGAAGTGCAGCGCTGAATACGGCAGTTCTCGATCATGTAGCCGCACATATAAAGGCCGGTATGAATACTGCAGAGATTGATACGCTGGTATACGACTATACGACAGAGCACGGCGGAATTCCCGCCCCTCTGAATTTTGAAGGATTTCCGAAGAGTGTATGTACTTCCGTCAACGATGTTATCTGTCATGGTATTCCGAATGAACACGACGTTCTTCAGGAAGGAGATATTGTCAATGTAGATGTCTCCACCATTTTGGATGGATATTACTCCGATGCCTCGCGCATGTTTGCAATCGGTAATGTCAGCAGACGGAGCAGACGGATTATTGACGTTACCGCCGAGTGTGTAGAACTTGGCCTTCGTGCCGCCAGGCCATGGGGTCATCTGGGAGACATCGCTTATGCCATCAATTCCCACGCACAGGCCTGCGGGTATTCTGTGGTAGAGGAAATTGGCGGCCATGGCATTGGCCTTGCATTCCACGAAGAACCTTTTGTCAGTTATGTGACCCCTAAAGGCTCTGAGATGGTCCTCGTTCCCGGCATGATGTTTACCATTGAGCCGATGATTAACGAGGGTAGTCCTGATTTCTTTGTAGATGAGGACAACGGCTGGACCGTTCGCACCATAGACGGCGGTTTATCTGCACAGATTGAATACATGGTTCTCATTACTGAGACCGGCGTGGAGGTACTCACGAAATAACTTACATTCAGCTGTTTTAGAGACAATGCACATCCTGACCTTGGATGGAAAAAGGTCCTGAAAGCTTGCCACTTTCAGGACCTTTTTCAATACTCTTCTTTATTTTGAAACATTTCCAAAAATTGCCGCCGAATGCGGTTCCATATGAATTATAATATTTCCCGCTTCAATCAGATAAGTCGAAGATTCCGTTGTATATCCTTCAGAATTACTATATACCAAACGCTCCACCTTACCTTCCATCGGAAGCTCTGCCAATTGAACCGGTATCTGCGCCTGTCTTAATTCTTCGCTGCTGTTAACTACAATCACAAACTGATTCTGAGTGTCAAACCGCCCATATGCCAGCACGCACTCTTCCACCTTAAGGATTTTGATAGAACCTGTCCGAAATACCTGATATCGCTTATGAAGCCCTATCATCATCTTGTGAAAGCGAATCATCTCCTGATCTTCCCTTCCCCATGGATAGGTTCTTCGATTGTCCGGGTCTGTGAACCCACACAGTCCCGCTTCATCTCCATAATACACTGTAGGCGCTCCCACCCAGGTCATCTGCATCATCACAGCCTGACGCATAACGGCAACATTCACATTCCGCTCTGCGTCTTCCGCCGTATAGCCTCCTAATCGGCCCACCAGGTGATTGGTTCTCGTCAGAAATCTAGAATGGTCATGGTTAGACAGCTCATTCATCGCAGTCTGAAGAGACGGCGTCCCGTAACTTGCCATACTATGGGAAATCATATTAACAAATGCATATGCATTGCCGCAGAGATCCGCACGCTCCTCGTCACTGTGTTTTTCCATCCCTGTAAGAAACCAGGTAACCGGCTCCATAAAAGCGTCGTAATTCATAACAGAATCCCACTCGTCGCCTTCGAGCCACTCCCGCGGATCACCGTAATGCTCCGCCAGAATCAAAGCTTCCGGATTAGCCTCCTTGACCGCCTTCCGAAACTTCTTCCAAAAAGCATGATTATATTCTTTATCGTGTCCCAAATCTGCCGCCACATCCAGCCGCCAGCCGTCTACATTATACGGTGGGGACACCCATTTTCTTCCAATCCGCAGTATATATTCCTCCAGCTCCTTGGAAGCCTCATAATTGAGCTTAGGCAATGTGTCATGCCCCCACCAGCCGTCATAATTTGCGTTATTGGGCCATGCGTCATCCCGCGAATCCCGAAAGTCAAAATAAGAACGGTAAGGACTGTCCGCCGCTATATACGCGCCCGTCTCAAAGCCTTCCCTGCCTTCATAGATATGCTCTCTGTCCATCCACTTATGAAAAGAACCACAGTGATTAAACACACCGTCCAAAATCACTCTCATTCCTCTTCTGTGAATCTCTTCTACCAATTCTGCAAAGAATTTATTGCTCTCCTCAAGATTCTCCCAGTCCGTCACTCTCTTCTGATATCTTGCCGCATGGAAATCCGACGACTGATTTTTCCAATCCGATTCCTCAAGGTCATTTATAATTACTCCAAAATGAGGATCAATATAGTCGTAATCCTGATTGTCATACTTATGATTCGACGGAGATACGAACAATGGGTTAAAGTAGATAACCTCTACTCCAAGCTCCTGCAAATAATCCAGTTTATCCCTTACCCCCTGCAAATCCCCGCCATAAAAATTACGTACATCCATAACAGAAGGCATCTGATACCAGTCTTTAATCGCCTTCACTGGTTCGTTAATATAATAATACTCGCCATCCACCACATCATTCGTCGGATCTCCATTACAGAAACGATCTGTAAATATCTGATACATCACCGCGCCTTTTGCCCAGTCAGGCGTCGCAAATCCAGGGCAGATACGAAACGCATAGTCATTTACTATTCTATTGCACACTCCATATTGATTATAATAGACGATTTCCTCACCTTGCCGAATCCGAAAGCTGTACTGCATCATCTCTTCGCCAAGCTTTCGGTAAATCCGGTAATAATCAAAGCCCCGAACGGTGACTATTTTCTTCATTTCATAATATTCGCCGCCTGTATACAGCTCCACGCTGTCCACATCATCCGCTGCCGTCCGAAATAACAGCCGTACCATCTCGGACGGTTTCGGTTCCGACGGCATCACATAATTTCCTGTTCCATCACAAAACAAAGCCTCTTTGTTCATACAACCCCCTAATTAATCCGAGACTTCTGACACTTCCAGGCCGTCAAACAGCGCCTCAAATTCTTCTCTTGTAATTTTTTCTTTTTCTAATAATAATTGCGCACAGTCGCTCAATACCTGACGATATTTGCAGATAATACGTCTTGCCCGCTGGTAGCACTCGTCAATAATCCGCTTAATTTCCTGATCAATTGTTCCTGCTACATCCTCCCCATAGCCTCTCTGCGAATGAACAAGGTCTCTTCCAATAAATACTTCGTCGCTGTCATTATCGTAATTAATCAGTCCCAGCTTCTCAGACATACCAAATTTCGTAACCATAGACCTGGCAATGCCTGTAGCCTGCTTAATATCCTGGGAGGCTCCGGTTGTGATATCGCCAAATACCTCTTCCTCCGCAATGCGCCCTCCCAAAGCTACGGTAATATCCTGCAGCATCTTGCCTCTGGTGTTGAACATCTCGTCTCTTTCCGGCAGCGGCATCGTATATCCCGCCGCACCCATACCTGTAGGAATAATGGATACGCTGTAAACCGGTCCCACATCCGGCAGTACATGAAATAGAATTGCATGGCCTGCTTCATGGTAAGCCGTAATCTTCTTCTCCTTATCGGAAATAACCCGGCTCTTTTTCTCGGCTCCAATCCCTACTTTCACGAAGGAAGAACGAATATCCGACTGACGAATATACACCCGGCCTTCTTTTGCAGCAAGAATCGCCGCCTCATTCAGCAGGTTCTCAAGATCCGCTCCTGTAAAGCCTGCCGTCGTCTGGGCAATCTGTTTCAAATCCACATCGTCGCCCAAAGGCTTTCCTTTGGCATGAACCTTCAGAATGTCTTCTCTTCCCAGCACATCCGGACGCCCCACTGAAACCTTCCTGTCAAACCGTCCAGGTCTTAAGATAGCCGGATCCAAAATGTCTACCCGGTTCGTAGCGCTCATCACAATAATGCCTTCATTCACACCAAATCCATCCATCTCAACAAGGAGCTGATTCAATGTCTGCTCTCTCTCATCGTGTCCGCCGCCCATACCGGTACCGCGGCGTCTGGCCACCGCGTCAATCTCGTCTATAAATATTATACAAGGCGCATTCTTCTTGGCATCCTCAAACAAATCCCTGACCCTGGACGCTCCTACACCTACAAACATCTCTACAAAATCTGAACCAGAAATAGTAAAAAACGGCACGCCCGCTTCTCCGGCAACCGCCTTGGCAAGCAAAGTCTTACCGGTTCCCGGCGGTCCTACAAGCAAGACTCCCTTGGGGATTCTCGCCCCCACCTGAATATACTTCTTGGGCGCTTTCAGAAAATCCACAATCTCTTCCAGTTCTTCCTTCTCTTCTCTAAGTCCCGCCACATCGGCAAAAGTAACCTTCTTATTACCCGTATGAAGCTTCGCACGATTCTTTCCGAAATTCATAGCCTTGCTGTTCGCGCCATTCTGCCTGTTCATAAGATAGAATAAAAGCAATACGCCCGCCAGCATTACCATCACCGGGAAAACGGTTGTCATCAGCCAGTTCTCCTCCGGCACGTCATTCAGTCTGAATTCTGTGTTCTGCTCCTTCAAATATTCGCAGATATCATTGACATCCGATACATTGAGTCTCCACTCTTCTTCGGAATCTACATCCTTACGGGTCAATTCAACTCGACCTGTTGGAATATCCCTGTTTTGTATTACCAGAATATTCTCGGCATTATCCTTTTCAATGATACTGTAAAATTCCTTATATGTCAGTTGTCTTCCCTGCTGTTCAATCTGATTGGTAAACCAGAGCGCGCCAAACAGAATTACAATAAGCAGCAGGAAAGTAACGCCTCCTGGTCCCCTTCTTCTATTATCCAAATCCGTATACTCCTCCTACTCTACCCCTTCCACAACTCCAATATATGGAAGGTTTCTATATTTTTGTGCATAATCCAGTCCATAGCCTACTACAAATTCATCTGGTATATTAAATCCTACATAGTCTACGTTCACTTCCTTTACCCGTCTGTCTGGTTTATCTAACAGTGTACAAAGACGAATACTTTCCGGGCGTCTCTTCTGCAGAATATCAATCAGATAGTAGAGCGTTCTTCCCGAATCAATAATATCTTCTACAATTAAGACATCCTTACCCTCTAACGGCTCGTCTAAATCCTTAACAATCTTCACCACGCCGCTTGATTTCGTATCGGCTCCATAACTGGAAACACTCATAAAATCCATACTCACCGGAACCGAAATTCTCTTGGCAAGCTCGCACATAAAGAACGCGCCGCCCTTTAACACACAGATTAAATGAACCTGTTTCCCCTCATAATCCTTACTGATACGCTCTCCAATCTCACAAATCCGCTTATCCACATTCTCTTCTGATATCAACACCCGAATCGACTCTGCCATTGTTTTATCCTCCGTAATCTGCAAAACTAATCTCCAAAATTCTTTTTGTTTCTTCTGTGACCTGGTATTTGCCGTTCTGTCTGTAGCCCACAACCCACAAAACCTCAGAACCTTCCGCAATCAGCGGTATCTTGTTCCGCTGCTCGCCTGGTATCTTCTCATTAATAAAATACGACTTTATCTTCTGCCTATGCCCTAAATGATCAATCGTTAAATAATCCCCCGGCTTCCGGGTTCGTAAAATAACGTCGCTCTGTATTATATCATAATTAAACCACTTCGTGTAGGGGCGTTTCTCAAATGTATCCGGGATTTCTTCCCGCCTAAATATTCTAACCTGAATAAGATTCCTTATCTCAGTGATTCTATCCGGTTCATCCGGCCCACAAATCCGATGTTCTGCCAAACGGACCTCGTTCTTGTTCTGACATTCCTTCCTTTTTCTAATACAAATATCTTCATATTGCCGTTTTGCTTCTAAGCCGTAAGGAAGTATAATCTTCTTTCCGCTCTGCTTGTGAATCAGCTCTTCAACCGCCCTGATATGAACGGCCTCCACATCCTTCGCCCGGCCCGCCGCCTCTGCGAGAACTTTGTGTATTAGAAATGGTTTAATCGCCTCGTCTACATTCTTCAATTCGCTTATATGCACCAGGTAATTCCCGTTCAGAACTGTCACGCAGCTTTCCATCAGCTTCTCCGTCTGTCGATGAATATACCCCTTAAGCACAGCCATCTGCTCCGACAATTCCCACATATGTTCAACCGTTTTCTGATTAATCTGCGCTTCTAAATACGGTAAAACATGGTTCCGCACACGATTTCTGGCATAAAGGTCTTCCTGATTCGTAGCATCCTCGCAGCTTGCAATATCCGCAGTCCTTAAATATTCTTCTATCTCCGCTTTTCGGAGAGTCAGAAGCGGCCGAATATACTCTCCCGCCACAGGACGTATCCCTGCCATTCCCTGCAGTCCGGTGCCTCTTGCCATATGAAGAATCATCGTCTCCGCATTATCATCCATATGATGTGCAAGCGCAATCTTTGTTCCTCCATACTCCTGTACGGCCAGCCTGTAAGCATTTCGTCTGACTTCACGCCCGGCCTCCTCAGAAGATTGTCTCCGCTCTCTGGCATAACTGGCTACATCTATTCTGAATACCTTTAAGGGAACTCCCCTCTCCAGGCAAAAATCCCTGACAAACTGTTCGTCTTCGTCAGCCTCCTTCCCCCTAAGACAGTGATTCACATGAACTGCTGCAATCCGAAAGTTAAATTCATCTTGAAGCCTCATCAGAACGCAAAGAAGGCATATAGAATCCGGCCCGCCTGACACGCCTGCAATCACCACGTCTGATTCCTGAATCATATGGTACTTCTGTATATATGCCTTTATCTTTTCATACATAAATATTCTTCTTCAAATCTCCTGATACAATGGATATTCAGCCGCAATATATTATTTCATTTTCGTGCGACTGAATTTTATTTTACATATTATTCTATCAAAATGCAACCCCTTTGTTGCTGTTTACAACGGTTACAGTTCCCACACTCCTATCACAATAATCGTCATATCGTCTATAGGTACTTCTCCGGTCCACTCCAATACCTGCTCTAAAATATAATGCGCCATCTCTTTCGGATTCTGACTCTCAGTTCCTCTGATGAATTTTCCAATCAACGACTCCTGTTCCCCAACCGGCAGCGCGTCCATCACGCCGTCCGTCACCATAATCACAAAATCCCCGTCATGCAGTTCTCTGTAAATGCAGTCAATCTCAATATTCTGAATTACGCCGATAGGAAGCGTCGTGGAAGTAATTTTCTCAGTCCGGTCCGCATACCGGATAAATGTGGTAGAAGCCCCTGCCTTCAGCAATTCGCAGCTCCCTTCATATAAGTCGAACACACACATATCAACCGTAGAAAAATACACCTCTTCCCTTCCCATCACCAATGCAGTATTTAACATCTGGATAGCCATTTTCATTGGAAAGCCTGCCATCAAAAGCTCCTCCATCATCTCCACTACCATAGCGCTCTCCCGAAATGCTTCCTCACCGGAGCCCATTCCGTCTGACAAAACAACTCCTTCTTTTCCTCCGGGAAGCGCCGTCATAAGAAATGTATCGCCCGATATCTGCTCACAGCCCTTTCCAATTTTCGCCACACCCTGAAGCGTATGAAACCTTGCTCCTTCTCTTATGATTACCGTACTGTACTCCTCCCAGATAATCGGCTGTTCCCCAGCCTCCGGATACATAGGCCGCCCTGCACAGATACTTACAATTTTTGCCACCTCTTTCGTCGCTACACATTGTCCTTTCTGTGCTTTCAACGTCAGATGTATCTCATATTTACCCTTTTCAGACATGTAAAACACCGTACTAATAACCCGGATTCCTACACGTTTCAACTGACTGCGAATCTTTTTATCCAACCGTTCATCTGCAAAAATTCCCGCGCCAAGCGTTCTTGCAGCCTTTTGAATCATATCTGCGAAAGAAATCAAAGACAGCGCGCAGCCCTCTCTATTCTGTACAATTCGATTGTTCCACAATAGCTTCTGTTTGGCGTCTCCAAATACCTCCAGCGTCTCCCGTAAAAAGCGCGGCGCCATATCACATTTCTTCTGAAGCTTTCTCTTTACTTCCGTATTCAGTTCAGCCCCATACTCCTCCACTGTACAGAGTATTTCATATACCATCTGACAGGTGTGTATCCGATTTTCTCCCAGACACCAATTCCTCTTTTCACAATTTGCACAAACTCTCTCCGATACCCTCAAGAACATCTCTTCTATTTCATCCTTGGTAAATGTTCCTTTATAATCCTCCAAATACAGAAAAGTTTCCGATAAATGTTTTAATGAATCTGCAAACTTGTCCATCTGAATAATATATGGATTGGAAAATATTTCCCTGTCCTTTACAATCTCCATATCTTCCCCCCTGATGCAATATAGTAGATAAATCGTCTTCATGTAACCCTCATTGGCTGTCTTCGCTGTTTGCCGGACAGACATAAAAAGCACTGGACAATACGCCCAATGCTCTTCTTTCGTACTCTGTTACTTTCTCTTAAATATAATCTCATTCTCATAAATGAGTCCAAGCTTATCTCTGGCAGTCTGCTCAATGTATTCATCCGTTCCTACATATTCTTCCATCTGCTCAATCTCTTTTGTTCGCTCTTCTTCCTCTTGAATCTGCGCTTCCAGCTCAGCTTCCTGCTCCATATAAGACTCATTCTTCGCGCGAAGCGATATACTGCTGACCGATACAACAGCGACGAGCAACAGGATAACACCGCTTATGCCAAGCACGCTGTTCTTATGCTTACGCAAACGGCTCCTGCGCTTAATAACACGACTCTTTTGTTTGATGCTGCCCATTATATACTCCTCATATCTGGCGCCCCTGCCAGACAAACCCCTTACCATAGATATTAATACCTTATCTTGTTTTGGCATGAATTTCAATAGTTTTTTCTGATTTGTCGTTTCTTTTTTTTATACAATCCGGCTTCTATTTTCTGAAAAAGTTTCCCAAACAGCAGAAATATCAAGAGTCCAAGCGCTGTTCCAATCACAAAATACCAGCGTATACTGCCGTTGCTTGTCGAATAAATCTGTACAAAAATATATATGGCTGTACAAGTCCAATATAATCCGTCTTCCACAGCAACTGCCGTCAGGGAATGACGGATTACTCTGCGCAGCTTTCGGATGCACAGATATGCGCAGCCCACAATCATCCCTGTCAGCATAGCCGTCAGGAAAGCAATCATTTCCGTTCTCAATCCCTGCATAACTTCACACTTTCCTGTTTAACGAAAGAGTTTGCCAAGGAACGATTCTCCATTCTTAACCTGTTGATGAACATCCGAATATGCAAAGCTGTCAATATTTCCCGACAAATCTACTTCACCCTTTTCCAAATTCAGCCGGTTTACATGCATATCCGTTCCCTTTACCATCAACATTCCCTGTTCGGTTTCCAGCAGTATCTCATTCAAATCAAAAGAAAGCACATCCAACACGCCTGTCACCAGACTAGTCTTGCGGTTATTAACCACCAGTTTATGCGCTCCGCCCACCCGCTTCTCTTCCATTTATCATCACAACCTTTCTTAAACCAAATTATGCCCGGTTGTGAATAATTATTACAAGTATTTAAATAACTCTTTTGCCTCTTCCTTTTTTGTGGTATCCCGAATATCCAGAACCTCTACCTTAACAATTCTTGTACCAAACTGAATCTCAATCACATCGCCGGTCTTCACCTTAACAGACGCCTTGGCAACGCTTCCATTTACCAATACTCTTCCCGCGTCGCAAGCCTCGTTCGCTACCGTTCTTCTCTTAATTAATCTGGATACCTTTAAGAATTTATCTAACCTCATATCCTACTCCTTCCTGCCAAAAAGACTCCTGTATCGCATACTGCGCCTAGCGGCGCCTGACACATGAATCCGGTAATACAAAGAACGGCACCGGGAGCATCCCGATGCCTCTTATTAAATACATGTCTAACTTAAATCTTTTTCTTATTATTTGTTAACAGCATCTTTCAAAGCCTTACCTGCTTTGAACTTTGGCGCTGTGCAAGCTTCTATCTTCATCGTATCACCTGTCTGAGGATTTCTTCCCTCTCTGGCTGCTCTTTTGCTTACTTCAAAGGTACCAAAGCCAACTAACTGAACTTTCTCGCCCTTCTGAAGTTCTTCTGTAACAACCTCAACAAACGCTGTCAAAGCCTTCTCAGAATCCTTCTTGGATAACTCCGCTTTTTCAGCGATTGCTGCTACCAATTCTGTCTTATTCATGTATAATTTCCTCCTCTTGTTTCTTATCAACATTATGCCTCATTCATGTTATACATCTTTTCTATATGTTTGTCAAGGAAATATCCCTGAAAGCCGCTGGTTAATAGGCTTTCCTGCGTATACCCTATAACTGGAAGGAAAATATTTCCTTCAAAAGCTGCCTTTTTTCTTCTGTCTGTGTAACTGCAGTCTGGAATTTCTCAACATTCTTAACGGCTATCCAAGCCTTATTCGAGCGATAATAGGAACCTGTAATTTTCCAGAATTTCTCTGGATAAATAAATCTGACCTTTAAATATTCCATTTCCTTATCACTAATCGGCCGGATTGCGCTGTAAGCATTCAGCATACAGTCACACAAATGCATATTCCATCCATGTTTTTCCATTGTTTTCCGAAGAAAATAGTACAGGTCCTCCACCTGTACATTCCGCCGGAATTTCTCAAAATTAGTTGTTGCAATTCCTTCTGTTGTCATTAGAACATTATGGTAATTGTACTCCCCATGCACTAGAAATCCGCTTTTAATACTGTCGGAATACAGTTCATTATATGACGACGCCTCCAATTCACTGACAGCCGCGTCTGCCCATTCATACAACGACTCGTATTCCTTCAGAAACTGCAGCTCAAAATCTCCCTTAACCGTCCTGCTCCGAACAAATTTACGCACCTTCCGAAGCTCCCTGTTATGGCTGTCATACATATCCTTTAAATGGGACTCCTGAAATACATACTCCTCTGCCGGCGCTGCCATAATCAGATGCAGTCTCGCCAGATTCTTTACTGCCTGGGAAAGTTCCCTGCTTCTGCGGAAATCACATTCCCTGCCATAATACCAGTGTTTCAGGATATATCTGCCGCCGTCCTCCGACACACTGATATAATTTCCTTCTGCATTTGGAAGAATCTGGTCCATTTCCGCATATCCTGCTTCTTTTAATATTTCTCCCAGTCTATATAATGCAGGTACTCTTTTTTCGGAAATCCCTGCTTCTTTTAATAGGAACAAACCTTGTTCCGTATCGCAAAAAAATGCACCTCTGGTCTTTCGGGTGCCCTTTACATTGACATCATACTGTTCCAGTACTTTCAGTTCATACTCTTGCATAACCAAAACCCCTGCACCTTTATTCATCCGTTCTTTTCAATGTATGAGTGGGAGAGGCTGATTATTCCCTTTATTATATATGTTTCAGGAGTTCTTCTTTTGTGTTCAGCTCTGGTTTCTCCAATACCAAACCCAGAAGCTGGTTTAAGGTTTCTCCAATCTCTTTGCCCGGTTCCATACCTGCGGCTATTAGGTCTTTGCCGGTGACGGCAAGGTCTTTTAAGGCGACGCACTGACCTGCGGCTACAATCTTCTGATACAAATCCTCTGCTCCGTCTATATCCGCCAGCTTCTCTTCCCGCTGGTATATGCTCTGTGCCAGCACATCAGCGCGCCGGACTTCCAAGTATAGCGGAAACAGGTCCTTTCCAATTTTGTTCATTGCCCGCCTTACGTTCTTTTCTGTTACCGGCATGCGGTAATCGTGATAATATACCAGCTTCTCTACACTGTGTAAAGTGGCGTTGTCAAACTTCAGCCTTCGCAGTATTTCTCTTGCTATTTTTCTGCTTGTTTCCGCATGCCCTTTAAAATGGGCGATTCCTTCTTCATCAATCGTCTTCTTTGCCGGTTTTCCAAGATCATGCAGCAGCATCGTGAGTCTGAGCGCCCTATCGCTGCGGATATTCTGCAGGGCGTGCAGGATATGTTCTCCTACCGTATACATATGGTGGGGCGTCTCCTGTCCTGTCTCCATAGCCAGGTCAAATTCTGGAAGAAATTCCTTTGTTATGCCCAGAACATAGGCTTCTCTCAGCATATCTGGTCTGGGAGATAACAGCGTCTTCATAAGCTCCGTCTGAATCCGCTCGGCGCTGATTTTCGCCAATGCGGGGGCAAGCTGCCGCATCCCCTCTCTGGTCTTGCCTTCAATCTGAAATCCAAGCTGCGCGGCAAAGCGGACGCCTCTCAAAATGCGCAGAGCGTCTTCGGAAAACCGCGCGTCTGCATCGCCGACACATCGAATAATTCCCTGTTCTATATCTTCTAAACCGCCAAAGATATCCACTAAACCATCGTCCTCATTATAGGCCATAGCATTTATCGTAAAATCCCGTCTGAGTAAATCCTCTTTTAGATTGCGCACAAAAATTACTTCTGTGGGATGACGACTGTCTTCGTATTTCCCGTCAATCCGGTAGGTAGTTACCTCAAAGCCTTCCCGGCCAAGGAGCACCGTAATTGTACCATGGGCAATTCCCGTATCAAACGTATGGGAAAACAGCGCCTTCGTCTCTTCCGGCATGGCAGAGGTGGTAATATCCCAATCCTCCGGCCTCCTTCCCAGTATAGAATCCCGAACACAGCCTCCTACAGCATAAGCCTCATAACCATGGGACTGTAGTGTATGGATAATCGTATTCACCTTATCCGGCAGCTTAATTCTCATTCTGGTTTTCCTCCTATACTGATAATCGACGCCATCCAACTATTGCCTGACAACAAAATTAACCCGCCTACATATCACTTGGAGCAAATGCGGGCTCCGCCTTCCGATGTAACAAGCTAATTATATACAAAAACTCCATATAACACAAGAATTAGCTTAACGGATGCAACTGCACCCGTAAGAGACGTTACAGTTCACAGGTCATTTGGTAAACAGCGGGTTGAATCAGGAGCATGTCTCAAAGCAGACAAAAGCGAGTGAAAAGCAAAATCACAGCGCTCTTCACTCGTCTTTTATTACGCTTTATTCAAATGTTATTCCAATCGCTTAGTAAGATTTTCCCCAGTATGCCATATGCTTTGCAGGCTTTCCGCACCAGATACATTTGTCTGAAACAAATTCTTCATCTTCAATCAGGCATCTGGTTGCAGCGCCTCCGGTCACATATTTCACTTCGCCCTCACATTCCGGGTCACCGCACCAGCAGGCTTTCACAAATCCTCTGTTAGCTGTGAATTTCTCTTTCATCTCATCCAGCGTCGACGCTGTATAAATATGGCTGTTCAGGAATTCTTCGGCCCGGTTATACATATCCTGCTGAATCGTCTCTAAGATATCGCGAAGCTTCCCTGCTATCTCGTCTAAGGATACAACTATCTTCTCGCGGGTATCACGCCGAACCACAATTACCTGATTTTTCTCAATATCTTTCGGTCCAATCTCAATACGGGTCGGGATTCCTAACATCTCCTGCTCAGAGAACTTCCATCCGGGACTCTTATCAGAATCGTCAATCTTCACTCTGTAACCGGCCTTCTTTAACTCGTCCAGAAGCGCATACGCTCTGTCAAGCACGCCTTCCTTATGCTGTGCAACCGGAATCACGCGGCACTCGACAGGCGCCACATGAGGCGGCAGAGCAAGTCCGTCATCATCACCATGAACCATAATAAGCGCTCCAATACTTCTGGTAGACCATCCCCAGGAAGTCTCATACACACTGTGAAGCTCATTATTCTTATCTACATATTTGATGTCAAAAGCATCCGGAAAACCACTTCCAAAGAAATGACTGGTCGCTGACTGAAGCGCCTTGCCGTCATGCATCAACGCCTCAATCGTATAGGTATCCTGTGCTCCGGCAAATTTCTCATGTTCTGCCTTCCTGCCTGATACAAACGGAATCGCCATTGTCTCCTTATAGCAGTCCTCATATACATGAAGCATCTGAATCGTACGCTCTTCTGCTTCCTCATAGGTTGCATGAATGGTATGTCCTTCCTGCCACAAAAATTCTCTTGAACGAAGGAATGGTCTGGTAGTCTTCTCCCAGCGAAGGACAGAATTCCACTGATTCCATACCTTAGGAAGATCTCTGTAAGACTTTACCGTTCTCGCCCACAAATCACAGAACAGGGTCTCTGAGGTAGGACGGATACAAAGTCTCTCCTGAAGTCTTTCCATTCCGCCATGGGTAACCCATGCAACCTCCGGCGCAAAACCGTCTACATGGTCTGCTTCCTTCTCCAACAGAGATTCCGGAATCAGCAGCGGAAGAGATACGTTCTCCACTCCGGTTTCTTTAAATCTTCTGTCAAGATCTGCCTGAATCAATTCCCAGATTGCATATCCGTTGGGGAGGTAATTTAAACATCCCTTCACGCTTGAATAGTCGCATAACTCTGCCTCACGCACCACATCCGTATACCATTGTGCGAAGTTCTCGTCGCGGGATGTGATATTCTTCACCATTTTTTCCTTTGCCATTGTCTTTTCTCCTTTTCCTTTCATTTTCCGCAGGACCCTTGCCCCACATCTTTTAACGGGAAATACAGATTCCTGTTTCGGCGGATTCTTCTCTGAAATCATCTGCTACAATGAAAAAACCGCCGTTCATTCCTGTTCCCAAAGGGACCGAAACGCTCGGCGGTACCACCCTAATTAACTGCAAATTCCTGCAGTTCACTCATATCACCGTTAACGCCGATACTACGCCGCACTTTCATGCAGTGGCTCCAAGGCAGGTTCATCGCATCTCAGTCCAGGAATCTCTCAGCACGTGACTCCCTCTCTGTGGAACTTCCTCACGATTACTATTCTCTTCATCGCCAGTTCCGCCTTTTTGTAACCGGTACATCGAAAAATAAATATCCGGCTATATCACACAGGATAATTTTTCACATATAAGACAGATTTTCGACAGCGCAGCGGTTGCTGCGGCCAGAAAATCCGCCGTACTGTACCAACATTACAGACGGATTTTTTGTTGAATGTTATTCTACTGGAATCAGTTTCATTTGTCAAGGATATTTTTTTCCATCAGCCCCGGATTAGTAACAGTTCAGCCTTCCGGCTTCACTGTTACGGAATCCGCCCATTTTAAAGTTTGCCTACGACAAAAGGGCGGATTCCTGGCTACTCAGGTTCATTGGCTGCTAACTGCGCAGCAAGCGCGCAGTTGCAGGCTGAACTGTTACCCTACATGTTACAGTTCACACGTCATTTGGTAAACAGCGGGTTGAAGCAGCGGCTCCTGATTCAACCCGCGTCTGGCAGGCGACGTGTGAACAGTAATCCCTATATTTTAAATATTGTTATAGCAATTTTCTGGATATTAAGTTAAAATTACATTTACGGGTTCATTCACGTGACAATACTGAAATATACGACGCAGAATAATCTCATTTCTTTAATAAAATATACAGGAGGCCTCCATGAAACATAATTTGCAAATTTTATACGAAGATAAACATATCATTGTCTGCTTTAAACCTCATGGAATTGCTGTGCAGAGCCGAAAAGCCGGCGTCCCGGATTTGGAGCATATGGTTCTGAATCATATCGCCTCTTCCTCTCATCCGTCAGCCTCAAAGAAATACAGCAATCCTTACCTTGCCGTAATTCATCGACTGGATCAGCCTGTGGCAGGTATTCTTGTCTTTGCCAAAACCAGAGAAGCCGCGAAGACTTTGAATCGGCAGCTTACCGCCGGAAGTTTCGGCAAGCGATATCTTGCGCTGGTCGAAGGGATTCCAGCCCAGGAGCAGGGCTTCCTCACTGACTATATCACAAAAGACGGGCGCACCAATACTTCTCGTATCTGTGAAAAAAATACGGCAGACGCAAAAGAGGCAAGACTAAGCTACCGCGTCTTACCCGGCCAAAACGTCTCCTACAGCGAAATATTTCCACATTTCACTTCAAAAAGTGCAGAAAACATAGATTCCTGCACTCTCTTAGAAGTTACTTTAGACACCGGACGACATCACCAAATCCGCGTCCAGCTTGCACATATGAATTGTCCCATTATTGGCGACACCAAGTACAACCCGCATGCCAAAGCCGCCTCCGGTTGGCAGACGCTCTGTCTCTGCGCATACAAGCTCTCCTTTTGCCATCCCGTCACCGGTAAAAACATGACCTTTTGCTCATTTAATCCTGAGTAAACTTATACTCATCATACGCAAAACCAAGCATCCAACTGTCTATCCCGACAATGAATTTTTCTTTTCGTTTTATTTCCTCTAATGAGGAATCTCTTCGCCCCTCTTGTACATCTCCACAACATTCTGAATCCTGTCAGCAGGATTTAAAATACTGTTAATCGAGCTGTCGTGATTGAGCGTATCAATCATAAGCGCCACATATTTGCTCATATCACAGTTAATATAATACGGCCTGGAGAGAAGCTCAGAAGTCTGATAAATCAGATTCGTCGTAAGAATACCATTAATCAGCCCCTCTTCATACGCTTTATCGAATTTGTCCATGCCGCTTGTAAATAATCCAAACGTTGCAGCAGCATAGATTCTTTTGGCTTTCCTCTGCTTCAACTGTCCGGCCACATCCAGAATGCTGTCGCCGGAGGAAATCATATCATCCAGTATAATTACATCTTTGCCCTCCACTTCAGAGCCTAAAAATTCATGCGCAATAATCGGATTACGGCCATTGACAATACGGCTGTAATCCCGTCTCTTATAGAACATTCCCATATCAAGATTCAGCACGCTGGCAAGATAAATCGCCCGCTCCGTCGCGCCTTCGTCCGGACTGATTGCCATCATATGGTCACTGTCAATCTTTAAATCCTTTACCGTACTAAGAAGGCCCTTTACAAATTGGTATGTCGGACGCACCGTCTCAAATCCATGCAGCGGAATTGCATTCTGCACCCTCGGGTCATGCGCGTCAAAAGTAATGATATTATCTACACCCATGCGAACCAGCTCCTGAAGCGCAATCGCACAATCCAGAGATTCCCTTCCCCTGCGGTTATGCTGACGGCTCTCATATAAGAATGGCATAATCACATTAATCCGCCTTGCTTTCCCGCCAATCGCCGCGATAATGCGCTTTAAATTCTGAAAATGGTCGTCCGGCGACATATGATTCACATTCCCTGTCAGCGAATAAGTCAGACTGTAGTTGCATACATCAACCAATATATATATATCCATTCCTCTCACGGATTCATTGATAATACCTTTTGCCTCGCCGGAACCAAACCGCGGAACATCGGCCTTCACAAGATAAGAATCTTTCTCATAGCCGCCAAACGCAATATGATCTTTAAATTCTGAGCCATCCTCATGGCGCCATTTTACAAGATAATCGTTGATTAGTTTCCCCATCCCCTGACACCCCTCAAGAGCGATAATCCCCAGGGAGCCTACCGGAATGTTATCAAGGTTACGTTCGTTACGACGCAGCATAGTAATTGTACCTCCTAAAATTATAATCTTCCCATCAGTTTCTTTTGAATCCGTATATCATCACCGGTCATTCTCAGAACGGTATACGCACTGGTAATACGGGAAAATACCCGTTCTGAATATGTCGTATTTAGGTCCTCCGGCGAAAGATTCGTAGATATTATTGTCGATTTCTTCCGCAGAAGTCTTTCATTCAGACATACGAACAACTCCGAAATTGTAAATGTATTAGGAACCTCCGTCCCCAAATCATCAATAATCAGTAAATCACAATCATAGATATGTTCATAATCAAGCTCTGCCGACTCGTCTTTATGAAACTGCTTCTTCGCAAATATATCAAATAACTGAGACACGGAAAAATAAATCACCGAAAATGTCTGCTCCAGAATCTCCTTCGCAATGCAGTGAGACAAAAAAGTCTTGCCAACTCCTGTATCTCCATAAAGCAGCAGGTTACGAAACTCCTTTCCAAAATCTTCCGCAAACTTCCTACAGGTTCTCACAGCCGTCTCCATAGCTTCTCGCGAGGTTCTTCCCGTAAGAGGATCTTTGTGGTTCTCTGAATAATATTCCATAGAAAGCGTACCAAAATTCTCCCTCTCCAGTACCTCCTGCAAATTTGACTGGGTATATAAGAAATCTATAATTGCCTTCTTAAAACAATGACATTTGCTCTCGCCTGCATATCCTGTGTCCCTGCAATCCGGACAGCTATAGGAAAGCTCCAGATAATCCTTCGGATATCCCGCCTGCTCAAGCAGAAGCCTTTTTTCCTCAAAAAGAAGATGGAGGTCGTTTCTTAACATAGTCAAAGCAGCGCTATCTCCATCTAATAATTTATGCGCCTGACGCACACTAAGTTCAGAGATAGAATGATCCAGAGTCCGAAGCCTCGGAATCTCCTGATAAACTTCCTCAAAACGTGCGCGCAGACGGGCTTCATTATTTAATTGTCGTTTCTCATATATGCGCATGAAATAATCATACTGAGAGTTGGTAAGCGCCACGGGAACCTCCTTTATTGTGTCTCAATTAATTTTCTCGTTAGTTCATCCATATCCGGATACTTACGGCCCTCAAAATTGTTAAATTTATTCCGGACCGTTCTCGCCGCTCCTGTCACCGCCGTCTTTTTCGTTTCACTATTCTGCAAGCGAAGCAAATCCAAGGCTTTCACATCAGCCAGCGTCTTCACACCCTTGTCCTTCCAATTCTTAAGAATCGTTTCCGTATAGACAAAGCTTGGCTGATGAGTCATCTTCATGGTACGGTCGCAAGCCTCCACAATCAAATCCGAAGAAAATCCATACTCCTCATTCCATCGCCGGATATACTTCATCTCGGACGCAGCCGGAGCTCGTCCTTTAATTCCATAAGCATTCAGCACGATATAGCTGTCCTTACTGTACTGGCTTGATGCCATCTTAGCCTCTTCTACCGTCTTAATCTTCTCATCCGCCCATGAAAGAGCTACCTTCCTTATGTAATGAATACTCTTATGTCCATTCTCCACACAATACTCAATCAAATATTCAATCAAATCGGCAGACATCTCTAAGTCATCATAAAAATAAACGATAGCCTCAGATTCTGTCTTTGTCAAAGTCTTTCCAAGATACTGCTCGGTTACATGAATCACTTCGCCAAAATCCTTACGATTCCTCTGGCTGGGCGGAATCTGAACAGTTTTCTTATTCCTATTGCCGGAAACAGCAATTCCTACAGCGCTCCCACTATCAGAAATAGCCGTTCCTCGATTCCCGTTTCCGGAAAGCAGCGTCCCCTCACGAATCCCACTGTCAGAACCATCCGTCCTCACACAAGTCCCGTTGTCAGAATGATTCTCTGTCTCCGCCCCCGTCTCCTTAGAAATATCCTGAAGCTCCTGCGTCACCTGTCCATAATCAACCAGTCCTTGCTTCTTCCAGTAATTCAGCGCGCGAGTTACATCCTTCTCCGTACATTCCAGAAGGTCGGCAATTCCGGAAACCGTAAGTTCCATGGACGGGTCTCCCATATACCGCAGAAGCAGCAGATAAACCTTCACATATTCTCCATTGGCCTTCGGCATATATTCGTCTATAAATTCATTCTCCAGCAGGGTTGTATTCCCCCGAACATAATTTGTTAAAGTCAATTTTGTCATGTCCCATCCGTCCTTGCCTGTTCTTTGTTAGCATAGAACATTATAGCATTGCAGCAAGGCGCAAAAAAGAATTTTTTTTGTGAAATCCAAGTTTTTTTGTTGATAAATTCATGTTGAAAATGTGGATAACTATTCCTGCAATAAACTTTCTCCAATATTTACAACATCTCCAGCCCCCATAGTTATCAACACATCCCCTTTTCTGCAATTTTCAAGCAGGAATTTCTCAATTTCGTCAAAAGAAGACAGATAATATGCATCGCATCCCCTGGCCTTCAGTGCTTCTGCAATCTGCTCAGAAGATACTCCAAGCGTGTCGGTCTCTCTGGCCGCATAAATATCTGCAAGCACAATATGCTCTGTGTCAGAAAGCGCATCCACAAACTCGTCAAACAAAGCCTTCGTTCTGGTATAGGTATGAGGCTGGAACACACACCATACCTCCTTGTGGGGATAATTCTTAACGGCTGCAAGCGTTGCTCTTATCTCTGTAGGATGATGCGCATAATCATCAATAATTGTAAATCCCTTCCTCTCGCCTTTGTACTCAAACCGGCGGTTCGTTCCTTCAAATTCAGCCAGCCCATTCTGCATAGATGCAAACGAAATCCCCAAAACATCTGCAGTTACTATTGCAGAAAGCGCATTCAGTACGTTGTGGTCCCCTGTCACAGACAGACGAACGCGTCCCAAAACCTGACCTCTCTTCACAACGTCAAAGGACGCGTCCCCTTTCTCATCATAAGAAAGCCGCTCTGCAAAGTAATCCGCCGAAGGAGTCGCCCCAAATGTAACCACCCGACATGGTAGTCCTTCTGTAATCTCCCTCAATCCTTCAATAGCCTCATTGATTACAAGCGTCCCATCCGCCGGAAGAAGTTCTGCGAATCTGCGGAATGATCGCCTGATATCCTGCAAATCCTTGAAAAAATCCAGATGGTCTGCATCAATATTTAAAATAACTGCTGTCTTTGGAAAGAAGTGCAGAAAACTATTGGTATATTCACAGGCTTCCGTCAGAAATACTTCTGAACCTCCTACCCGGATATTTCCCCCGATTACCTTCAAAATACCTCCCACAGATATCGTCGGGTCCTGTCCGTCAGCAAGCAGTATATGGGAAAGCATAGACGTTGTAGTCGTCTTTCCATGAGTACCGGAAACAGCCACCGGCATATCATAATTCGTCATCATCTGTCCTAAGAACTCCGCTCTGCTCAGCATGGGAAGTCCCTGCCGCTTTGCCTCTCTGTATTCTTCATTATCTTCATGAATTGCAGCCGTATAAACCACAACGTCAATTCCTTCTATTATATTAGATGCCTTCTGCCCATAAAATACTGACGCTCCAATCTCCTCCAAATGTCTTGTCAGCGCCGATTCTTTCGCATCGGAACCCGATACGGTAAAGTTCTCCTTCAACAGAATCTCGGCAAGCCCGCTCATACTGATGCCGCCGATACCGATAAAATGTACGTGGATTGGCTGGTCAAAATTTATTTTATACATACAACAATACCTTTCTCATATTTTCATTAAGCCGTCATATTATCTGTTACCTTTTTATATTATTATAAACATATATGTAATAAAATCCAAGCTGAATTTTTATCTTTATGATTTATGGTTCATTCCACAGTCTTTTTCTTTACAAATATTTCTTTATCATATCTTTGTATATTTTTAACAAATTTTTCATATTTTTTTTATTTTTTTTATTAAAAATATTCACATCAAAAAAGAGGTGTGGTATACTTTACATATAATTATAGCAGAAACGGGGTGACATCATGATTAGAAAAAAAATGATAGCAATGCTGCTTGCCGGAGGACAGGGCAGCCGTCTGGGCGTGCTGACCGACAAATCCGCCAAGCCTGCCGTTGCTTTTGGAGGCAAGTATAGAATCATCGATTTTCCGCTCAGCAACTGTATTAATTCAGGCGTGGATACGGTTGGAGTACTGACGCAATATCAGCCGCTCAGACTGAACACCCATATCGGAATCGGTATTCCCTGGGATTTGGACCGCAACATTGGCGGCGTATCAATCCTGCCGCCATATGAGAAGTTGAGAAACAGCGAATGGTATACCGGAACAGCTAACGCCATTTACCAGAATATGGAATATATGGAGAATTACCATCCAGAGTATGTGTTGATTCTCTCAGGAGACCATATTTATAAGATGGACTATGAGATTATGCTGGATTTCCATAAGGCCAATCAGGCGGATATCACAATTGCCGCCATGCCGGTGCCCATGGAAGAAGCCAGCCGTTTTGGCATTGTAGTGACAGAAGATGGCGGACGAATTTTAGAATTCCAGGAGAAACCGTTGAATCCAAAAAGTAATCTGGCATCCATGGGAATTTACATTTTCAGTTGGCCGGTACTTCGCGACGCGCTTTTAAAATTAAATGTTGTTCCGGGATGTGATTTCGGAAAGCACATTATCCCTCACTGCCATGGACAAGGCAAACGCCTATTTGCATACGAATACAACGGATACTGGAAAGATGTGGGAACACTAAGCTCCTACTGGCAGGCCAACATGGAACTGATTGATATTGTTCCTGAATTTAATCTATATGAAGAATACTGGAAAATTTATACGAACAGCAGCCTGCTCCCGCCTCAGTATGTTGCAGATGGAGCCGTAATTAATCGAAGTATCATCTGCAACGGTTCAGAAATTTACGGACAGGTTCATAACTGCATTATCGGTTCCGGCGTAATAATTGAAAAGGGCGCCACAGTGCGAGATTCTATCATTATGAAGGATGTCACAATTGGAGAGGGCTGTATTATTGACAAGGCAATCATTGCAGAAGGCGTGGAAATCGGCAGTCACGCAACCCTTGGCATCGGCGCTGAAGTTCCCAACCGAATGAAACCAGATATATACAACTTTGGATTGGTAACCATCGGCGAAAACTCTGTCATACCGTCAGGCGTTCAGATTGGCAAGAATACCGCCGTCAGCGGCATCACCCGCCAGGAAGACTATCCGGACGGAAGACTGGTAAGCGGCGAGACTTTAATAAAGGCAGGTGAACGGATATGAAAGCAGCAGGAATTATTCTGGCCGGAGGCAACAATCATCGACTGAAGGAACTCACCAACAAGCGCGCCGTAGCGGCTATGCCCATTGCAGGGAGCTACCGGGCAATTGACTTTGCACTCAGCAACATGTCCAATTCTCACATCAGACAGGTAGCTGTACTGACCCAGTACAATTCCCGTTCCCTAAACGAGCATCTCAATTCTTCCAAGTGGTGGGATTTCGGAAGAAAGAACGGTGGATTATATGTATTTACACCAACGATTACGAAGGAAAACGGAGACTGGTATCGCGGAACTGCAGACGCCATATATCAAAATATAGATTTCCTGAAAAAGTGCAATGAGACATACATGATCATCACTTCGGCGGACGCAGTATATAAGCTGGATTATCACCAAGTGCTTAACTACCACATTTCCAAAGACGCTGATATTACCATCGTATGCACCGAGCTGAATCCCCTTGAGGACGTCAGCCGTTTTGGAACCTTGAAGATGAATGAAGATATGAGAGTGCAGGAATTTGAAGAGAAACCGATGATTGCAACCTCAAGTACTATTTCCACCGGCATATACGTAATTAAGAGGCTTGACCTCATCGAATTGGTTGAACGCTGCGCGGAAGAAGGAAGATTTGATTTTGTAACCGATATTCTGATCAGATATAAGAATCTGAAAAAAATATATGGTTATAAGATAAATAGCTATTGGAGCAACATTGCAACGGTTGATGCGTATTACCGGACAAATATGGATTTTTTGAAACCAGACGTAAGAAGATATTTCTTTAAAGAATTTCCAAGTATTTATTCCAAGGTCAGCGATTTGCCGCCGGCAAAGTATAATCCCGGGTCAGTAATCAAGAACAGCCTTGTGGCAAGCGGATGTATAATTAACGGAACTGTGGAAAATTCTGTCTTATTTAAAAAAGTATTTGTAGGTAATAATTGTGTAATTAAAAACTCAATCATCCTAAACGATGTTTATTTGGGCGATAACACATATATTGAAAACTGTATTGTGGAAAGCAAAGATACAATTCGTGCAAATACCCGTCATGTTGGAGAAAATGCTGTGAAGATAGTAGCACAAAAGTAAGACTGGTACGCAAAACGCACTGGTCCCAGGAAAGGAGCTGGAACGCGATGCAGGTTACAGATGTACGTGTACGCAAAGTAGCAAAAGAAGGAAAACTGAAAGCGGTTGTATCAATTACAATGGATGATGAGTTTGTAGTACATGATATCAAAGTTATTGAAGGAGAAAAAGGTCTTTTTATCGCTATGCCAAGCAAGAAGACTGCAACTGGAGAATACCGGGACGTTGCACACCCTATTAACTCCAGTACAAGAGACCGCATTCAAGATATAATTCTTGACAAATTTAGAGAAGCCATGCAAGAACCAGACGAGGAATAGGTTACTCTTTTACTGTAGAATCAAGCTTATAACCGGGATAAAAATCACAGAGCCGCACCAGTCATTGGTACGGCTCATTGTTATGTCTCTTCAAATAAATTATCCCTTGTAATATTCTTCAGCCATTTTCCACTGCGATATCTCCGAATCACCGCCGGCCACTTGGCAAATTCATCGGTACACAGCAGAAAATACACCCACATCACCGGAAGCTTTAACACAAATGCGGCAAAGAATCCCAAAGGCACCGCGTAGCACCACATCGTAATTCCGTCGCAGATACAGCCAAACCTGCTGTCGCCTCCCGCCCGAAAAATCCCGACAATCAGCGTGGTATTTACTGCAATCCCAATCACGTAATAGCTGTTGATTATGAGCATCACTCTCAGATACTCCATAGCCGTCTCCGATAAATCCGCAAACCGCATCACAAACGGCGTAATGGCAAGCACCACCAGTCCGCCCACAATGCCGGTCAAAATCGTCAGTTTTATGACCCAGGAGGTATAGTCCTTTGCCTTCTCAATCTTATTCTCTCCAAGTACATTACCAACCAGGATCCCCCCTGCGCTTGCCACGCCAAAACAGAATACGGTTCCGAAATTCCGCACCACTGTAACCAGAGAATTGGCCGCCACCGCATCGGTTCCCAAATGTCCCAGAATAACCGAATACATGGAAAACGCAGCGCCCCAGAGCACATCATTCAAAAGCGCCGGAACCGCAAGCTTGACAAAATCCCCAAAGAGAAGCTTATTTCGGAGCAGCATATATGCCGGATTCAGCTTAATCTCCTTCGTTCTCCCTGATACAATAATACAGGCAGCAAGCTCCGCCAACCGGGAAACCGACGTCGCGATTGCCACGCCTGCAACTCCCAGCTTCGGCGCGCCAAACAATCCGAAAATAAATACTGCATTCAGAATAATATTCAGCGAAAAGGCCAATACGTTCATCGACATCGTTACTACCGCTTTTCCCACACTTCTCAATATTGACAGGTAAACCTCTATGACTCCCCAGCAAAGATATGCAACGCTAACAATCCGCAGATATTCCGCACCAAGCCGAATTAGTTCCGCATCCTCGGTAAACAGTTTCATCATCAGCTCAGGAATCGTAACAGCCGCCCCGGCAAATAAGATAGATGCCGTTAAAGAAATCCGCATTGCGATTCCTTCCACTGCCCGAATCGGCTCCCATTCCCCTTTCCCAAAATACTGTGCGCACAGAATACTTGCGCCGGTACCCAGACCGTAAAAAAACATAAACAACATCTGTGCATACTGTGCGGCAAGCGAAACAGCAGAAATCGCCGACTGTCCCACATAGTTAAGCATCACGACATCCGCCGAATTTACTGCGGCGCTGAGCAGGTTCTGAATGACAATTGGTATAAACAGCGTTCCAATCTGTCTATAAAACTGTTTTTGCATAATGTATCCCATTCCTCTTCATAATCTCTTCTTCTCTCTTCTGACAGGACAACAAAATCACCTGGCGCCCGCTGCCTGCAAGCCACTTCAGAGTCTCCTTAAGGCGCGCGTCGTCATAAAAGGCAAAGGTATCGTCAAGAATCACCGGATATTCCTCATGATAAAGAATCTCTGCCACCGCCATGCGCAGGGCAAAATAAATCTGCTCTAAGGTTCCCTGGCTGACCTGTTCCATCGCCACAAGCCGGCCTTCTCCGACAAGACTCATATGCAAATTTACATCCGCCACAAGCCTCTTATATTTTCCACTGGTTATCACCTCTATAATCTCAGAAGCCTTCTGATTCAGAAGCCCTGTCAACTGCTTCTGCATATCTGAAGAGGTGTCCTCCAACTGTTTCACCGCAAGCTGAAGGGCATCTCTTTCTCTGTCCATTTTTTGATATTCATCCCCCAGTTCATCCTGTTCCTGTAACTGTTCCTGAAGATTATCATATTCAATCTGCTTCTCTTTCCGTTCCTGTGTGAGGTGTTCCCGCTCCCAGATAAGCTTGTTTGTCGACACCAGTTCCTCCTCTGGTATCAATTCCTCCAATATCTCCTCTGCCCCTATTCCCCCGGAGCGCTTGCCAATCTTCACCCGATTCCAGATATAGATTGCGCCAAGCAGTGCGACCACTACCGTCACAAAGGAATTCCAAGGATTGGGAAGAAGAACAAACGCCAGCACAATCACAGCCAAAATCCCGATAATCTCAAAGGGGTGTATCCTCCATTTTGCTGGTCGCAGAGCGTCTGTAAAACGTTTTTTTACCCACTCATTCTCCAATTCATCCTCCTGCGCTCCTTCTTCATCCTTCATCTCCCGCAGTTCCAGCTCTCTTTTTATTGTCTCTATTTTATCATCAATATGATGAATATCCCTCCATACATAGGACGCCTCCTGCTCGATAGATTCTCTCTTCTTCTGTTTCTCAAGAAGCGCTTTCTTTATCTCTCTATCAACGGCTTTCTTTTTGGCAAGCAGATTATCTATCGCAGCGGCAAGATTAATCTCACTGTCTCCCGCCACATAATAACTGGCCGCATAATTCTTAAGCTCCGACGCCAGTTCCTGGCTGGCAGGCGCATGAAGCTGTCCAATATATAACGTATTTTCATAAGAAGGCAAACTGAGTCCGTCAAGAAGCATATCCAAATCGCCGTTTTCCACCGACATCTGTTCTCCGTCTGTCATACAGGTCAGCGATGCTTTCTTTGAATATTTGTCGAAATTCCGCTGCAGAGAAAAATGTTTGCCCCCGCACTCAAACTGAAGTCCGCCTGCATAATAATTCTCATTATCCCATGGTTCATATTTGGAAAATGTGTCGTTTGCCGACCCTCTTCCTCTTTTCCGCTCCAGTCCAAACAGCATCGCTTTGATAAACGCATGCAGCGTAGATTTTCCTGACTCATTCTCTCCGTATACCAGATGTAATCCGTCGTAAAGCTCGATATTCCTGTCATGAAATTTGCCAAAATTCTTTATATCTAACTCAAGCAGCCGCATCATCTATCCCCTCTTCGTTTCCAAAAGCGCCCGGACTCCTTCGCATAACGCCTGATATTCTACGCTGTCAGGTTCTGCGTCTCCGAAACGCTCAATATATTTTCCCATCAGATTATCCCTGTTAGCGGCAAGCAGCCTTAAAAAATCAAATGCAGGAATTGTATCGTCCACAATTCCCACAATATTTCCAAAAGTATCCATATGATATAAGTCAAACTGTACTTCCGGATCTTTGAATCCCTTCAGGGTAATTCTATACAAATTCTGAACTCCACATTTCTGAATTTCCTGTTCAATCAGTGTTCGCAAGGCATAACCTGCCATATTTTCCGAAACTTCGATTTCCATATGAATATATTCTCTGGAAGCTGCAGGCACAAACTCTGCCTTACAGCCAGACTCGTTCAGACTGCCCTTTACCAGTCCATGTCTTCCCGTATCATTCTTATCAATCGGCTCTAACGCTCCTGCATATACCATCCGGTTTTGAATTAATTCCTGGGGCTTATGTATGTGCCCCAACGCCACATAATCAAAACCTGCCGATTCCACAGCGCCTTTACGAAAAGGCAGATGTTTTTCATCGCCGCCATGCGCAAGCAATATACGATACCGGCAGTTATCCCTAAGCCGAATCTTCTCATATAACGGCTCGCTTTTTTCTTTTTCGTAATAACTGAGACCATAAACCGCTGTGTCAAGTTCTTCCAATTCTATACAGCTAATTTCGCTGCTTAAAATCATATGTACGTTGGAACTCCAGACAAATGTGCGGTAATATGAGTTCTTTTTAATATAATCATGGTTTCCCGCCGCCAGTACTACCTGGGTCCTTGAAAGAGAGCCTAATAGATAATCTACTTCCTTCAATTCTCTGAGAAGCGGCTGTCTGTGAAATAAATCACCTGCAATCAAAAGCAGCTCTGTCTGCTCTTTTTCACAAAGCTGTATAACATTCCGAAAAGCATCCCATATCTCACTTTCTCGATTTGCGCTGTACGCCTTTCCGGCGTCCGGTTTTGCCCCTAAATGTACGTCTGCTATGTGTATGAACTTCATGTTCTATTCCTTCTTCCTGCTTATTCTTTGACGGTAATGTTACCACAAACTGCGTCTTTTCCTCATCACTCTTGGCAATAATCCGCCCTCCATGAAGTTCCACAATCTCTCTTGCAATCGCCAGCCCCAGTCCCGCGCCTCCTGTTTCTGTAGAGCGGGAATCATCCAGCCTGTAAAACTTCTCAAATATGGTCTGGAGTTTGGCGCCTGGAATCTTCTTTCCCTCATTGCGGAAAATAATCTCCACATTCCCCCGCTTCATATGAGCGTCAATACCAATCGTTGTATCCTCATAGCAATAAGCAATCGCATTTCTCAGAAGATTATCAAATACCCTGGCCAGTTTATCCGGGTCTCCCTCCACTTCTAAATTCTCATCCGCCTCCACTTCACAGGTCAGATGCTTCTCCTGCAAAACGCCATATAACTCATCTGCAATCTGTTCCAACATCATGGACAGATTCAGTTCTACCGGTTCCAGCTCAAATTCCTGCAGACTGAACTTCGTAATATCAAAAAACTCATTAATCAGTTCTCCAAGGCGAACTGCTTTCTCAAGTGAAATGTGCGTATATTTGGAGCGCTCCTCCACCGGCATATCCGGATGACTGTCAAGCATGGTCAAATACGCCACCACCGAAGTCAACGGAGTTTTTAAATCATGCGCCAGAAACAATACCATGTCATTCTTGCGTCTCTCACTTTCAATTGCTTCCAAATCCTGTCGCTTGAGCGTTGCTTTAATCTCATTCAGGCGAATCTCAATAGGCTTCAACTCGGTAATCAGATGAATCGGCTCCGTCGATTCTGACAGTATATTCTCAATTCCATCCCCCACCTGGTCCAGATACCTGGTCATCTGTGACAATGCAATATAAAAAAACAGTGCAAAAAGCAGCAGGAACCCTACAATCATAAAAAATATCTTATTGTTCCCGATTAACTTCCAATATAAATCAATGGCGGTTTTTTCTTCCATATGAAGGGATACCAGAAACTCTACAAACGTAGTTGCAAAAGAATCATTGTAAATCCCGTCTATTACGTAATTCAGAAGAAAACCGCCAACCAGTACAGTCAGCGCCGTAATCAGCACTGTCTGCAACAAAATACTGAATTTTAGTTTACGATAACTATTCTTCAACCTTATATCCTACTCCCCACACTGTCTTGATAAAGTCAGAGGTGCCGGTGGGAGCGCTCAGCTTCTCCCTGAGATGTCGGATATGCACCATGACCGTATTATTACTGTTCTTGTAATACTTCTCATTCCAAACTTTCTCGAACAGCTCCTCCGAGCTAATTACCTTCCCCCGGTTCTCACACAACAGCCACAAAATATCAAACTCAATAGGCGTTAAGGTCAGAGAAACCTCGTTATAGACACATTCATGGGAAGTACGGTTCAAAAACAAACCTCCGAAATCAATCACATCCCCCGCATCTTTTCCACCGTCATTATACTGTGTATAACGGCGAAGCTGAGCCTTCACTCTGGCAATCAGCTCTAGGGGGTTAAACGGCTTCGGAATGTAATCATCCGCTCCCATAGTAAGCCCTGTTATCTTATCCATGTACTCTGTCTTTGCCGTCAGCATAATTACCGGGAAGGTGTATTTTTCCCGAATCTTCTTCAAAATCTGGAAACCGTCAATATCCGGAAGCATCACGTCTAGAATCGCAAGTTCAATCTTCTTGTCTCTGATACAATCAAGGGCTTCCTGACCGGTATAATACTTAAATACGGAATACTGATCATTCTGAAGATACAGCTCAATGACGTCTGCAATCTCTTTCTCGTCGTCCACTACCAATATATTCATGCTTTCCCTCCTTATCTGAATGTGGGTGTTTATGCGGTTCTACGGCAGCCTCCGCAAAATGTTTTGTTTGTTTTTCTGTCTGCGATTCATGTCTATAAGTCACAGTTATTTACTGTACGCGGGAATGGGAGGACGTCGCGAATATTGCCCATTCCGGTCAGATACATAATGCAGCGCTCAAAGCCTAATCCAAAGCCGGAATGTCTTGTGGAGCCGTATTTGCGCAAGTCCATATAGAACTGATAGTCTTCAGTCTTAAGTCCCAGTTCTTTCATGCGGCTCTCAAGCTTCTGGTAATCGTCTTCTCTCTGGCTTCCGCCGATAATCTCGCCGATTCCCGGCACCAGACAATCTACAGCCGCTACGGTCTTATTATCATCATTCATCTTCATATAGAATGCTTTAATATCCTTCGGATAATCTGTAACAAATACCGGACGTTTAAACACTTCTTCAGTCAGGTAACGTTCATGTTCCGTCTGGAGATCCGCCCCCCAGGACACCTTATACTCAAATCTGTCGTTATTCTTCTCCAAAATCTCCACTGCTTCTGTATAAGTGATTCTGGCAAATTCTGAGGAAGCCACGTTCTGAAGCCTCGCAAGCAGACCCTTGTCCACAAAAGAGTTGAAGAAGTTCATCTCCTCCGGCGCCTCTTCCATCACATACCGAATGACATACTTCAACATAGCTTCCGCAATTTCCATATTATCATCCAAATCAGCAAACGCCATCTCCGGCTCTATCATCCAGAACTCCGACGCATGACGGGTGGTGTTGGAATTTTCCGCCCGGAAAGTCGGCCCGAATGTGTAAATATTGCGAAACGCCTGAGCGTAAGTCTCACCATTCAACTGGCCGCTGACGGTAAGACTGGTCTCTTTCCCAAAGAAATCCTGTGCGTAATCAATGCTTCCATCGTCTTTCTTCGGCAGGTTGTTCATATCCAGTGTGGTTACCCGGAACATCTCCCCCGCGCCTTCACAGTCGCTTGCCGTAATCAGCGGAGTGTGCACATACACAAATCCCCTCTCCTGGAAAAACTTATGAAACGCGTAAGCCGCCAGCGAACGAACCCGGAATACTGCCTGAAAGGTATTCGTTCTTGGACGTAAATGCGTTATCGTCCGGAGATACTCAAAGCTATGGCGCTTCTTCTGCAGCGGATAATCCGGCGCGGACGCGCCCTCAACAGTCACCTCATCCGCCTGAATCTCAAAGGGCTGCTTTGCATTCGGCGTAGCAACCAAAATCCCCGTTACAATAATCGCCGCTCCCACATTCAGCCTGGAAATCTCTGCAAAATTCTCCAGCTTATCGCTGTATACCACCTGCAGGGGCTGAAAATATGTTCCGTCATTTACTACAATAAAACCAAAGGTCTTAGAATCCCGGATGCTCCGCACCCATCCGCCTATGGTAATCTGCCTGTCCAAATATTCCTCCTGATTCCTGTATAAGTCCCTAATCATCAACAAATCCATACCAATAACTCCTTCTCAAATTATAATCACTCTTCCGGAATCTTAAAGACGCCTGTATTATATCAAACATCTCCCCTGTAAGATTCGCTTTTCTTAGTATAGCACAGAATATCCCGTTCATGTACCCCTCCGTTCACAAAAATAAAACTTAATGAGTCGATTAGTTACTGTTCAGATGTCGCCTGAGGATGCAGATTGAATCAGATGCCTGTGAACAGTAACGCAGCTTAGTCTCTGTTAACCGGCAGCGTAAGGAAAGTTTCGACATTATTACTTGTGTTGTTTGCGGCCCTGTCTTACATAGACAATTACAACAAAGAATGTGCCAGAGCACATTTTCATCTTCTCGCGAGCGCGCATCCTTCCGGAGGGTTCCTATATTATAAAAAGATAAGCATCCGTACCCTGAGAAAGTCGGATGCTCATCTCTTTAAATTAGCTAAAATTTTACCGAAGGCATATCGAAACTTTGTGTCCGATTAACCTTTCTAAGCAGATTGGACACCAGTACAGCGGCTGTCTGGTAAACAGCGGATTCATTCCGCGTCCTAACCAACGTCTGAACAGTATCTTCACACAATGTATTCCGAATAATAGGTATTGATCGTATCCATAATCGCTTTCTTTGCTTCCTCCGACACCATTCCAAACGGCGCTCTGCATGGACCTACCGGATACCCAAGCAGGTTTGTTGCACATTTGACAATGGAATTTGGATTTCCGTATTTGAAGCAGTCTCTGATTGGCGCAATGGATGACTGAGCCTTTTTCGCGCCTTCCAAATCACCCTTAACATAGTTCTGATAGATGCTAACCATGATTTCCGGGAGAATATTTGCAATTGCCGTAATTCCTCCGGTTCCTCCCGCAAGTAATGTCCACAAAATCAGCGCGTCATTGCCGGACAATACTGAAAATTCCTCTTCTTTCGTCGCGTCGATATACTGCAGGATATTGTTAAAATTACCGCTGGAATCCTTAACTCCCACAATATTTTTCATTTTCGCAAGTTTTCCGACAGTTGCCGGAGCGAGGAAGGCTCCCGTCCTGGCAGGAATATTATACATTACAATCGGAAGCGCAGAGGCTTCTGCAACCGCTTTATAATGTGCATACAATTCATCCTGATTCAGCGCGGCAAAATACGGTGTGATAATGGAGAGCACGTCCACGCCGATTTCCTGCGCTTTTAATGATAAGTCAATGGTTTCCTTCGTGCTTATGCATCCGGTTCCGGCATACACCGGAACTCTCCCTGCCGCTTCATCGACAAATATCTCAATAACCCGGATTTTTTCTTCCTGATCTAATATATAAAATTCGCCGTTTGTTCCCAGACAGAATACGGCGTCCACCCCGGCTTTAATCTCTCTGTTAATCTGTCGTCTAAGCTCTTTTTCATTGATGCTTCCATCTTCATGCATCGCGGTCTGCATTGCCGCAATAATTCCTTTTATTTCAGCCATCTTTCTTTCCTTCCTTTCGTACGCCACCTGAAATATTACATCTTCCTGCCTGTCCATCTGGGATGCTCATATACCCGCTTATCTGCTACATACGGCCATTCCCTTCCATCTATGACTGCCAGGCATCCCTCAATACACATTTCCGCCATACGAACGACAGACTCCTTTGTCTGGGCCGCACTATGGGGACTATACAGAAGATTTTTTACGCTCAAAAGCGGACTGTCCGGCGAAGGCGGTTCTTCCTCAAACACATCTGTTCCGGCCCCGGCAATTACACCCTGATTCAAAGCATCAATCAACGCAGCTTCGTGAATGATTCCCCCTCTGGAACAGTTTATGATAATTGCCGTACTCTTCATGGAAGCCAGCTCTTCTTTCCCAATCAGGTTTCTCGTCGAGTCAAGAAGGGGAACATGAACGGATATAATATCGCATACCTTCAGCATTTCTTTATAATCACTGTAATATTCACATCCCAGTTCCTCAATCTTCTCCTGTGAAAGAAACGGGTCGCATCCCGCAGTAATCATTCCGATTCCCCTGCATATCCTCTGGGCTTCTTTTCCGATCGCTCCCAGTCCGATGAAACCGACCCTTTTCCCAAGTAATTCAAATGCCTTTTTCGCATCCCGAATCTCCCAGTTGCCTGCTTTCATCTCATTCTGGCCTTCTACAAAATTCTTGGAAATCGCAAACATCATACCTACCGCATGCTCGGCAACGGAACGGTTATTAGCTCCCGGAGTTATTACCACCGGAATCCCGGCTCTGGTAGCCGCTTCCACATCCACGCTGTCATATCCTACGCCGGTTCTTCCTATTACCTTCAGATTTGGGGAATTTTCAATTACCATTTTATCACAGCTTGCAATTCTTACAATCAGAGCATCTGCATCCTGCAGCTCTTCCAAATACTGTTTGGGATCGCCATTGTCTGCAACATAAATTTCTGACTTCCCCTCCAGCATCCGCATCCCTTCGCCGCAGACCGCCTGAGTCATTACAAATTTCATACCATTCACTACCTCGTATAATAAGTTTGTAAGCAAGAAAAACAGCTTACAGACTTATTCTTTTTTGATTAGACAGAAGGATAATTCTAAACATCCTTTCCGAAGATTCTTCTTCCATCATGCTGGTTCATCCATTCTCTGTCTATTGGTTAATAAGTTACTTTATAGTCATGGTCCCAGATGTTACAATTAGTTCCATAAGAACTGTAGCTATGGTCATTGCTTCTTCACTCCTGCAAAGCGTTTGCTATTGCCAAGAAAGCATGCAACCCTAATGCTACGCTAAGACTTATTACACAAATGCTGCATCCTGGTATCTAGCCACCAGCAGGGTATTTCTGCCAGGTAATGCTCATAACGCGAGGTTTAGGGCGGCGTAGTGTTCTGGGATAAGCCATGATTACTCTTCTTCATTTTTATTGAAAGGTGGTGATGTTCCGTGAAAGAACCTATTGATTACCTCTCAACACTGTTTGTCGGGATTGACATTGCATCCCGTTTTNGATAAAATGGACTCTGCAGGCGTGGATAAGACAATCCTTTTCTGTTCTTCCCCGCATCCAGAAAAAGCAGATAATTTAAGTAATAAAGTAAAAAGACAGAACCAATGTTAGCCCGTTGGTTCTGTCTTTTTAACGAAAATATGATTACATATTGAGGTTTTCATCTCCCCATTGTTTCATATGCTCAAAGACGGGAATGAAACTTTTACCCAAGTCTGTAAGATTATATTCCACATGGGGAGGGACTTCTTTAAAATCATGACGGGTAATGAATCCGTCGGCTTCTAATTCCCGAAGCTGCTTTGTCAGGCTTGATTCCGTAATATCGCCGATATGCCTGCGAAGTTCCCCGAAACGATGTATATCCCGAAAAGCAATATAGTAAATGATTTCGATTTTCCATTTACCGCCTAAAATTTTTTGTATGGTAGAAACTGTTTTGCAGCGTTCAACAGCCAATGTGCTTTTTTTCATTTCTGCCACTCCTCGTATAATAAGTTTGTAAGCAAGAAAAACAGCTTACAGACTTATTCTTTTTTGATTAGACAGAAGGATAATTCTAAACATCCTTTCCGAAGATTCTTCTTCCATCATGCTGGTTCATCCATTCTCTGTCTATTGGTTAATAAGTTACTTTATAGTCATGGTCCCAGATGTTACAATTAGTTCCATAAGAACTGTAGCTATGGTCATTGCTTCTTCACTCCTGCAAAGCGTTTGCTATTGCCAAGAAAGCATGCAACCCTAATGCTACGCTAAGACTTATTACACAAATGCTGCATCCTGGTATCTAGCCACCAGCAGGGTATTTCTGCCAGGTAATGCTCATAACGCGAGGTTTAGGGCGGCGTAGTGTTCTGGGATAAGCCATGATTACTCTTCTTCATTTTTATTGAAAGGTGGTGATGTTCCGTGAAAGAACCTATTGATTACCTCTCAACACTGTTTGTCGGGATTGACATTGCATCCCGTTTTCATGTTATCTCTGCACTTGATTTCAACGAGGAATTCTACATCAAGATGAAACCTGTAGAAAACACTCAGGACGGCGCAGCTCTTATGGAACAGATGATCTCTGACGTGTTAAAACATAACCATCCGTTCAAATACGTTGTGATCGGTATGGAAGCCACCGGCTTCTATGGTGTCCATCTGGCGAACTATCTTTCTGCCAGTGACCTGCTTGCACCATTCTCCGTCAGAGTTTATTGTCTCAATCCAAAAGAAGTTAAGAACTACAAGAAGTCCTTTAACGACATCGGAAAGAATGATGGCATTGATTCCTATGTGATTGCTGATTTTGCCCGTGTAGGACGTATTGCAATCAAACCATGGCGTGGTTCCCAATACCTTGCCCTACAGCGTCTTACCAGACACCGTATGCATATCACTGAATGCATTGCAAGAGAAAAGACTTACATGCTTAACAACATTTATCTCAAGTTCAGTGAATACGCATTGCTACGTGATGGACAACATCCATTTGCAAACAAGTATGGTGCCACAGCCGAAGCTATTCTTACCGAGTACACAACCAATGAAGCTATCGTTAATTCATCACTGGAAGACCTTGTCGCTTTTATTAACTCTAAGAGCAGAGGGCGCATTGCTGATCCGGAAGAAACTGCAAAGATTTTACAGGCTGCAGCCCGTAACTCATACCNGCTTGATAAATGTCTCTACGAGCCGCTTACTATCTCAATCGCTTCTTCCTTTAACTGTATCAGTTCTTTTGAGAAAGAATTGAAAGCGATTGATAAAGCAATCCTTCAAACAGTTCAGGGATTAAACCCTGACGAGTACACGGTACTGAATTCCATTCCCGGAATCGGTAAAGTTTATTCAGCCGGTATCTTAGCTGAGATGGGCTCCATTAAGGCTTTTCCTAACGCCAATGCCCTCGCAAAATACTGTGGTATCGTTTGGAACGATAATGACTCTGGCGACTTCGTTGCCGAAGACAAACACATGAGCAAAGCTGGCAACAGATATCTGCGCTACTATATCATAGAAGCTGCCGGAAGTGTTATAAGACACTGTCCTGAATACAGAGCATTCTATGACAAGAAATATGCTGAAACCAGAACACATCAGCATAAACGAGCACTCGCGTTGACTTCCCGTAAATTTATACGTCTGCTCTTTGGTCTGCTGGACAAGGGCCAACTCTACTCTCCGGAAAAGAGTAGGTAATCCATATCGAATTCCTAACTTACGTCTTTTTTGAGAAACAAGCCGTAGGTTTATTAAGGTTACCCTTTTCCCTGAAAATCTTTTTAAAATAACTCTTGACTATTTACCAAATTGCTTT
>CAJSZQ010000021.1 GCA_910574185.1 Lachnospiraceae bacterium
TTAATAATATATGTTTTAGGTCTTGCCATACCATCCACCGCCATTTCTTTTTAGTATATCATAAGGCGATAAATAATGGCAGTAAAATTAATTTAAATATAATGCGGTCAGCACACTAGTGTGCTGACCACATTATATCTGGCGAAACTCCGCAGGATATTCGCTCATCGGCAAGGCGGATTTTCGACGGCGTAGCGGTGGCTACGGATAGAAAATCCAACGCAGCAGATGGGCGGATAGACAAGGAGGTTTATAGGAATATAATGTGGTCACTACACTAGTTCCGCTCGGTTCATGAGCAGCCCTAGTTGATTTGTCACAGTATATACATTTCCATTGATATGGCGATCCTGACGGTTTGATTTTAATATTCATAATATTTTCTTCCCCCCTCATTACTATTTTATTAAATATATATCTGCCAAACCATATTGTGTATCAGCGCTACTTGTTGATGTAATTCTTACTGTTTTCGTATTATATATCGGAAGTATAACTTGTTCCATAGACATTTCGATATTCATATCTATTGTTTTTATTTCCTTATATGTACCATCATCACCTAAGTACGAAATAGTTAAAGTTCGTTCATATGAACCACTATCATCTATATGTCCTGGGATAAATGATAAACTTGAATATTCTCTATTACAGTCTATGCTAAATGATCCACTACCATATTCTTCGCTAACAATTCCGTTAGAATACTCTTGGTGCCCCATTGTAAAATATGTTCCATTATATATCTCAAATTTGCAAGGATCATATATCAAGTTTTCCGAAACTACATTTACCTTTTCTGGCACATCCTTACCGTATTGAATAATCTCCTCATTATATGATATTTCATCTGGAAGAAACGTATTTAAAAACCCTTCCAAATAATAAGTATGTCCATCAATAGTCGCCATATAATCCTTTAATGTGGTATCCTTACTTTCTCCTAAAATATTTAACTCTGGACTACTTAATTCGGCTAATTTTTGTCCTTCTAATTCTTCTAACTTCGCTTTTAATTCTTCATTTTCACCTGAAATTTCATTGAGAGATTTATCATAGTTTGTTTTCTGCTCACTCATTGTACTCGCAATTTTTTGTATCTGTTCAAATGGATTCTCTAATGACAAAATCTCTTTATCCATAAGCCCTGGTATTACTAACTCACTTTTGATATATGAATTTATATTATTGTATGTAACTGCATCATGGATATTTATGTTATACCCTATAGCCCCACCAACTATTGCAGTAATAAGAGCTTTAACAAATTCAAATAGTATAGGATGATCCAACCACCATTTTTTTGATTTTTCCTGATCCATCCCTTCCCCTCCCATATATAAATTTTGTCTTTTTTGTTATATTTATATTATTATCGGCATATTTATATATTTTGTTAATAATTGCCAGATTATTATTCCCAATTTTTCCTCGGTGAAAAAAAATCATAATACCTCCCCAAGCATCCGCTCTTTAGGGGGGGATAACTACACATACCACACCCACCAATTACCCAATATTCCCCATCCATATCCCCACACAACGCCATTACAGCCCCAAACATTCACAGCCCTAATACAAGGCTCTATTTTGCGATTTAAGGCGTTTATTTCCATTCCATGTACTTCCTATATACAAATTAACTATATACCCTTAAAAATCGAATTTAGGTTCATATATGCAAATTCTAGCAAGGATATAGGCAACTTTACCCAAGCCACGCAACACGCCACATTTGCCGTATATGGTCTATCTCTACACATGGCATACTCTATGCATATCCCTTCATATCTGATCTAAATAGCCTTATAGAGTGTCAGACGATCTCATCAACCAGGACATAGCTTCATGCTCTAGAGCAGTTTAATCCCCCATCATGCGCTATCTGGATACATACGGACACAACAAAAAACCTTGCAAGGCTTTCATACCCTACAAGGCTCTTTATACTATCCATATTCAGTTTTATTTGATTATTGCAATTTTCTTCTTGTTCCCAGATGTGGCAACAATTACATCCGGCATAAGCTGACTAAATTGAATTGTATACGTATTATCCGATTCATCGTAATCAATACAATCAATATCATCACCGCCGTAAGCTATCGAGCTAATACCATGCTTATAATCTCCAGTGCCAAATGTAAGTATGTCTAATTCCTCATCATAGTCAACACCTGCTTTAGTCATATGTACACTAACACCGTAAACATCTACACTTTCTAACTCGATAACCTTACCTTCTAACGCTTGTACAAACTCTTTTACTGTGATTTCCTTCATGATCACACCGCCTTTACAGTTAAAAAAACTTATCAACTAAAACCTTAATAATTGCCTTTTTTAGCTCATTAGCATATTCTGACAAGTCCACTGTGATTTCACAATCCCATTGAGTCATATACTCATTATCGGCATCATGAAAACCAATACAAATTTTGTATGTAGTCGGCTTACCAGCTTCCAATACAACACGTAAATATGTAAAGTCCATTACTACCGACTTATTGCTCCATGTTGTAGGCAGGCTATAACCTCTTTCGGTGTTCAAAGATTCATTATCTTTGACAAGCTGAATCTTTCCAAGCTCAATAGCTTTCTCAACCTCAGCTTTCAGACTATCCGACATATCGCAAATATCAATAGATACCTCTATACAATCCTCGTCGAAAGTCAAGCTTCCTAACTCCAAAACGCCGATATTAGTTGTTTCTGTACGTGCTTTCCATTTCATCATAATAAAACCGTCCTTCCCTTTTTGGTCGGCTCGTGTTATAATAAAAAAGCACAAAGCCGACTGATTTCAATATTCAGTTGTCAATGTGCGCGTGTTGAATAGGTTTTATTACAGGGACTTACAAGCATTATGCTCTGCCCTGTGTTGGTGACTAGGTTATGTAGTCAATGTAATCGGTTTCAGTTGCAAACAAGATGTATTTGCCGTCTACATATCCCATGTAACCATATGGTACAATGTAACCTTTTACCATGGTATCACCCCCTATTCAGTTATTTAAGATATTGCAAGGTATTGAAGTTGACCGCTTGTGCCTTGCTTTATCTTATGTACCTATCTTACTATACATAGTACGTTTTTGCAATAGCAAATATTGCTAAAGATAGTACGTTTTATTTGTGCATTATTACTAAAGATAGTACGCAAAATATCATTGACTTTCTTTTGATTTCTTACTATAATTAGTAATAAGGATGTTACTATATATAGAAAGAAGGAAAGCTATGTCAAACAAAACCGCTGAACCTGTATATATTAGTTTTAGGAAGCTTGAAAAGCTACTAAATGAAAAAGGTAAAAAATGGCAGTATTTACGTGACTCGGGTATTAGTCCAGGTATTGTCGCTAAAATGAAAGATAAATCAGGACATACCGACACAAGGACGATACAAAAAGTATGTATGTTATTGAATTGTCAGCCGGGGGATATTATGGAATATATACCAGATACACCAGATGGAACACAGACGGATCACGAATAAGATAGAATAAAAGGCCTACACAAATAAATGCAGGGCTTTCTTTTTTCACAAAGTATGCTATAATAGTTGCGAATAGGTAAAAGTTATTGTATACGGGGACTTACAAGGTTTTCACCTATGCCCCGTTCCGATTAGTTGTTAGGATTTGCTTCTATGGCTTCTTCTTCTGTTGCGTACAAGATGCCATCCGCTTTTCCTATGTATCCATAATCGGTATACATTGCGTCACCCCCTATTCAGTTATTTAAGATATTGCAAGGGTTTTTGCTTGGTAGGCTTGTTTGCCCTTGCTTTATCTTATGACTATAGTGTACACTTTTTTGTACACACTTTCAATTCGCAATATGTACAAAATATTGTTCATGTTTTTGTATATTATGTACAAATAAATGTTCATGCATTAACTTGACAATACCTATTATTAATTTTACAATAAAAGAAACGGAGGTAATAAGTATGTCATTCATTTATGATAAACTCTTTGAAAAACTGAAGGAAAAAAATATATCTACTTATCAATTACGACAAAACGGACTTTCACCGACTATCATCAATAAGTTAGTTCATGGTCAAAATGTAAATACATCTACATTAGAATATTTTTGTAAGCTCCTTAATTGTGATATCGGCGATATTATGCAATATGTGCCAGATTCACCAGACGAAAACAGAACACAAACAGATCAAGAATAGAACCACACAATAAGGCACATTGCCAAAATGGAAATGTGCTTTTTCTTTTGCTCTAAATTATGATGTTTGATAGCTGTTGATGGCTATCATGCCACACAACACATCCAAAATCTATAGAACCTATTCTACAGAACCGCCCGGCACATACTCCCATACGCGCGTGGATCATATCAAGAAATTCCCATTCGTAGAACTACAGAACTATTGATACCAGTTCCTCGCGAGAACCATACACTTGCCATAGACAAGCTATACCAAAATGGTACAGCTATTTCTCAGAACATTTCTTATTTATCCCACAATCAGTATCAAAACGAATGTATTCAAAATTAGTATTAAAAATTATTGACTTTCGCCCTCCTATAGCATAAAATAGAAGTATAAAAACTAACGAAGATTACTTTTAATATTACGGAGGTGCAAATTATGTGTAGAATCTTTGGATATTGCCGTATAAGTAGAAAAACACAAAATATTGATAGGCAAGTTAGAAATATTCTTGCCACCTATCCAGACGCAATAATCTACAAAGAAGCATTTACTGGAACAAAATTACAAGGCAGAAAATCACTAGACGCTTTATTAAAACAAGTTAAAAAAGGCGATACGATTGTATATGATTCTGTTAGTCGTATGAGCAGAAATGCCAATGAAGGCTGTCAACTATATGAAGAACTTTTTAATAAAGGCATTGAACTTGTATTTTTAAAGGAAAATCATATCAATACTTCTGTATATCGTGAAGCTCTGGCAAAGCAAATCGACATATCAATCAAAACTGGTGATGATGCAACTGATACCCTTATGAATACAATCATAGACGCTTTGAACAAGTTTCAAATGGATTTAGCAAAGAAACAAATTGAACTTGCCTTCGGTCAAGCCCAAAAGGAAGTGGATGATCTGCACAAGCGAACATCTGAAGGTATTGAAACGGCACGATTGAACGGCAAGCAAATAGGCGGTGTTCCCGGGAAGAAACTAATCACCAAGAAAAGTATAGAGAAAAAGGCTGAAATCAAAAAACATTCTATAGACTTTGGCGGAACTCTTAATGATATAGATTGTATGAAACTCACCGGATTAGCGCGAAACACTTACTATAAGTACAAGCGAGAACTGAAAGAAGAATAATCTCAACCAAATAAAAAGTCGATTAAACCGATATCACGCCAAAATTGGACACAAGGCACTCATAAAATTTGAGTGTCTTTTTTGTATGCTCTGAATCATACAATATGGGGTTAGTTTTTCTCTGTTCGACTTTGGACAATCAATCTTTATGATATGGGGTTAATTTCTCATGACTCAATTCTATAATGCAAAATTATGAATATGGGGTTGATTTTATGCATAATATACACAGAAGCATGCATAAATATACATTTTGTTTGCTTATATCTGTATATTTATGCATTATATAAGTAAATTTTGTATATTTATTCGCTAAACAAAACACCAAAATTCTCCACACAATATATGGGGTTAATTTTCCACAATAATTTTCTCCCACACCACTAGAAAAATAAGGGGGTTAGATTTTCATCATCCCACCGTTCAAATACCACGCTTTTCAAAATTCCACATTCAAATTCAAACATTTTAACTTTTAAATATGGGGTTAAATATAAACATTATACAAGAAAATGGTAAGCGGTGTGTTATTCATCGCTTACAGAAAATAGTTATACATTTGTTACTTTCCGACATAACATGAACTCAAATTCGTACTTTAATGTATATATGATATCTCACACAGGGGCGCAGGGCGTAATGCAGCTTATGCCTCCACCCATTTAATACTAAAATTAATATCCTATGCACCACTGGATACCTGCTTATATCAATTACATTGCGAATGTTATAAATCATATGGACAGAGCCAATGAAAATATACATCTTTGATGAACTGGCAAAGAGGAGGAAGAATTGTCAGAGATAATCCATAAGAAGATGTTCGTATTCGGGGATATTGTATCTATGGACAACAGATCTATTCAGAAGTTTATTAATGTAATCAGAAAACTTGGGAAACCGAAAAAATAATTATATTTAAGAATAGTATCAAATCCTAACAAGGAACACAAGATGTTATGCAACTTATCCTCTAATACTTCCAAATTTATTCACAAAAACACTCTATTTAACACCAAAAGAAACATTATGGACGGGGCCAAATACAAAGCAGAGAAGCTGAATCAATATGATGGAGACATAGAGTTAGCACTTGCGGCATATAATGCGGGAAGTGGGAATGTAACCAAGTATGGAGGTGTACCGCCTTTTATAGAGACGAGGAACTATGTTCAGAAGATCCGGGAATATATGGAAAGCATAGATTACAAAGCTTGTAGCGCAGTATAAACAGCCCTTCTTTGTCCTTTTTCTAGTAAGTAAAGAAGGGAAAAACCCATAGTAAAACCATAGAAAATCCTGTAAATACTTTCAAATAAGTTGATTTAACAGATATTTTGATATAAAATATAAACAAACATTGGTTAATTTTTCAATTCACAATCAAATTAGAAGTATCAACGGATAGTCCAAGATTGCCCTTCTACCAAAGAAAGAGGGGTGATATGTATGAATAGCATGAACACAATCGAAATATTAACATTGATTAACGTACTGTTCAATATTCTCACATATTTGGAAACTCGCAACAAAAAATAGGAAAACCCCCTACGCCAATAGGAGGTCAACCTAACTCAATTTCAAGGCAATCAGCGGACACACTACTATCCTGTTGATTACTTCTAATATGATTATAAACTGGTCATGACCTTTTTTCAAGAAGAAGATTTTTCTTCCCATGGCTAGTCTTGGAAATGGGGATGTTTCGGCATCCTCATTTTCAACATTTTTGTACTACAATATCATAGATATAAACCTATATGATGCCGATGCAGATGATAGACCATGTGATACTATGGATGACCTTCTAAAAAACACATAATTTCTTAATAACCCGGGAAAGTTCAGTTATCCACATATATACCACACTAGCAGAAGGTGGTGATTCTAATGAACCGATTTCAGATACGGTCTGCGGCATTCTGGACGGACATATGAAACAAATATATACTTTTATACTCACATATAGACACTACCTTACAGAATAAAAAAGGGATATTTCTACCAGAAAGGATTTCCATAAAATAGTGCGTCTATATCTGAATACAAAAAAGGGATAACTTTTATAGTTCCCCCCTCAAATACTTATCCGCTGCTTTGTCTTTCATTCGTCCTACCCACTAAATAATCAATAGAACAATCGTAATAATCAGCTAACTTCCACAATATATCTATTGGAAAATCTCTGATTCCCTTTTCGTATCTGGCATATACGTCTCTATGCAATCCCAATTCCGCCGCTATTGTCTTAATGGTTATATCATGATCAATTCGCAAATCTTCTATCCGTTGAAATTTCACTCTATCACTCCCTGCGCTCCTAAATGCAAGTATACGGATAATGAAAGAGCTTTCTCCCAAATAAGGTCATACGGTCGTGTTCTATCTGCTTATTTCTTTACTGTTCGTCCTTCCAACCAAGTAATCAAGTGAGCAATTATAGTAATCAGCTATTTTTATAAGAATATCTATTGGGAAATCCCTAATCCCTTTTTCATAACGTGAATATACATCTCGGTGCAATCCCAAATCCGTAGATATTTTCTTAATGGATATATCATTATCAATCCTTAAGTCCTGAATCCTTTGAAATTTCACTCTATCACCCCATGTATCATATAGACAAAGTATACCTAAAGTGCTAAAATAAAATTCATATTAAGGCCGTATGGTCGTATTTTGAGGGGGTAAAATATGAAAAGATGCTTGATTTTCATCGTCATTACTATTTGTACATTATTCTTATTATCCTATTTGCAATGGGGAAGAGAGTTAGATGTATGCAATTCCAGAATTGAAAGCTTTAACGGTGGATACTATGAAAATATATCCATTATTGCAAATAGTATCTATATTTTTGATAAAGAAGAATTTGCAGAACAAATCATTCAAGATATCATTGACAATTCATTAAAAGATATATTATTTTCGTATGACATTCATGGATATCCAAACGGGCTTCATATAACTGTTTATATGAATGAGTACGCTCGTAAAAACGGAAAAAGTAACTTTGAGATATCTTACTCACAAGATAGTAACTACAACTCTGCGTATAACATTAAGGACAATCCTGACAAATTTAAATTGAACATAATTTCTAGTACTCATTTATAACGCTCATAATCTTTTTAGAAATAGGGGTAGAGCTGTCTCATCTCCCCTATTTCACCATTATGCATTAAAAATTAAGAAAAAATCAATCTGCCTTATTGTCAATCAAATCTTCCAATTCATCTTTTTCATCATCAAGAGTTACTTTTTCATCTTCCTTCACTTTACCAATATCCTCCTGCTCCACTTTAATCCTCTCAGATTCAATCCGTTCTAATTCCAGAGCCGTATTTGTAGTATATGGACTTCTATCTATAATCGTCTGTCTTGACATTGCGCCACATTCATACTGCATCTTCATATTTTCCATATCAGATTTATTATCTACTGGGCGATTCACATTAAACATGATATTTACGCTGTCAAACACTTCATCAGATATGGGGATATTTTTGAGTTCTAATAATTTCCTGATATAAGCCAGTCTGATATAAAATCCCTCTAACAAACTTGCAATGTACTGTCTTGCCACATTATCCGTCTGTTGATAAAGCATTGTGATACTAGTCTCAGAAACATTCGCTACATTAGACTGCCCCAAAATTGAAGATGGCACACATGCAACTGCATAAAATTGTTGAATAATATAATCCAATTCCAATTTAATGGAATTTCGATCCATCTGTGCATTTGCATACTTAAAATCCGCTCCATCCTCCAGATTTAATACCGCACCTGCAATATTATTTGGTATAGAAGAATCCACCCTCTGTCCTGTTACGATTCCCAATGGATTTAATGACAATGTAGTTACTGCATCATCCAACTTAGAAAGCAGATTTTCGATAGCATCAATCAACGGTATCAAATCAAGGATAACTGGATCACCAAATTTATCATATTTTGATTTATCCATACTGCTATACCAAATCGGCAGCCCTGTCAAATTCACCTTAGTATCAACAAGTCTGTTATCCTCGTAAATTTCAACCTTATCAGGATAATAGACAACATAATGTTCTTTCCTAGTATCTTCATCTTTCCAATATTCGACAAAATTCGTGTATGCTCCGTTACTGTCATATATGGGGTAAGAATCTTTATTCCTGATAACCTTCGACTGTATATTGTCATTTTCATCCAGATAAACGTACTCGAAGGCATCGCCATATGTAATTAAATCTTTGGTAACTGCCAAATCTACCTTATTGTAATTGCCCTTCTTGTACATCTTATTAAGATACGACACAAATTCCTTATCCCCAGTAATACTGACAGGATGTCCGCAAATATAACTCACATGGAATTTTATAATACTCTTTAAGGTCTGCAAAATTATTTTGGCAGTTTCAAACGTCTTTTCTTTAAACTCAAAATTAGGACGAGACAATACCTTATGTTCTCTACGCATATATTCATCAATATCATTGACACGAGAAATTCTGTCAGTATATTTATTTTTCTTGAGTTCTGACTCAAACCAGTAGCCACTGTGCAACATTCTTCCTCCTTCTGCCATCCTTCCAATAGCTGAATTTCTAAATAAATCTTTGATATAATTTCCTACTCTTATTATAGGGTTAAACTTTGTTTCACTCATTACCTACATCCCTTCTATGCCAAATGCATTGTTTCAAACGGATTCCTTCGGGTAATCGTTTCTTCTCCGCAATCGCTTTGACCGCCCTATCATCTAAATATTTACGCTCCTCATATGAAATATTGTCATTATCATAATCAAAAATATACTCATGTATTACATCACTCATATAAAGCAGACTTCCACCATGATTGTTATAGTCAATCATGGCTTGCTCTAATATTTTCTTATATTCTACATATTCCATTTAATTCTTCCTTTCAGGGAATATAATAATATATTCCGCTTGCAATTCCTTCTAATGCCATACAGAACGCCAGAACTCTATCGTCCTTTGCTCCTGCCACAGCCTGAACCTTACCATTATTATCAACTTGGAATGCTTTCATCTCATTAAGCAAGCCCTTTGAATTGATACAAACTTCACCTTTTTCAAACATTTCAACAAACCTGTTAATGATAATAGGTCTGCTTTTAAGACTTGTTTCAAATCCAGGTTTCTTTCTCATTTTCCCTTTGGCATCATATGACCTGTATTTATATAGATTGATATATCTATGATTGGAATCATATAATTTGTCCACAACAGTATGACCGGCGGATAACTTTTCTATCACAAGCAAACATGTATTGTAATATTTTCCCACTTCTCTAACAAGCTCTGCAAATTCATATGGTTTAATCTTATTGTTCGCAAACTCAAAGCACTGGAATCCATCTGCATCCACAATAGAGATGACGCTATTATCGCTTCCAATTCCTTCCCCGGTATCTACACCGCCATAATATTTTTTTCCTGCTTTTGGATACTTCCAGATTATAATACTGTTTTTCCATTTTCTAAAAATAGGGGGTAATATCTTAGGTAATTCCAATTTAGGTGTACTATCAATATGATTAAGACGTTCCTGCACAATCTGTAGATTAAAGATATTATTACCAGATACAATGAAACTTTCCATTGCATTAGATGGGTATTCCTGACGGAATTTTTCAGTTCCAATATTCGTTATCTTCATTCTGCGCCACATTAATTTCTTTATGGCAAGGGGATTATTATCACCGTCCATTTTATGATATAGCGCTAATTCTTCCTCATCTAAATCATCTACTGTTAGGTAACACCCATTCCTATTCTTATATATTTCCGAATTTTCCTTGTAATCCTTCGCAAATAAATGTTTATCATCCAACCATGAGAAAAAGAACGGCTTATACTGTGATTCATGATTGACAGCCTGCATCCATAATTCAAACCACATATTCATGCCCTTACTTGTAGATTCAAGTACCATCTGACCATCTGGACGCAATGCGGCTTCAATCGCAACCAACTGATTCTTTAATTTATCATCATCCATAAAAGCAACTTCTGTTAAATGAACATATCTTAACGTACTTCCTCTGGCAGCGTCTTTTGAACCACACACACAACAAATGATTCTGCTTCTATTTTCAAGTATGAGTTCCTTCCTGTTATTTGCAACATCCTTAATCTTTACTGAAGGATTCAGGTCGTCATACATAGCTTTCAATTTCTTAAAAACAATATCTACCGTATCAAGGGAATAACTCATAATCATACATACTGTATCTGGTTCTGTATGTGTTAAATATAGAGAGTATGCTAATGCAAATGAAGTCACTCCCAGTTGCCTTGATTTTGCAACCAGATTAAATTTTCCGAAATTCTTTGATAATAATTTTTGATGGTATGTTGGCTCAAACGGCACTTTATGACCTTCCTTATCAACAATAACGCAAAAGTATTTAATCCATAAAAGCGGATCTGCTACAATGCGTTTTAACTTTTCTTCTGTAGTCATTTTCCACCACCTTAAAAAAGCTACACAATAGGTGTAATCTTTTCATGTAGCATATATTTTGGTATATAAAAACCTATATAGCAATTTTATTCTTCATAGGTATAGCTGTAATCTTCTTTATCATTTTCCAATTCACTATCTGGAATTTTATTTAACAACTTAGTCAATCCGTTTTCCTTATCCTCTTTGAAAAACTTTTCCGAAAATTCCTGCCATGCTTTAAATGCTTGTACATCTCCATCCATAGCCTTTTGATAATATTTATCATATAACTCAATCAATTTCTTTTGATGCAGACGCTTCAGTAACCATTTAATTGCAGTCTGGCATCCTTGCTCCATTATGTATCTTTTACATATATCCTCTGTAATTGAATCTGAAAAACACGCATACCGACTTTTTAAATCTTCAAAATCCTTAACCGGAACCTTATCCGCTTCTTTCAGATACTCAGGACAATAAAGGTACATGATATAATAAGCTTTCATATCTGTACCAGTTATTTCTTTCAGTGTGGCATAAATAGATTTCTCTTTACTGACCGATTTACCCCACACTCCATTATTACTTGATTTTACTTTTGATTCTTTCGGTTTTCTTCCCAATTATATCACTTCCTATAAATCTATTATAAACAAATGCAAATAAGTGATTCTAAAACAAACCAAAAATTTGAAATCTGCTCTATTCCATCCAATATCAAACAAGACAACTTATCGTGTAATAAACATCTGTATTGTTCGACACAAAAACACTTTTCCTACACTAATTTACAATCCTCTTCACAAGTTAACGGTGACTTACAGTTCCATTCTGTTATCATATCTACCAAACATAAATCATCCATAACATTACCTATTGCATTCTTATGCGCATCTTTTATTGTACAATAACAAGCAATTCCCGAATCACCATTAGTTCAAGCGGATATTTTACATCTTTCACATTTTTGTCTTTATTCAATTCTTCATAAATACGTTTATGATGCGGTGAATCACAGTAATATTCCACATCTGATTTCTTAGCCTTACCAAAACATTTGCAACATTTCAATATCCACTGTTTTTCCCCATATTTCTTTACCTCAGTTAAAAACCACCCTATAATTAATATTTTCTATTTCCATATCTCTCTGGCACTTCGCAAACAAGTATCTTCGCTGCATAATACTTATCAGGTTCCTGCTTGCTCTGCCAAATCTCAAATTCCACTATTGAACCTCTAATTAATTCATAATCGTCCGTAAGCTGTGAATAGTGTGCAAAATAAGTTTCTCCATCTTCATAACAACGGATAAACCCATATTTTCTATCTTTATTCCAGTTTGTAACCACACCCATATATCTAGGTCTAGGCTTCCAAGTTTTTTTCTTCTTTATATTCTGATTTTGATTTTCCATGTAAAAAACATATTCCTTTCTACTACTAAAACAAGACAGCCTTTGGTCTTGGTTTACAAAACACAAAGGCTCTATGATTATATTTATATTCTTTTCCCCATACAACAATAGGAACATTCTTAATCCTAAGATTATAGGCAGCATGGATATCATATGTAATAGTCAGATCTGGCCCGTCATAATCTTCCTTCTTGAATGCTCCAGTGTCGCATGGATATAATGATAATATCTGTTCTTCTGTAAGAGTGTGACTAAATAAATCTTCTATTTCATCAGTTTTAAGATTATTCAGCGACAATAACTTCATTCTCTTTCAATTTAGATTTTTTCTCTAGCCTTTTCCTACGAAACGCTTCGGCTTCTTTTAAAAGCTCATCGGTTTTATCGAATACCCAGAAATACTTATTCGTTTTAAAGTGGGTACAACGAAAAAGAAATCTATAACCTTTTTCTCTTGTCAGATAGCGCATTTCTGCCCTTGTGGTACACCAATAAAACCGTTCCATAAGTTTATTCCTATAAATCTCAAATTCTTCTCTTGTCATACTAATATTCTCCCTTAATTCGTTTAAATTTTATACTGCAATGTTTAATACATAATCATCCTTATAAGTCTCCGCAGAAACTAAAATTTTCTCATTATTTTTGTGACGCTGAATTGCATCAAACTTAGATGCGAAAACTTTTTGAATAGGTTGCTTTAATTCAAATTTGTAATCTGGTACTTTATAAGTAGCTGTTTCTAAATATCCATCATCATTCATAAAGATTTTGTCATGCAAACAATGTTCCACTCCAAAATCCCTAAAGTATTCCATATTGTGCGATTCCAGAATTGGTAATAAATATTCTGTTAGGCCTAACTTATTCAACCAGTAAATATTAACATCTTTCCACCTACCACCATTTTTATAGTAGCCAATAAAACCTCCATCAACTGTAAGCAACATAGTTCTGAGAAGTTCATTCATTTTTTCTATACCACCATATAAGCCAATAATGAAAGTAAGTGTGCTAAAATTATACTTATTCTTGTATTCTCTTGAAATTACATTCGGATTCACCCTGTTAGAATTGGGTATGAATGTTCTGTGATTGTCAAAACATAACTGTTCTTGACCTATTGATAAATCAACGTAGATTGGTGTTTTCCACCCAAAGCCTGTAATAATATCGTTTTCATATAGCCCTTTCTCAAAGCTGTAAAATCCACCGATTTCCAGTCCAAATAAGGTGTGTAATCTTTCACATGAAAACAAACTATCGCAATCATCTGTCATAACCAAATAATAATCATCACTATTTATGTATTTCCACCATTCAGGTAGTTTTTCAAGTAAATCTTTACTCAATAAAGACTGTTCAATGTTAAAATCCTTTTCCATTAAAAATAATCGTGCTAGGTACTATGATTCTCCATATAAGTACCCACGATTATATTTATTCCGTCCATAGCACTGATACCTCCTTTACCTATTTAGCATCAGCCTTCATAGACTTTCTGGTTGTAGTCTTTTTAGCTGTCGTAGTTTTGGAACCTGTTTTCTTTTTTTCTTTTAGCTTTTCACGTTCCTCTTTAATTTTCTGACATTCCTTTTCTTTTAATGTATCAAACGTACCTTCTACCATGGCTTGTGATGCACCATTAATTCCTTTGATAATCTGATCATGGTTATATTTTGTTACTCCGATTTCTCCTCGTTCCACCTGCCCAACCAATTCATGGCACACATCACAATATCTTGCAACATCACGCAGAGACAAATGCCGCAAAAGCCTGTATTCTTTCAAATCAAATCTTGATAACATATTTCACCATCCTATAATAAAAATTTCCTTAAAAGACAGGGGTGCAATATGCATATCACACCCCCATATATGAGAAAAACCTAATCGACAAGGAAAGCCGATTTGAGATTTGTCATATGAGCCTTTTCTGCTTGTATCACCAGTTTAGCTACCACTTTCACTGGCTGCCGCGATAGTCTTGCGAAGAACAACACAGCCCTTTGTATCCATTAACTTCACTGCATAAAGGTCACTAGCGATAAGATCAGTAGCAAGCAGCTTACCTTCCCTCTCCTCTTCAACGGTAATCTCTTTCTGCCAAATCACACCTAATGCATTCTTACGAACAAGATATGTCTTACATTCTTTCTTATCTGTGTCATATGTATTATTATCGCAGATAATAACCGGAATCACTCCAAGCCAGTAACCAACAATACCATTCTCTACAACTCCGTTAGAGTCCTTTGCATAAGTCTTAGAAATAGATGTAAATTCATCCATCGCAGTAAATGCCTTTCTAAGTCTATGATTAATCAGAATCCCTGCAAAATTTGCAGAATCTACATCATCACCAAAGCAATCAAATGCAGATTCAATTTCTGAAACTGTAATGCTCTCCGCACTTACCGTTGGAACTTTATAAACCGCACCTGTATCCATTTCATCCACAAGATTTTTGTCCACATCTTTTGCCATAACCTCACCGATCTGATCTGCCATACGGTCTTTCATAGCGCCCTTTACCTGAATACTATCTTTGTCATAAATCCTAACAGATTTACCAACCTGTCCAATCTTAGCAGTGGAATCACTCATGCTTACCTCTTCTGGTTCCAGGGGAGTACCCTTTACAACCGTAGCTGCGTCTGAAATCCTATTAAATGTGGGAAAATGGATTGTATCACCACAAGTTCTAATATCTTCTGCCATATTTGTCATATCAGTAGCAAGTCTACCAACACGCAAAGATACTTCCATTTTGGAATTTACGGCTTCACTAAATAATTCTGGAATAACTAATGTATTTGCCATATCAATACCTTCTTTCTTAAAATTTTCAATATTAAGGCCCGTTCCATATTTCAGGTTCAGGCCGTCTTATAAACTGTATTTACTTTTTACCTCTTAATCTTTTATAAGATTCTGGATGTTTCTGTGCAAATTCCGCTTTCTGTGAATATGTCCACTTGCTAAACTCTTCAGGTGTAACCTTATCATCAGAACTATGATCATTAGGAACATATCCACTTGCTTTCATTCTAGACTTTACAATATCTTCTACAAGAGAAGACAGTGCGTCAACATCTGCATCATCCTTAATATAATCAGCTAATGTCTTATCAAGTCCATTTGCAGATAACTTTTCCTGCACTGCAATCTTACGTTCTCTTTCGGCAACTGCCTTTTCGGATGCTTCTAACGCTGCAAGACGGTTTTCTACATCAATTTCAGCTTGCGTCTTTTCTACTGGACTTAATTCTTTGACCTTTGCTTCTAAATCTCGAATCTGTTTTGACAATTTTCCCCTTACTTTATCCTCTGCACTCTGAATCGCTTTATCATAGTCTGCCTTAGACATCGTAACGGCTTCTGTTGTAGTATCCTTAGTTTTGGTAGTGTCAGTATTTGTATCTGCTCCATCTTCACCTTTGGAATCTACCCTTTTAGTATCTTCTGTATTTGTTGTGTTCTTATTATCTTCCATAATAAAATTCCTTTCCTGTTATTACTGAATATCCCATAACGTTATACCCAGTAATCCCAATCAATATTTTTAATCGCACAATATATATCAATCACTGAAATGTGATAAATACCTTTTAAAATCGGTTTTTCTTTCAATTTTCAAAGGAGGTACAGAAAAAACCGACAAAAAAACTGTTTTAATCTTTAAAAGTATTTTAACAATTCTGCTTACATTCTGAGAAAAGAAATTCTCCGAAAAACGGAATATGTTAAGAAATTTTAAAAATTGCAAAACGTAGTAGTTTTTAAAACCACACGATATTGCTATACTCACAATGGTTAAATTATACAACGGCTGAAACTAAATAATGTTGAATAACTAATAAAAAGGAGTATACATAATGCGAGAAACTATTTTAAATAATTTCTTGTCTTATACATTGAAGTATAATAATAACATTTATATCAATATTTCCGTATATGTGCGCACATACACTTCCATATAGATACCGAAATTTTAATATCCTTTCGACAATAAGAATTTGTCCAAGGATTTTGTATCAAGTGATCCAAGTTCACTTTTACTATTCTTGAACTTAGATAAATCACACTCTCTGATTTTCGTTTGTTTTGAGATATGTTTCTGAGTAACCCCATTACACTTTATATAGCTTATCAGCCTATCCCTTAAGACTTCGTGTGATAACATATTTTCCACCTTTCTTTTTATAGAAGATCTCATAAACAAACTTCATCATGCTTTACACTTTACAATTTCGTACTGTACTCCATCCAATGTTACTATCTCATTCTTTAAATCGATTAATTCTCTTATATCTTTTAAATTTGTTATTTTCTTACTTATAACATTTTTCTCTGGATTATATCTCCGCACATATGTGGTTTCACCTTTGTTCTGCTTTACCGCTTTTAAGAACTCATCTCTGTGTGCAGAATATAACCATTGCAACATCCACCCTCCAGCTTCATATTTCACAATGCTCTGATCTCTTCCATCTACCATTTTGGGTTTCCCATTACTGAGTCTAATCACCCGTCCATGCTTATTTTTTTCAGGATGTTCATCATACACATCACGAATCAGTTTATTAATCTCTATCACAGTTACTTTTCTGCCCTTTAAATCATTAATAACATCCATCTGTATATTTCTCTTTTCTTCCGTCATTTCATCAAAGGATATTTTCCCACTATCATACTCACTTTGTTTGCAATCCATTTTCTTCTTGGCCTCAATACAAACCTCTTTAATTTTCTCTATACGGTAATAATCCGCTTTTACCCCTTTTGGTATTGGAGCAAGGATATCTGTAAACCATAATATGTAATTTGTCCTTGGTGCCCTTTTAAGATTCTCAATAATAACTTCCTTTAGAATATCCATTGGAGATTGTAGCTTCTTATATATTTTTTCTTTAATTGCCCTTTGTTCCTGTGCGTATGTAATCTGTTTTTGACGGTTTAATTCCTTCTGTTCATCGTTCTCAAACTTTTTACGTTTCTTCTTTTTAAGCTGCGATTTCAGGTTTTTCGTAAAGTCTGGACGTACCATATATACATCTTCTGTCTTTAATATCTTGCCAATCTTTTTATTGATTTCGTCAATTTCTTCCTGAGTTGTCGCTTTCTCTCTGTCTTTAATACAATCCTCATAATCCGCAACACTTTTTTCCGATAAACTTTTTTTGTATCGCGTTTCCTTAAACACAATCTTATCACCTCTGATAATTGCGCCCTCTGTATTCATATATGGCCTGTCTTTTATTTTTGCCATTTCTTTTTCGATATTACATAAATAAGTCCTTTTTGCACTGTCGATCGCGATATTCGATAAGACTTCTAATAAGCAAATATCATCATAAATCATGGATAAATATTTTCGCTTATTATCTTCTGTACCAGTATTATATAAATGCCAATATAACGAATGTAAATCTCTGGCTAAATTACAAACCCTCCCAACCATGTCGTTGCAAAGCTTCGTATCTACCTTAGCCATTTTTTCATTTGTAAATTCATATGTATTTGATTCTTGAGGAACACAGTTTATTGGAATCAGATAGTCTTGTACCTCTTTTGCCTTTTCAAGAATAATAGGATTATTGCCGATAAACGCCGTATCCGAATCAACATCGCAACCGTTCCATTTAGGAGCCAGAAAAGCACCCATGTCCCAAAAGTTCACTATAATAATGTTATCTGTGAGATTAAACCATTTCCATTCGTCACGATATGTATTCTTCAGTAACGCATTATTCCCACTACAAATATGAGGACTTCGCATACCATACAGTTCTTCGTCATCTTTGTATCTTGTGCAACAACACTCGAAATCATTGATAATACTCGACTCTATTTTGTCACCACAAGATGCTCTCAACATTTCATATGGATTTCCAAAAAGAACACAAAAATCTGAATCTTTAATCTGAATTTTTCCGGCAAGCAGCTTTTTAATCATCCTTTGAATTTTTGAATGTCGATAGTTGGTATACCACTTTGTTCTGCTAATATCCTCATTGCATTCCAAAAGTGTCAACATCATAGAATCACCAACTTTTTCCTGCGCCCTCATATCAATGCCGCGCTTAAACCATGCAACATATTTTCGCATCAAATTGATTTCTTCTACTTGTGGCTTTACTAATTCCCACAGTTCATCTTTATTAAAATTCAGACTCACAATAATTTGATACCAAAGATTCTGCTTATCATCAAGCTTTGATTTATGCTCTGTTTTGCAAACTCCAAATTTCTGACACTTAATTTGTTCCCTGTACCAATCCCATGTTAAGCGTTCCTGTTCATACTCAATATCTTTTAAAAGCTGTTTCGTTTCATCATCAAAAACCATGAAGATTTCATTATAACGTTCTTCTGCTTTATCCAGATAATCTTGTGCCATATCAATATCATCTTGTATGGGCGGTTCTTTCCTTTTCTCCGGATCGTAGTTCAGTAACATTGTAAGTTTCCGTTTCGCAGTAGTTACAGCTTGTTTTGCTTTCTGTAATTCCTCATACTTTTCATTTAATAGTTCTTTGAGTCCATTCAAAAATACCTTTTTATCATCTTCAATCATATATTTACAGATAATATCACTGAATTTAAAGATTTTGACAGAATTACGAGTAGTAACCATTTTAATATCTTCTACTCTATATTCATTTCCAAAAGCATCGTGGGTTACAGGGTTGTCCACACCTTTAAAATGTTCTTTATAATATTCCTGCAAATTAGTATTAAAAGCTGCACTCTTAAAAAAATGATTTCTCAAAAGCATAAATCCATATGGCTCATAACTATGCTCTACTATTTTTCCATCACTGTTCTTATCTGTATACTTTCCGTTTTTGAATACACTAACGTCTAATAACGATTGTCCGTCCCACAAATCTGTCTTTTGCGTATAAGACTCTCTAACAACCTTCAATTCTGTACTTTTACCATCTTTCATTAGAAATGGTCTGATTACATTACAATCCACCGTAGCTTGTCCTGATACATCATCAATCAATAAAATCGAATACGGATCAATATCTAATTCACCGATTATAGAAGATGCAATCAAACTCTGATAACTACGAATTGAAACAATATCGGCTTCTTTCAATTCTTTGAATGGAATGCTTAGATTCTGATATTTTTCCATTTCTTCAAAGTAATCTTCTTTGATGAATAAACAATTTCCTATTCTTGCCTTTGAACTGGTACGCTGGTAATTCACATACCGTACATCGTTGATTGTAATTCCATCTCTATATGCCATCTTACGCAATTGTTTCTTGGAAATAAGTTTCTTCGTTTTCTTTGAATCAGACTCTTCAATTTGTTCTATTTCAGGATTATATACTCTCTTCTTGCCATCAGGAATCATGATATCTGACTTGAATTTAATATTGATAATTAAGTCTGTATAATCGGAATTCCCAATCGTTTTTATTACCTTATCATATTCCCCTCTATCTTTTGCGACTTGTCTTAGTTTTCTTCCCATCAATGAATCCGCAATTGTCCCGGAATAATAAAACCTGTTATTTTTATCTGGAAACTCAATAGGCTTTTCAAAAGAGAAAATCTCATTATTCAATTCTTCAATCCGCCTCTGTACCTCTATAAGCCTATCCTTATTTGGATTATCACTATTCTCTATTTCAGCTTTTTCTTTCTTTAATTCCTCATACTCTTCAATAGCTTCATCGTCTTTAATTTGAAAATAAAGCACTCCACAATCAATATTACGAATTAGCATCTCATTGTAAAATTCTACCATTCATTAAATCCTTTCATTACTCAAAATATTGTATCTGTGGGATAGCATTTCACTATCCCATTATGTATTTCCCTAAATATTCCACATAACTTTCAACTGATTTAAACATTGCATAGCTTCTACATTTCCACCTTCATCTGGATGTACACTCTTTGCCAATGTTTTATAACATTGTCTATAAAATTCTTTGTATTTGTCGATTTTATTTATACGCTTTTTTTCACAATCTTCATCATACTTTTTCATCTGTTCTCTGTTCCATTCCACATCTTCTTTATGTGCTTTTCCCCACAACATGATAAAGTCGTTTTTATATTTTTCAGGAATTTGCATTAGCCATATCCTATCAGGAGATTCATTACTGTAAACGCCACATTCAAGTAATATTTGCTTTTTGCCACTGACTTCAATATAAAATCTACAATGTCTAAAAGGATATCCCAATCCCATAAAATTATCATCTTCTATAAAGAACTCATATTTCAACTCACATGGAATATCCAACGATTCAAATAAAGAACTACGCCTACGCATCAATGATTCTCTTTCAGTTCTCAAAGAAGAAATCTCTTTGTCAATATCATTCATACGGTTATCAAACTCAATAATCTTTTGTTCTGGTGTAATTGATTCTCTCTCTTTTGGTTTTGGATTCTTTATTTCACGATATGCTTTATCGACAGATATTTTCTTTTCTCGTAACTGTTGTTTTATTTCTTCATTGTCGGACTTCATAATTTTATCCAGTTTACTATATGTACCCTTTGAAACACCTACAGATTTTGCCATTTTCTCTTGAACATTAACTTTTACCAAATTTGGTAAACCTTTACCGCCTAAAGATTGATTCTCTTTCGCTTTTTTCTGAAAGATACTCTTAAACTTTTGTACAATCTCATACTTTTCTGCTTCAGATAAATTCCTACGTCCAAGCTGTTGTTCGAGCATCCATTGTTTAACATCTTCTCTCGTTTCCAATTCGGACATGATTTTATAATCCTGCCAATAATGCCATTCAATATTATGCTTTTTCAAAATGTTATAACGGTTATGACCATCTATAATGATCCATTCGCCTGTATCTGGTTCCTGCCATATCTTTATAGGATCTAGCATCCCATACTGTAAAATACTGTTTTCAAGTTTCTCTAATTCTTCTGGTGACAAAACAGGTAATAATTCTTCAAATTCTTTATCAACAACTAAATCTTTAATATCTACATATGCCATTATTCTTCTCCCAATTTTTATTAACAATTCACCGTAAATTCTATATCCAATAGATCATAAATAGAATTTAATTTCTTCAATATCTGTTCTTTCTCTTTATTTAATTTTCTAATATTTTTATCAATTTCACTTATTCTATCATGAAGTTTCTGTATCTGTTGTTGAGGTGTAATGACTTCTTTTTCTTTCAAAGAGGCATTTACAATCTGATAGGCCTTATCAATGGAAATACGCTTATTTCGTAAATCCCGCTTTATATCCTCATTCCTAGATTTCATAATCTTATCTAATTTATAGTAGCTTCCTTCTGAAATTCCCATCATATTAGCTTTTTCTTTTCTAACATCAATTCGTGTTATATTTATAAGTCCCATTCCACCATCAGATTGATTTTTCTTTGCAATCGCTTTAAGTGTTACACTATACCTTTCTACAATTTCATATTTATCTACTATTGATAAATTGCGTCTGGCAAGCTGATTTTCAAACATCCACTTCTTTACATCATCTCTGCTATCAAATTTTACTTGTTCAAAATCTCCACTTACTAATTTTATGTCTTGATTTTTACATATTTTAAATCTATTATGTCCATCAACTATATAGCATTTACCGTTATTTCCTTTAGGAAACCAAACTTTTATTCTTCCAAATTTCTGTTCAAATCCATTTTTTAATAAAGATTGTTCCAATATATTGTAATCTTCTTTTGATAATGGCGGTAATAATCTTTCTAATTCTTCATCAATCTGTATATTGTTAAAATTTAATGCCATACAATATTTTCCCCTTTACTCAAATAGTATTTCTAAATTTCTTAAAATAGTTCTTGTATTCGCAGCCCATGTATGGTAATCTGTTTAACAAAGTTAATAGCAGTTGTCTCCATACATGAAACTGCGTTTTTTTAATTGCACATAAAAAAATCCCGAAAACCCTTAGTTTTTCAAGGTTTTCTGAAAAACTGCCATGGAATTTTGGTAACTCTATTTTGCACGATAACAAGTGGTTTTTCGCCTTATTTTTCAGTGGTTTTTTGATTTTCCTCAGGGAATTTTGGCAACTATGTATAGAATGTATTATATCCTACGGAGTGGATACATTTGTAAAACACACCACTCTCAGTAGAATTATTTTTATGCAATCAACGATATGTTTAATCCCGATACCATATTGTCGTCTAATTCAATATCTGTAACATCATCCCATCTATCTGTATCTTTTGGATAATACATATTATATTTTTTCCCCATATCATTAGGTGGTAAACGATCTACTTTTAACAATAAAGCTATCTCTAAATTCTTTATTGCTCTTAATATATGTCCTTTTTCCATATCAAGTATTAAACTGATCTTCTCTAACGTACAACTCTTATCATTTTTATAATTATTCAAAATACATAAATACACTTTATATTCATTTTGTGTAATCTGGTGACAAATAAATGCTCTTGCAACCGAATAATAAAATACAAGAAATTTTTTCATATCCATTTCCTTTAAGCCTTTAGACAGCTTAATTATCTTATCATCATATGTTGGATTCTTCTTTCTACATTGTGTTGACGTAGGATCAGATACTTTTATACATTTATGTTTCTCCAAATCTTCCAATGTCTTTTTCAGTGTAGATACATCCATGCAGAGCTGCCATTTCCCATGTTTTTTGTATTGCATACGGTATTTTAAATCTTTTACCGTAAATGATGTTCTTCCTGTTTTTGGCATATATCTATCTAAAACTGTCAAAACTAAATACTCGTATCCTGACATTGAATTTCTCCCTTTAATGCTTAATTTACCATCTGTTAGCACCTTTTGATTCATTTTAACTCCTACATCTTCTGAAATGTACATACTTTCATATGGATTTATCGCTTGTTTACAATGATATTTATCACATTGTTTATGGACTATTTCTCTCTTTCGTTCATCTTCAATATTCCACCAACAACCACCGATTTTTTCTATGCCATGATCAGGATTATTAAACCATTCATACCATCCTTTTACTTCATCCTGTGTCTCAGCTATACTTTTGGGAGGTCTGCACCTTGTATTCCATTCCTGACACATCTGTTCAATTTTATAATCTGGACAGCCTTGTTTTGTTAGCCATACAATGATTCTGCCTAGCCATGTGTTTCTTTCATGTTCATCTGAACCTTCATGAAACGCTTTTTCAGTACAAAGACAATTATATTGTTTTATGCCAAATCCATCAGTATCGTATTTCCATTCTGTAAATGGTAATTCAGATATGTCTTCTGTTGTAAATCTTTTCTTTGCATTATTCACAGTTCTCTTTAAATTTTCTATATCAAGAGGATGAAATCTTGCTATCTGTTGTGGATGTTTTCGATAATGATCTATTTCTTTTACTATTGGGAATTTTCCATTTTCATCTGGCTTTTTACGATTAAACGTACCTGGTATTCTTGCTACCTGTGTCACTTTACAGGCGTTGGTATCTGCTCCGACTAATGCACATATTTCTTTATTCAATTCACTAATCTCTTTGATTTTACAAGTTGGTGGAATAATTATGTAATAATGATATCCATGTCCAGAATCATAATATGCATGAAGAAAAACATCTGGTAATTTCTCTTTAATCATCTTGGTAAAATCATGTGCATCTTTTAGGGCAGGATAATCTTTCCTGTCAAAGTCAATAAATAATACCCTTTGTTGTCTCATGTTGCCTTTTCGTCTATGAGGTTCACCATCTGAACCAACTTTTACAGTAGCAAGCGCATTATATACGTGAAAATTATACTTAAACTTGTCTATACAATCTTGATATTCCTCAAAATTCTTTACGTATTTGTGAAACTTTACTATTTTTCCATCTTTTCCTACTACTAGTTTTCCATTGTTATCCGTTTTCATAAAGAATAAAGCAATATATTCATTATCCTTTAATTTTTCAGGATAAAGCATTTCATAGTACCTTTTTAAAACTTCTGTTTGTGTGTTGTTGCTAATAATACATCACTCCTTCGCTTTTTTCAAAACGAGTATAAACACTGAAGTTCAGCGTTCACTACTCCCTTATTATGTATTCTCTTTTTATAATCACATCATTTCAGTATTTTTTATTATTTTGCTTTTTTCATTCTTTTGTACCATAAATAACTGTTTCTATTATTTCCACCTCGATATGCACCGACACCTTTTACAGAATCCCTGTCAAGAGCCAAAATAAATCTGTATTTCTGTGTTTTAATTTCATCTCATATTTTTATGATACAGGCGGCATATTTACTGCCCACAACCTAAATGTAGGTTACTTTTTACTCTTGTTTCTGCTTGCCAATAACCGTTCTCTCATTGACATTTGCTTTTCAGGTTCTTTTTCAATAACAACTGTTGATTTTCTATTAGCAAGGAAATTAAGATCATCCATTGAAATATCATCATCTTCCATAGCTTTTTCTGCCTTTTCCTGCTCTGACTTAATGGATTCAGCTAAACTATTAATATATGTCTTAGGGAATGACATACCACCCAAATACAACACTGTTTCTGTGTTTCCATTTCCCATGTAGGTATCAATAGGCTGTCCGACAACATCAATCACAGAACTTATTTCAATAGGACTTTTATCTTCTTTCGCTTCTGGTTGCGACAATCCGATATATTTAATTTTCTTGTTTGGTTCAATCGTTGCATAAATACCATCATTGACCGTAGCAAGTAGATTAGATTGTTCATTCTGTGCCACCTTATGAATCATTGCTACACCTGATGTTTCAAGCAATGTTTTTTGTTCTGCAATATCAATCACACCATGAATCGAACTTGGAACATCACCTATATTGATGAACGAATCAAAAAGTCCTGAAAAGCTACGATTGATAGATAGCTTATCTTTCCGCTTATTATTGTCAAGAATAAAAATCGAACCAAGGCTATTTTTAAGTGGTATGATCTCCGATAGTGCTTCATAGGCGTTTATCCTTGCTTGTAATGATTCTTCCTTTGACGGCAAAATTATTACAAGTCCTACTTTCTTTTCTGGATTCTCTGCAATCACTGATGATAAAAATGGCCCACATCCACTACCAGTACCACCACCAAGCGAGAATACCGTAAATACATACTTCTCTGTAATCTGATTATCCAATGTCTCCAAAACTTCATCTATGGATTCTGATAATACTTCTTTCGCCTTATCCCGATTCTTTGATGCACCTTCACCATTTTTAATATGCAACTTGTTTGGACTATTGACTAAATCCAAATCCTGTTGTGCCAAATTCACATAGTATGTCTTGTAGCCTTTTTTCTCCATCATCTGTGCCACGTTTGCGCCTGCCGCCCCGATTGCTAAAAACCTAACATCTTCCTTTAACTTATTGTTCTCCATTAAACAATACCTCCTTAATTGATTTTCCTTTTGATGTAATATAAAACATATCTGCTTTATTAACTTTTAATTTGCTTGTTACATATTCCATATCACGCAACGCCCAAACTTTCCTATTGATAGTTGTTTGAGAATACTTGTGATCTGAATTATTGTTTAATTCATTTGCAATTTCCTTTAATGTCATACCTGTTCCTGGGCTATCTGCTCCTGAATCCACCAATATTGTCAATATCAATAACTGAACCTTATCAATTTCCACACGTTTCACCTCCTTATCCATGTTTTTTATAATGGTTATTTGTTACTTATGCATTGCTCATACGTTACTTATCAATTCATACAATGGTAAAAAAATTGGCTTTTATCCTGTATCATATACTCCTCTTACTGTATTTTCATCTTTGTACAAATGAAGAATACAAGCACCCATCCGACACACTAAATTGTAAGATTTACAACCATCACACTCTTTACGTTCCCAATTTTTCTTTCTCAATGTCGCATCCTCCAAATTGTTGTTTCGTTAAATTTATTGTTTATATATTTGTTATTTTGTTAATATGATATTATCACTGATTTATATGTTCGTCAAGTACATTTTTAACAAAAACACAAAAATATATTTTATATATTGTCTTTCTGTTTATTCGTTGATTTATTTCTCTATATCATTATCAAATTGACAAACAAATAATTCTCTATTATAATTAAGAAATAAGATGGAGGTAATCAAATGAGCAAATTTTCCGATAGGTTAAGACTTTTAAAAGATGAAAAAGGTGTCACTCTTAAAGAAATATCTGAAAAATTAGATATAACTGTGCCAAATCTTTCCTACTACATGAAGGGACGTGAACCAAATTACGACATACTTATTAAGATAGCCGATTATTTTAATGTGACAACAGATTGGTTAATTGGGCATACTGATGAGAAAAACACTGTGCAAGGCTCTATTATTTCTGAAATAGAAAAACAGCTAAACTTAAATGATGAGAAAAAACTTTCAGATAAAGCAAGGGAACTATTCTTAAAACACCAATATAGTTTATATGATACAATGGTAGATATATATTCATTTTTTCTATCTACCGATATTTCCTATATCAAAGACTACAATTACTTTATGAATATGTTCTGTTCCGTTTTAAACTCATACATTAAAGAGTTAAACAAGGGAATGAGCAATTTATCAAAGGATTCCATATTAAATTTAATGAAAAAAGAAGAACTTGTTGCCGATGTTTTACAAACAGTTATTCTCTTTTCATCTTACTCATACGCCGAATACCTTACACATCATAAAGAATTACCAGAAAGTGACAAAACAACCGTTCAGGAGATTGTAAATTTCACCTTCAACAATTTCAAAGAAAAGAATCCTGATAAAAATACATTTGAAACCTTTCTTAAAATGAGCTTGATACAAGAAGACTAACCATACAATAAAAATTTCCACAAAAAGGAGCCTGCGTTTTCATCTCGCAAGGCTCCAGTTTTTACCATAAACTTGTTATACGAATATTTATAATAGCTTCGATCCCTTTCTTTGTATGATATGCCCTGACTGTAAAGGTTTCCCTTATCATAGTTTCCTTCTCTACCTGTAGCTTTAACGTATTGTTACTGGCATCAAAATTAACCATCTCAAATTCAATATCCGTAGAGGGATTTATTATTTCACATTGTACATCTGACAAATAAGTTTCTATATTATTTAATTTAGTGATAATTGTATATGTTCTTGGATATCCTATTTTCAGATCTTCTCTCCCCTGTATTTCCATAGTCCATTTTTCAAAGTTTTCATTATCAGTAACCGTAACAGTTCTTCTGGTTTCTATATTTTTCTCTACCCATCTGACAATAATATCTACTTCTCCCTCAGAAAGAAAAGTAACTTCACCAGTATTATCAACTATTGCCACTGAAGTATCAGAGTTTTCCCATTCAAATGTTGCACTAATCGCAGCGACTTTACCGTTAATATATGGTATAGCTTTTAACCGTACGGAGGTGTTTGGTCTTGTCCATGAATTATCTAAACCTTCTATCCGAACATCATAAGTATATTGGGGTTTCGTATTTGCATATACTTCTGCAATGATATGAGTAATACCATCTATTGAATATTTATTTGTAACTTTAAAAGTTCTGTCAAATTCATTAAAGGTACTATCAATATTAATTTGTTTGGATAGCATATTTTCTTCTGTAATCAACTCAATATTCCCATTTAGTATATTAACAACATTATTTCCTATAGATACAGGGGATTTCATATTCCCACTATAAAACGGAATATTAATAATCTCACCCTCATTATCATTAAAAACCCCATCACATTTAACCAGCGTAGATTTGTAATATATATCATTTTCAACAGTTTCTTTGTTCAGGGTAATAAATATTTCGTCTCTAATCATTATAAGTGTTCCTGAACGCACAGGAGCTTTTGCATCATAGTATATGACGATTGTTTCTCTTTGATTTTCATTATCGTTTCTAATCCTGCAAAAAGCCTGAAATTCTATTTTTCTTGTAAATGTTATTAATGTTATCCCCTCACGCTGCATAGTTTCTTTAAATGTTGTTTCTAACGGTGAATACATTAAATTAGCACCCATATATCATTTCCTTCTTTCTATCGTGTAAAATACATAAAAGAGAAATCAGAATCGTTATAATGCATCTCTGCTTTAATACGGTCGATTTCTGCTCTGAGACTCTTTAAACGGTTCTGTAAAGCAGTCGCAGCCTGACCGGTTGTAACAAATTCTGTCTCTATTTTCCGATACATATCAATATTACTAAGTAACGTCTGTAATATAGAATACACCGTTTCCAATAGCTGTGCATGATCGGTATTTTTATCAAATGTCTCATTAGCATCCAATCCATTTTCATTCAAAAACTTCTCATATGTTTCTCTTGGGTAATACTCACGATTATTCAGTTCAACCATGAGTCGTTCATAATTTGAGAATCCAGATCCCATTTCATAATCCGGTGTCCTATTGTATTGTTCATCTTCATATTGCTTTGTTTTGCTATTTGCCATAAAACATTTCCTCGCTTTCTTAATTCAAATAAAAATCTGCATGACGTACACCATAAATATCCATTACATATTCAATTTCTTCAATGTCATAAGTTGTATCATCAATAGTTACCATTCCTAAATCATTAAGTAAAGATATTTCCTGAATTGTAAAATAACTTATATCGTCTGGTGCTTCTTCCATATGTAATACTTCTTTGTTATAAATGAATCTTACCATGATTGTATTTATATCTTCTTCAAAATATAGGATTGCATGGTTTTCATTCAATATTTGAATATTCTTCAATTTATAGCATCTTGAGTCTGGTTCATCGAAGCAACTTATCAGACCATTCTCCATCTGTGAGTACAGGTCGCTTTCTGTTTCAAATTCCACAATACGGACTGCATTATTAATTTTTGCCATGATATTTGGTTTCCTTTCTTATAATTTTGTAATAGATATTTTACAAATGCCAAATCTTAAACAACAAAAATAAAGGCACTACCACTTTCTTCTCCAAATGGTAATGCCCTTATGCTTATTGTTTAAATTATTTCAAAAGTCATATTGATAACCCTGTTTCCACTAATATAATATTTAATTGTCACCATTATTTTTTGTCACGAATCCGTCACGAATTAAATAAAATCACGAATTTGTCACGAAAAATTCCACAAATATTACACCCATTTATTGTGCATTATATACAAAACAACACTAAATAACACACTATAATCTACAAAAACATAGGATAAATTATACTTCACACTGTTCGGGACGTAGAGGTCGCAAGTTCAAATCTTGTCACTCCGACTTGGAGAACTTTAATTTTTGAGGCTTTTAGCAAATAAAAATTCACCTAGAGATAGGTGATTTTTTATTTGCCAAAGATTTAACCGATTTTTTCTGAAAGCGGCAAAACTTTCAATATCTTTTTCTGTAATATCATGTCTTCTTTGTTTTACACGTTTCTATAAAATATCTTTTCTTCATCAATATACTATGAAAGATTATTTGCACACATAAATAGACTCCTTTTTATAAGTAATTATACATTTTACTTTGCATAAATAACCTCTTGATCCATAATTTCCAATGCCTGTTGCTCAAGATTATACGCTTCATATCTTTTTTGATTAGCCAAAAGAACAAGTGAATTGATATTATCTTGAACACTAATATTTTTTAGCAAAGGTATTGGAATCTGTTGGACATGATTATCATCAATCTCATCAACAACCGAGCCATATGTGTAATGAGTAATCAGTTCATGTCCATAATCTGACAGCAAAAACACATTTATATAACCTGCAATTTGTTTACTAGCAGGAACAACTCGAATAATATGTTGATTAGCCGTCCAGTTTTCCCATTGCTTTCCTACCAAAGCTACTTTCCCAATTGTTCCACTACATGTTATTAACGTCATATTTTCATGAATCTCTAATTGCTTTGCTATTCTATCCTTATGATGAACAAGCGATAAAAACTTTTTATTAGAAGGATCTAACTCTCCCAGTTGTTTTCCTCCAATAAAAACACGTCCATACCCTTCTTCAACATAAACTCTTTTAAATCTTCCTGGCAAAATAATCTCCGCACATACATTTGGATTTCCAAGTGTTGTCACTTCCTTAGCATATTTTTTTAAATGGTCTGTAATTGTCTTCACTATCGGAATATGATATGAAGCATCAACTCTACCTGCAAGTTCACTCAATTTAACGCTAAAACTTTCAACCGCTGCATTATCACTTACACTTTGCTTCTTCAACACATCAATTTCAGGTAAATTCAGTTCCTGAATAAGCATTGTCATCGCTTCGTCAAACAACCTATTAGAATCATCACGTAATTCAAAAGAATGAACTATCAAATTATGAATTTTCTTTTTTATGTCCTGCGATGCATTAGGAATAGGAACTGTTGCTAAATGTTCTGGTTCAATATGCGTAATAACGGCACCATAACTATTGGTCAACAATATCTTATTTCCTACCTTGCTTTTTAGATATGCATAAATATATCCTTGATCAACAATATCTTTACAATTAATTCTAAGTAAATCATGACTAAAAATTTTATTATCCAATGTTTCTGAAACGTAAGATATTTTTCCTATAGTTCCAGAACATGTCATTAATACTTGACCTTTTTTTACTCTTAGCGCTTCTATGTTAGTTTTAGTCAAATGTGATATATAGCCATCAGGAGTTGGCTTAATGTCCACTATTGCAGAAGGCTGGTATATAGGTAAATTCGATTTTTCTACCCATATACGTTTAAAACGTGCTCCGGTATAGGATGTTGCCAGCCCACAGTCCCCTCCAATAGTTGTAATCGGAAATTTCCCAGATCTAATAAGCTGACGCGCTTGTTTTGCTTCTACATCATACACGCTTGCTTCTAATCTTTTTCCGCGCAAAATGATATCTCCCAGGGAAACCGAACACCACTTCAAAAAAGAACCCATATTAACTTCATTATTTTCACAAACATTGCTAGTACCTACCATGCTATCCCCTCCTGTTTTTTCCACTTCGCAAAAATTGCCGGAACATCTTGTGTCTGATCATCTTCTACTTTTTTCTTTTGCTCATGAGACACAATCTTATCATTTTCTTCTTTTTTATTTTTTAGCAAAATACTGTTAGTGTCTGGTATTAAAATTTCATTGCCTTCTTTATCTCGCTTGAAAGTAGGATTTCCTCTTTTATCGTGACCTATCTTTTCAACCATAGCCATAAAAACATTATAATCTGCCATTACTCCACTCTTTTCTTCAGTATCTTTTTGTTCTTGCGTTTTCTTCTGTAAAAACAAAACCGAAGTTTGCGTACCATTGCGTGGTTGAAATGTATCTGCATGCAAATCTATACTTGCAATTATGCGGTGGTTCTTAATAAGCCATTCTCGAATGTATCCCAATCCTGGAGAACCCAAAATTGAATCAGGTAAAACAATTCCCATTCTGCCCCCTGGTACAAGCAGCTGAGTACACCGTTCAATAAATAAAATTTCAGGCGGAACAGAAGACTGCAATTTTTGTGTTTTAGTCCATATTCCCGTTTTTTTGTCATTTACCCAAATATGTGCTAACTCATATTGCTCCAAAACATTCTTATCTTTAACAGGAATCTTACTTCCAAATGGAGGATTTGTTACTATTACATCAAAGAAACCAATCGTATTATAATTACGTAATTCAGCTTTATCTATTCCTAAAGCTTCTGCAAGTTTTGAACGAAATTCATCTGTCCATTCATGTGGCGGAAGTAATGTATTCGTTTGCAAAATATTTCCGCTACCATCATTATTCATTACCATATTCATTTTTGTTGCTTTAACAAGGTCTGGATTGATATCAAATCCAAAATAATTCGATACTGCCATCTCAGATATTTTATCTTGAAATACTCGAACTGTAGCGCTATCCCAATCCTCTTTACTAATTCTGATAGAATCACCAAACTCTTTTTCAAGCTTCATAATTACATGTGTCATAGCAGTTACCAAAAATCCGCCTGTACCACATGAACTATCCAGCACTTTTTCATCAATAGCAGGATTAATCATTTCAACAACCATCTTCATAACATTTCTTGGAGTAAAAAACTCGCCTCTGTCTCCACGAAGATTTGCACCCACTATTTCTTCATATGCTTTTCCTTTTATATCTATGTTAGTATTCAAAAGACTATATTTTTGAATTTCACTTACGATATACGCCAAACTACGAGGTGAAAGCTTAATTTCATCATTTGCTTCAAAAATTTTTCCATGCCTCTTTTTTACTCGCTCGAATATTTTGGAAATACGCTTGCGTACGGTTAATTGCCCATCTGGATTAGAACGTTCTTCGGAAGTTGTATAAAACTCTAAAGGCGCCGGTATATTTCGTTCATCCTCTATTTTGCAAAAAATAACTTTTAATAATTCAAAAAATGCCGACTGCTTCTGCAAGCCATCGTTAATATGGATATGATTGTGACAAGTTTTAAATACAAACAATAAATTGTCATCATAAGCATTTTTTAATGAAGTACGCTTAGGCCGATTAATATCGTCCAAGTTACCATCCGCTGACGGAATGTCATTATAATCCATAAAATCAATCTGGCCTTTATCATTCACATATTTACGAAAAACTTCTTTTTGCTTACCATTTGTCCACATTCCCCATTCACAATTTGGACATGCTGACATATAGGATTTCAGTTGTTCAACGCCATCTTTTGCATTACGGGCATCTACAATTTCTTTCTTACATTCAATAATAAGCTTTACATTTTCCTGAACCTTACTAACACAATCCTTACCAAAAATAACTATATCAGCACGAGGTTTTTTCGACCCGAGTTGCAATGTATATTCAATAGAAATTTGCGCCGGTGAATACTTATGTTCATTAACTAAGCGCTTTTCAATTGTTTGTCTTACATATTCTTCAGGAGTATCGTTGCGGAATTTACCATCAATATAATCACATATTTTTCCATCAGGTATAACTATTACTTTCGCCTCACTCATAATCACTTCTCCTTTGATTTTGTCTTATATTTTTAATTCCTCACGAACTCTAGTCAATAGCGCTACGCCCACTTTTAACCCAGACATCCAATTCAACTCTCTTAAATTTCCACAGCTTGCCTATTTTATGTGCAGGAATATCAGTTTTCTTTATCCAATTTCTAATGGTGTCTTTTGTTACATCCAAATAATTAGCTGCTGCTTCAATTCCAATCCAATCTTCCATATAATTATCCATTGTGTAAGTTCTCCTATTCTTTTAAGTGTTATCAATAGTCTAGCACGTATGTTCTAGGTTTTCAATATGTTTTTGTGGTATTTTATTGTATTTTTGGTAGTATTTGTTCACAACTTAGATTTAATTTTTACTTTTTCATTGACTTATATACAGTAACGGTTCTTTGAGCATACTCTGACTCTACACATGCTGAAGATTATATGCAGGCTTAAGCTGCACGTTTCTTGGTGTCGTCTGATTTTCCTTTATCTTACCGTAGATCTTATAAAAATCACTAAGCTCCATTCCCTCCACAAAAGCACTCAGTAAACGGACCGAAGCATCTTCCGGGATTAAAATTTCCAAATCCAGCGGAAGTTTGATTTGATAGTACATAGAACATAAAGTATAATTTTTCTGTAGGATTTGATTTAGTAGCATAATTAAATTTTACACCAAGAGGCCTGGATTTTCGTAGTCTCGACTCCTATCTTTTAATAAAAAGCACTGCCGCACTAAATTTTTATTTTAGTACGACAGCCTCCATATTCTTGTATCTGTATAATTTTTTGCCTATCTCTTGGTGAACTTCAAACCGCATAAAATAAAGCTTTACAGACTATTTGTGTGCTATAAGTGTGTTATGAAAAACCATTTTTGTCTATTTATGAACACTTACAGACACTTTCTTTAATCCCACATTAATTTGTATTCCAACACATGGCTTAACAATTTTCTTGGTTCAACATTAAACTGCTTTGCTAATTTCTGTATTCTCTCATCCAGCAAATGAATATTTTCTTCCTCACCTCTACGAATATCCGCTTCCTCATGCAACAAAAATTCTGAAATACCATTAGGCTCTGCCCCAAGTTTCTCAAATAATCTTTGACTTGGATAATTTTCAACATCAATTCTTGCACGAAATTCCGATACATTCAGACGATTCTTTATTTCATCTAACATAACACTAATTGCTCTATATCCAATTCCTTTGTGTTTCCACTTATTCAAAATTTCTATCGCTATCTCCCATTGTTCATGCGTAGTATTCTTTATACCACAATATCCGGCATATTCATTATCCACGATTACCGAAAACATCAATGCTTTATACTCTATATGTTCATTCCATAACATATTACGATAGGCTTCTTCTTTCATCATTGATTTAACGATATTATTTTCCTTTTGCAATTCAATAAATATGTCTTTATCCGAATCCTGTACTTTTCGTAGTATAATTTCATTTTCTGTAATAATACACTCTCCCATTGCCCAGAACTTCTTATAAATCTTTTTCCCAATTTCATCATATGTAGCAATATCAATTAAACGTTCTGCCAGCAACGTATTCTCTTTATCCTTAAGAAAATTGATTGCTTCTTTCTTTTTTTCTTCAAAGGTTCTTCCATCTTCTTTTTCTATAATGTCCATAACTTTATGTATTGAATCTTCTATTGAAATTTTCATAACGTTAGCAGCTAATGATTGATTTTTCATTTTAACGACCTCTTCCATACAATGATAATTTTCATTTTATCACAAAACCGCCTTTTTGCATATTTCAAAAATATTTCAGAATGGCAGCAGGACTAAGGTTTTTTGAAAATGCCCGGCAATTTGACACGCTTACTACCACTATACGGCGTTTTGCTATAACCCCCCACCCTATGCTTATTCTGGAACAAAATAAAAGGGTACGCACCGAACACATACCCTTAATGAAGTATTATTTATTTCTCATTCTTAACTATTTCAATATATTTCTTTAACGTATTTCTGCTTATATTATGTTTCTGCATCAAATCTATTTGCTTTATACTTCTATCTTTAATGAATAGCTGTATATCCGCTTTCAACTCGTCTGACATTTTATCAAGCTTCCCTGTTGCTCTGCCGCTACGTTTGCTGCTGGCTTCTATTCCGTCCTTAATTCTTTGAACTGTTATTTTTCTTTCCTGCTCTGCTCTGTCCAACTCCACAATCAGCAATAGCTTTACAGTGCTTTCAAGGCTCGTCCTTGCTACTAAATTTTGTGCCTTTGCCACATTCAATAACTGCTTGATATACGGAGTGCTTACTGTCTGATTATCAATAAAAATCAATTCAACGCCTTTATTCAACAGTTCCATATACTTCATATACCCAACTTCTGCTTCTCTTGTAAATCGGCATATATCCTTAAAGACAATCATATCTCCTGGCTGTACTATGCTCTCTAATTTTTGCCATTGCTTACGCTCTGTAAAATTCTTACCGCTTTTATCTTCCCTAAACTCTAACAGATATTCAATATCATTTTCTTTTGCATATCTTTGTAATGCACTTTCCTGACGGGTAAACTTCTGTAAATCTCTTTCCTCTGATGTGCTTATCCTCATATAGCTATATACATTACACATAATAATACCGCCTTCCTTCTATCAAATAAACTATAGATATTTTGACGGTTTACACATCACCAAAGAACACTTGACAAAATTTAATAGGGGAATTGTTACAAAAGAAAGAATATGATAGAATATCGGAGAGGAACAATCGTGTTGCAAGGTGGTAGCCTCCCTAAACTTCACACCCGGTTTGCCGGAGTACATAAGAGGGGAGGTGGCGCAAATGACAGCTTTTGAAATCATTTCGATTTTCATAGGTATATTGGCTCTGCTGATTGCCTTTGGTAGTTTTGTTATAGCGTTGCTTGCCTTTCTCGATAAGAGGAACAAGCGAAAATAAATAAGCCTACCTTGTCACTTGGCCGGTGAAGGTAGGCTTATAACCTAGTCGGAGGTCAACCACTTTGTGGGCGGTCGTTTCCTCTTTTGTATATATAATATAGCATAATCCCCGCATAAATTCAAGAATAAATTCCGTTAATGTAAACCGTTAGGGAAGTAATAGACTGCCGCCCTCTGTGGCTCTACAGGCTTGAAATACTCGTCCGGGTTTTCTCCGGCTTCTATCAATTCCTGTCTGCATTGCTCTATCCTCTGTAAAAGTTCTTCCCGGCTCTCCCCGGTTATCGCCATCACATCATCTCATAATATTTTCTTGGTACTTGCCACTTTTCAAGCATCCGTTCCTGTTCTGCATTAAATCCCTGCTTTTTCTCTGCCATTCTGCTTGTACCGTCCGCAAGGTCATTACACACAAGCATATAAAGGTATTCATTGACACTTGCCCCTATTTCAGAACATATTTTCTTTATCCTGTCCTTTTCACCTTTGGGAATAACAAAATTTATTCTGTCGTAATGCTCTTTGATATGCCGGTTCTTATACGCTGTTCTATCCATGAAAACACCGCCTTTTTTCTGATAACCGCATTATACAAAAGTCTTACGCAAGACACAAGATTTTTATACCCTCATTTGTGTGCTATGTGTGTGCTACACTTCAAAATTCTGCACTTTTTACCACAATTTTAGAAAATACAGATATAAAAAAACCCTTGAAAACACTGGACTTTCAAGGGTTTTTCCAATCTCTTTAATTGTACTGTAATTATCTCTTGGAAAACTGCGGAGCGCGACGAGCCGCTTTGAGGCCGTACTTCTTACGCTCTTTCATACGTGGATCACGAGTCAAATAGCCTGCTTTCTTAAGCGCCGGTCTGTAATCTGCGTCAGCCTCCAAAAGTGCTCTTGCAATGCCATGGCGGATTGCGCCTGCCTGTCCTGTATAGCCGCCGCCTTTGACATTCACAATTACGTCGAACTTACTTTCTGTCTCCGTCAGAGCCAATGGCTGACGAACAATTACCTTCAGTGTCTCAAGTCCGAGATACTCGTCAATATCTCTCTTATTTATCGTAATCTTACCTGTTCCAGGTACCAGATATACTCTTGCAATTGATTTTTTTCTTCTTCCTGTTCCATAATATCTTGCTGTTGCCACTTTGATATCCTCCTTTCGACCTTCCTAATTAAAATTTCAATTCTTCTGGCTTCTGAGCCTGCTGCTCATGCTCCGGTCCAGCGTACACATGAAGTTTCTTAATCATAGCTCTTCCTAAAGGTCCCTTTGGAAGCATTCCCTTAACTGCCAGCTCAATCACTTTCTCCGGCTTCTTATCCATCATCTCTGCCAGTGTAGTCTCTCTCATTCCACCAACATATTCTGAATGGTTATAATATATCTTCTGGTTCATCTTCTTACCAGTTACTTTTATTTTCGCCGCGTTAACAATTACTACATAATCGCCTGTATCAATGTGCGGTGTAAATTCCGGCTTATTCTTGCCTCTCAAAATCTTAGCTACTTCCGATGACAAACGTCCCAATGTACATCCGGCAGCATCAACAACATACCATTTTCTTTCAATCTTATCTGGATTAGCCATATAAGTTTTCATTGGTTTCCCTCCTATGAATCATTACATTACTTCTTAAAACTAACTCTATTGGAATCAGATGCCTCCGGGGCTTTGGAGCAGTCTGTTTCTCCTGTCGTCATACTTTTTTATTATATTATAGGCTTTTTCACCTGTCAACTATTTTTTCCTTTTTCTTTCGTATCCTGGCGCCCTCAATACAGCAGATAATATGTAATTACCTCCGATTTGTAGTTTCATGGATTTACCTGCATACTATGAGTTAGTATGCCCATCAGGAGACGCCCTTGAGTATACTATACAAATAAAAAGCGGAAGACCTTTTAAGTTGATAAAATATAAAAGGCTTCCACTTTTCATTCTTTCCCCTTCATTCAAGGCTCTGGATTGTGTTATCAAATAACGGATTCATTACACCATACTAAGTGCATGACCACCCGCCGTCAATAATAAGATTCTGTCCTGTCATATAGGAGGCTTCTTCGCTTGCCATAAAAACAATCGCAGCGTCAAGTTCGTGATTCTTTCCCGGCCGTTTCATTGGACACCATGTATGGATGAAATCATCAAACCACTCCTGTCCGACCGGCGACTGCTCTGACGCAAAAAATCCAGGACTCAGACAATTTACGGTAATACCATACGGCGCCCACTCGTTGGCAAGCTGACGGGTCAGATTAATAACGCCTCCTTTTGCCGCGGAATACTCGCAAATTCCCCGCCCGAAGGTGCGGTCCAGCGCAATTCCGCCAAGCATAGAGGAAATATTAATTACCCGTCCGTAATAATTTTCTTTCATCAGCGATGCAAATTCTCTTGCACAATAAAATACTCCGTTCAGGCATACATCCATCGTTGCCAGCCACTTTTCATCCGTCAATTCCAACGCCCAGTCATTATGTCCCGCTCCGGCACAGTTAATCAGAATATCGCACTGGTGAAATTCTTCCCATACCGCGTCCTTACATTCCCGGACGCGGGCGCTATCCGTCACATCACAAGACAACGGAAGGCACTTTACTCCATACTGATTCCTGATATTCTCCGCATTTTCTTCCAGCTTTTCTTTCCTTCTTGCAAGTAAAACAATATCGCATCCTCTTGCTGCAAGCGCATGAGAAAATAACACCCCAATGCCGGACGAGCCGCCTGTTACTACCGCTACTTTTCCTTTAAATTCAAACATCTTCCAATCCCTCCTCGTATTTTCAACACTGCATACCCGCGTAAAAACCGGCGCGAATTGCTTTCCCGCAACGAGATGCGCGGATGCAGTCTCCGGCCGCAATCGTTTTCTTCGGGTACTTCTCCATAAGCGCTTTCTTCATTGTTTGATCGGCGCGCATCCCGAAGGCATTCACAATCAAATCCGCCTCTAGCTTTTCCTGTTCGCCCTGTTCATTCACAAATGTAACGCCGTCTTCTTCTATTTTTTCTACTTTACATGTTACCCTGCATTTCACTCCGCTTTCTGCAAGTTTATTCCGAAGCGATATTCCATTGATAAATACTACTTCCGGGGCAATCTCATCCCGCATTTCAATAATCGTACACTGTTTGTCAAATTCCGTCTGCAGTTCTAACGCCAAATCAGCGCCCGATAGTCCTCCTCCACAGATTACGATATTCTTTCCCGTTATTTTATCCAAATTTTTATGTACGTTCACAACATCCAGGACAATCTTTCCGTCAATTCCAGGAATTGGAGGTACAACCGGCTTCGCCCCGGCAGCAACAATAATCTTGTCGCAAGTCTCAAAAACCGGAGCTTCGGCATCCGCCTCCTCCATTCGGACCTCTACGCCCAGCTTATCCATCTGTACCTTATAGTAATTCACCAACGCCCGCAGCCGATTCTTAAATCCTCCGGTAGCAACGATTCCTAATGTTCCTCCCAGCTGATTTTTCTCATAGAGAACGACAGAATTTCCCTTGAGGGCGGCGGTTCTCGCCGCTTCCATACCTGCTACGCCTCCGCCGATTACCACAACCGATAACGGCGACTCATTTTTCGTAATATGGAATGCCGCTTCTTCATGAGCTGCCGGATTTACAGAACAGCTAAGCTTGGCATACCTTCCCCAGATTCGTCCGATACATTCTTCATTACAGCGAATACAAGGTCTCACATCTTCCGGCCGGTCCTCCATTAATTTCTTCGGCAGTTCCGGGTCTGCAATCAACGCTCTACCAAACATCGCAAAATCAGCTTTGCCAGTCTGTATCAGACTCAGAGCCGTATCCGGCGTATGATTCCCTGAATTTAAAATCGGCTTTTCTGTTGCTTCCCTTGCCGCCTCACAGACATACTGCATACAGGCGTCTCCGATATAATTTGTCGGATACACATATTCCGTCGTTTCATAGCATCCACAGTCAACATCGAATGCATCAACTCCATGGTCGCTGAGAATCTTAAGTAATTCCCTGCTCTCTTCAAGGGTTCTTCCTCCAGGAATCCGGTGGTCTAAGGAAATGCGGTAAATTACCGGCATATCTTTTCCTGCGCCGCGTTTCACAGCTTCCAGTATCTCGAATGCAAACCGCGCTCTGTTTTCCGGACTTCCTCCATATTCATCTTCACGTTTGTTCCAAAGTTTTGATAGGAACTGGTCAATAATATAACCCACATGTCCATGAATCTCAATTGCATCAAATCCTGCATTCGCAGCAATTTCTGCCGCAAGTTCCCATGACTTCATGATTTCGTGAATCTCTTCAATCGTCAATGGCCGACACAAAATATCCGGATTAAATACAGAAGGCACAGCCGATGATGAAAAAGGAACTCCGCCGCACTGACTGGGATGCGCGTTCCTGCCCGTACCGCTTGATATCTGCGCTATTGCCTTTGCTCCATAGCAGTGAATACGTTCCGTCATACCCACGAGCGAAGGAATTATTCTTTTACTGTCAAAATATGTTCCATAGATGCCCTGTGCTATTTTCTGCGAAAGATACTGGGAGGCTGTAATAATTGCCCCAACGCCGCCCTTTGCACGCTCTTCAAAATACCTGGCAAGCCCTTCCGAAGCCGAACCGTCCATATTTGCCCCATAAGTACCCATAGGACTCATAACAATTCGGTTTCTTACTTCCATATTTCCAATGGAAAATGGGGTAAACAGCTCATCATACCGATTCTTAATATTCAAATTTCCCATATCCCACAAAACTCCTTTCTTCTATTCTTTTGTTATTCTGTTTAAGGAAGATTCGGAAAAACATGCATAAATAACGCACATACAATCGTCCCACAGAATGTAGCTACTGTCGTCGATACAAACATCGGCGGATATCCTTCTTTCATATCCAAATCAGCAATTCCAAGATTAATGATAATGGCCGTACTATATGGCATGGTATCTACAATGGAACATGCAAAGCAAGATACCCGGTGTATAAAAGCCGCCGATAATCCTGCTTCCTGACACCGCTCTGCAATCAACGGGATTCCTACTCTTATCGCCGATGACGACGAGGAGGTCAGCGCCGCAACAATGCTGATTGCTATAATCAGAATCAGTGTAGGAGACAATTTTAAACCAAATACCCATGTCAGAAGATTCTGAAATTCTGGAAGCGACTGTACAATGCTGGTAAATCCGACAATTGCTCCCACCGAACTGACCGGCCCAAAAGCCATGATTCCTGCAGCCGCACAGCTATCTAACAGCTCACTTTGCCTGCTTCCCTCTCTAAGCGGAATATATTTCCAGAAAAGCATCACCGACAACAGCCACGCAATTAATGTTGCGCTAAAAATCGAAAATGAAAAAACATTAAACAAAATTACCAGCAGCAATAGCGGTACAAGAGAAATAAGCGCTCCCGGTCTCTCCTTATCCTCTTTGGCAACAAAGTCCTTTGGTCCATAAGCAAATACTTCTCCCTTCGCAACTGCTTTGCGTATCATCACTGTCATAAGCACAGTTACTACCGCAATCTCCGCCACGACTCCCGCAATACCGCCCCAGAGTCCCACATACGAAGAGGTTCCCAGAGTATCCATCGCCAGAATATTCACCACTTCCGCCGAGCCCGGCCCTGACATTGCAAATGTATATACACCGCAGGATAAAATCCCCATTACAAAACGTTTCGGTACTCCGGCCCGCTCCATCAAACGCAGGGCAATCGGATACATTGCGATGAGCGTCACAAGAGAATTCATACCGCAATAGCACAGAATCCCACTTGCCGCGACCATCGCCAAAATACAGGATACATAGCGGCTTGTAGGCGCCGCGCCGTCTTTGAACAGCTTATTTGAGAGGCTGTCTCCTATCGAATTAACCGCTCCGGAACGATTATAAATCTGCGCCAGAAGGCTCCCCGAAAAAATAAAGGGAAACAGAGACTCAAACATGCTGCTGAAACCTTTAAAATATACCTCTGACATTGTGGAGCCAAATTCCATTCCATTCAGGAAAATTACAGCGCTTGCCGCCGCAAGTCCTACCATTAACGGACTCCACCGCCGAATCATCAGAATAACTACAATAGCAAACCCCAGAAATATACTTACATATCCCATATCCGTCCTCCTTATACCATAGTTGTCCCGCCATTCATCGAAACTACCTGTCCGGTAATAAAGTCGGAAGACATGAAATAACGAACGATGTGATACATTTCACTTACTTCCCCGGCCCTCTGGAGGGGACATTGCTTTGTCCGGCTTTCCATAAGCTTCGGATCAATCTTTACCGCATCCCAGTACATATCTGTCTTGTGAGCTCCCGGAGCAATTGCATTCACCTGAATATTGTATTTTCCAAGATCAATCGCCATTGCCTGGGTCATGCCCCGAACTGCAAATTTAGAACTTGCATATGCTATCGAACCGGCCGCCGCCCGAAGTCCGACCGCAGAACAGAGATTAATAATTTTCCCGAAATGATTTTCAATCATCAAGTCCACGAAATACCGGTTCATAAAAAATGTTCCTTTTACATTCACATCAATCACGCTGCAGAAATCTTTCGTATCTATCTTTTCTGACGGCTGATTTGTATAGCATCCCGCATTATTAACCAGCACTTTCAGACTCTTACCCATCACATCTTCTGTCCACTTGCGGAAAGCTGCGACTTCTTTTTCATTTTCAATGGCAACCTGATATATCTCTATATGTACGCCATACTCCTTTGCAAGGCGCTCCTGAACTGCTTCACACTTCTTCTGATTCCCCTTGTATGTAATTACCAGATTATATCCCTCGCGCGCCAATTCTTCCGCAATTGCTTCTCCCAGTCCTCTGGAAGCTCCCGTAACAATCCCATAATGCTTACCAGCCATAAATAACCCTTCTTTCTCTCATGATTTATATTTAATAGTTTTATTTATTGTTTGTAACAGACAGTTTTATTCATGATTCCGAGCGTATCTCCCGCAAATATAGAAAATACATCTGACGGCAGGGTTTTTTCAAATATACTCTAAAACGCGAATATAATGATATGCCTGATGAACCGCATCAATAATTTTTCCAGGCTTTATATTATCGCCCACCTGTACACATTCTATATTAGCGGCTTTGACGGCCTGATACAGTTCTTGATTCGGGCGGAATCCCGCTGCAAAAACAACGCTGTCACATTCTATCTTCTGAATCTTTCCGTCCTGTTTCACAAGAATCCCGTCGTCCAGCACTTCTGTAAGTCCTGTTTCGCACAGAATCTTTGCGCCGCAGTTTTCTACCAGATACCGAATGTTCTGATCATTTGCTACAAATCTTGCTCCGTTTTTCAAAATATCCGTCTGCATCTCTACGACAGTCACATCCTTGCCTGACATGCTCAAATCGACCGCCAGCTCGCAGCCCACATCGCCGCCGCCAATGATTGCAACACGTTGTCCGACTTCTGCTTTTTTACGCAATACCGAAACTGCTGTAACAACATGAGACTTATCTGCGCCCGGAACTGGAATAACAATCGGCTCCGCCCCGGCAGCAATCACAACAAAGTCCGGTGCAAATTTCTTAATTTCCTCAATCGTTGCTTCTTTATTCAGCTCAACGGGAATTTTATACTTCTCAACCTGTCGTATCATATAATTCACATAATCCATGACGTCCGTCTTATATCCCGGACCGCCGGCCGCTGCAAGATTGCCGCCAAGAGCATCTTCTCTTTCCCAAAGCACCGCGTCAAATCCTCTCTGCGCTGCCGTTACCGCCGCTTTCATTCCGCCGGCGCCGCCGCCGATAACCAAAATCTTTTTATTCTCCTTTGCAGGAGTAAGTTCATACTCATTTTCGTGCATGCTCAGTGGATTCACCGCACATGGCCTTGCATGTCCCTTCATGGCATTAAAATGACATTCGCCGCATCCTACGCAGGGAACCACTTCCTCTTCTTTGCCCTTTTTAATTTTATTCGCCCAATGAGGGTCTGCGATTAATCCATGACCAATCGCTATCAAATCAAGCTTTCCTTCCTGCAGAGCGCGTTTTGCAACATCCGCATGGTTCAGCTTCCCATGAGCCATTATCGGAACTTTTCCGGCTGCTTTCCTGACAATGTCAGCCGCTTCCAAATCAAATCCATACGGCTGATATACGCTGCTTACCATTCTCCAGCGGCAGGAATATGCTCCGCGTCCAAAATGAATCAAATCCACCTTCCCAGAATCTGCCAGAGACTGAATCAGAGCCACGCCCTCTTCCATCGGTCGCTCGTCGTCGTCCACACTATCAAGAGTCAGTTTAATCGCAATCGGATAATCCTTACCGCAGGCTGTCCGAACCTCGTCCACAATCTCCATCAGGAATCTCTGACGATTTTCCAGACTTCCGCCATATTCATCTGTTCTCTTATTCCATTTCGCAGACGAAAACTGGTCAATCAGATATCCGCCGTAGGCATGAATCTCAATAATATCAACTCCGGCGTCCATCGCCAGTTTTGCAGATGCTCCCATAGATTTCACCAGTCTTTTCACTCCGTCTGTCGGAAGTTCTCTGCAAATCAGTTCCGGCTTATAATAATTAGGGCAGGGACTTGCGGAATACGGAGCCGTATAGGGATCTATCCAATTCATTCTTCCAATCCCCGGCGAAAGCTGGATTCCGAACTTTGCTCCGTAACAGTGTACACGTTCTGCTATCATATGCAGCATATATACATCCTTTGTATTGATTAATTTCTGACAAGGCGCCGGCTCAAATTCCGTAGACGAAACCACAGCTCCGGTCAGAACCAGTCCAACGCCTCCCTTTGCCCTTTCTCCATAGTAATTCACGTCTCTCATATTAAAGCTATTTGTCACATCCGTTGTCGTTCCCATTGGAGCCAAAACCACTCTGTTTTTTAATGTCATTTGCCCAATTTTAATTTCATCAAATAACACGTTATAATCCATCCTTTCTTTTCTGACTGTTTGTTTCTACATTCGCACTTTGTATCTTCGGTATAATTTTATTATACTCTGGTAACATTTTAAGCATATCACATTGTCTATTAATTGTCAACCTATACATTTGACTTTCAAGAACAGATTCTTTATAATAATTGCAGAAAAAGGAGGCATATAAATATGGCCAGAAAAGCAGATTCGGGCGATACAAAAGAAATCATCCGGGCATGTGCAATAGAAATGTTTCGCGAAAAAGGATTTAAAAATGTCACAATCATGCAGATTTGCGAAGCGGCAGGCGTTACTAAGAGAACATTTTATTACCACTATAACTCGAAAGACGACCTTATCTACGGTCTCATTGACAACTCTGGAAGAAAAGCTGAAAAATTGCTGGACGCCCTGACACAGACACAGTCTAATATCGGGATTCTGTGGGCTCTAATGAGTGTTTACCGTATTGATACATCCAACTATGGACCAGAAATCACCCGCCAGATATACATTCATGCTTTAGAGGGAACGGATGAAGATTTCCCATATTCTACGTATTTGTTCCAAACAGCGGTAAAAACGGTTGGAAATGCACAGAGAGCAGGCGAACTGAAAAATTCCGCTCCTCCAGAAGACATTACCTTCGCGCTTTACCATGCATTCAGAAGCATATCAATTACCTGGGCGGCCCAAAACGGCTCCCTTGATTTGATTGCAGGATTCCGCCGGGTATTTTCTGTAATACTTGGCGTCGACCAGTCTCAGTTTTAATAATTCTCACACATACTGTTACCAGTATCAACCGGCAGCGATTTTCTACGTTACCGTTTATGGACAAACCTATAAAAACGGTAACGGAATCCAGCCAGTTTAAATTGCCCTCTGCAAAAGGCTGGATTCCATTAGATAAACTACGCGTTTGTTCTCTCAAATGATAACGCCAATCCGCCTAAGAATTTTCAACAGCAATACTACCGTTCTCTTTGCTCTTATGACTCAGAAGCAGTGAAGCGGCAACTCCAATCAATCCGCAGATACCGGCTCCCATCATGGCAAATTCATATCCCGACGCATATGCGGCAAGCTGTTCTACTCCCTCAGCCATCTTTCCTGATGCCGCAGCATTCGATACCGCCTGCAGAACCGCAAGTCCTACTGAACCAGCAAGACAGATTGCAATATAAGCCACCGCATTGCCATCGGCTATCCGGCTCTTTGGCAGGTATTCTTCTGCGGCATTGTAACAAATCGTTACACAGCACGCATGCCCCAGGCCGCCAATTGCTGATATTGCATAAATTGTAGCAAGACTTGTCGTCGGCGACAGCAGGATTCCATACAGGAATGCATTCAACGATACAAGAACCATCGTAACTGCAAGCAGTCCTTTACAATGTCCTGTCTTCTTATATATAGACGCGTATACGGTCGGCATTACCAACGTTCCAATCGAGAATATCGTAAATGGAATAGCCGATACGGTTGCAGACGTACCCATAACAACCTGCATGTAAAAAATTACAAACACAAACTGACCCATACACACAACGCATGCGAAGAAGGACTGAATAAATATCCAGGTACAATTCATATTATCTTTAAACAATCTTACCGGAAATATTGCCGCGGACCCCAGCTTGTATTCTACCGCAATAAATGCAATCAATCCGATAACTGTCGCTGCTAACAGCCCGATGATTCTTGTACTTCCCCATCCCCAGCTATTTCCAAAATTGCAGACAAGTACACAGCAGCTCACCCAAACCAGGAACAATACCGTTCCTACCAAGTCAAATCGTTTCTTCACATAGTTTCTCTGCTTTGTATCGGATGGCGTTACGATAAGCGTCAACACAAGTCCCACAATCTGAATTGCCATCATTAAATAGTACACAGACTGCCATCCAAACTTATCAATCATCACTCCGGCCAGCGTCGGAATAATTACCGCTGCAATACCTTGCGTAATTCCAATCGTTGACAGCCACATTGCTCTTTTGGACGGCGGCCAAATCTTACTCATCAGACTAATCATATTACTAATCAATCCTGCATTTCCTATTCCCTGAATCATAACACATACAAGAAATACTCCCAAATTCGGCGATAATAACGTCCCTATATCGCATAGAATAACGATTGCCAGGGAACCGCCCATAATTTTTTTGACTCCCCACGTAGGAATCAGATATGCAGACACAGAAGTTGCAACTACCATGATTGCAGTCTGTAATGCCTTACCTGCCGAATAAAATTCTCCCGCGTTCCAGTCAGCCATAATATAAGAAGTACACATACTGAAAGCACGCATGTAAAAATGAATTCCAAAAAATCCAACTAACAGAGCAATTGTCACTGCCGCCCTCTTTTTTGGATCTATGTATACAACCACATCGTCGTCATCATTTCTCTCACTTATCTGATTAATCGTATTCTCTGACATTTTAGCTCTCCTTCTCTCGCATCTAAATATAAACAATCGGCTTAATCACTTCTGGCGTGCGCATATCGCCCATCAAATCAAAACCGTCTTCTATTTTCTCAAAACCATACAGTTTATGGGTAATCAAAAGCGTAGGGTCTACTCTTCCCGCCCGGATGACCTCCATTAATTTCTCCAGCCGCAGCCGCCCTCCAGCGCAGAGCCTTCCTGTCAACGTCTGATGCGCAACAAGCGTCCCTGAATCTGCCACGCTAATATGAAAATCATCGAAAAAACCCGCTATATTCGATATGGTTCCGCCGCACTTTAACATTCTGTATGATTCAGAAATAATGCTCGGCTTTCCTCCCGCAACAATAACCCGGTCTACCTTCTTTCCTCCTGTCACCTCTAATACCTGTTCTGGAATGGAACCGTCATTGTAGTCCAGAATATCCGTCGCACCATATTCTTTGGCCAGTTCTTTTGTATTCTGTCTGTGACCAATTGCAATAATTCGTCCTGCCCCATGCAGCGCCGCTCCCGCTACGCTCATCAGTCCTACTGGACCAATTCCTGCAACCACAACCGTATCTCCATATTGGATATTCGCGCCCTCTGCTCCCGAAAATCCAGTAGTCACCATATCTCCTACCAGAGCCGCAGCTTCCAGCGACACCCCTTCTGGAACCGGAGCTAAATTCATATCTGCATCAGGAATGATAAAATATTCCCCAAATGTTCCGTCCAGCTTAGACGAAAGATAACGTCCTCCAAGAAATCCTCCTGCATGTTCATGCAGTCCTTCCTGTATTTCTCTTCCTCTCCAAATCGGTGTAACAGCCGGAATTGCAACGACATCTCCTACATTTAAATCTTTTACATATTCCCCGACCTTCTCAACTCTGCCAACTCCTTCATGTCCAAGAATGCGGTTAGGATATGCCTTTCTATATTTCGCATTATGTACGTCAGATGTACAAGGCAGAACTGCTACCGGGGAACAAAGCGCCTCAAAAGGTCCCACATCAGGAATTTCTTTTTCAATCCAACCATGGCTCACTGTAGGCTCAATTACTCCATACCCCTTCATCGTACCCATGTTCCTTCCTCCTTAATTCTAAATAACGTTTACCAAAATATACTTCAGGAGTCTCCCTTAATACATACCCCTTCCAGTATTAGCGGACTTCGTCCGATAATGTATACATTTACGCGCGCGAATGTAACTTTAGTATATTATTATTATACCTTAGTTACATTAAAGATAGCACATTGTCTATAAATTGTCAAGTATATATCTATTAATGTATACCCAGCGAAGTAACAGTTCAGCCTGCAACTGCGCACTTGCTGTGCAGTTAGCAGCCAATGAACCTGAGTAGCCAGGAATCCGCCCCTTTGCCGTAGGCAAACTTTAAAATGGGCGGATTCCGTAACAGTGAAGCCGGAAGGCTGAACTGTTACCCAGCGAGTACTAATAGTTACAGTTCACAGGTCATCTGGTAAACAGCGGGTTGAATCAGGAGCAGGTCTCTAAGCGGACAATTCAGGAGTGCTTTTCATGGAATTGAAATAGCAGCTTATGCAGACTTAGACGCGAAGGCTTTCCTGAGCGGCTTAGTCTGCGTTAGCTGATAGTTCAATGGAATGTTACTCCGTCTGCTTAGAGACCTGCTCCTGATTCAACCCGCGTCCGGCAGATGACGTGTGAACAGTAACTACTGATAAATTATCTTCCAGAAACAACTGGTTTTCATTGTAACTCTCCGGCAGTCTATGGTAAAATAAACAGGATACAAAATACTACTACAAAAGGAGATGTAACATTATGTGGGCTTATAAAGGAGTATTTTATCAAATATACCCAATTGGATTCTGCGGCGCGCCCTACGCCAACGACGGCGTCTATGCTCCGCGCATCAAAAAGCTTTTGGACTGGAGTTCCTATTTAAAAAATCTGGGAGTTGATGCAATCATTCTGAATCCGATTTTTGAATCTGACAACCATGGCTATGACACAAGAGATTTCCGCTCGATTGACTGCCGTCTTGGTAATAATGAGGATTTTGCCGAGGTCTGCAAGGACCTTCACAAACACGATGTAAAGATTGTACTTGACGGAGTATTCAACCATGTTGGACGGGGTTTCTGGGCATTTCAGGATGTACAGGAGAAAAAGTGGGAATCTTCCTACAAAGACTGGTTCCATATCAATTTCGACGGCAATAGCTGCTATAATGACGGCTTCTGGTATGAAGGCTGGGAAGGACATTTTGAACTGGTAAAGTTAAATCTTCAGAATCCGGCCGTCGTAGATTATTTGCTGGACTGTGTGAAATTCTGGATAGATGAATTTCACATTGACGGACTTCGTCTGGATGTGGCATACAGCCTTGACCATAACTTTATGCGCAGGCTGCGGACATTTACCGGCGAACTGAAGCCGGATTTTGCACTAATCGGTGAAGTGCTCTTCGGAGACTATAACCGGATTGTAAATGATGAGATGCTGCATAGCTGCACTAATTATGAATGCTATAAAGGCATTTTCTCTAGCTTTAATTCTATGAATATGTTTGAAATTGCCCATTCCCTGCACCGTCAGTATGGTTCTGACCAGTGGTGCATTTACCGGGGCAAGCATCTGATGACTTTCGTGGACAACCACGACGTGACCAGACTTGCAAGTATCCTGACTAATAAAGAACACATTCGGCCGGCTTACGGCCTGCTGCTTGGTATGCCGGGCATTCCCTGCATTTATTACGGAAGCGAGTGGGGCGTAGAAGGCCTGAAAGCGCCGGATAACGATTATGCGCTTCGTCCAAGCTTTGAAAAGCCAGAGCCAAACGAACTGACCGAATATATTGAGAAGCTAATTGCGCTCCGTCAGCAGAGCGACGGACTCTGCAACGGAAGTTACCGCAATGTGGTTCTTACCAATCACCAGTTAATCTTCGAGAGAGCTTCCGAAAAAGAGCGTATGATGGTAGCAATCAATGCTTCCGGAGACACTTATACGGCGCACCATGGCGATTTGAACGGAGCTGTCACCGACCTGATAACGGCAAAAGAGTTACAGCTAAACGGACAGCTTGAAATGCTTCCATACAGCGTACAATACTTGAAGTTTTAATAGTCTTGGCATAAATGATATAGTACACTAATAAAACCCCTGAAAGAGAGCGTCTGGCAATTGCCCTGTTCTCTTTCAGGGGTTTTATACAAATGAAACTCTGTCTTAATTCATTACGACCTTACGGAAATTTTTCTTTCCTTTCTTTACTACCATACCTTCTCCGGCAAATGCTTCCGCCCCATAGACAGCCTTAATATCCGTTACTTTATCACCGTCTACCATCACGCCGCCCTGTTGAACCGCACGTCTTGCCTCTGCTCTGGAAGGAACTAATTCACTTTTTACCAGCACGCTTAAAATATCAATCGCTCCCTCTGTAAAATCCTCCTCTGTAAGCTCTGCCATTGGCATATCCGCCGCCTGTCCCTGACTGAACAACGCCCTGGCCGCCGTCTGCGCCTTCATTGCTTCTTCCTCGCCATGCACCAGCTTCGTCAGTTCATAAGCAAGAATCTCTTTCGCCGTATTTAACTGGGCTCCCTCCCAGGAATCCATCTTATCTATCTCCTCCAGCGGAAGGAACGTCAGCATCCGAATGCATTTTAATACATCTGCGTCAGCCACATTTCTCCAGTACTGGTAAAAATCAAAGGGCGACGTCTTCTCTGAATCGAGCCATACGGCGCCGCTTTGGGTTTTGCCCATCTTCTTACCTTCTGAGTTCAGGAGAAGCGTAATCGTCATAGCTGCCGCATCCTCTCCTAACTTCCGGCGAATCAATTCCGTACCACCCAACATATTACTCCACTGGTCATCTCCGCCAAACTGCAAATTACATCCATATTTCTGAAACAGCATATAGAAATCATAGCTCTGCATAATCATATAGTTAAATTCCAAAAAACTGAGCCCCTTCTCCATACGCTGTTTGTAACACTCTGCCGTCAACATACGGTTTACGGAGAAATGCGCGCCTACCTCTCGCAGCAATTCAATGTAATTCAGCTCTAAAAGCCAGTCCGCATTATTCACCATGAGAGCCTTGCCCTCAGAAAAATCTATAAACTTGCTCATCTGCTTCTTAAAGCAGTCGCAATTGTGCTGAATCATCTCTGGCGTCATCATAGACCTCATATCAGTCCTTCCGGAAGGGTCGCCAATATATCCTGTTCCGCCGCCAATCAACGCAATCGGCTTGTTACCAGCCTCCTGCAGACGCTTCATCAGGCAGAGCGCCATAAAATGCCCCACATGAAGACTGTCCGCCGTCGGGTCAAACCCAATATAGAAGGTCGCCTTCCCATTGTTCACCAAATCCCTGATTCTCTCCTCGTCTGTTACCTGCGCGATTAATCCCCGCGCCTGAAGTTCTTCATAAATTCCCATAATTTCTTCTCCTTTATCTATTATAATGACAGGTCCAAAAGTGTCTCTGCTTATGAAACCCGTTATATCACAAAAAAAGTCCTTATCTATATAGATAAGGACGAATTAGCTCTCGTGGTACCACCTTTCTTCACCGGTCGCTTACACTTCCGGTCTCAACGGCTGTTCTCTGACAGCCTCAGCGCGTAACGTGCGCCCTTCCGTCACAGCCTACTAAAAATCACATGAATCTTTCCACAGATTCCGGTAATTTCCCTTCGGTGCGCGGCTCCAAGATGTATTCACATCTCTCTCCTTCATGCGCCTCTCACCTGCCGGCTGCTCTCTGTAAGGGTGTGGGAAATGTTACTTCTTCTCTTCATTGCCTTTATGCTCTCTGTTTGTTAGCAAGTCTAACTGATTTTCACATCTTTGTCAAGCCATTCATAGTGACGATTATGATGCTATGTAACAGTTCAGCCTTCCGGCTTCCTGGCTGCTCAGATGCATTGGCTGCTAACTGCGCAACAAGCGCGCAGTTGCAGGCTGAACTGTTACGATGCTATAACTCCATATTTCGCGGACGGTCTTTACTGTTTTCGATATTATATTTCGCCTGATATTCAGTAAATAAATCTCTGTACTTCTTCGCATTCTCTGCAAGCAGCCTCCGATACTCTTCCTTTCCTGCATCATACGGCGTAGACGTATGAATATGCATATTCGAGTCCGCATCTTCCACCTTAACCGTCGCGCTGGCCGCACCGGTACAATGCGCAACAATCCGGTCAAAACTATTCAGCAAATCATTGAATGCCGTCCCCTGCGCCAAGTCACATTCGCCATGACTCAGCCGGACAACATGACGCATCTTCAACTCTTCACAAAGAGCGGTTACAACCGCCGCCAGAGACTTCACCCGCATCGCCTTTTCCTTATCATACCGCTCAACGCTCTGAACCGTCATCTCAGCCGTCTCACGCACCGCGTCCATAACCACATTTAACTCAGCCTGAGCCTCCTCAGACAGAGAAATATTTCCTTCATGAATATTATTGGTTACTCTTGCCACATTCGACGCATAGTCTCCTACTCGTTCCAAATCGCTGATGATATGCAGATAGAGAGACACCTGTCTGGTTTGCATCGTATTCAGCTCTTTCTTCGTCAACAGCATCAAATACTCTCCCAGTTTCGTCTCAAATTTATCAATCAAATCCTCTTTTCTCTGGACCTTACTAAACTTATCCTGACTAAAATTATGAATCAAATTCAAGGAACGCCCCACATTCTTATGAACCTTCCTGGCCATATCATTCATAACCCGCTTGGACTGTCCGATTGCCAACGCAGGATATCTGAGCAGACGCTCTTCAAGCATATCAAAGTTAGCGTCATCCTCTAAGTCTTCCTCCGTATCCTTAATCAATGTCTTTGCCAATTTCTCAAGTTTTGGTATAAATGGGAAGAGTACGCATACTGTCGCCACACGAAATACAGTATTTATCGTAGCGATGATAACCGGACTCATAACCGAATTTAAAAATGTAAAATGCACCACTGCGTTCACACTGTAAAATACTATGGACCAAATAAGCATACCGAACAAATCATTCAGCAGATAAATAAGCGCAGTCCTCTTACCATTCTTATTCGCGCCAATCGCAGAAATCAATACCGGACACGCCGCGCCTACGCCAATACCCAGTATAATCGGATATGCAGTTGCAAATGTCAGAGAACCGGTAACCGACAATGCCTGCAAAATACCTACGGAAGCTGAAGCGCTCTGCAGCACCGCAGTAAACGCAATACCGAGCAGAATACCTGCTATCGGATTTGAAAACATCGTCAGCATACTGGTAAATGCCTCGCTCTCCTTCAACGGCGCAACCGCTCCGCTCATGGTCTGCATTCCGAACATCAAGATTGAAAAGCCCAGCATAATATTACCCACATTCCGGTATACGGTTCTTTTTGAAATCATACGAAGCAATGTACCGGCAATCGCTACCACTGCACTGATTGTCGCCGTCGATAATATCTTAGCAATTCCGCTTGAGCCTTCTATGTATGAGAGACAGAGTATCCATCCGGTAATGCTGGTACCGATATTCGCTCCCATGATAATACCAATCGCCTGTTTCAGTTTCATCATACCAGAATTAACAAAACCGACCACCATAACTGTCGTGGCGGATGACGATTGAATAACAGAAGTAACACCCGCTCCCAGCGCCACCCCCTTCAGTGATGTATTCGTCATCTTATAAAGAAATGATTCCAGCTTATTACCCGCAACCATCTTAAGCCCATCACCCATAAGCGACATTCCAAACAGAAATAGTGCAACTCCGCTAAGCAGTGATAAAACCATCGAAAATATGTCCATAACGTCCTCCTTTGTAATAGTACATCATTTCTCAAATTTCTTCTAACCCATTTTTTACTATACCATTCCTGATTTCAGATGTCTATCCGCACATTTGCATAAAAAAATACAGATATGGAAAGCCTTAAGCTGTAATGTCAATTGACAAATTGCACAAAATATCCCTCTAAACCTTCCCACACCAGTATTTATGCTCCATATTTAATTTCTACCAGCACTAATCCTTGGGGAGGAGCAGTCACCCCTGCCTCAGTACGTCTCCTGGCTTCCAGTATCTCCTTAACCTTCTCAGGCTCATAGAATCCCCGCCCCACGCGAATCAATGTACCTGCAATAATCCTTACCATATTATATAAGAAACCATTTCCCGTAATTCGGATTATAATCTCTTCCTCGCTTCTGATAATCTGCAGCTGATATACAGTCCGCACCGTATCTGCGGTATTGGTTCTCACATTGCAAAAGCTGACAAAATCATGCTCCCCTGTCAGGTAAGCCGCCCCTTCCCGCATCCGTTCTATATCCAGTGGAAATGAAATATAAGCAGACGTTCTTCGTTTCAAAGGATTTGGAACTGCTGCATTATAGATATGATACTCGTAGGTTTTTGTAATAACATCCTGATACCTTGGATGCCAATCTAACGGAACCTCTTCTGACTTCACAATTACAATATCCTCCGGCATCCGCTGATTCAATGCATACGACATGCGTTCTGGAGGTATCCGGCTTGCTGTGTCAAAAACCGCAACATTCCCCAATGCATGAACCCCTGAATCCGTCCGGCTGGCCCCTATTACGTAGACTTCCTCTCTGGTCAGTCCGCTGATTTCCCGGTTCAGTACCTCTTCAATCGTAATTCCATTGGGCTGAACCTGCCAGCCGCAGTAGTCGGTTCCATCATAGGCAACCGTAAGCTTAATTCGTCTCATTGATAGTATCCTGCTCTCACCCACATTTTCCATAAAACTAAATCTCTTCCCAGAGTATGATTGAAAATTTATTCCGGCAATCTCAACAGCCTTAAAATATCCAGATATGAAGCGGCACATATCTTCCAATCGCCACTACGCCCACTACATACAGAATCATAATCACATAAGCCGCCCGGTCGCGCCCGGTATATCTGAGAGGATTCATCTTTGTCCGGCCCTCCCCCCCGCGATAGCACCTTGCCTCCATAGCCATCGCAAGATCATTGGCGCGCCGGAATGCCGATACAAACAGTGGCACAAGAATCGGAATCATACTCTTTGCCTTCTGCAGAATATTTCCGCTCTCCAAATCCGCACCCCTGGCAATCTGCGCTTTCATAATCTTATCTGTCTCCTCCAGAAGAATTGGAATAAACCGAAGCGCAATCGACATCATCATGGCAATCTCATGTACTGGCACATGAATCCGGCCAAGAGGCTTTAACAGGCTCTCCAACCCATCCGTCAGTTCATTCGGCGTTGTTGTAAATGTCATAAGAGAAGAACCCGTAATTAAATAAATCAGCCGGATTGCCATCAGAACTGCATTCCGAAGACCTCCCTCTGTTATGTGAAATATCCAGACTGAGAATATTACTTCTCCCTCTTTTATCAAAAAGAGGTTAAACAGTAACGTTATCATAAGAAGCATGATGACCGGTCTCATCCCTCGCATAATATATTTAAAAGGAACCTTTGACAAACGTATGACAACCATTAAAAAAACAGTTGCCACAAGATACCCTGAAAGATTCTTAAATAAAAACAGGGAAATCAAATACAACACCGTCGCAGTCAGCTTGACTCTTGAATCCAGTCTGTGAAGGATACTTTTGGCCGGATAATACTGTCCAATCGTAATGTCTCTAATCATTTGCCAAGCACCTCCATAATACTGTCCGCCGCCTCTTTCACCGTAGTTGCACCTGTGTCCACTGCAAGTCCCTTCTTTGCAATCTCATGCATAATGTAAGTGACCTGAGGCGCGGCAAGTCCCACTTCTTCCAATTCTTTATAGTGAGCAAATACCTCCTTAGGCGTACTGTTATACATCACCTGTCCCTGATTCATCACGATAATTCGGTCCGCATATTTTGCAATGTCTTCCATGCTGTGAGATACCAGAATAACCGTAATATCCGTTTCTTTATGCAGATATGCAATCTGCTCCAATATCTCATCCCGTCCTTTTGGGTCCAGTCCCGCCGTCGGTTCATCCAGAATCAGTACCTTTGGCCGCATAGCAAGCACCCCTGCAATGGCAGCCCGCCTCTTCTGCCCGCCAGACAGCTCAAAAGGTGAAGACTGATGATATTTCTCCTTCAAGCCCACAAGTTTCAGAGCCTCTTTTGCCCGCTTTTCACATTCCTCTCTGGAAAATCCCTGATTCTTAGGACCAAAGCAAACGTCTGAAAGCACGTCCACCTCAAATAGCTGGTGCTCTGGATATTGAAATACCAACCCAACCTGATTGCGCAGCTCTTTCATATTATAGCGCTCGCCGTAAATATTTTCCCCGTTGTAGCAGATTATTCCGTCCGTCGCCTTAATCAAGCCGTTTAGATGCTGGATTAACGTAGACTTCCCGGAACCAGTATGACCGATAATTCCCACAAATTCTCCATGGGGAATCTCCAGGCAGATGTCCTTAAGCGCCTGTTTCTCATAGGCCGTTCCCTGACTGTAAATATAATTCAAATGCTCTATTTTAATCGACATAATACATCCACCAGTTCTTCTTTCCTCAAAATACCGGCTGGAATATCCAGTCCGCGTTTTCTTAATTCATCCGCAAGTATGGTTACCTGCGGAACATCCAGGCGGTATTCTTTCAACATATCGACCTGAGAGAAAATTTCTCTGGGAGTTCCATCCATAACCACACGTCCATGGTCCATCACAAATACCCTGTCCGCGTCAATAACCTCTTCCATATAATGCGTAATCAGGATAACCGTCACTTTCTCCTGCCTTCTGAGCTTCTCTACCGTCCGAAGCACTTCCTTCCGCCCATTAGGGTCCAGCATTGCCGTCGGCTCATCCAATACAATGCACTTCGGTCTCATAGCAATTACACCTGCAATGGCAACTCTCTGTTTCTGTCCGCCAGATAGTTTGTTCGGAGAATGATGCCGATAAGAAATCATCCCAACTGCCTGTAAACTCTCCTCCACCCGCTTCCAAATCTCATCTGTGGGAACTCCTAGATTCTCCGGTCCGAATCCCACATCCTCTTCTACAACAGTCCCGATAATCTGATTATCCGGATTCTGAAAAACCATCCCCGCCGACTGCCTTACATTCCAAAGTTCATCCGCATCCTTTGTATTCCTTCCTCCAACCCACACTGTCCCTTCTGTTGGAACCAGAATAGCATTGATATGTTTGGCCAGCGTCGACTTTCCGGAACCATTGTGTCCGAGTATTGCAATAAATTGTCCTTCCTTCACTTCCAGACTCACCTGGTCAATTGCCCGCTGTGTGCCGACAACATTGCCTTCCTCATCTCGTTTCGCATATTCAAAGACTAAGTCTTCGGTCTGAACCATCCTTTCCATAATAGTTTCAGCCTCCTTACCTTTTCTCTCTAGAGCGCCGACCGTTCTGGCCTGCAAGCATCAAATAAACCGTAACTTTCCGACTATTCCTTCTCCGGCTGTGGGTAATCCACACCCTTTGTATCTACCGTAACTCTCTTCATAATCTGAGGTTCCATCGGACGGTCACTGTAATCCGTTGATACGGCGGCAATCTTATTCACGACATCCATTCCCTCAATCAGCATACCGAACGCCGCATACTGTCCGTCCAAATGCGGAGAATCTTTATGCATAATGAAGAACTGAGAACCTGCAGAATCCGGATGCATCGCTCTCGCCATAGACAGCACGCCTTCCGTATGGCGCAGTTCATTCGCATATCCATTTTGCGAAAACTCTCCTTTAATCTGATATCCCGGTCCGCCCATTCCGGTTCCGTCAGGACAACCGCCCTGAATCATGAACCCTTTGATTACCCGGTGAAAAATAAGCCCGTCATAATATCCATTCTTAACCAGCGAGATAAAATTATTCACAGTATTTGGCGCAACCTCCGGATACAGCTCTGCTTTCATGATATCTCCGTTTTCCATTTCAATTGTAATAATTGGATTCTCCATCTCATTTACCCCATTTCTTTTATAATCGAATCAATTGTAACACGCGCTTTTCTCAAAATCAACAAATCACATCAAAATGTTATTGCCTGAGCTGCAACGCTATTACAGGTTATTTAGTAAACAGCGTGTTGCATTGCCTGCTTAGAGACATGCTCCTGATTTAATCTGCGTCAAACTATCCAAAACTTAATTTTCGTTGTACTAGTGCTGACCGCATTATATTCAGCCAAACCTCCTTGCCTATCCGTCCATCTGCCGCGTTGGATTTTCTATCCGTAGCCACCGTTACGCCGTTGAAAATCCGCCTTGCAGATGAGCGAATATTCTGCGGAATTTCGCCAGATATAATGCGGTCAGCACACTAGTAAGCGCTTCCCGATTTTTCAAAAATGCACATATTATACTTTGACTGCCCCTGCTCCAGCGCACTTTCTGTGCGAAGCGTCCAGACGGCAACCGGCGTCCCAAAAAGTTCTCTGCACAACGATACATTCATATTCGGCAGGTCTTTTAACTTATATGAAATAAAATCTGGTCTCCCAAGCATGTTCAAAAACAGATACTTAATTAGAAACCTCAGCAGATAAGGTTCTTTTTCCTCACTGATTGTCAGATTACTTGAAAGTTGTCCCCTTAAAATCTCCGGTGCATTCTTCCGATACCAGTATAATCCCATGGTATTAAAGGATTGTACCATGAATTTACCCGTATAATTTTTTAACGCCTCATAAGACGCCTTACAAACTGCCAGACTTCTTCCCGGAATCTTTAGCTCAATAAGAAGCGGAACCCTTCCTTCTACATAAGTAAGCACCTCTGTTAACTCCGGAATCTTTTCCGTTGTATTTAACAGGTGAAACCTGCGAAGCTCCTCCATCGTGTAGGATTCCACATTTCCGGACTCCTGACACATTCTCTCCAGCGTATCGTCATGAAACACCGCAAGTTTTCCATCCTTCGTAATATGTATGTCCAATTCAATCCCATAGCCCTTTGCAACCGCCGCCTGAAATGCAGCCATAGAATTTTCCGGAATTAATTTTTCTTTATTATGATATCCCCGATGGGCAAACATTGCATGATTATACTGCATTACATCCGATATACGAGTCGTACGCGGCCAGATAGCATATAAATATAAACCGACTACCACTGCAAATAACAATACAAAACAACCAAATCCCGACATAATTTATCCACCTTTTCTTACCAATTCTCTATCTCTACAATTATTCAGATATCAAAATAAAACCTGTTATTATCCAATGATTAACCGAATTTTCTCTGGCTCCAACTGTGTATATACTTTCCGTTGAACAAATACCGGTTCACCGTCTGTATGAACCGGAAGCGGCCGTTCACTCTCAAACACAGCCCTTTTACAAACATAGGTATGCACTCCCCGAAAAATCGTATGCCATCCCTTATATGCCGTAGGCAGCAGTAAAAGTACTTTTAACTTGGGAATCCCTGCAATAACCGTTACGTTCATCCAGTCATCTCCCGGGTCTGCTTTCGGACAAAACTTAAATCCTCCCCCTTCATATGGATGATTCATAGCCGTTGCAAAATACACCTGTTCATAGAAAATCGGCTCACCGTCATCCAGGTAAACCGTCATCTTTCCAGGTCTCAATGCAAGCATCTGGGCCAGAGCAATCCCCACATAAGTCAGCTTTCCAAGACGAATTTTATTTAGAAAGTTCTTCAATTTCGATACCACTGCGTAATGACAGATTCCCGCGTCAAAGCCCAATCCACAACTGACAGCAAAACGTCGTTTCCGCTCTTCTCCCCAGTATGTCAGAAGCCCCACATTCATCATCGCATAACTCTTTGGATTCAAAATTACGTCAAGCGCCTGCTTCGGCTCATAGTGATGTCCAAAAAATCTGGCAAAATCATTACTGGAACCAATGGGAATATAACCCAAAGTTACTTTAGCCAATTTCTCAATCCCATTGAGCACTTCATTCACTGTACCATCTCCGCCCAGTACAATTAGCGTATGCTCTTTTCCGTCAGCAGTAATTTCCCTCACAACCCTGGTGGCATGGCGTTGGTATTTGGTTAAATAAACCTGGTATGAAACATTTCTGGTTTTTAAAATATTTTCTACCTCACTCCATACCCTTACCCCTAAGCCAGAACGTGCATTGGGATTCACAATAAATATATACATACTCTTCTCCTCTGTATGCGTCAGTCGAATACTCTATCCAGCCAGAAACCAAACTCATAGGTTGTCCTGCCTTCAAAATCACTTATAAATGCATACAAATTATACTCTGTTTTAAAAATGTCTGCAAGTTTGAATGAATGATAAAATTTTCTGAGGAATTCCGAAAGTTTTTATTAATTCCACATTCATTATATTGTTGATTCTCTTTTTTCATGTTATAATCGGGTGGATTCCAAATATACTATTTATACATAGACTTGAAAGGAAGTAATACAATGGAGATAAAGAAGCTATTTAAAAAGTATAATCATGCTTTCGTGTTTCTGTATGGTTTTATTTACATGCCATGGTTTATGTATTTGGAAAAACACATAACAAAAGATTATTATCTGATTCATTCGCCTCTTGATGATTATATTCCTTTTGTGGAATTTTTTGTTATTCCATATCTACTATGGTTCCTGTTTATTGCCGCCGGTTCTTTTTATCTGTTCTTTACGGATAAAAAAGGCTTTCTTCGGATGGCGGCATTTTTAATCATTGGAATGACTGTTTTCCTGATTATCTGTACGGTTTACCCAAACGGATTAAATTTAAGACCCGCTGTTTTTCCGAGAGAAAATATATTTGTCGACTTAGTACGTTATGTTTATTCGATGGATACCCCTACTAATGTGCTGCCAAGCATTCATGTATTTAATTCCATTGGACTGTGCATCGGACTCACACGAACCGAATCTTTACGAAAAAGACCTGGTATCCGTCTGGCTATACAGTTATTCACCTTATCCATCATCCTGTCTACGATGTTCTTAAAGCAACATTCAGTGACAGATGTAATTGCAGGTTTGGCGTTATCCGGTATTCTCTACCAATTTATCTATGTGCGCGAGAAAAAACGGGCGCACCGGTTGCTGCACCAGCCAGTTATCTAATATTTAAGAAATCAGTCATTTTAATCTGATATAGAATTAAACTGCATATCTAGTATATTTTTCAAACGCTGCCGGCATTGGGTAGCGTTTTTGTATTTCTTCCGGACGGGCAAATATCATATCTGCGTTGCAAGATTTTTCCAGTTCGTCAACCTGTATCTGATAGCCCGTCATGTGCCATTCTACATGGCTAAAGATATGCTTTGCCTCCCCTAACGGCTGAATCCGGACGGGTGCAAGACCTATAGATTTGCTGTACTCAATTACTTCTTCCGGCGTTAAATGTCCCTCCATACCGGGAAATTCATACAATCCAGCCAGGAGCCCCGTATTCGGCCTTTTGCGGATTCCTCTGGTCTCTCCGTCCCGGAAAATCAGAATCGTACGTTTTTCAATTCTCCGGGGCGCCGGTTTCTTTTTCACAGGCAATTCACGCTCTCTTCCCTCTCTATGAGCAATGCACCAGCCATTTACCGGACAGTGCGCACAATCCGGTTCTCCATTCGGCACGCAGACAATCGCCCCCAGTTCGATGAGCCCCTGATTAAAATCACTGGCAGCGTCCGCCGGAATCACCTGCTCTAAAAGTTCCTCCATTTTCTTACGAACACTCTGCTTCATGATATCCTCGTCACTCCCTGTAATACGGGAAATCACTCTAAGCACATTCCCGTCTACGGCAGGCTTCGCCATTCCAAAGGCAAAGGAACTGATGGCTCCAGCCGTATAATTACCGATTCCAGTTAATCCCCGGATTTCCTCATATTTCCTGGGAAATACTCCATGGTAATCCACCATAATCTGTCTTGCAGCTTTCTGCATGTTGCGAACACGGTTATAATAGCCAAGACCTTCCCACAGTTTTAGGAGAATATCCTCTCTGACGCTGGCAAGCGCCTGCACATCCGGCAATGCCTGCAGAAATCTGGTATAATAGGGCCTCACTGCCTCCACCCTGGTCTGCTGAAGCATAATCTCAGACACCCACACCTGATATGCATCCGGATTCTCTCTCCATGGAAGTTCTCTTTTATTTGCCCGAAACCATTCTACCAATGGATTTGGAAGTTTCTTTAGAATCTGAAGTCTGCTCTGCCTAACAACTTCTTCTGGCTTTACAGCCGCCGGAACTTCTTCCTCAAGCACAATCAAATCACGCTCTACTCTGCAGTCATAGGCCATAACTTCCACTCCTCGGTCCACCGCTTTTTTTAGAACCTCTCCAAACTCAGGATGCGTATCCATATTCGGGGTAAAATAATCTACATCTTTCATCTGAATCACAAAGAATATGATAGCTTCATATCCCTCTCTTACCGCATGTATAAGCTCCTCCACATGCTTTACTGCCCGTTCGCTTGGCGCATCTGGAAAACGAACTCTTCCATCCTCCTCTAAACTTACCCCTTTCACTTCAATAAAAATACGTCGCTCGCCTGCTTCAACATATAAGTCAAACCGGGAATCGCCGTACCTGCATTCCGTCTGAATCTTAGTAATCTCAGCTATCAGGTTACCCGCTTCTAACCACTCCTTCACCACCTGATTCGGCGCCTGAGAATCTATATTTACCATGCGCAGTCTCTCCGTAAGGCTGCCGTCTCCATTCCGTACAGAGCATCTTTTCTCCACTGCAACCAAATCCCATTTCGTCTTCCTATCCGGCTGAGCAGACTCCTGTACATATACCGCTGTTCCTGGAATCAGTAGTTCCCCACATCTCCCAGTGTTCTTCACATGAACCGTTTCTCTCTTTCCATCTATCTCTACATAAGCAATAAACCGATTGGGGCGTTCTAAGAAAATACCCTTGGTTATATTCTGATACCGCATTTGTTTTCTCCTAATCTTATCACATGTTTAAAAATTATAATTCCTGCATTTCTAACAAAAAATGTACTTCCGCACGTTCTCGCGCCTGGCGCGGTCGCTCGCAACATACTTCTCTTCATTATATTCAAACATTACTATGCAAAAATTATATCCTGAAAAGGTACTTTTGTTCAATAGCTATTTCCGTATTTCTATATATAGACATTCTCTATATCATTTCTTTTATATAGATACTTTGAATCAGATTTCAATCTATATGGATTGCTCTTTTTTCATTGAAATGTTACGGTTATAGAATAAATTACAAAATAAAGGAGATACAAAATGACAGAATTAATTAAAGAACTGCCGGAAGTCTTTGAAGAATTTGCCCAGCAACGCAAAAATTCATTTCTCGCCTTAAAAAAAATCAAAGAGCAGGAAATCCCGGTTATTGGCGCTTACTGCACCTATTTCCCACGAGAAATTGCAATGGCTATGGGGGCTGTAACAGTAGGCCTTTGCTCAACCTCCGATGAGACGATTCCAGACGCGGAGAAGGATTTGCCTAAAAATCTCTGCCCGCTAATCAAATCCAGCTACGGATTCGCAGTAACGGATAAATGTCCCTTCTTCTATTTCTCGGACGTAGTTGTCGGTGAAACTACCTGTGATGGCAAGAAGAAAATGTACGAATACATGGAGGATTTCAAAAAGGTATTCTTAATGGAACTCCCAAACACACAGAATGAATCTGCCCTCCAATTGTGGAAAAGCGAAATTATTCGATTCAAAGAATACCTGGAACATGAATTTAACACTGTGATAACCGAAGATGCAATCCGCAAATCAATTAAAATTGAGAATCAGGCCCGTCTGGCCCTGAAGAAACTGTATGCCGTAATGAAAAACGACCCTGCCCCAATTAAAGGGCATGACCTATGGAAAGTTCTCTATGGCAGCGGATTCAAATTTGACCGTCAGCAAATTCCCACTGAAGTAAACGCCCTAACCACCAAGATTGAAAAGGAATACGCAGAAGGTAAAATGGAAAAGAAAAAACCGCGTATTTTGATTACAGGATGTCCCATCGGCGGCGCCCCAGAAAAAGTCATCCAGGCTATCGAGGATAACGGCGGAATTGTCGTAACCTTTGAGAATTGCTCCGGCGCAAAATCCATAGACAAGCTGGTAGACGAGAATAATCCAGATGTATATGACGCGCTGGCAAGAAGATATCTAAATATCGGATGCTCCGTAATGACGCCAAATCCCAAACGATTAGACCTCCTTGACAGACTGATTGACGAATATAAGGTTGACGGCGTGGTAGAGATGACGCTGCAGGCCTGCCATACATACAATGTAGAAACGCTTGCAATTCGTAGATTCATCAATGAAAAAAAGGGGCTTCCTTATATCCATGTGGAAACCGACTACTCTCAGGCAGATATCGGACAGTTAAATACCAGATTAACCGCATTTCTGGAAATGCTGTAAAGAAAAATAATAAAAAATCTGCTTTCATGGTAAATCTATCATCCATGAAAGCAGATTTTTATGATTCACAGTTCATCTTTTTGACGTTATAGAACCCCGGAACATATTAAAAACTATTCACACTTCAATAAGTTACCGCTATCATTTACATTTGGCAATTACTTTTTATGTTTCTTCTTCTTACTGCTCTTGCTCAGGTTAAAAATCATTAAACTAACAACAGCGATTCCAGAGGCAAGCGCCGCCAGAACCCAAATTGCGATTGGATTGGTATCGCCTGTTCTTGCACCGGCTGCGAGCCTGCTCGTTGTTCCTGCTGTTCTATTGGTACTTCCGGTAGTACTGGTATTAGTTTTAGTATTTGTTCCATTCGTTGTTCCGTTGGAAGTAGTCGTTGAGTTGGTATCCCTGGTAGTAACAGACTGATTTCCATCATTACCATTCGCACCATTACTGCCATCGCTTCCGTCGTTTCCATTTGCACCGTTATTACCATCGCCGCCGTTAGCGCCATTATTACCGTCGCTTCCATCTGTACCATTATTTCCATCGTTTCCGCTTGAACCTGGAGGTCCTGGAGGACCCGGCTCACCTGGTTCGCCTTTCTCGCCCTGTTCTCCCTTCTCGCCCTGTTCTCCCTTCTCGCCATCTTCACCTTTTTCTCCTGGCTCTGGGTCCTGTGTATCATCTGGATTGGGTTCAGGAAGTACATTAATTGTAAGAGTTGTAGAAGCCGATCCTAACACCTTATCTAACTCCTCAGTTGAATACTTCGTATAGGTTACCGTCAGCGTCTTACCGCCCACTGTAGACATATCAAGCAATTTTTCGTTCGTGGTATATTTTGATACCTTTTCCATATAGCCGTCGTCGTACATAGCCGTTACATTTATATCACCCGTCAATAACGGTTCATTAACTATGTATTCTGTTTTCGCTTTCTCTGCCGTAATGCTTGCAGGCGGAAGATTCTGATTATGCATAATCGTAAGCTTGCCAGGACTAACCTCCAGAACAGCATAATTATGTGTCACATCGGCATTCCCATTATTCTGATCATATACATGAACCAGCTGTTTTACTTCATCCCCCTCTTTAATCTCTGTCTGCAGATAAATATAGCCTTCACATACTATATTATCCTGAAGAATTGGAGCTCCTTCCTCCGCTACTAATGTGACTCCAGATATCGCATGACCTTCCAGCAGCCCTTCTTCATCCGGATTATTCATAATAACCATACCATACTTAAACTGGTCTACTTTATAATCATAGTCCCATGTAATCGTCTGATCTTCTGGCTTAATCCAAATTGGTCTCTGTTGAATTGTCACTTCAATTGGTCTCACAAGATTCGGATTATATATCTCATCGAGATTACTAGTATCCAGCGCCACATGTTCATCCGGATTATCCGCTTCAATCCTAAAATGGACTGTATAGTTCCCCGCATCCAAAAACTTCAGAGTACTCACATTCTTCCAGCCATCCGCTTCCTCCAAGTCCTCGGCAAAGCAATATTCAACTTTCCCTGAACTTCCACTGATAGGTCTAACCTCTAATTCACGTTCCTTTCCATCATATACATAGGAATCAATTGGTTTATTATTATCAACCTTCTCTCCATTAAAGTAAACTTCATATTCAATCTTTTTATTTTTCTCTGTCCTAAGCTCAAATACCAATTTTCTTCGATTACTATCCTCATCAGATGTATCGGCGCCATCCTTTGGCACTTCCTCGATTGTTCCAGCTAATGACGTATCTCCGATTGTAAGATTTACTTGTGGATTTGCTTCCCAGAAATACCCTGACTCCAGTGTCACTAATATCTCTGCCCGATAGAGCTTATCATAACCAACCTTATCACTAACTGCGTCTGCTCCGTCATACCACACCACGTTATAATTCCCGCTCGAATCAGCGCTCTTGATTCCCTCTGTCTCACAAACCGCAGTCAAAGGAAAACTCTCTTCAGGAACTAATTCTAATCCAGAAACCGTAACATCTTTAACACCGCCTGACTTCCCTTCAACCGCATAAGTAAGATTCCCTACACGTCCTGTAGTTTCCAACCAGACCTTGCACTTTGTAAAATCTATATTCGGAGCGTCCGGATCAGGAGCGCCGCACGCTTGTAAAACAGCGGCCGTAACATTAGCAGAATGAATGGTTCCATCCGCACTTGTACCGCTCCAATACCATTCTTTGCTGTTATCTCCCGGAATACCCTTTCCTTGTATTACTATACTTGAACCCGCTGGAGCATTCTTATAACTAACCATATCCTCATTATAGACCACTCTTGTTTTATCCATTCCCGATTGCTTACTGCCATCTATTCTAATTGACAAAACAGAATCCGTTCCAGTATTTATCGCCGCTGCTCCAGAGGCAGGGTTACTATTTACCACTGATGCAAAGAGGACATTTCCACTGCTTATATCCAGTTTAAATGCCGGCCATATTTCCGCTTCTGCCCCATCCCTTCCAACATTAGTTGGCACACTGCTTGTAGTTATATTTGAAGAAGCATCTTTCTCTATTTTATACACATTCGCCTGATTAAAGGTTGTAGGTACTCGTTCATATGTCCACATATTGGCCGGTTTCTCAACCTGCATTGGCAAGTTCGCATCCTTTCCAAAGTATAACTTACCATCATTCCCTATTGTCGGAACATATAATTTATCAGATACACTATATTGTTCTCCTCCACCACTAGATTCTGGATTAAAATTATCTGTAATCTGCAATTCAGATGAAAGCATATAAGCGCTAACTTCCTTAAAATTACTATTCATAAAACCATTTAATTTTTCTCGCAATGTACTGGCTCCATAATGATTTACATATACCTCGGAGTACTTTGCCTGATCTGGTTTTATGCTGCTATCTCCCTCTGGCGGCCAACCTTTATAAGATCCATCCTCTCTCAAAAGATGAATCTTATTTTGTATAGGCCACGCTTCCTGATATTTTGTACTTCCATACGATTGGGCGGAAAAAAGCGTCAAATCTGTGCTATCTTTGCCTACAATATACCATTCCGCATCCTTGCCATTCGTCTGCTTTCCGAACTTTAGACGCACATCCTGTCTATTCTTCAATTGTTCCAACTCATTCGCCTCGGCAAAATACTCTACTGAGGGCTCAGTAGTATCAGCCTTAACTTCAGTGACAGATTTCACCAAAGCCGGTACTGCAACACCCGCTGCTAATACTGTCGCTATTAACAAAGACAATCTTCTCTTCATCTTGCTCTTTTTCTTTTTCATGAGTACCTCCCTCGTCTATATCAATAAAAGGACCATCTATATACGCATATAAACAGTATATCATTTTAAGCATATTTTTCAAGAGCTTTCCTCTGTCCTTCCTTGGAAAACTCTTGGAAAAATTTGTCCTCATATTTTATTTTCTATGTTAAATATCGGCTTAATATGAACAGAAAATAAGTGTAACCTGATAAATAAATACAAAAAACGCTGCAGTTTCAAATACCCAGCGTTTTAATTAACTCCCCGAGTTGGGCTCGAACCAACAACCCCACGGTTAACAGCCGTGTGCTCTACCATTGAGCTATCGAGGAATATTCAATTATCCATGTACCTTCAAAACAGCATACAAGAATTAACATCTTCTCTTACCTATCTGCCTTCCCTTGGTTATGCCCTCGACCGATTAGTAACAGTCAGCTCCACATGTTGCCATGCTTCCACCTCTGCCCTATCTACCTCGTCGTCTTCAAGGGGTCTTACAACTTTTCGTTGGGATATCTCATCTTGAGGGGGGCTTCACGCTTAGATGCCTTCAGCGTTTATCCCTTCCCGGCTTGGCTACTCTGCCATGCTCTTGGTAGAACAACAGATACACCAGCGGCCAGTCCATCCCGGTCCTCTCGTACTAAGGACAGCTCCTCTCAAATATCCTACGCCCGCGCCGGATAGGGACCGAACTGTCTCACGACGTTCTGAACCCAGCTCGCGTACCGCTTTAATGGGCGAACAGCCCAACCCTTGGGACCTACTTCAGCCCCAGGATGCGATGAGCCGACATCGAGGTGCCAAACCACTCCGTCGATGTGAACTCTTGGGAGTGATAAGCCTGTTATCCCCAGGGTAGCTTTTATCCGTTGAGCGATGGCAATCCCACTTTATACCACCGGATCACTAAGTCCTACTTTCGTACCTGCTCCACCCGTCGGTGTCGCAGTCAAGCTCCCTTCTGCCTTTGCACTCTTCGAATGGTTTCCAACCATTCTGAGGGAACCTTTGAGCGCCTCCGATACCCTTTCGGAGGCGACCGCCCCAGTCAAACTCCCCACCTGACATTGTCCCCCGCCCGGCTGACGGGCGCAGGTTAGAAACCCAGTACCACAAGGGTGGTATCCCAACAGCGGCTCTGCGGCAACTGGCGTCGCCGCTTCCTAGCCTCCCACCTATCCTGTACATGCAATACCGAATCCCAGTATCAAGCTGGAGTAAAGCTCCATGGGGTCTTTCCGTCCTGGCGCAGGTAACCAGCATCTTCACTGGTATTTCAATTTCACCGGGTGCATTGTTGAGACAGTGCCCAAATCATTACGCCTTTCGTGCGGGTCGGAACTTACCCGACAAGGAATTTCGCTACCTTAGGACCGTTATAGTTACGGCCGCCGTTTACTGGGGCTTAAGTTCAAAGCTTCGCTTTCGCTAACCTCTCCCCTTAACCTTCCAGCACCGGGCAGGCGTCAGCCCATATACCTCACCTTTCGGTTTTGCATAGACCTGTGTTTTTGCTAAACAGTTGCTTGGGCCAATTCTCTGCGGCCTATCACTAGGCACTCCTTCTCCCGAAGTTACGGAGTCATTTTGCCGAGTTCCTTAACAATGCTTCTCCCGTCGGCCTTAGGATTCTCTCCTCATCCACCTGTGTCGGTTTACGGTACGGGTACGATAGTAACAATAGCGGCTTTTCTTGGCAGTAAGCTCACACTCTTCCCTACTTCCAGTTCGGTACACATCACGTCTTCGGATTGCCATACGGATTTGCCTGCATGACTCCTACCCCGCTTGTCCCGGTCTTTCCATTCCCGGTTGTGCTCTCTTTCTGCGTCCCCACAGTTCTGTACTATCGCAGTACAGGAATTTCAACCTGTTGTCCATCGACTACGGCTTTCGCCCTCGCCTTAGGTCCCGACTTACCCAGAGCAGATCAGCTTTACTCTGGAAACCTTAGATATTCGGCCGGAAGGATTCCCACCTTCCTCTCGCTACTCATTCCGGCATTCTCTCTTCTTAACAGTCCACAGCTCCTTTCGGTACTGCTTCTTCCCGTTAACAATGCTCCTCTACCAATCATTTCTGATTCCTGAGCTTCGGTAGTGTGTTTCAGCCCCGGACATTTTCGGCGCAGGACCTCTCGACCAGTGAGCTATTACGCACTCTTTTAATGTATGGCTGCTTCTAAGCCAACATCCTGGTTGTCTTTGAAATCCCACATCCTTTTCCACTTAACACACATTTTGGGACCTTAGCTGCAGGTCTGGGCTCTTTCCCTTTCGACTGCCCAACTTATCTCGTGCAGTCTGACTCCCATAAAGCATCTACGCGGCATTCGGAGTTTGATATTCTTCGGTAAGCTTTGACGCCCCCTAGGAAATTCAGTGCTCTACCTCCGCAAGACTCTTATGAGGCTAGCCCTAAAGCTATTTCGAGGAGAACCAGCTATCTCCGGGTTCGATTGGAATTTCTCCCCTATCCACACCTCATCCCCACCCTTTTCAACGGATGTGGGTTCGGTCCTCCATTGCCTTTTACGGCAGCTTCAACCTGGACATGGATAGATCACCCGGTTTCGGGTCTGCTCCGACTGACTCTCCGCCCTATTAAGACTTGGTTTCCCTTCGGCTCCGGACCTTTTAGTCCTTAACCTCGCCAGCCGGCGCAACTCGCCGGACCGTTCTACAAAAAGTACGCGGTTCCGCTCATACGGCGGTTCCACAGCTTGTAAACACAGGGTTTCAGGTTCTCTTTCACTCCCCTCCCGGGGTCCTTTTCACCTTTCCTTCACAGTACTATGCGCTATCGGTCACTGAGTAGTATTTAGCCTTACGGGGTGGTCCCCGCTCTTTCCCACAAGGTTCCACGTGTCTCGTGGTACTCTGGATACCGCCATGCCACTCCTGTTTTCGCTTACGGGGCTTTCACCCTCTCTGGCTGGCTTTCCCAAAACCATTCTGCTAACAGTTGTGAATCAATTTCGCGGTCCGAACCCCGGAATGCACGCATTCCGGTTTGGGCTCTTTCCATTTCGCTCGCCGCTACTTTGGAAATCGATGTTTCTTTCTCTTCCTCCGGCTACTTAGATGTTTCAGTTCGCCGGGTTCCCCTCCATACGTTATGAATTGGCGTATGGATACGTAGGGTTTTCCTACGTGGGTTTCCCCATTCAGATATCTCCGGCTCTTTGGATATTTGCTCCTCCCCGAAGCTTTTCGCAGCTTATCACGTCTTTCATCGGCTCTCAGTGCCAAGGCATCCACCCTGCGCTCTTTCCAGCATAACCAATTCGATAGATTCCACTCTTTTTCGGGTGTTTCCTCTATCTACACATGCATAGCGTTGCATGCGTTGGCATTAGGTCAATTTTTCTGTTTGTTTTCTTCAAACGTGTTGTAATTTATTCTTGTTCGCTTCAACACTCCTGTT
>CAJSZQ010000022.1 GCA_910574185.1 Lachnospiraceae bacterium
ATGATATTTTCAGTACAACTATATCTTGTATCTTATAGATGGCCCCCAAGCATTAAAATCAGGACGGATTTTGGGTGGCTCTCAAGCTTTAAATTGGTGGCTCCCAAGCATTAGAATAATCAGACAGGAAAAGATTTACGGATAATTTGTGTAGGAATTGGAGAAATGGGAAAAATCGGTGTTCAGACTCTTCTGGATCACAATATTTCTATCGTTGCCGCAGTTGATATCAATGAAGCAATCATTGGGAAAGATGTTGCCGAACATTCCGGTTATCCGGCCTGCGGCACTATCATTGAAAAAGATTTAAAAGCCGCCATTGAGCGCACACATCCCAATGTGGCATATTTTGCTTCCGCTTCTGAACTGGAACTTTTAAAGGATGATTTTCTGCTGTGCGCAAAACACAAAATCAATGTACTTACAACCGGCATTGAGCCTTATCTTCCCTGGCGGGCCGACCCTGCTCTGGCAGAAGAAATTGACGGCGTCTTTCAGGCCAACGGCGTATCCCTCTTCGCTTCCGGCATCAACGACATCTTCTGGTCGGGTATTGGCATGGACTTAACCGGAGCGGCAAAAAGAATAGACGCTATTGATTTCAGCAACAAACTTCCCTTAGAAGGCATGGGCGCAGGCGTTGCCGAAGAATTTCAGATGAATCATGATCCAGAGGAATTTCGCCGGAAAATGTCCGCTGCCGACTTAGCAAAGGATCCGTCTGTTGGAGGACCTCTTCTCAGCCTGTATGTCAACGCGGAAATCCTGGGACTTCATGTAACGGATACCCAAATAAACGTAGAACCTCTCTGCGCCCCGGAAGACCTTCCCATGCCCCAGTGGAATATGACCATAGAAAAAGGGCGTATGCTGGGTCAGTCATTCAACATTGTCATGACAACCGAAGAACATATCAGCCTGACCACCAGCATGATTATCAAGGTTTTAGAAAAGGGTGAAAAACCTGGAACCACATGGACAATAAAAGGCGAACCCAGCCTGTCTGTTGAATTAGGCGATATTGCAGGCGAAATTACAACCGCATCCATCACCATTAACCGGATTCCAGATATCATCAACGCAAGACCAGGAATTATCACACTTGCTGACTTACGAACCCGTCCTGTTTACCGTCATGGCGAATGGGGGGAGTTCTAGATACTTATGAAAAAATCAAATCGATTTTTATTAAAATTTACGCTGGTGTTATCCGCCTTCATGTGCCAGGCTGACCCGATGATTTTGCAGCCGAATCTCGGTTCCTTAGCGGAAGAATTTTCCACATTACAATATTCTGTTATTACCATGATTATAACCGTATCCGCACTGTTTCTCGGAATTGCCGCTTTGATTTCCGGCTCTGTTGCGGCAAAAATCGGTAAGAAGAAGCTGCTTTTAACCGGCTCGCTCCTATTTGGCTGCGGAGGATGTCTGACCAGTATTGCTCCGTCCTTTGCACTCATTATTCTGTGCAGAATACTTGAAGGCTTAGGCGCCGGTTTTGTCATTACCCTATCCATGACTCTGATTCCCGAACTTTTCCCCAATGAGAAGGAAAGTAATCAGATTCTTGGAGTGAATGCGGTTGCCACCGCACTCTGGGGAACTGTCCTTGGAACGGTCGCCGGATATTTAGGCGTGATTTCCTGGAAGTATGCCAACTTCCTATATCTAATCGGCTTTGTCATTCTGATATTCCAGTTGCTTGTCATTCCCTCTGACAACAAATTGCGGCAGCATACGCCTGCAGTGCCTGGGGGAAAGGTAACTGCTTCGGCATACAGCGTTGCCATTCTGGCCTTCCTGTTTGCGGTAATATCAACCATATTTATGACCAGTGTAGCTGCATTTATTATCGATGCAGGACTGGGCGATTCCTCGCAGGCAGGCGTAACCGTATCAGCTATGACCGTTGGCTCCTTCCTGATTGGCCTTGCATTTGCCAAATTATTTGAATCCCTAAAGACCCTGACTCCGGTGGTTTCCTATGTCGCTATGGCAATCGGCGTTATTCTTCCGGTGCTGATGCCTTCTTACTTCATTGCATGCGCAGGGGCATTCATCTTCGGTATGGGCTATGGGACCTACTTCCCATATATCAATGCAGAGGCAATCCGCATCTCGCCGCCGGAAAGTACTGACGCCAATATGTCTCTGATTAATGGAGCATACTACATCGGCATGTTTGCTTCTTCCTTCCTGATGGCTGGAATTGGCTCCCTCTTCCATAACCAGACGGCAATGTTCTATTATAAATTTATGGCTGTCGTCTTTACCTTGTTTGTAATTTACTACCTGATTCAAGCGGCAAAAGAACGAAAAAAATAAAAGAAATTACAGTATCTGTACAGTTCAGCCTTCCGGCTTCACTGTTACGAAATCCGCCCATTTTAAAGTTTGCCTACGGCAAAGGGGCGGATTCCTGGCTACTCAGGTTCATTGGCTGCTAACTGCGCAGCAAGTGCGCAGTTGCAGGCTGAACTGTTACCAGTATCTATCCGGCTTTTCCGGAAAACCTTGACATTCATCCGAAATCGGACTATACTATTAAACGTCCGATTTCGGATTTTTTATAGGTATATTTGCAGTTAAATTATGAGAAAAATGGAGAAAAAACTTATGGAATATGTGGAAAAGCTATTTGAATACAACGAAATCATTAAGGAAAACGATGAAGTCTACCGCTGTTTGGCTAAAAGTTTCGGCATGTCAGAATGTACATTTTGGATTCTCTACTCTCTGCGCACTGCGCCTGCTCCCATGACTCAGAGCGAGCTGTGTAAGTTACTCTACGAACCAAAGCAAACTGTCAATTCTGCCCTCAAGAAACTGGAAACAGAAGGTTATCTGACTCTTACGCAGGGAAGCGACCGTCGCTCTAAAGTAATAGCACTTACCCAAAAGGGAAGCGCCCTCGCCGGAAGAAGCGCGGACCGGGTTATTTCTGCTGAAGAACACGCCATACTCTCCCTGAGCGAAGCTGAACAAAATATGTTTATCTCTCTATTTCGCAAATATACCAATGCATTCAAAATCCAGATAAAGGAGATGAAAGAAACATGAAAATACAATTATCAGACCATTTTACTTACCAGAAATTACTTCGCTTTGTATTTCCAACAATGATTATGATGATTTTCACCTCCATCTACGGAGTAATTGACGGACTATTTGTCTCCAACTTTGTTGGAAAAACTCCCTTTGCCGCCCTGAATCTGGTTATGCCTTTCGTCATGATTCTCGGCGGTATGGGCTTTATGATTGGAACCGGAGGAAGCGCTCTTGTGGCTATGGAGCTTGGCTGTGGCAAAAAAGAAAAGGCATGCCAGACATTTACGATACTGATTATTTTTACCGTAATTCTGGGAATGATTCTCAGTGTCGCAGGCATGCTGTTGATTCGACCAGTGTCAGTATTCTTAGGAGCCACCCCGGAGATGCTCCCTGACTGCGTATTATACGGACGAATTACAATCGCATTTACCGGCGCTTTTATGTTGCAGAATGTATTCCAGAGCTTTCTCGCGGCGGCAGAGAAACCGAAGCTCGGACTCGCCATTACTGTAATTGCCGGCATTACCAACGCCATACTAGACGCTGTTTTTATCGTAGGTTTTGGCTGGGGACTAGCCGGAGCGGCTCTTGCCACTGGCATTGGAGAGTGCGTGGGCGGCTTGCTTCCATTGATTTACTTTTCAAGACCTAATTCCAGCCTTCTGCGTCTGACTTCCGCAAAGCTTGAACTACGGCCAATCTTGAAAACCTGCGCCAACGGCTCATCCGAGGTCATGTCCAGCGTTTCCTCTTCCACCGTAAGTATGCTGTATAACTTCCAGCTTCTCAAGCTGATTGGAGAAAACGGCGTTTCTGCCTACGGCGTGCTGATGTATGTGCAATTTATATTTATCGCCATATCCATTGGCTATTCTATCGGCAGCGCTCCGATTATCAGCTATCACTTCGGCGCGGGAAACCATGAAGAATTAAGGAATATGCTCCGCAAAAGCATGCTGCTGATGCTTGGCTCCGGCGTCCTCTTAACCTGCCTGGCCATCCTCCTCTCTGCTCCGCTGGCGAAAATATTCGTGGGCTATGACGCAGAATTATACCGCCTGACCACACACGCTTTCCACTTGTTTGCATTTTCCTTTCTGCTTTCAGGCTTTAATCTCTTCACATCCGGATTTTTCACCGCATTAAATAACGGTGGAATCTCGGCCGCTGTCTCCTTCCTGCGGGCTTTGGTATTTCAGGCCCTATCAGTATTGATTCTGCCTGTATTCCTGGGTGTGGACGGCGTCTGGCTGGCAATCACCGTCGCGGAAGTGTGTGCCTGCGTCCTATCCATAAGTTTTCTCGCCGTCAAAAGAAAAACCTATCATTATTAATAATTTGAATCAGAAACTTTGCGAATAGGAACACCTAAAATGCAGGATTGAATGACTTTCTGCGAATGCGTTGCTTTGGCTGCATTACTATGCTATACTCGATTTGACATAGAGCAATAGATAATCAATTTTATATTTATTCAGATGTTTCAATACAAATAAGACAAAGAGGATTTTATATATGATTGACGCTCATATTCATTTTTCCCAGTCTATGGGAGCAGAACGCTTAAAAGAAATCATAAAAGAAATGGAATTGGAAGCAATTGCACTGCTCTGTATTCCCAAAGGCGGCGCTGTTCCTGTCGAGGAAGATGCGTTTGCATTCCGCAGTTCTTGTGATATACCTGTATATATTTTCGGGGGACTGAGCCGCAGTATTTACAGACAGGGAATGTCCGTACCGGAATTTGCTGCCAATGCCGACGCAGAACTTTCCAGACTTCTGGCGCTTGGCTGTACGGGAATCAAGATGTTAGAAGGGAAACCGGACGTACGCAAAGCTTTCGCTGTTCCTGATTTTGATTCTGAATTTTATGATTTATTTTTTAACCGTCTGGAACGGGAGCAAATCCCTCTGATTTTTCATGTCAACGACCCAGAAGAATTTTGGGACAGCGAACATGTTGCAGACTATGTCAAAAAAGCTGGCTGGTTTTATGACAGTACATTCATAAATAACGAAGAACAGTATGCTCAAATTTTGAGGCTGTTAGCAAACCATCCCAACTTGAAAGTATTGTTTCCCCACTTTTTCTTCTTATCGAATCGCCTGGAACGATTAGCAGAGATATTAGAGCGTTATCCAAACGTACGGATTGACCTTACGCCAGGCATTGAACTTTACTATAATCTTTCTTCTCAGCAAGAGACTGCAAAGCAATTTATCAATCGCTATCAGAAGCGGATTATTTACGGGACCGATATAGGAGCCAGAACCTTGATTCGCACAGACGACGTATTGCTCTCGTTAGAAGAATGCCGCTCCAGAGTCAGTCTTATCCGTAACTTTCTTGAGACCAGGGGCGATTATCTCCTAACCGAAGACGGATATTATGTTGTAGAACGAAAGCCCACAGTTATGCATGGACTGGGGCTTTCGGATGATGTGTTAGAGAATATATACCGGCAGAATTTTTTGGACTTTATCCGTAAGAATTAAGCTGCACACTGACAGTATTGCGACGGCTGCGGCAAAATGCAGCGAACTTTTTATATATGGAAACAGACAAACGAAAATACAGGACTGCCCCCCTGCACACAAACCGGGCAATCCTGTATTTCCTGTATCTTAGCTCAATTCTTTCGGCATCGCCGGCGTTCCCTGTCCGTAATGACGGAATATCTCCACCGCCCGCTCGACCTGCTCCGGATTCAGCTCCGGTACTTCCTTATCCATGCTGTACGCTATGGAATAAGTTTTTGCCGCCTCCTCTAAATACACACATGCACAAAGCGCCTGCTTCAAGCAATCCCCTACGCTCACCACGCCATGGTGCTTTAAAATTACAGCCAATCTGTCCCCAATATTCTCTACGACCTCAACGCCCATCTGCATGCTGGCCGCCGATGAGTAAGGACAAACCTTTACGCTTCCTCTCGTCGCATTGGCCAAAGTGGTCAGATTGCAGGGAATCTCATCTGTAATCAGTCCGGCGCCTGTCGCATAAGGCTGATGCGTATGAATCACTGCATTCACCTTTGGCATATGCTTTAAGATGTAGAGAAGCGCTACTGTATCCACAGACGGCTTCCGTTCACCCTCAATAATATTGCCCTCTATATCCATTACCAGAACATCTTCCGGTACCATATCTTCATAAATCATACCCGACGGCGTTACCAGAATTTCCCCTGAAGGCATACGGAGCGTAACATTTCCTCCAGACAATGCAATCAGCCCGTAACGGTCCATCTTCTTTCCTGCTTCAATGATATCTTTCTTTTCCTGTTCAAACATAATCTTTACTTCTCCTTTATATCCAGATATACTATCTCTTTTTCAATGTATTTTTCTGAATCTGTTTCGCAAGCTGCTTTTGTGCCTTCGCATGCTGCTTCCGGTCATATTTCTGCTTCTTTCGTTTCTTCGCTTCGATACTTCCCTGAACAGCCATTGCCTTCAGTCCCTGAGGATCAACCTCAATCTCTTTCTCGAATAAAAATTTAAACAGCTTTTCCCCTTCACTGTAATAGTAACAGTTCACCCAGTAACGGCCCCGAAATATCCCAGCCTCGTTAACCCGCACAAACATCTTCGTACCAGATGCAAGAGGCTTACACCGGAATTTACGAATCTCTGTCCAATCATAATGATGAGATTTCTTATATGCGGAAAAAGTTATCCCTTTCTCATCAACTTCAACCTTAGACGGATTGGCAATAGAAACAAAAGTCTCCCACACAAAATATCCGGAAACTACTGCAGCTCCTACCCAGAGAAGCGGATTCTCCCCTGTCACAAACTGAAAAATCGAATATAAAAAAATAAACGCACAAAAACCAGCCGTTACTGTTATTTTTCTGAAATATACATTGGAATCATATTCATACGTATGCAAACCCTGTTCTCCTTTCGCCAACGCCTTACCGTATCTTATTCCTGACAATCCGGTTATATACGTCATAATCGTATTATGCAAAATGCTCTTTAATCTGACAGGCACCCTTTTTCTAAAAAAGGATGCCTGCCGAACATCGAATCTTCCACAAATTGTGACGCACATCTGTCAGAAAATAATTTTCAGATACAATCTAACCGGCCGCATGCATCTCTGCTGCTTCCTTCAAAATTTTCTTTCTGTTTACCAGCGCCAGACCAATGGCAATCACGCCCACAACCGCAATACCAACAAACGGATTAATCCAGTTTAATCTGGTAATTGCCCACGTCAGCGGATTAGCGCCGTCACAGATACTTGAAATCGCCGTTGCGGAACCCATATCAAAACCGGCCGCCTCTGCCGCTGGAGTAATCCACTGTGACAAATCTGTCGCAATGTAAAGACCTGCCGCAAGTGTGACAATACCAATAATCAGCGCGCGGAAACCATTTCCTTTAACCACTGGCGTAATCAGTACGAACATCCATGGGATAACCGCCAAATCGGCAAACGGCATTACCTGGTTGCCAGGAAGCAATACTGCTAAAAATACGGTAATCGGAACCAGAACCAACGCTACAGAAAGAGTCATCGGGTGTCCAACACCAACTGCCGAGTCAAGACCAATGTAAATCTTACCGCGGTTAGAGAATTTCTTCTCAATAAACTCAGAAGCCGCGTCAGATACAGGAATCAGACCTTCCATCAAAAGAGCTGCCATCTTCGGAATCAATACCAGAACTGCCCCAAGATTGATACCAAGCTGTAAGATTGCCGGGATATCATAGCCCGCTACAGCGCCGATGACAATTCCAAGTACGGTACCAACAAGAATTGGCTCGCCAAATACGCCAAATCTCTTCTGCATTTTTTCAATGTCAAAATTAATCTTATTCACTCCTGGAATCTTATCCAGAATCCAGTTAAACAGCATAGCAATCGGCGCATAAGCCGTTGTAAAACCATGGGGAAGAGATACGCCCGGAAGTCCCAGTGTTTCCTCTACTCCGCTTGCGGTCCAGTCGCCAAGAACCATAATGATTACCATGTTCAGGATTGCTGCGATTACACCATAGAACTGATTGCCGGTTACTACTGCTACCAGAGCTCCGGTAAATGCAAAATGCCAGTAATCCCAGATATCCACGTCTACGGTCTGCGTGGTATTTGTCAAAAGCATAACAATGTTAACTGCCAGACAAACCGGAATAATAATCGTACCAACCGTTGAGGCAAATGCAATCTGAGCCGCCGCCGGCCATCCTACGTCAATAACGGAAAGGCTTAAGCCAAAACGCTCCGCCATCTGTGTTACGGCTGGCGCAAGATTATTACCCATCAGTCCTGTTACAAGATTCAATCCAATAAAACCAATACCTACGGTTAAGCCTGCACGAAGAGACTTACCAAATCCAGCGCCCAGGATAACTCCCATGATACAGATAATAATCGGCATCATTACGGTAGCTCCCAGGTCATTTATATACTGGAAAAAACCCAAGAAATAATTCATAACTTTATTCTCCTTCCTTTTCAGTCGCGTAAATCCACCATTGTTTCATCATGAGTCAGTCAGCCGTTATTTCTGCAAAATCTCAACAATTTGATCCACGATCGGCTCAGTACCTCTTCCTAACAGGAACGCTGTACCGATTACCAACGGACAATGGCACTCTCCGCCCAGTACAGTGGTAGAAATTACCATATCATACTGTTTGGACTTTTCAGCAACCTCTGAAGCCTTCCCCTGGGTAATCTGAAACTGACCCTTAAGCCCTCTGTCCTCCAAAGCCTTTGTAACCTTCTGGTTTACTGCGGTTGAAGTACAGATTCCTGAGCCACATACCAATAAAATCCTCTTCATTCCTTTACACCTCCTTAAAAAAATAAATTTTATCTGCACATTATATAAAACTTACTTTACGCTTTCTTTATATAATGTTGCATTACTCTTTAAAAGAGTTTCCAAATTTCTCCGCCAATTCCTCTGGCGTCTCACAGGCCTTCAAGCCCGTCAAAAATCCCTCTGTCTGGAAAATATCCATCATTTTGCCTAAGAAATCCACCTGACTCTCTGGCTTTTCGATTGCCATCATAAACATCATCTCGCATGCCACAGGTTCTTCAGGCATACCCATATGGCAAAATTTCACATCCTTCTTAAGAACCCCTACGGCAATTGCCTGTTTATTTACATGAACGGAATCTGTGTGGGGAATCGCAATTCCCATCTCATCAAAATTCAGACCTGTACTGAAAACTTTTTCTCTTTCTTTTACAGCTTCAATATAGCTTTCTTTTACAATACCTTTCTCAAATAAATACTTTGCAAGAATTTCGATTGCCTGCTGATCTGTCTTTGCCTCGATATCCATAAGTATCAATTCCGGAGCAATATAGACGTCTCCTAATGCATTTGCCATGATCTTGTCACCTCCTTTTTGCGGCTTTTATTCCGCTTATTTTGTTCAAATTATTTATTGCCTCCAGAATGGATTTCTCGTCCGGAGCCTCATCCAGAATCTTTTTGATATTCTCATTCCCAAATATCATCATCAAATCATAGATTGCCTGGTTGATACTCTCGGCGCTCTGGACACTAATTCCAATCACATATCTGACTGGATCATTGGCCTCATTCTGAAATTCAATCGGAGTTGCAAGCCTTACTAAAGACGCGGCTTCTTTGACGACTCCCTCGCTGGTATCCGCATGAGGGAGGGCCGTTCCCGGACACACCACGATATAGGGACCATATTTCTCAATATTTGCAATCATCGCATCCACATAACGCAGCTCCACCGCGCCTGTTTCATACAAAAGCATTCCGGACTTACGGACTGCGTCCCGCCAGTCTGCCGCAGAGTACCCGGCCACCGTCCTGTCCTCGGACAACAGACGGTAAAAGGCTCCCTGAATATTGGCCTCTTCCGGATTCACAACGTCTATGCCTAAATCCGAATTATCTTCCGTATTACCATCTGTAATCTCTAATACCATTCTCTGAATATCCAGAAGGTCTTCTCTGTTCAGCATGGCAGAACGTACGGTAATGCAGGGAAGCTCTTCACTTTCCAGCGGTATGGTAGATATAATCATCTGGGCTCCCGCCTTCTTTATCTCGCCGGTATTGTGAACAGATGACACATTCACAATATCTATCATCTCATCCAGCGTCTTGAGCTTCGCCAGCATAAACTGTGCCGTTCCTCTTCCAGTCTCACAGACCAGCGCCACGCGCACCTTACTGTTCTTAGAGCTCTCAGCCTTCTCTTTTTCCATCACCGAAGCGAAATACAGCACCATGAAAGACATCTCATCCTCGGAAAATTCTGTACCAATGTATTCCTCTAAAGTGCCTATATTCTTACGGATAATCTCAAACACCTCCGGGTATTCTCTCAGAAGAGACTCCTTAAGAGGATTTCTTAAGACTTCTCCTGTCTGAAGGCGGTAAACAGCCGAACGCATATGTGCAATCAAAAGATCATACAGCGCAAAATCCAGATAAAAATCAATTCCAAAACAACTGGAAACCTGATACAGCGTCTCCGCAATCATCAGCCTCAAATCCAGGGCGTTGCTTTTATGGTGCCGGTCTTTCAAATAACTTTTCCCTTTCAGGCAGTCCGTATAATACAGAACTTCTGCCTCCGACGCCAAAAATCCGTACCGGGAACCCAGACTCTCCAGAAGATTCCTGCTGAACGTGTATTTGGAACTTTCCTTTAGCTCCCTCATAGTGTTGCAGTAATAATCTGGCAGCATATGATTTTTCACAATGCGGTTTGCAACCATCATCAGCTCAATTGCTGTCTCGAAGAACGAATAATCGGACAGAAATGCCTGAAGCAGCTCTTCCTGCTCAATGATGTCCTTTTTAATTAAATTGTATATGCCCAGTTTATCCACTTCGTTAATTAGGAAATTCCAGAATGCTCCCAGATGATAACCCGTTCCGTAGTCGTTATTGTCTCCGTTTACTTCCAGAAGTTTCAAGATTCCTTTCCGAATCTGTAACTCCGGCGCGTTTACAATATATCCCCGGCGTACCTGTGAAACTAATTCCATATTATTCTCTTCAAACCATTTCTTCAGCTCGGACAAATCATGGAGCAGCGTATTCCTGCTGACGCCGATGATATCCTTTAAATATTCAACCGTCACATAACCGTCGGCATTCATCAGAATCATCGCCAGTATTGTGGAACGTTCATTTTTTGATAAATAATATGTATAAAATGTATGTGCCTGAATAAATTTTTCATAGGCGCTGACATCCGGCTTATCTTCTGTGTCAATAAATAATTCTCCATTTTTGTCAGACGCGATTAACGGAAGGCTGTGTCCCCAGAGTTCTTCATTGAGTTCCTTAATGTCGGCTCTTATCGTTCTTTCCTGAAGATTATATTTATCAACCAGCTCCAAAACATTCTGCCGATTCCCAAGAATCAGTTCTCTCAATATTTTGTTACTACGTCTGTTCATAATGTCTCCTTCATCTACTATTATTTTAATACTGGCAAAGTGTACAAAAAAGTCCAAATACCATGCGAAAAATTTGCACTAAATTGGGTTATTGGCGAGAATTTTTCTTCTATATCTACAAGTATTCTTACAATATGCCAAATATGTCTTCTTAAATACATAAGGACACGCTGCTTTTATATTCTAAAATATAAAACACGTGTCCTTTTCTATATTCTTATTTTGTTTTCAATAAATATTGTTCGATGACTCTTGCGCAGCCGTCGTGGTCATTGTCGGCGGTTTCAACATCGCTGATTTCTTTTACGCAAAATCTGGCGTTTCCCATAGCCACGCCCAGACCAGCCGCTTTTAGAAGCTCGACGTCGTTATCTGAATCGCCGACTGCAATGGTTTCTTCATGGGAAATATTCAGATATTCGCACAGGGCCAGGAATCCGGCAGCCTTGGATATCCCTGGCGGCATAATCTCCAGGCCGGATTCTTCCGCAAATATCACCGATAACGGCAGGTCTTTCAACAGTTCGTAAAACTGATCTCTCAGTTCGATGGTTGCAGAATACAGATTCATTTTTTCAACGGGAACCGGATGTTCTCTGTAACTTCTGATAATATCCTCATGAAGAATAGCTGAACGCAATTCGATGTCCTTGTACCGCTCTGCATGAAAATATTCCATCCGCTCTGCATCCTTCCTATTGACCATATTCTGACCTCCGCTTGCCAGATATACCATGGCATCTTTCTGCTCCGCCAAATCAAGAATGTGACGAACAAGATTCTCTGGAATATGTACTGCAGATACCGCTTTTTCCACAAAAGAATCGTAAACCAGCGCGCCATTTTCACATACGTAATATCGTACTCTTTTCAATTCCCGGTCATCATAATCCATCAGTTCCCGGTAACTGCGGCCGGTGCAGATAATGACTGTTTTCCCGCCATCAATGGCCTTTTCAACTGCTTCCTGTACCGGTTCGGATATGACGCCCTGACTGTTTAAGAGCGTACCGTCCATATCAAATGCAATTAACTTATATTCCTTCATCTTGTACATCCTCTTTCTTATTTACATCTCTTTCTGGAATTTTTTCCATGGGATATTGAGCGCCGCTTTCTGATTCAGCAACGCGTCCACATGCAGCAGCAGTGGAAAATCTGATTCTTTCGCCCTGCCTGCCTTTGCAAGCGCTCGGACTGCTCTTGCAGTCCGGGTGGCAATGACAACAGCCTCAAGGGTCTGTCCTTTTAACTGCTTTAGAATCTCTTCCATAGACATTCCTTTTCCCAGGAGAAGCCCTACCGTTCTGCTCCGCCCCGCCGCTACGGTAACATTTAAGTCTCCTGCCGCATACATGATATTATCCGTTCCTCCTCCTACAATACGAAGCAAATCCAGCATCTCCTTCACACTCTCCTGAAAAAGCGCCGCCTCAGAATTATTATGGTTAATCCCGTCATCTCCTGCCTTTTCTGCCATTCCAATCGCCAGCGCGGTTCCAAGAGCATAGCCGTTCTTTAGGGCCACTGCACATTCCAGTCCTGTCACATCTGTTGTGAGATTAATGATATAATAATCTGTGGCAAATAAACTGCGAATCTGTTGCAGAGTCTCCATACAGGGACCGCAAAAACCTACGAAAGACGGGTCGTGATCCGCTAAATCTCTGGCCGTACAGGGGCCGCCGATTGCGTAAATCTCCGGTCCCCTTCCCTCTGGAAGACTTCTCTTCCAATACTCCGGATAGGTCAGCATCGTCCCATCTTCCAAATCCAGCATTCCCTTTGTCACAGAAATCACCGGAACACTCTCTGGAAGAACCGGAAGAACCTTCTGTGCAAACCAGTCCACACCAAAACTTGAGACTCCACAGACCACTAAGTCTGCTCCTTCCAGCGCCTCCATCTTTTCCGCATCTCTGTAATAGCGGATTCCTTCATGCAGCTTTCTCAAAAGATTCACATGATAATTGTCCTGCCGGAGCCTGTCTATTACCTCATCGTCCAGAGGACTTCCCACAAGCCGCACCTCATGCCTGTTTTCAAACAGGGGAAAGGTTAGCGCCGACGCCATCTGTCCTGCTCCAATTAATGTTACAATACTCATACTGGTATTCCTCCTACTTCGTCATTTTTCATTAGTTATTATAGTATAGAAGCGCGGCTCAGGAAAGCGCCACTGACAGTTTTTCCCCTGCATGAAATGGAACCGTTACCGTTCGTTTTGCCTCAGGCTTGGCCGGAAAGCTTCGGTATCGGAAGCGGAGCAATTCAGAGCCGCTCCTAATGAAAGTAAAATTACTGTTTACATAGTCTTAGAAACGAAGGCATTCCTGAGTTTCTTAGAGTATGTTGACAGTAAGTTTACTGGAATGTTGGCTCGCTCCGCTTCCGATACCGAAGCTTTCCGGCCAAGCCTGAGGCAAAACGAACGGTAACAGTTCTGGCTCTTTTCATCTTCATCCAGAATTATCCATGAAAAGCGCGCAATTCCCGGCGTCTCTCTCCCTTTGCCCATTCTCTTCTGTCTTCTTCCGTTTCCAGTATCAATCTTGGCACCTCTGCCGGTTTCCCGTCCTTCCCCAGCGCAACCTCCGTAATATAAGCGCAGTTAATCAGCGTACGGCTGCCGTCCCGATCCTCCACATAAGTCTCCACCTTCACATCCATGGAGGTTCGCCCTACATAGGTAACCTTTCCCTGGAGTACAATTACATCATTCTGAAAGGCTCCTCTTAAAAATTGAAGATGGTCAATAGAAGCCGTTGTAATATTCATCCGCGAATGCTTCTTCGCCACCAGCGCAGCCACCTCGTCAATCCACTGCATTAGCATCCCTCCAAACAGACGCCCCGCGCCGTTTAGATGTGTCATACGCACAAGATGCAGACTCTCCACCTTAGAATCTGAAATCCGTCTTCTCTCCTCCATGCCGTCAAAAATCTCCCTTCTCTTAATACAGGAACAGTCCCGCCTGTTTCACAAATCCTGTGAAGTTCACCCTCTGCAGTCAGGTAAGCCTCCCCACAAACTACAGGCGCTATCGGCCTCCCAAAAGTGCAAAGCCAGACCATATATGCCCATAACATCACAGCCCTTTCTTCTTCAAGCCATTTACCAGACCTACGTAAAATTCCCGCACATCAAAATCCTTAATATTCTCCCGATTCAAATCAATTACATCCCCATGTGAAATCCCACGCTTTCCGTCTGTCATGAGAAAGAGATAATCCTCTCCCCATGGAAAAGACGTCTCTGACACCAGTCCGTCGTTGGGTCCGTCAAAATACTGTACTAAGTGATGAGAGAAATTCAGTGGAAACCGGCCGCCGGACGCTATATTTAATTTGGAGCCTACGCTCTGATAATATACCTCTGGCATATCTTTTACCTCATCGTTAAATCTCTTACAGGCTGTTGCTGTAAGGTCGTTTACCGCCGCCATAAAGTCAGGATTATCATCTCCCGCTTTCCGAAGCGCAGCATTATAAGCCCCGGCCACTTTGTTCTTCAAAGACTGTGGAATCTTGTCCAGAAGATAATCTGCAAAAACACAGCCTCTGTGAGGCGTATTAATCGTAGTAAGAGACGCTACATACGGCGCCATCCCTAATATACTAACCGCATATCTGGAATCCAGGCCACCTTTTGAGTGAGCGATGATATTCACTTTCTCACAGCCTGTCTCTTTCCGAATTTCCTGAATCCGGGCTGAAAGCTCCGCCCCGCTGTCAGCCACAGAAGCCGCCGACTGATGATTCCCGTAGAAAATCTTTGCTCCATGAACGGAAAGCTCTTTCGGTATTCTTCCCCAATAATTCAAATATTTATAATCCCGGAAAAACACCCCATGTACCATCAGAATCGGATATTTCGTCTCACACAACTTCTCCGGCGCTCTTTTTCTCGCTCTCCATATCTTCTCGCTTTCAAATCTACATTCTTCCGAAGCCAGACGGATAATTCGTATCAGCACAGCCACATTGGCAATGGGAATCCATCCGCAGATAATACCGATGGCCCGCCACTTTACGCCAATCTGAGCAGACGTAAGATAAACCCGCAGGATTCCGTTCCAAAATACCAGCGCCTCGACAAGAATCACACACAAAAGATCTGCAAACCACATACCTCTCTGTTCATGAAACATGGACGGCAGCATTGCAGCAAGCCACAGGACAGAACCAGAAACGGAAATCAGAAAATAAATTAAAAGCTCACATCCGTCCGCACACAGTCTGTGACGTAACTTCGGAAGCCTCCTGTTTACCAGCGTCGGAATCACATTCACCCCAAAACAACAGCATACGCAAAGCACAATCCACAAATCCCCTGTATGCCGCAATTGCAAAAAAGGTATATTCGCCGTCAGAAAAATCAAAATCCCGCAGACAACTCTTCTAAAGTATCTCATTCCACCCTCACCTCATATCTTCTCTTATACCGCTGTCTTTTATCAGTATAGCGAATAATAAAACATATTACAACATACAATAAGGGCCCACTAAAAAGTAAGCCCCTGGAGTAAATTATTATTTTCCGTCATCATTACATAATACTTCGTACTTTTTTAAATGTCCCTGAGAGCCATTAATCCTCCCACTCTCTAATCTCCCCGCATCCAATCCGGCTTCCGGCGTCTCCCGCCGGCTGGCTATGAAAATCATCCGGCATTTCGTGAACCACTACCGTTCTTCCAATCACATCTTCCGGGAAAAAACGCCCGGTAAAGAACATGGTCCAGGCCTCGCCGTCACACACCAAAAGCGGCGGCATATCTCCTTCATGCTGCGGATGCGGCTTGTCCCCAGGATTCAAATGTCCCCCTGCTTCTGAAAAGGCGTCTCCTTCCCCGCTCCCGCAGGAATGCCCCTCATGAATATGAAAGCCGAAGAATCCGTCTCCCATCTCTCCTTCTCTGCTCCTGATTCCCGTAAATTCTGCACAGACAATGCTTCCTCCATATGTATCATAAAACTTTACGGTTCCCTGTAAATTCGGATATTTTTCATTTCCACTAATCTTAGCACAGGCATCCGGCTCTTGTGGAAGCTTCATAGTTGCTCCCCCTTTATACTCTAATATTCTTCACCATTCTATGAGGAAACAAGAGTCTTTAGAACCCTCTGTGCGTTCTTTCTCCAGATTTCGTCTAACTGACTCTCGGCGACGCCCGCCTTCTTCAGAGCATACCACAAAAACTCCATCTCATCTACCCTGGCGATATCTTCATACTCCATTCCGTCAAATCCGTCGAAATCTGTTCCTATGGCTGGAAATTCATGCCCTCCTGCCTGCAGCATATGTTTCACATGAGCCGTCATTTCCTCCAGTCTGGATTCCCTTCCGCCCGACAGAAACATGCCGTAAAAGTTAAGACCTGCCACGCCTCCTGCTTCTGCAAGCTTGCGAATCATCTCATCTGTCAGATTTCTCGGATGATCGCATAACTCTCTGCAGTTAGAATGAGACGCTACCACCGGCCCTTTTGCACAATCCAAAATATCCTGGAAACTTCCGTCCGAGGCATGAGAAACGTCCACAATCATTCCCAGATGTCCTGCATATTCCACCGCTTCCCTCCCAAACGCTTTGAGCCCCTGCTTCATAACCTGTGCGTCCCTGCTGTTGGGATACCCAAAACAGTTCTCATAATTCCAAATAGGTGTTATCAGCCGCACGCCCCTTTGATAAAGTTCTGTAAGTCTCTCCATCTTTCCATCTAAGACGCCGCCTTCTTCTACCGTCAACACAGCGGAAATTCTTCCCGTTTCTTCATTCTTACGAATATCCTCAAAGGAACGCGCATGTGCAATCTCATTCGGATACTTCTCACACTGACTGTCAAGTATCTGAATCATGGATAGCACGTCGCTATAACATTCCTCATAGCCGCCTTCTGTCTGAGACAGGCAGGTAAAACAGGCAAAAAACTGAGCTAATGTTCCCGCCTTTCGCATCCCCGGAATATGGATACAAAAATCATTCTGCATCAAATCCTTTTCTGAAAAGTTTTCCTGAATATCCTCCGCTCCTTTTGTTGCTTTCCGCTTCCTTTTCTTTTTTTCATAATCCAATAATTTCCCCAACGTATCACAATGCATATCAATCAACCGCATACAATCAACCTGACTCCCCTCCGGCGAATACACCCTAAAATATCGCATTCAGCAATAAACTTTTCCGAAACCATTACTTTATCTTAAGCGTTCTTAAATATCTCTTCTGCTCCTGGGTTATTCGGGAACTTTCAATCGCTTTCTGAATAGCCTTATTATGCGTCCATTTCTCCAGCCGTCTCTCTTCAATAAAAGGAAGAGTCGTCTCATACTGTTTTGCCAAAGCCGTTGCAAAATACCACGCCGCCATCATCTTAACATAGTATTCTTCTGATTGAACCTGCGTCACTCTCGTGAGATACTCCTTCTGAAATGCTTCGTCCAGATAAAATCTCATCAGCATTCCGATACCGTAGCGGACGGTATAAGTATGACCGGACGCCATCCATTCCCAGATTTTGTGTTCCAATTCCGGCAAATGTTTCTTAAACACCTTCGGCGCGATTATATCACAGGTAGCCCAGTTATCCACATAGGGAAGAAAAATATCCAGTGCACGTATACACTCCTCATAATCCTTTATTCCCTCTATTAGAAACCCATGCAGATTATTCTCTTCATAATAATCATGAGGCAGTATCTTTATAAATTCCCCGGCGTCCTCTGATTTGGCATATTCCTTCGCAAATTTCCTCAAAACCGGAATACGAATACCAATAATTTTCTCTTTTTCCACCGTCGGCATCAGCCTGGCATGGAAATCCCGATACTCCACATCCTGAAGCTCAAAAAGCTTTCTCTGAACTGACTTCGTTACATTATCTTTATTCATACATCTGTCCTCCTATTCTTACTATTACTCCGTTCACAGCAACATTCGCAAATCCATTTAAAATTCACTTCGTGAATGGAATTTGCTCACACCTGAATCACTTTCTTACGTACTTTTCCCTAAAGGACTAGACTAGCTCTGCGTCGCAGCAATTGCAAAGTACTGTGTGAACAGTAACCTGAGCGGCTTAGTCTGCGTTAGCTGCCAGTTCAATGGAATGTTACTCCGTCTGCTCAGAGACCTGCTCCTGATTCGACCCGCGTCCGGCAAATGCGTGTAAACAGTAACAAACTGTTACTGCAACTGTAACAGTTCAGCCTGCAACTGCGCACTTGCTGCGCAGTGAATGCGCAGACCTGTGAACAGTAACGAACTGTTACCTGCAACTCTCGTTTTTCATCTTAAATTTATTGACATCTAAGAAAACGAATGGTAATATATCCATATAAAAGGAACTGTTAACAAACGGCTCGTCCGTTTTCACTAATTATAAAAACCGCTAAGTTGGATTCGGCGGTTATTTTTGTGTCCGATTATTCCTATTGCTATGGCAGTATCCATAGCCGTATTATAGTAAATAAATTAACGCAAATCAATATGTCGATTTGACAATTATTTTCATCGTTACCAATATATTTTTAACCAGATATCAATTAAGGAGCATACAAATATGAGAAATATCCGATTAACCATAGAATATGACGGCAGCCGTTACCAGGGATGGTCCCGCTTAGGCAAAGACGAATCAACCAACACCATATCCAATAAAATTCTCGATGTTCTTAAGAAGATGACCGATGAAGAATCCGAATTATACTGCGGCATGCGCACAGAGGCCGGCGTTCATGCATATGGACAGATTGCCAATTTCAAGACGGACAGTGACATGGACGTCTCTGAAATTCAGCGTTATCTAAACCGCTATCTCCCCATGGATATAGCGATAACAGAAGCCAAAGAAGTTCCCGAACGTTTCCACGCCCAGCTTAACACACGAGCAAAAATCTATGTATACCGCGTCACCATCAACTCTGTGCCCAGCGTATTTGACCGTAAATATGCATTCCACAGTTTCCGAAGACCGGACAAGTCTCTGATGGAACAAGCTGCAAAACTCCTTACCGGACGGCATGATTTCCGTAATTTTTCATCCGTAAAGCAAGGCAAATCAACCATCAAAGACCTCTTCAAAATAGAGATTTATGAAGATATGGAAGAAATGCAGATTACTCTTGTAGCCAACGATTTTCTGCACAATATGCAGCGTCTGATTACAGGTACTCTGCTCGATATCGGAACTGGTAACAGACCGCCTGCAATTATCGACGATATATTCGCTGGAGAAGCATCCGCCAGCGCTCCCTGCGACCCAAAGGGAATGTATCTTCAAGAAATTATATACAAATAAAATATTCTAAGCTAAAACACCTGCGAGCCAAATTCAGCCCGCAGGTGTTTTGATTAAATCTCCATATTCTTTTTATACTTTATTCCATAAACAATAATTCCGGCAATTACTAGCACAAACAGCGCTATCATTACATAAAGTACTGCAGAAACAGAGCTTTTATAAGGCTCCTTCTGTCCGATGTTACTTTGACCATTTTTTTCTTCTGCGCTGGTAAGCGTCTTTTCTTCCAACGCTCCCACTGCATTCTGGAGGGATTGCAATGCTTTATCTCTATCCTCTTTCGTTGCATTCGGGTTATTCTGAACCCCCTCCGCATTCTTTCTTGCTTCTGTCAGGGCGGCATAACTCTTTTTCGTATAGGTTTTTTCCGGATATTCCTTCACTGTATTTACCAACTCCTGAAGCTGTTCCTCTTCTACCGGAGGCGTCTCTTCACCGTTTTCAGGACCAGATGGAAGCGTTAACTCCTCGTCCCCGTTCCCAGAACCAGACGGAGGAACATTCTGCTCTCCGTCGCCACCGGCATCAGACGCAGGCGGCGTCTTTTCGCCGTCACCAGAATCAATCGGAGGCTTTGTATCTCCACCGCCGTTATCTCCTGTTTCTGTACTTCCTGCCAAAACCGGCTTAGGAAGTTTCTCAAACTTTACAGTTCTCCCTTTCGAGCCTTCTGCAACTGTCAGAGAATCCTCTTTTACTTCTACCGTATACGCCCCTCCGGATGCGCATACTTTTCCAAGGGTAATGGTATCTTCTCCTTTTGCAAATAATGCCTCATTTCCTGCCAGATAAACATTAAGCGTTTTATTTCCCGCGTGATACCTGGCCTCTTGGACCTTTGCCTTTCCAGAAAGCGCCGGATCAAACTGAAAAGATGCATCCAGACTCTGGCCCGAATCGGAAGCTACATTCAGAGTAAGCTTTAGAGACGAAAGCATCGCTCCATCCGCTCCCGGAAGAGTAAGCCTGACCTTCACACTTTCCCCTTCCGCTTCCAGATATACGGCTTCCTGCTCTCTGGCTTTTACCGAAAATGGCAACACCAAAAATAGTGCAAGTACTGCCATTATCATACTTGTCAAATATTTTCTCATATCCTGCTCCTTTATTGGAGCCGTTGTACCAGAGTGTGTTTGAAAATTTACTCCCACCACCTATAGTCTGCCTCAATACAACGACCCCTTATCTTGTCACTTACCGCCGTTTATCTGAATTTCCGGCAATTCCTCCGGCATCATCTCAAACAAAGAATCACTGACCATTCTCTGTCCCTCGTTAGTCTGTGCATTATCTACCCGGTACAATTCTGCCCGAACTTTCTCTATCGCCTGCAAATTCACCACATCCTCAGGCTGAATCCAGTATATCCAGGTTCCGTCCGAAACATCCCTGACATTGCCTGTGTCAGGTACTTCTGCGAGTATTGTCTGATATGCATTCAGATTGCCGTCGCCGTCCCGGCCGCCCACTTGATTTCCATTCTGGTCATAGAGTATCACCACATTATACGCCGGATTTCCTTTGTAGACACCGGTAAATACAATGGACCCTGCAGGAATCACATCCTCTGCGTCCCCTCCGTACACAAAATCATCAGATAGTCGGCCGATTGCTGCAATACCGTCTCCCGTACGCCTAAAGTCTACGTTATCTCCTGTCACACCCAGAACATCCAGCTCGGAAATAGAAATTTTTGTATCCTTCTGTCCTGTTATCTCAAGCTTTACTGACGTCGTCTTATAAGAGGCAATATTTTTACCGCTTTTCTCCGCAAAATAGACAATCTCCGTATTGTCTCCACGAAAAGCTCCTTCTGCAGCCTTCGTCCATCCTCCTTCTCCATTCCGGACCCAAATCCGATAATCCTTCACTGGCGTTCCTTCCGTCACAGTATACTGAAGCCCGGTTATTGTAAGCTCTTTATGGAAATCCAGAATCACTTCTGCCTTATCGCCTACAACACCTTCATAAGTAGTGCTCTTGCTGCCGTCAATTACCTTCTCAACCGGCGCTGCCACTTCTGGTCCGCAGGAAGTATCCGTATCCTTTCCGCTCGCCACTCCTTCACTGGTTGCCGTAATGCCCGTCGCGGCAGCCGTCCAGGACGTCTTGTCGATACAGCCCGCATGTTCAATCTTAAGAGGCTCTAAAGTCTTCGATGCAGAATAATTTAAATACTGATCCACTACTCTGATTTTGTAAGTTACTACCCGGTTATTCATGGTCGTTACCAAATCGCTGAACGTTCCTGCTTCCGCCTCTTCTCTCGTTACAAATCCTGCCAGCTCTTCCTGCGTTTCTCCGCCGGAAATCGTACAACGCACAATCTCGTAGCCAAGTACATCCTCCGCCGGAATATTCTTTGAATTTAACACAAAATCTACCTGATTTGCCGAATTTTCATTTATGGCTGCAGCCGCGGTATCACCTACAGCCTCCACCGTCCCGTCTACGTTAAGTTTACTTCCGCTGTGCTCTAACCGGTATACCCTTGAATCGTCATTTACATAGAAGATTGCCCTGGTCTCCGGCTCAAACTGGGATGCATATGCTGCCGTCGTCTCATCCGGCGTCATGCCCCATCGCTCAAAGAATTCCAAAAGGTTCTTTTTCGCCGCCCCGCAGGATAAACGCATCAATACCTGATCAGTATTTCCTGTCAGACTGAGGCTGATTCCACCCGGAGCCGGGGCTGCAGCCGGATTCCTGGCATAGCTGTCTACTCTTGCAAAAAAGAGGTTGTTCAACTGTTCTCCATGGTCTGCATAGGTCTTATAGTTATATCCATTATCGTAGGCAAGATGCAGCTGCCAGTACATGCCAAGCTGTGTAAACACATTGGAAGCACGCCCCTTCGCACCGGAAGTAACCTTCTTATATACTTCGCTGTACTGGAATCTGACGCTGTCATTCGTATCCTTCGCCTGTGCAAGAACAGAGAAGTAGTTATTGGTAATCTCCGCGACAGCATACGCTCCCTGATTAATACAGTGTCCAATCTCGTGAGCAATTCCCCATCCGAAATATCGTCCGCTAACATATCTTCCATTTTCATCAGACTGTACCGGAACGCCGCCTGCCATACCTGCGGTTTCATTCCATTCAATCCCGATATGATTGCCGGACGCATACATAAACGCCCCCGCAAACATTCTCTGATAACGAATATTTAAATGCCGGTAAGGCAATCTGTCCCGCTCAGCTCCCGCTTTGTTATTCAGTCCCTTGTGCTGATAGAACAAAGACATCATATCCTCCATAGCATCCATCGACTGAACCAGCCTTGCCGCTCGTTCCTCTAATTCTCCAGTTCCAGCTCCCGCCCAAACCTGCTGTGCAGGCAGGGACAACAGCATAGAATCCAGCATAATATCCGAAGCTCCCAGAATACAGTTTCTCGCATCATATTCATACCGAACCAGTTCATTCTCTGATTTTCCATGAATCTCATTATGCTGCTCCTCTATCTGCTTCGTATATGCGTCCAGCTCTTCTATATACCGTTCTGCTCTTCTCTGCCGCTCCGCCGGGTCTGTCACCCTGTAAAGATCCAGCTTTGGAACCTCAGCGCCTCCATTCACACGAACCGCATAGTTACCGGCCCCAACTGTTCCAGTATATTGTATATAAAGAGCGCCTCCGGCTTCTTCCTTCATAGATGATAACTTCGGAATTGTAACTGTATTCCTTCCTATCTTAAGCGGCGCAGAAATTGTCTTGGCCACGCCGGCTGCCTCCGCATGATACTGAGTTGCTACAAGCTGGAGATTCGTCGTCTCTCCAGTTCTCTTGCTTCCATGACCCACATAAATCGTAATCTCTTCTCCTGCCGCGGCCGCAACGCCCAGAGGCTGCCACGCATTCAAACCGCCAAAACCTTTGCCTGCATCATTGGTTGTAATACTGCTGTAAATCTGAACAGGCTCTGTCAATTCAGCATTTAAAATCTCTTCTGCCGTCTTCAGCTCCCGCTCTAACGCTTCCTTATCCGGATGAAATTCTCCACTTACTTCATCCTTCGTGTTAAGCCGCGTTCTTAGCCCGTCAATCGTCTCCTGCGTCACTTCCCCCTTTAACTTCGTATGAAGAGAATCCGCATAAAGGGCCATGATATCGTCTTCCAGTGAATCGTAATGATAGAAATAAACCTCAGAAACCGTATTGGTTCCTACTGCAACGGAACGGGCAAGACCAAACTGTATCTTCTTAACCCGAATCATTCTAGGCAGCTTCACCATATAATAGGTTCTCCCCTGAGAATCTGATTTTGCCTGAATCGATACTTTACCAAGTTCCTGTTTTGTTCCGTTCTCATCCCAGTAACGCACCTGTATGTAACCATAACCCACATTCTGAACGGAAGCTTCCTGCAGTGCAAATGCTTCCATTTCATAGGCCTCGTCAAATTCATAGACAAGTCCTCCATTTGCCTGAAGCGGATTAAATCCGCCGGAATCCCAAGTTTCATGATAGTGGTAAGATACAGGATTATTATCTACCGTTCCCCATGCCGTTCCTGCCTCTGTGTCTTTTGGGCTTTCCTCCATTCTGCCCTGAGGCGCTTGAGCGCTAATAATATGTTCGCTTATCTCACCCTCTCCGGCTGCGTTAATCCGCTTATATTTCGGCATATCTGCCGGGTCCGGGTTAATCGTCTCTGCCACCCCGGTAATTGACGGATTACTCTCTCCAAGTTCATTCACACCCGTTACATAGACATCATATTTTGTGTGATTTTTTAAATTGGATATCGTATAACTTGATGTTATAATACCCTCTATTTTCTGGAAATTCTCTGTACCTGTTTCCCGGTAATACAGATTATAGGAATCCGTATCCTCCATATTCTTCCACGAAGCGCTAATAGCTTTAAACTGCCCGGTAACTTTCAGATTATCCGGTGCATCCGGCTTCTTATCTGTCTTCGGCACAGCCGCAATCGCCTCGCAGTAACCGCTCCTCCAGGAACCGTTAACCGACTGAACCTGCACCTCATAGCTTTGATTATTTACAAGCTTACCTTGGTTAAATGACGTAACTGTAAGACTATTTCCCCTCACAGCCCTTACTTCCTGCTCTCCTTCATATGCAATCAGCACTTCATAACCGGTTACATTCCTGCAGGCGTCCCAAGTTAGAGTAAAACTCTTATTACTGCAGTTCGCTGAAAGATTCTCTGGGATATCCATATCCGGCTCAGAAATACGATTCTCCATACCATTGACAAATTTCACCTGGGAAATCTCCGCTAAATTATTATTCTTCTCCATTCCCATAATTTTCAGCGATACTTTCTTCACCGCAATCTGGGGACCGAGATTGATACAGATTGCTCCTTCTGCGTCCTGTCTCACAGTCACAGCGCTGGTATCAAGAAGAAAATCTACGCCTTTCCTTACTTGAACCACAGCCGAATGCTCCATTCCTTCTTCTGTATAGGTAATCTGAAGCTCAGCGGCAGTAATACCATTATCCTTTGCAGCCTCAATTACAATCCCGTCCGCTCCATAGCTTTCTTTCTCCGGAAAGTCAAACTCAACAGATACCGGAGTCATGTCGGAAATCTCCTGACCATCTTTCCTCGACAATGCAATACTGCCTTCTTCTTTTAACAGAGAACTTATATCTCCGTCCACAAATGTATCGACATCTGGCTGCATACCGATAACCGCTGCCGGCACGCTGACTTCAACGGAGGACCTGACGTCCTCGCTGACCTGATATCCCTTTACAAAATACTCCAAATCCACAATATCTACAATTCCATCGCCGTTCAAATCCGAATTTGGCGACTGTTTTGTTCCGGCTTCGATATCATCAATCAGCTTCATCTTATCCGCATCATCAATCACACCATTACCGTCCACATCACCCACAAGCAGCACTCCCGGATGAACCTGCTCCTCCTCATAGGAATAGCCGCTGACAAATCCTGTGGTAAGCCATACTCCATATGCCCATCCATCCACTGTAATCTCCTGGGTAAATCCGGCGAACCCAGGCGCTGATACAGTTAGCACATAAGTTCCCGCAGGCAGATTCTCATAGGAAACCATACCTCTCGCAGCAGGCTCCTTTGAATCCTCTGCCAGTACAATCTCTTTATCTTCATGACCTGTAAGTGAAACCGTAAATACCGTTTCCTTATCTAAAATAACCGCCTGACAAATTGACACATCAATCTGACCACTGTCGGCAATCTGTTTTTCTTCCTGAGCCGCCTCCTCGGTTACTGGCTTCTCTTCCTGACTGCCGTCCTCTTCGGTTGTCGGTTTCTCCTCCTGACCGCCAACCTCTTCGGTTGTCGACCTTTTCTCCTGACCGCCTGCAATTTCTTCCGCCTGCGGTTCCTCATCTTTCATCTCTGCCGCAGGTTCTTTCACCGACGCAGAATCCTCCTGCTCCTTCGTTTTACCTTCTTCTGTTCCTTCTCCACGCGACTCTTTCTGGCCGTCCGGCGTCACATTGCTCCCCTGTGCACCCCTGACCGTACTCTGCTCCGGCTCTGAAGCAGTTGCAGAAAAGTATGGAGTAAAAATAAGAACAAAAGCAAGCAAACATGAAACTATCCGCTTCATACTCCTCTCCTTTCTTCCACGTTCCCCTTTTCGTATAACATTTTTAATAAATGTCTTAATTAAATATATCATGACATCCTTATGAATATCAACTCCATTTATATTTCAATAATCCTAATTTTTTTCCGTCTTATAATTTCTTGCTCTTCCTGTGTAAATTTCCTGTCCGTCACCACCGCCGCATAATCATTCAACCCATTAATCTTTACCATAGACTGCCTGTCAAATTTTGAATTATCCACAACTAGATAAGGTTTTTCACATCGAAGCGCCGTTTCTCTCTTTAAAAAAGCTTTATCCACAGTCGGCGTCATAACTTCCAGTTTTTCATTAATGGAGGCCCCTCCAAAAAACCCCACGTCAAACCGGAAATCCAACAAAAGTCCGGTAGCATAATATCCTAACATGCTTCCTGTAGATTTCTGCACCCATCCGCCGCACACAAACAGCTCTGCGCTGCCCTGCTTTACAATCTGAGCAATCTCCAAATCATTCGTTACAATGGTAATACCCTGTATATTGCATATTTTCTTCGCAATCTCGTAGGTCGTAGTCCCGGCATCTAAGAATACCGTATCCCCGGAAGAAACCAGCCCGGCACATTTTTCTGCAATTCTATTCTTTTCCCGCTTATTCCGAATCTGCTTATCCTCATAGGATACTTCCTGCTTCGCTACCGCTCCGCCATGACACCGTTCAATCCGTCCAGTCTCCTCAAGCTTCAGCAAATCCCTGCGTATCGTCATCGCGCTGACCTTCAGCTCTCTCGCCAGTTCCTCCACCTGAACGCTTCCCCTGGCCTCTATTAATCTCGTAATCTCCGTCTGTCTCTCCGCCGCCAACATACCTACCCCTCCTTTCGAGCGTCTGCTCTTTTTCTTTATAAACAAGATTCCACATAATCTTTTATCAAAATAATATTCATATCTTTAAATCCTGTCCTCTCTATAATATGCTTTTTATTATACTTCATTTCCATCATACTTTCAACATCTTTTTGGAACAAACGTTCTGTTTTATCAGATTGCAATATTCCATCCACAGACAAAATCAGACAGAAGAGATATTCTCTCCTGCCTGATATACCCACACTACATGAAAATACTAAGTACCAGCACCTCTACAACGCCGATTGCCCAAGCAACGGTAGAGGTCACTGACCAGACTGTAAGCTGGTCTTTCGCTTCCTGAACGCCAAGCGTCCGGTTTACAACCCAGAAGTAACTGTCGTTAAAGTATCCGAAGAACAGAGAGCCGACACAGCATGCAACCGTTCCCAGAAGCGGGCTTGCGCCTGCCGCAATCAGAATCGGAGCAGAAATACTTGCCGCCGTTGTCATAGCTACCGTACCGGAACCCTGGATAAATCTCATCGCCGTTGAAATAACCAGCGGCAGAATCATAATCGGAATCGCAGTCTTTGCAAGTCCCTCTGCCATAAAGGTTCCAAGACCGGAATCCTTGATAATCTGGCCAAGGGCGCCGCCTCCGCCGGTTACCAGCATAATGATACCTGCGGACATCATACCCTTTTCCATCTCGCTTACTACTGTCTGCCTGTCAAGGCCGCTGCCCAGCGTAAAGATAGCAACAATCAGTCCAAGTCCTACCGCAACAATCGGCTGTCCAAGGAAAATCAGAACCTGCATAATTCCTGTTGTCTGTCCCAACGCAGTTGCAACAGTGTTAATCAAAATCAGGATAATTGGCAGAAGCAAAGGCAGGAAAGAAACAAACGCGCTCGGAAGCCCTTCCGTATCCATTGCAAACGCATTGTCATAATCCGGCTCCTGATAAGGCAGCTCTACAATCTCGCCGTCCTCATTCTCAATGCGGTAATATTTCTTAGAAAGAAACAGTCTCGCATAAGCAATACATCCGATTGCCATCGGAATGGAAAGCACGATAGAAAGCAGAATATACTTACCAACGTCTACTCCGAAAATACCGCATACGCCTAAAGGACCCGGTGTCGGCGGAACCATGGAGTGAGTAATTACAAGACCTGCCGCAAGCGCAACTCCAAGAGAAATCACTGATTTCTTCGTTGCCTTAGAAATCGCCTTTGCGATGGGAGCCAATACCACGAATCCTGAATCGCAGAAAATCGGAATCGATACCAGGAAGCCGGTAAGCGCTAACGCTTCCTCCTCCCTCTTCTTTCCAAACAGTTTCAGGAAGGTATGGGCCATCGTCTTGGCCGCCCCCGTCACTTCAAATAACTGTCCCATCATAACGCCAAAGCCAATGATGATACCGATACTTCCTAACGTCCCACCAAAACCGGAAGTTATCGAATTGACAATACCAAAGGTTTTCCCGTCCTCAAGGGTAATGTTCACCAGCGGCATGCCGCCGATTACACCAACGATAACGGTACAGATAATCAGCGCAAGAAACGCCTGTACCTTCGTTTTCAATACCAGAAATACCAGTACGATAATACCGATTGCAAGACCAATCAGCATTCTCTGTCCACTAAGTCCGTTTACCATACAATTTTACCTCCTCTTCCTCTCTCGCATTCCCATAGAAATCCTGCCGTTCCGGAGCGTCATACTCTTATTTGATAATCCCTCCCGGCGGGATATCTCTTTTTAAAGGAACACATTTCTCATAAAAATGTAACAACGTAATCATGTTACAAGCCTTCCCGCATCCCACTAAGAACTCATAACGGATGCAAGTCCCTTGCGCCGGAAATCTTCTGTTATGGTTTCCTACGACACAAAGTTCGGTGCATATTTAGCCGCCAATAAAATAGCCTCAATCATGCTGACTGCGCTGACAATACCCTTCCCGGCAATGTCAAACGCAGTGCCATGGTCAACAGAAGTACGTAAGATTGGCATACCGTTAGTAATTGCAATGGTCTTCTCAAAGTCAAGAGTCTTCGTTGCAATATGCCCCTGGTCATGATACAGAGAAAGCACACTGTTGTATCTTCCGATTGCCGCCTGGTGGAAAACGGAATCTGCCCCAATCGGTCCTGCAACCTTGTATCCTTCTTTCTGTAATTCCTCGATTGCCGGCGTAATCTCATTGACTTCCTCCCAGCCAAAAAGACCATGCTCTCCACTGTGAGGATTCAGCCCGGCAATCGCCATTGTTCCGTCCTTTACACCAAGTTTTTCAAGCGCCTCGGTACACCGCTTCACATAATCAATAATCCTCTCTTTTGTAATCATGTCAAGCATTTCCCGCAGAGACACGTGTCTCGTCAAAAAGAACACCCGCATTCCATTTGTCTCAAACATCGTAAGAGGATCTTCCGTTTTCGTAAGCGCACCAAAAATCTCCGTATGTCCGATAAAATTAATGTTTCCTGCCCTCAATGACTCCTTATTAATTGGTGTGGTTGCCACAGCATCAACCCTGCCTTCATTTGCAAGCTCAATACACTTTGCAATATATTGATATGCAGCCTGGCCGCACATCCCATTGACCTTGCCAAATTCAAATCTGGCCATGTCAACATTGCCTAAATCAATGAGATTCAAGACTCCTTCGCGGAAATCGCCGTCCTCAGGTTTCTCGATAATATGAACGGTAAGAGAAACGCCGCTGATTTTGATTGCATTTTCCATGATCGTCTTATCTCCAACAACGATACAGTTCGCCGCGTCAAATACATCCTTCGCCGCAACTGACTTTGCTACTATTTCCGGTCCGACTCCCGCCGGATCTCCAATTGGTACTGCGATAAGTGGTTTACTCATAATGTTCCATCCTTTCTTTCATAAAAAATAGTACTCTTTCTTCGACAGGGAATCATCCCATTCCCCAAATAGAAAACTGTGTTTTCAGTTAAATATAAAGCTTCTCCCTCAGATACGTAACGCAGCGGTTAATTGCATCGCTTCCGCCCTGACTTCCTCCTTTGGTAATGATATGTACGCCTTCAAACTCGCCTTTTAAGAACTGGCCGTAAGCCGCAAGCGGAAGTACCTCGTCTGCAAGACTTAATCCTGCAGTCTGGAACCGCTCGCATACCGACACAGTCACGTCCCCGCCGCTGGTATACAAGCCTCTGAATGAAGGCTCCGCCTTAAAAATCCGGTAAGTAATCTCAGCCAGCCCGCTGTTAATCAGTCCTGTAACTTCATCCATGGTCGCATCATAGCGCTCCATATAGGGTGCAAAATCAATCCGATTCTCAGGATAAATGCCGTCGCCTGTGACTGTAGATACCACATTCCGGCTGCATTTGCCTAAGATTTCCCCAACTACCCGCTCAATCTCTGCCAGCCTGCGGTCTTCATCTTCCAAAAGCTCCTTCGTCTTAACGAAGACATTGTAAGTCTTCTGGGACAACCACAACTCTTCCATCTGCTTCTGCGTGTGAGGATTCACACTTCCCACAACCGCCAGAATCCTGCTCTTCATCTCCCGCTCTGTGGGAACAATCAGTTTTCTGGCAAGCGTCGCCGTATAGACTCCCGGGTCCACCGCTATGCTCTTCATCCCGCTTGCAATGACTGCATCCGCAATCAAATCTAAATCCTCCTGCGTCACACAATCGCACACTATAATCCGGCATCCCTCTGCAACATATGTATTCAGCAGATAGGAAAGATAATGCACGCCATGCATCATATCTTTCATATAGATGGAAGCTACCTGATATTTGCTCTGCTCCTTAAAAAGCGCCGCGGCTTCCGAAACCTTCACCGGCGTTTTCGGATCGATAGCGATATCCGTCTTGTGAAGCGGCAAACCGTTCACAAGCATATATCCTCCAATCACAATCCTTCCGGAAGAAGGAAAGCAGGGCGCCACAATCGCTACATACTCATCTCCGAGACAATCCAACATGGCGTCCGTCTCGCTTCCTAAATTCCCTCGAAGCGTACTGTCTATCCGCTTGGAGTACACCTTTACTTCATCATTTTTCAACAGTTCACAGATAGTCCTTACTCTGTCGTAGGCGGTTTCTGAATCCACTCCCCTGCTGTCCGTAGGATATAATACACAATCACAGTCCGAAATCGCAGAGGGCTCAATACGCTCCGAATTCATCACCGTATATGCCTGATAATCCATCTTTTTCAGAAGTACACCGGTCGCGTTCGCCCCCGTCAGATCGTCTGCAATCACTACACACTGCGGCATGGTTAAAGCTCCTTTCATCTTAACAACACATTGTTTGTTTCTGTTATTATTGTACTTCTTATGTTCGATTTTGTCAATTTAAACTATTTTTTATTCCTATTTTTGGAACATTTACCAAAAATTAATGTTCATTTTTGTTGATAATAACAACTATTTGTTCGTCAGCACCTCTACAGCTTCCTTTAAAGTAGTAATCTCTCCCACATTTCCCGGAAAGATAATGTATGGCGTCATCGGGAACTTACTTTCCTCTCCGGTCTGCCATACCGGAATGCCCGGCCGAATCTGTCCCAGTACATTTGCTTTCTTCACCGCCAGAGCTTTGGTTCCAACGTCGCTGGAAGTAATGCCGCCCTTGGCAATTACAAAACTTGGCGTAATGCCAAGACGTCCAACCAATGACTGAACTGCATCGGATATCTTAACAGAAAGTCTCAGTTCATCCTCTTTATCTCCCGTATCCGCCGTAATCAGAGCCCTTGTTGTATAACAGCAAACAGTCTTTCCGGCCTGAATACATGCCTCCTCTTTCGCAAGACACCTCTGAACCTCTGCCTCAAATGCTGCGTCATCTTTTACCAGCGTAGCGTCCAGCTCAATAAATTCAATATCTGTAAGCTCTTTCAGACACTCCACCTGTTTCGTTGTCTTATCGGTATGGGAGCCTACTACCACAATTCCGCCGTTATCCGTCTCTTTTACTACCATCTGTTTTCTTGTGAGCAGAGGCTGGTCTGATACGCCTCCCATGACCTTCACAATTGCAGCGGCAGTGCGGAACATAAATACCTTCCCCTTTGCCATAGCTCGGTACAAAGCCACGCAGAACACCTTCACATCCACATAGTCCGCTGCATTTACGATAATCTTATTGAAGTCTTTCACGCCCACAAGCTGCGCCTCAATTTTATCAATGTTCACATTGCGGATATCTTCCAGAGAAATACAGATTACATCCGAAGAATGATATGCGCCCTTTGTCTTTTCTTCCACATATTCCGGCATGGTCTTCGCAGTATAGCCAAAGGTCTTATCCTTGGCAAATTCCGTCTCGTTAGCCGGAACCAGCTCATCTCCATATTTTACATAATGTACATTGTCAAGAGTGAAACGTCCGCCTTCTTTGAAAAACGGACACAGAATCTCTCCGTCTATGGTTTTGCCGGTGTTCTTCTCATAATTCTCTTTCAGAATTTCCGTCTCCAGTGGAAAATGTCCCCGGAGCGTACTATCGCTTCTGCTAATAAAAATATATTCCTTACCGGTTTCTTTTGCCACCTCATCCACAACTGCCGCAATCTCATTGTGAGCTTTCGTTGTCTGTTCCGCAGTAAATCCTCTCGAATTAGTCAGCACATAGAACAGATTGTTCTCTTCTATGAATCCCTGACGTATACTGTCCTTTTCCCAGTTTGTGTATACAGAAATGTCATGCACCGTCTGAACCCCTGTCGGGTCGTCGTCCAGAACCACAATTTTCTTATTATTGGCCGCAATTTCTTTATTTAACAGTTCATCTACATATGCCTCGTCAATCTTCTTATACGAAGATAATACTTCTGCATGTAACGCCATTTTATGAAGCCCTCCTTTTTCTCATATGGCGAACGGCAACGCCCCTCGCGCCGCCCGCCGATTTCTTAAAACCGTCTTTTTTCTTCCCTTTTCCGTCCGGCCGCTGTCGTATTAATCAGCTTTTTTAACCTCCACGTCGGCAAGCTTCTCAAAATACTGTACAATTCCGCCATGGTCGTCTTCCATATGACCATGAATCTTTAAAGTCTGGAGAATCTCATAAAGCTGTGCTGTATAAGGAATCGGTACGTCAATGGCATGAGCTGTATTAACCACATTCTTAATATCCTTGTGATTAATACGGATAGGTCCGCCCGGTTTGAAGTTGCGCTCAATAATCATTGGAATCTTAGCGTCAAGAACGGCGCTTCCAGCAAGTCCGCCGCGGATTGCCTGGTATACCTTCTCCGGGTCTGCCCCTGCCTTCGCCGCAAGAACAAACGCCTCAGACACTACTGCAATATTATTATTTACAATAATCTGATTAGCCAGCTTGGTAACGCTTCCGCTTCCAGAAGGACCGATTAACAAAGCGGAGTTTCCGAGAATATCAAAATATTCCTTCATAGCGTCAAAGTCTTCCTGATCTCCTCCGGCCATAATGGCAAGGGAACCCGCAACCGCTCCCGGTTCTCCGCCGGATACCGGAGCATCCACAAATCCAACGCCCAGTTTCTTCAGATCTTCATAACACTCCTGCGACTCCACTGGGGTAACCGAACTCATGTCGCAGACAACAGCGCCCTTCTTAACAGTAGAAGCAACGCCGCCCTCGCCGAACAAGATAGACTTAGAAATCGCTCCGCTTGGAACCATAATAATGATTCTATCACACTGCTCGCCAATCTCAGTATAGGAAGCCTCTTTCGCTCCTGCAGCTACCACGTCTGCAACGGCGTCCTTGTTCAAATCCGCAACCAGAAGCTCTACTCCTGCCTTCAAAAGATTCTTTGCCATCGGCCTCCCCATGATACCCAGTCCAATAAATCCTAATTTCATACTGCACATCTCCTTTTCCTTGATTCGATGAACGGTGATTGTTCGTTTGTGTTTGAAAACGCGCCATTCATACTGTTATTTTTTGTTGCTTTGTTTCTTTCTGATTCCATTTTACTGCATACCGGTATACCGGTCAATCCCTAAAATCTCTTTCTCTCTTTTTACTAAAAATCATATGTCAAAATTGGTGAAAATCCCCATAAACATTGGATTTGTTAGTCATTTAACTAACACATTACCGATATACTGTACCGTTTACGATTATCAAAATTCAAAAAGCAAGTTTTCATCAAAAGACGGACCGGACAAGCTATAAAAAGTCAAAACTGAGACACTATGGAGACATCGTCGTTTGGAGCTAATACACCTTAGTATACTGTATCTTTAGTTTATAATACCGCTTGAATTTTCCTATATAAATAAATATGCTTCAATATAAAAATATTTATCTATAAAAATGGAAATTTTTTCAACTATTTTGAAAGGATTGCCTTTTCTGAATCGTATTGAGTATAGAATAAAATAATTTACTAACATCAAGGAGGAAACAGCCATGATAAAAGGAATGTTAGCCGGAACTTTAGCGACTGCGATGATGCTTTCTGTCGAAACCGCCAATTTTGTCCCCTGCCCTTTGCAGCCTCAGAATATTATTGACAAAAATGGCGACGGCATTTGTGATTATGCCGGAAGCGACTGCTTCTATACAGATGCAGACGGCGACGGAATCTGTGATTACAGGGGCACGCAGGCCGGTAATGGCGCCGGAACCGGTTACGGTGGCGGCGGTAACTATGTCGATGCAGACGGCGACGGTGTTTGCGACAACTTAGGTACCCAGACCGGTAACGGCGCTGGTTATGGCGGCGGCAATTATGTTGATGCAAACAGCGATGGCGTCTGCGACAATTATGCATCAGGAGCTGGCTGCGGCTATGGCGGCGGTAACGGCTATGGTGGTGGCGGCAACGGCGGTGGCGGTGGTGGCAACGGCTACCGAGGAGGACGTGGCAGATAGAATGTACCGGGCTCATCCGGAAAAATTACTAGGTTACAAATTTACACATCGACCAACAGACGAGGGTGCCCCAAAAAAGGCGCCCTCAATTTATTTTGTTTGATTTTTGTAGGAATTAGTGAAAAGATATGGTAAGATAGACCAAAAGGAGGGTAAACTATGATTTCTCTCAACGAACAGGCCTATGAACACTTAAAGAATCTGATTGCAAGCCAGAAACTTTCCTACGATAAAATCTATTCTGAAACCAGACTTTCCAAAGAATTGGGAATTTCCCGTACCCCTTTTCGAGATGCTGTTCACCGGCTGGTACAGGAAGGCTATATCGACATTATGCCAAGCAAAGGCTTTCAACTCCATCAATTATCCAAAAAAGACGTAACTGAAACTTTCCAGATTCGTTCTGCGCTGGAAGGTTACTGTACGATTGAAATTGCTAAAAATATTTCCACAGCCAAAACTAAAACTCTTCTGTCTGAATTGGAAATTATGATGCAGAATATGGAACAGATTATGAATACAAGTCATTCCATAGAAAGTTTTATTGAATATGATTTTCAGTTTCATCGCAAAATCGTTAATTATGTTGAAAACAGCCAGTTTTCTTCTATCTTTGAATCCTATATGTACCGGATGCAGAGACTGGCTGCGCTTTCTCTTGCCCACAAAAACCGCATGGAAGATACATGCAGAGAACATACTGCAATCTTTCAAGCTATGTCGGCCGGAGATACAAATCAGGTTTATGAGGTTACACTGCAGCATATGAATACGCCTAAGGGGATTAATCTGGAGGATTTATAACATAATTTTTCAGCAATTCCGATTAAAACTAAGAATAGCAGGGACATGCGATAATGTCCCCGCTATCAAAAATCCGAAATACGACTCACGTTTTAATAAGCCGTAAAATAAATTCTATGCCCTTACATTCTTAAGAAGTGTCTGCATATCTGAAGCCATCTTGCTAATTTTTTTGTAATTTGCATACTGCGACTGTTGCTTTCCTCTAGCAACCGTCTCTAGTCTGTGATTGTGGGCTTCAATCTCCATTCTTCCCTCAAAATCAATTTCCGGCTCCTCTTGCTTTAGCAGTTCTTCCAGTTCCTGTTTCACTCTGTCTAAAAGGGTTCTTGCCTCATTCACAAGACTATTAACCACTCTCTCGAAAGCCTGCCACATCTTATCCCAGTCCGTATCTTCCTCGTCTTTTTCCTCTCCCTTAAGCTTTCTGGCCTCCTCATCCATTGCAAACTTCTCCGCCTTATCTTTCATCAGCTTATCAAATGTCTTATCCAGCATTTCCAGCTCTTCCTCTCTCGTAAGCTTCCGGTACCGCACCGGCTGACCGTCCACCTCAAGTTCAACGCCGCTAAAATCCTCTCCTGTACTGTAATCCTGGACCCAAACTTCTCTTGTGCCGTTCTTATAGCCTTGCACAATCCACTTATACCTGGCCTCATAAGCATTCACCAGACTATCTGCATGGCTCCCCCAGTCTTCCTTATCTCTGTCCATCATCTCATACCGATATTTGTTTTCCAAATCCCTGTAAAGATTCCCGCTTATCCCATCCTCATCCACCGAGTCCAAATGCTGGGATATGTAAGTCTCGCAGAGACCGTCCATCAGCGACATATCCTTATTAGCAATTAAGGATAAATTTCTGCCGTCCGCCGTCTCAAATTGCACTCCCGATTCCATATTAGACAGCTGATTCCTGATATAGAGCATTCCTTCATTAGAAATAACAGCTTTATCCTGGGAAATCAGCTTCTGCTCCTCAATAAACTTATCTGCAAATTCCACAATCTTCAACCCATTCTGAGCAAACTTTATATTAGAATGGTTCATAACATTCAATTTATCCAACACAAACGAATAATCACCGTAAATTTTCATATCACATTTCCCCACTTTTCATATACTTTCATAAGAAGACCCTACATAACCCAATTTAAATAGCAGTATATTTCATCGTCCTTCTTTCCGACTCTAGTGTGCTGACCACATTATATTCAGCCAAACCTCCTTGTCTATCCGCTCATCTGCTGCGTTGGATTTTCTATCCGTAGCCACCGCTACGCCGTCAAAAATCCGCCTTGCTGATGAGCGAATATCCTGCGGAGTTTCGCCAGATATAATGCGGTCAGCACACTAGGTTCATAAACCGGGCTATATTCGTTGTGATTTTGTATCTTCTTTATTTCTGTATAAAATCTGTCTGTAAAATATTCTATTAAATAATTATCGGATAAATTTCAGAAATATTAAGATGTTTCGCTACATTTCCCCTTGTATCTGCAAGTTTTACTATTACTATAACAAATAATTATTATCCTTATCAGCCACCTGCAAAGATGCCAGCGTATATGTTGCATAACCCTCAGCTACAAGCGGCTCCAATTTGCACAAAGCTTCCGCTTCTTCATAACTATTTGTTTTAAAAATAACCATACCTGCAACTCCAGGATAGCCTTTAAATGGACCGCAAAGTTCTATTTTCCCTTCGGCGTCTAATTTTTTCAAATTCTCTACATGCCTTGTAATTACGGCTTTCGTAACCTTATTATAGGATTTTCCCTTCTTTATTATCATTACATATAACCATTTTTCCATGTCATAACCTCCAACTAAATTATCTTATCAATATCCATTTCAGTGTATGCAGCCACTTCTTATACTGCATATAAACTATATCACAGCTAATATGACATAGAGCTGTCCTATTAAATTATTTTATTCATAGATATTTCATAAAAAAAAGCTGCGAGAAAAGTCTTTCCTGCGCTTCTACAGACAACGTTTTTCTGCGTTGTTCTGTTGATTCAGCGCAGGAAACTGTAACTTTTTCACAGCCCCATACAACACATTTTTCTACAGTCTTTTCGCAATCGCCTTGATAAAATCTTCGCTGTTCAACACTGTTGGATTGTTAATAGAAGTAATCAGCGCCAAATCCTTCGTCATCTCCCCACTTTCAATGGTGTCCACAGTTGCCTTCTCCAGTCTGTCTGCAAATTCCATTAGCTCCTGATTACCGTCTAACTCTCCCCGTTTCCGCAAAGCTCCTGTCCATGCGAAGATGGTTGCCACAGAATTGGTGGAGGTCTCCTCTCCTTTCAGATGCTTGTAGTAATGACGCTGCACCGTTCCATGGGCCGCCTCATACTCATAGAATCCGTCCGGCGATACCAGTACGGAAGTCATCATAGCCAGTGAACCGAATGCAGAAGATACCATATCGCTCATCACATCGCCGTCGTAATTCTTACACGCCCAGATATAACCGCCCTCCGATTTCATCACCCTGGCCACCGCATCATCAATCAGCGTATAGAAATACACAATACCTGCCTTCTCAAACTTCTCTTTGTACTCTGCGTCAAAGATATCCTGGAAAATATCCTTAAAGGTATGGTCGTACTTTTTAGAAATGGTATCCTTAGAAGCAAACCACAAATCCTGCTTCGTATCCAGCGCATAATTAAAACAGCTTCTTGCAAAGCTCTCGATGGATTTACTGATGTTATGCATACCCTGAATAATCCCCGGACCTTCAAAATCATGAATTAGCTCTCTTGTCTCACTTCCATCCTCCGCCGTATAGACAAGCTCCGCTTTTCCGGCTCCCGGTATCTTTAGCTCAGAAGCTTTATATACATCTCCATATGCATGCCTTGCAATCGTAATAGGTTTCTTCCAGTTTCTCACATAAGGCTCAATTCCTTTTACAACAATCGGCGCCCGGAATACAGTGCCGTCTAAAATAGCCCGAATCGTTCCGTTGGGACTTTTCCACATCTCCTTTAAATTGTACTCGCTCATGCGGGCGGCATTTGGCGTAATCGTCGCACATTTTACTGCAACCTTATATTTCTTCGTGGCATTGGCAGAGTCTATGGTTACCTGATCATCCGTTTCATTTCTATGCTCCAGCCCCAAATCATAATATTCTGTATTCAGCTCTATGTAAGGCTCCAGCAGATGATCCTTTATCATCTTCCATAGAATCCTCGTCATCTCGTCCCCATCCATCTCAACAATCGGTGTCGTCATTTTAATCTTTTCCATTGTTCTTTTTCTCCTTTCAAATAATCAAAAATCATTTTCTATGACACTGTTTGAAGCAACTCGCGCAGACTGCCGTATTATCTCCTATTTTTCTATATGAAGATTCTTCATAACCTTCCTGATATGTTCGTCTGCCAGCCGTTCCGCCAGCTCTTCATCCTTACTCTTAATCGCCATAAGGATTCCCTTGTGCTCTGCAACAGACTGTTCCGCCCGGTCAGGCGTCCCGATAGACAATTGCCTTGCCATCTTCACATACTTATGAAAATCTTTTAGCACATGCTCCAGCGCCCGACTGTTCGATGCTTCATAAAGTATCTGATGAAATTTCCCGTCCAATTCCGATACCTGTTTCTTACTGCCCTCCATATCCCTGTGCAGATGAAACTCCGACAGATAAATAATCTCCTCCAGCTCTTCAATCTGTCTCTCCGTTATATTCCTGGTTGCCCATTTGGCGCATAACCCCTCCAGCAGAGAACGGATTTTATAAATATCCTTCACATCCTTCTGTGTAATTGCGGTCACATATGCGCCTTTATTCGGCACAATTGCAACCAGCCCCTCCAACTCCAGTTGTCTTAACGCTTCCCTGACAGGCGTTCTGCTTACTCCAAGCTTCTCTCCAAGGGTAATCTCCCGAAGCTCTTCCCCATCCTGATAGACTCCTGTTAAGATATCCTCCCGGATTCTCTGAAATACTTTTCCTCTCAGGGACTGTTCCTGATATTCTTCCATTTTCTCCTCCCTGGCAAAAAACCTCGCGACAATCGCCAAACACGCTCTAAAGTCTTGGTCCGTCGCACGCTGTCGCCTTACGGGCATTTCTTCCATTCCGGCAGCAAACACTGTCTCACTATACCAGTGTTACGCCAAGCTTCTTACATGCATCATCAATCACTCTCAGAAGCTCTTCGTCCGTAAGTACCGTCACGCGTCCGCCCTCATACTCTTCGTCTACCCATGCCTTAACCTTAGCGGCCAGTTCACTGCCTTTATCCACTTGTTTCTCTTCCGGCAAACGAAAATAGGTATTAATCCAGTGAGCGATTCCTGCAAGACCCGACGTATTTGATACTGCCACAAGCGGCGCCCTTCCTAAAAACTTCTCTGTGTCAAATATATTATAAATCTCTTCATTTTTCAAGAGTCCATCCGCATGAATCCCGGCTCTTGTCACATTAAAATTCTTTCCTACAAAGGGCGTTCTCGACGGCACCCGGTATCCAATCTCTTTTTCAAAATACTCCGCAAGCTCTGTAATCACAGTAGTATCCATATCGTCTAAGGTTCCGCGAAGCTGTGCATACTCAAACACCATCGCCTCAAGCGGCGTATTCCCGGTACGCTCTCCGATACCGAATAAAGAACAGTTGACTCCACTGGCTCCATACAGCCATGCTGTGGAAGAGTTGCTGACTGCCTTATAAAAATCATTGTGTCCATGGAACTCAATCAATTCGCTTGGAACCCCTGCATGAACCCGGATTCCATAGATAATCCCCGGTATAGACCTTGGAATTACCGCGCCTGGATAATTCACCCCATATCCCATCGTATCGCACACCCGTATTTTAACGGGAATCCGGTACTCCTCCATCAGATTCATTAACTCCAGACAGAAAGGAATCACAAATCCGTAAATGTCTGACCTTGTAATATCCTCCAAATGACATCTTGGGCTGATACCTGTCTCCAAACATTCTCTTACTATAGATAAATAGTGCTCCATACACTCTCTTCTGGTCATTTTTAATTTATAGAAAATGTGGTAATCCGAACAGCTTACCAGAATGCCCGTCTCCGGCATTCCAATCTCCTTCACCAGTTCAAAATCCTTCTTACTTGCACGAATCCAGCTTGTAACCTCTGGAAACAGATAACCCCTTTCCATACATTTGTACACCGCATCCCGGTCCTTTTTGCTGTACAGAAAAAATTCACTCTGCTTAATCTTACCCCTTGGACCGCCTAATTTATGGAAATAATCAAAGATTGTTACAATCTGCTCCGTACTGTAAGGCGCTCTTGACTGTTGTCCATCCCGAAAGGTAGTATCCGTAATCCAGATATTATCCGGCATATGATGCGGCACAATCCGGTCGTTGAATGCAATCTTCGGTATCTCGTCATAATGAAACAGATTGCGGAAGACGTTGGGCGTCTTCACATCCACCAGCGGATACATGTGCTCTTCTAACTGCAGAAGGTTGGAATGTTCATTCAAATATACTTTTCTGTTGTCCATCTTACTCTCTCCTTCGGAATTTAATGCTGTCAAAACTTTAACGTGTATAATTGTATACAATTATACACACATTGTCAATCCCATTAAGAAAATACTTTTTCGCAACATACCTTGTAAGTTACTGTTCACACATCGCCTGCCGGACGCGGATTGAATCAGGAGCATGTCTCTGAGCAGACGGAGTAACATTCCATTGAACTGGCAGCTAACGCAGACTAAGCCGGCTCAGGAAAGCCTTCGCGCCTAAGTCTGCATAAGCTGCCAGTTCAATTCCATGAAAAGCACTCCTGAATTGTCTGCTCAGAGACATGCTCCTGATTCAACCCACTGTTTACCAAATGACCTGTGAACTGTAACCCTTGTAAAACGGCCGAATGACCATCAGGGGTGCCTGGAGGGTATACCTTGTAAAACGGCCGAATGGCCATTAGGGGTGCCCGGAGGGTATGGTTACTTGGCTTGTTGCTTCGCAGAAATAAAAAATATCACACATCGCCTGCTCTGTCATAGAACTGACGATGTGTGAATTGCAATTAAAAATTTATCGAACTAGTACAACTTTGCTCCAATTTCCTCCGGCTCAAATCCCGCCTTGCGAAGAGCTGCCATAATCTCTTTCTTATGCTCCGTCCCGAATGCTTCCATCGTAATACGAAGCTCCACTGCCGCATGACGGTTAGTACTCACAAACTGATTATGCTCTAACTTAATGACATTACCCTTAGCATTTGCAATGGCGGACGCCACACGAACCAGTTCGCCCGGCTTATCCGGAAGAAGGACGGATACGGAGAATATACGGCCTCTCTGAATCAATCCATGCTGTACAATAGAAGACATGGTAATTACGTCCATATTGCCGCCGCTTAAAATCGCAACAGCCTTTTTGCCTTTCAAATCCATCTGCTTTAAAGCAGCAACCGTAAGAAGTCCCGAATTTTCTACAATCATCTTATGGTTCTCTACCAAATCCAGAAAGGCGCCAATCAAATCACCATCCTCCACCAGCAGGATTTCATCCACATTTTCCTTGACATAGGGGAGATTTTTATCCCCGACCCTTTTTACCGCTGTTCCGTCTGCAATGGTATCGGCGCTTGGAAGCTCCACCGGCTCTCCCGCGGCAATGGCCGCCGTCATACTGGCCGCCTGCACAGGCTCCACTCCGATTACTTTAATTTTCGGATTCAGCATCTTGGCCAGCGCCGACACTCCGGTAATCAATCCGCCGCCGCCGATTGGCACCAGAATGTAATCTACTGTGGGAAGTTCCTGGACAATCTCCATCGCTATGGTTCCCTGCCCGGTTGCCACATCCAAATCGTCAAAAGGATGTACGAAAGTGTACCCCTTCTCTTTGGCAAGTTTCAGGGCGTATGCACAGGCATCGTCATATACATCGCCGTAAAGTATCACTTGCGCACCATATCCCTTGGTCCGGTTCACCTTAATCAGAGGCGTTCCTGTAGGCATAACTACAATCGCCTTGCAGCCGTATTTCTGTGCCGCATAAGCTACGCCCTGGGCATGATTTCCAGCGGATGCAGTAATCAATCCGCGCTCTCTTTCTTCTTCTGTAAGAGTACTGATTTTATAGTAAGCGCCACGCACCTTATACGCCCCCGTAAACTGCATATTCTCAGGCTTTAAATACACTTTTCCCCCGGTCTGCTCACTCAAATATTCACTGTACATCAATTTGGTGGGATTGGTCACCCGTTTCACCAGCTCGCTTGCTTCCTCAAATTTCTCTAACGTCAACATCTTCTCGTCCCCCTGATTCTAATCAATTCCTGCCGCATTTTTTACTGTAACACTCCATATAAACTGCCCTGTTACACGCAAAAAGCCTCCTTCTACATCTGCTCAGTCTGTTTTTCCGGTGAGAACAATGCATTTACAAAAGCATCTGAATCAAATCTCTGCAAATCCTCCAGCTTCTCGCCCACGCCGATATATTTGACCGGTATGCCAAGTTCTGCCTGTACTGCAACTGCAATACCGCCCTTTGCAGTACCGTCCATCTTGGTCAGAATAATTCCGGTAATATCCGCAACCTCCTTAAATTCCTTCGCCTGCTGCAGGGCGTTCTGTCCGGTAGTCGCATCCAGGACCACAAATGTCTCCCGGCAGGCTTCCGGGTACTCTCTGTCAATCACCCGGTTAATCTTGCGCAGCTCTTCCATCAGATTTTTCTTATTGTGCAGACGCCCGGCCGTATCGCAGAGAAGAATATCCGCATGTCTCGCCTTGGCCGCCGCAACCGCGTCGTATACCACCGCAGCCGGGTCGGAGCCCTCCTGTCCGCCGATTAGCTCTGCATGGGCCCTGTCCGCCCACTCCTTAAGCTGATCTCCCGCAGCCGCCCGGAACGTATCCGCAGCCGCAATGATTACCCGTTTTCCCTCCGCGTTATACTGACCGGCGAGCTTTCCAATAGTAGTGGTCTTCCCCACGCCGTTCACGCCGACCACCAGAATCACCGGATACATTTCCTCAAATTCATACTGTACAGCGCCCACGCTCATCTGCTCTCTGATACTTTCAATCAGAATTTCCCGGCAGGCTTCCGGCTCTTTGATATGCTGCTCCTTTACCTTTGCTTTCAGATTATCCAGAATATCATAGGTAGCTTTCACCCCTAAATCTCCCATAATCATTACCTCTTCCAATTCCTCGTAGAACTCCTCGTCGATATTGGAAAAGCCGCCGAATACGCTGTCCATTCCGGACACGATATTATCTCTTGTCTTATTCAGTCCCGACACAAGACGGTCAAAAAATCCATTTCCTGCTTCCATAGCTTCCTCCTTATTTCCTGCCGGCTATATCTTCATCTTTTTAACAAAACCCACAATTTCCATAACCCCTGAAACCGGACCGCCATCTGCAGCCTTATTCATCTAATTCATCTTCCAGGAGACTAACGGATACCAGCGCCGACACGCCTTTTTCCTGCATGGTAATTCCATACAGCCGGTCCGCCGCCGTCATGGTTCCCCTTCTGTGAGTAATCACAATAAACTGAGTATTCTTTGTCAGCTTATGTAAATATTGTGCAAATCTGGTTACATTCGAGTCATCCAAAGCAGCCTCAATCTCGTCCAAAAGGCAGAATGGCGATGGTTTTAAATTCTGAATGGCAAATAACAAGGATATTGCCGTCAGCGCTTTCTCTCCTCCGGAAAGCTGCATCATATTCTGCAGCTTCTTTCCCGGCGGCTGTGCGATAATCCGAATCCCCGCCTCTAAGACGTCTTCGTCTTCCATCAGCTCCAGCGTTCCTTTTCCGCCGCCGAACAATTCCTTGAATACATGGTCAAATTCTTCTCCAATCCGCGCAAACTGCTCTGAAAACTGCCTGCGCATGGCCTCGTCCAGCTCCTCGATAATTTTCACAAGGGTCGTCTCTGCCTCTACCAAATCGTCATGCTGACCTTTCAGGAACTCATAGCGCTCCGACAAACTTTTAAAATCTTCAATTGCATTCACATTGACGGAACCAAGTTCTTTAATCTCGTTCTTTAGAACCTGTATCCTCTTTTTCATAACCGCTAAATCGGTCAGATTCTCATTGCGAAGCTCCAGTGCGTGACCATAAGTCAGCTCATACTCTTCCCACATATAATTTATCTGCTTGTCCGTTGCTTCTTCATAGTTTTCCTGTCTGCTCTCCAAACGGAAAATCTCTTTATCTAAATCAGACATGTGTCTGGACAAATCTTCTCTCTTCTGCAGAAAAGACTTATGCTGTCTGCCTAACTCCTCCCGTTCCAGAACAGATTTTTGAATTTCCGCCTCAATTTCCTCAAATAGTTCTTTGGAATTTTCAATCGTCTGACGGATTTCCTGAATCTGCTCTTCTTTTCCCTGTATCTCCTGAGACACATTGTCCTTACCAGACTCTAAGTTCTCCAGTTCATTCCGATATTTGATAATCTCTTCCTCAATACGAGCCGCATTTTCCTTCGCAAAGAAATTCTGCTGCTCTAAGCCCGCACAGGCAAGATGTGCCTCTTCTGACAGCTTTTGGTGCTCTCCTTCCAGTGTCCGCAATTCGTCTAGCGTCTCCTGCGTCTTTGTTACGCTTACCGTAAGCTCCTTCTCCAGACTCTCAGACGTGTCAAGTTCCAGCGCAATAGATTCCTGATTGTCGCTGATTTCTGTTATCTGATAATCCAGCTCATCTGTCTCTTTCTTTACGTGCTCCGCCGCCTCCACAGCAGACTCAATCCGCCCCTTTGACTGTTCCACATTCATTCTGGCAGTATTCTGAACAACATAAGCCTCCTGAAGCTGTTTCTGAATATCATCAATCACTCCGTAATACTCAGCGCGTTCATTCCTTAAAGCATCCGTTCTCTTCTGAACGTCTTCCATTCTCTGCTTCCACTGACAGACAATCTTTTCCAAATCTTCAATCTCCCGTCTTCTGCTCAGCAGATTGCTGGAGTTTTTAAACGCGCCGCCTGTCATAGAACCGCCCGGATTCAGAAGCTCTCCCTCAATCGTTACCAATCGCAGAGACTGATGATATTTTCTGGCAATTGCAATTCCATGATCGATATGGTCTACTACAATGGTCCTCCCCAGAAGATTTTCCGCCAGTCCCCTGTATCTGTCGTCTACATGCACCAGCGTATCCGCCATACCGATAACTCCCGGCTCTTTTAAAGCTTCCGGCCGGTTTATGCCTCTCCTTCCTCCTGCGCTGGTAAGAGGCAAAAATGTAGCGCGTCCGTATTTATTCTTCTTTAAAAATGTAATCATCCGCTTGGCTGTATCCTCCGTACCCGTAACAATGTTCTGGATACTTCCTCCAAGCGCAGTTTCTATCGCAGTCTCATATTCTTTATCTACCTTTATAATGTCCGCAACAACGCCTACCAGGCCCGGCTCCTTATTTTTATGCTCCATTACTCTGCGGATGCTGTTTCCGTAACCGTCGTAACGCTCCGTAATATTTCTTAAAGATTCCAGCCTTGACTGCTCCCTGTGATAAGCAGTCTGACTTTTCTTAAGCTCCTCGGCTCCTCCTTCAATCTCTTTTTGCAGCTTCGTTATCTTCGACTCATAAGCTTCATTCTGCTCCGTAAGAGAAATAATTTTTCCCGAAATCTCTTTTAGCGCTTCTTCATAACTCTTCAGATTCCCGCTTTCTCTCTGAATTTCACTCTGGGAATCAGAAAGTTGTTCCTTCATCTCTGCCTTGCGCGCCTGAATCTGCTCCATCATCGTATCATAGCGCTGAATTTTAGCCCTTGTAGACGCCCGGTTATTCAGAAGCTCAATGATATCATTCTTATTCTTTTCAATATCAGAAGTCAAAGTCGCAATTCTGCTCTGCGTATCAATGAGCCGTTCTTTCGCCTCTGCCTCTTCCTTCTGCTTCATTGCAAGCTGTTCCTTCAGTTCACTGGTTTCCGCGCTCAGCTGCGCAAGACTTTCTTCCCTGGTCTTAATCTCCTCATGAATTGCGTCAGAACGTTTTGCAAAATGCCTGTCGGCCGTATGAGCGCTGTTAATCTGTTCCTTTAATAAAGCAATCTCATTTTCTAATTGCTGCTTCAAAAGATTCGTCTCATTCAGTTTGGTCTTATAATGCTCAATGGAATCGTCAATACTATCCATCTGCTCTTCCACCGCATGATATTCTTCCTTCATATTGCCATAATCAACAGACGCCTTCTCCAGTTCTTCCTTTGTCACCACAAGCTTATCCTGAATCTCCTGAATCTGCTCTTTCAGCCTTGCCGTCTCCAGCAGAAACATATTGATATCATAAGTCTTTAATTCTTCTCTCTTTTTCAGATATTCTTTCGCCGTCTCAGCCTGTCGTCCCAGCGGCTCTCTCTGCTTCTCTAACTCTGCCAGTATGTCGTTAACACGAACCAGATTTTGTCTCTCGTCCTCTAATTTTTTCAAGGACATATTCTTACGGCGCTTAAATTTGACAATTCCTGCCGCCTCATCAAAGAGTTCCCTTCTCTCCTCTGGTTTTCCACTTAGAATTTTATCTATCTGCCCCTGTCCGATAATGGAATAGCCTTCTTTTCCGATTCCCGTATCATAGAACAGCTCATTCACATCCTTTAACCTGCAGGCGCTGCCGTTAATCAGATATTCGCTTTCTCCGGAGCGATACAGCTTCCTTGCAATTGTCACTTCTTCATAGTCGATGGCAAGCTGATGGTCCGAATTATCCAGGGTAATCGCCACATATGCATAGCTCAAAGGCTTCCGGTTCTCCGTCCCTGAAAAAATAACATCCTGCATACTGCCGCCGCGAAGCTGCTTAATCCGCTGCTCGCCAAGCACCCACCGCACCGCGTCCGCCACGTTGCTCTTACCGCTGCCATTCGGTCCTACAATGCCTGTAATCCCATTATGGAAATCAAATACAATCTTATGTGCAAAGGATTTAAACCCATGCACTTCTATGCTTTTTAAATACATACAGCACCTACTTCACATGATTTGTTACTGCTCGCTCCGCTCACAGCAGCCTTTATTCTTCTTGAGCAGCAATATCGTCTGATATGCCGCCTCCTGCTCCGCCGATTTCTTCGTTCTTCCTCTGCCCTGTCCGTATTCCTTCTTTCCAATATAGACAGCAGTAAGAAACGTCTTGTTATGGTCAGGTCCTTCCTCTGCAAGCAAACGATAGGAAATTACCTCCGTAAAATTCGCCTGTACTAACTCCTGTAAGATAGTCTTGCTATCATAAAAGAGCTTTTTATTCTCCATATCATTCAGTATAAACTTATGAACAAACTCTTTTGCATTAGCAAAACCACCGTCAATATAGATTGCCCCAATCAATGCTTCCAGTGCATCAGAGGTAATGGATTCCCTTTTTCTTCCTCCTGTGGCTTCTTCTCCTTTTCCAAGCAGAAGATACTCCCCAAGCTGAATCTGTTTCGCGCAGAATGCAAGACTAGGTTCGCATACCATGCTCGCACGAATCTTCGTCAAATCCCCCTCCGCAAGATTCTCATGCTCATAAAAAAGAAATTCGCTGGAAACAATTTCCAGCACCGCGTCTCCCAAGAACTCCAGTCTCTCATTACATTCATATTTTGGCAAATGCTTCTCATTCACATAGGAACTGTGCGCCAATGCCCGGCGAAGAAGCTTCTCGTCAGAAAACTGATATCCAATCCGCTCCTCCAGTAATTTTAAATCTCGATTCATACATTTACTCCATTTTATTAATAACACAGAAAAAGCCCGATTACGGGCTTTTCCCCAGATATACTACACTAGCTTACAGCATTCTTAATCTGTTCTACAGCATCGCCTACTGTAACAATCTTCTCTGCTTCCTCATTGTCAATTTCAATATCAAACGCATCCTCTATTCCCATAATAATCTGGAAAATATCCAAAGAGTCTGCTCCTAAATCATTCTCAAAAGTTGTGTCTTCTGTAATCTCATCTTCATCAATATTCATTACATCTTTGATAATCTCACGCAATTTTTCAAATTCCATATCACTTTCTCCTTTTTCAAAATTAGTCTATTCATCGGAACCTTATTCCGTTTGAATACATGCCATAATCTTCTCATTAATCTTCTGCTCTTTGAATGTAATGCACTGAATAATTGAATTGGAAATCTCTTTCGCTTTCGCGCTTCCATGTGTCTTCACCACCAGACCTCTCAGTCCCAAAAGCGGCGCTCCTCCATACTCTGTAGCATCAAATTGTTTTACGGTCTCTTTTAAAGCAGGCTTTACAAGAAGCGCTCCCAGCTTGCTCTTAAGAGTTGACATCATCCCCTCCTTAATCTTTCCCATCAGTACGGCTCCCAAGCCTTCGTAAAGCTTCAGAATAATATTACCTGCAAAAGCTTCCGATACGATAACGTCTGCCCTGCCATAAGGAATATCTCTCGCCTCAATGCTTCCGACAAAATTAATATCAGAAACCTCTTTCAGCAAAGGAAATGTCTCCTTCACAAGCGCATTGCCCTTCTCTTCTTCCGCACCAATATTCACAATTGCAACCTTAGGCTTTCTAATGCCTATTACATGTTCCATATAAATAGAACCCATCCTGGCAAACTGAACCAGATGAGACGCTCTGGCATCCACGTTAGCCCCACAGTCAATCAGCAAAGATACTCCCTCAGCCGTCGGAATAAGCGGCGCAAGCGGCGGTCTCTCGACTCCCTTGATTCGTCCTACCAACGTCTGTCCGCCTACCAGTATCGCACCTGAACTTCCCGCTGAAACAAAAGCGTCCGCTTCCCCGCTCTTGACAAGCTTCATTCCTACTACGATAGAAGAATCCTTCTTACGCCTGACAGCGTTCACCGGCGGCTCCGCAGTCTCAATTACTTCGGAAGCGTTCACAATCTGAATACGTTCCTTATCAAACGTGTACTTCTCAAGTTCATTCTTAATACTTTCTTCTCTTCCAACAAGGATTACCTTCACACGCCGCTCCCTGTTAATCGCATCTACCGCACCTTTCACCATCTCTGTGGGAGCATAATCTCCTCCCATGGCGTCAAGTACCACTCGTGTAATCTCTGACATTCTGTTTCCTCCCATATCTTATGGATAATTCTACTAGACATCTCATGAAAAATCAATGCTTTTCCTAAAAAAGAAGAGGTATGTCGCAGGCGATTGGAGGGTTCTTATCTTATAGGGATTGAAGTTTCCTCTATGATAAGAAAAACCTGAAATCTCATTTGTAAGATTTCAGGTCTGCTTCGCAATTAATCCATCGCAATGATTTCTTTTTTGTTGTAAGAGCCGCATGCCTTGCATACTCTGTGAGGCATCATTAACTCGCCGCACTTGCTGCACTTAACCAGATTCGGTGCGCTCATCTTCCAGTTTGCTCTTCTCTTATCTCTTCTTGCCTTAGAAGATTTATTCTTTGGACAAATTGACATAGGTTACACCTCCTTAAAATTCTTAAATACGTCGCGGATAACTGACATTCTAGGGTCAAGGCCTGTATCTTCACAGTTACAGGTTCCTCGGTTCAGGTTTTGACCGCATACGTTGCAGATGCCTTTACAGTCATCCCTGCACAGAATCTTCGTCGGCCACCCTATTAGTACCTCGTTGCGAAGGAGCTGCTCCGCATCGAGTTCATACCCGTCAATATAATTGGTTTCGTCTAATTCTTCCGGCTGCTCGCCATCCGACATATCCAGATCCACATTCTTACAGAAATCAAGCATCAATTCCGTCTTTACCGGCTCTAAACACCTGTCGCAGGGAATCTCCACTGTGATTCTGTTCTTCCCGGTAATCAATAATTCTCTGTTCTTTATATGCTCAACCTTCAGTGAAAGCGGCTCCTTCGACAAGACCGGATAAGAAGTTCCTTCATGTACAAAAGAATCCATCTCCACCGGAATCTCTCTCTCGATTGTCTTATGCTGCTCACCCAGAACGTCTGATAGGTTCAATAACATAAAATCACCCCTATTCATACCTAGATAATTATATCATGTAAAAGAGGTTTGTCAACCCAATTTGCAAAAAATCCTATGCTGTTACTGACTATATTGTTACAGCTCACAGGTCATTTGGTAAACAGCGGGTTGAATCAGGAGCATGTCTCAAAGCAGACAATTCAGGAGTGTTTTTCATGGATTTGAAATAGCAGCTTATGCAGGCTTAAACGCGAAGGCTTTCCTGAGCGGCTTAGTCTGCGTTAGCTGATAGTTCAATGGAATGTTACTCCGTCTGCTTTGAGACATGCTCCTGATTCAACTCGCGTCCGGCAGGCGACGTGTGAACAGTAACACTATATTTTACGAAAAAAGCGCAAGTCATTAAAATCAATGACCCACGCCTTTCCATTTATTCCTATTTTATCAGACGAAGGACATGTATTAAGGCATGATACATATCTCTACAGCCCATAGCTTTCCATAAACCGCATGATAATCGTTGCGCACTGCGCCCGTTCCGCGCTTCCCTGAGGGTTTATCCTGTTCTGGTCTCCCCGGATTAATTCTTTTCCGACTGCCCACTGTACCGCTTCGTCCGCAAAGGAGCTGACGCTGCCGGCATCTGGAAATTCACTGGTATCTCCCCTAACAGAAGTATCCAGCTCCAGCATATTGGCATAGCGGAACATCATCACCGCCATCTGCTCTCTGGTAATCGTATCCGCCGGTCCGAATCTTCCGTCTTCGTAACCGCTAATTACGCCCGTACCTTTTGCCCACATTGCCGGATAGGTGTAGAACTGTCCGTCCCCCACGTCCGGGAACACGTCGCCGTTATACTCTACCGCCGGTTCCTCCTGCATGCGGTACAGAATCGTTGCAAACTGAGCCCTTGACAATGTGACGCCCGGCCCGAATTCCTTTCGGTTCATTCCGGTCATAATCTTTCGTGAAAATACGTAATCCGTCGCATCATAATACCAGTCCCCGGCAGTTACATCTGTAAATGGAATGCCTGCCTTGTCCTGTATTTTAAGACTCCACTGTCCTCTCTCGTCAGAATAGATATACCGCGTCTCGCCATTAGTAAATTCACAGAGCATAGCGCCAAAATATACGTCTCCAAATGCGTAATTCTTCGCCGGATCATAGCATACCAGCGACACATCGTTCGCCGAAAGAGTTACCTGACCCTTTTCAATCTCACACATGATACCAGATTCAGTTTGATAGCTGCCGCTGTTTTTTGCATAATCGCCTTTGGCAATCCAGTAATAATACAACTCGTTCTCATTCCCTGCGCTTTCCTCAAAAAAGACAATCTTTTTGATATCTGTAATCTCATAATCTCCGGCGCCGTTCTCAAAGTGAAGTACCAGATCCTCCGTACCGTTAAAGGTATAATCCTGATTGATAAGCCGCGGCATGCCTTCCGGCGTTTCACTTTCTTCCCAATTGAAAGTCCAGCCTGGAGAAGTATCACCGGCAACAACTACTCTGCCTTCAGCATTCAGCCCTGTAAAAGTTACACGCGCCTCTGTAAGAGAATAACCGTCTCCCCAGCTCTCAATATTATTTTCCAGTCTCTTAAGCGCATCTCCGTATAAAGTAACTGTTCCGTTTTCCATATCATAATCAAAGCTACCTAGCGAAAACATCTCGTCACCTATCCCAGCCGGCTCCCCCTGATAGGAATAGGTCATGGAAAGCCACACTTCTGTAATTTCCTCCACCCGAAACTCACCCGTACCATTCTCAAACCGGTATACCAGATCTTTGGAGCCATCCGCGGTATAGGAAGTCTCTGTCAGGGACGGCTGTCTGTTGTTTTCTTCTATGTATACGGAATCCTCCGTATTCCCGTCCTGATTCTCCGAAACTGCTTCACTGCTGCTTTCATACTCTGTCCCAGGTTCTGCCTTCCATTCCGCAGCTGTTCCGACTGCCATCCGGCCTTCGGCAGCCGATACTCCCATTGGCATGAATGACATTACAGCCGTACAGATTCCGATTGCTATGATAGCTCCCCATCTCTTTCTGTCTCTCATAATTCTTCTCCTCCATTCTTCATTTGTACTTCTCTCCTTTCGCATGTTTCCCCATCTCTGCACTCCCCTCAATGTCATTATACCCCCTCCCCGGTATTTTTCAAGCAAATTCAACTTCTTGATTCTGAATCCCTTGTTAACTAGTACAGCATTGCTTAAATAACAGTGAATAATGTGCTTGATATCTGCGTCAGATGTGCGTCTACAATCTGACGGCGTAGCGGGCTACGTCTAGGATTGGAGGCGTGCATCTGGCACAGACAGCGAGTGCAGAATTCACTGTTATTTAAGCAATGCTGTACTAGTTACAGTTCACAGGTCATTTGGTAAACAGCGGGTTAAATCAGGAGCATGTCTCTGAGCAGACAATTCAGGAGTGTTTTTCATGGATTTGAACGAGACCAAGAAGGCACAGCATTTAATTCTCCGTATGCCTGCAGTTTGGATAACCACTGCATCCCCAAAATTCGCCAAATCTGCCATTACGCCTTTTCATAAGCCGGCCGCATTTGGGACACTTCTTTCCATTTGCCTCCGCAGCCAGAAATCCCGATTCTTTCCCCAGTTTTTCTAATACCTGCTGATTCATTACACAATCGGCAAGCGCCCGATGCGCTCCTGCCGCTGAAATACCATAATGCTTGGCAAGGTCTGTAAGCTTGTAGTTTGTCAGTTGCGGGAGGCGTTGTCTCGCCAGTACCAGCGTGTCAATATAATTATTGGTAAATACCTTCCCCCAAAATGCTTTCGCATCCCGCTGGATAAACTTCATATCAAAAGTATGTATGTTATGCCCCGCCAAAACCATATCTCCAGCAAATACATTAAAATCATCCAGCGCCTGTTTAAAAACAGGAGCATTTTTTACCATATCGTCCGTAATATGATTAACCTGCGACGCGCGGAATGGAATTTTCATCTCAGGATTGACCAGTGTAGAAAACTTGTCCACAACTTTGTTTTTCAATACCTTAACGGCAGAAATCTCTACAACTTTATCTGTTATGCAGCTAATTCCAGTGGTTTCCAAATCAAAAATCACATAATCCTCCACATACTTATCCAGTCTTTTTCCTTTCGTATTTCCAAGCATTTTATCTCCCCTTATCTTTATTCTGAATGAATCGTTATTTTTCTAAAGCAAACAAGCTCTAAAGGCTCTTCCCGCTACTCATTTATATAGTCTATTATGATTTTTGCAGCATTTTCTGCATTCGTACCGATTGCAGGATGCCCGCCTTTCTCAAAAAAATATATCTTACTTTCAGGAATACGTTCACTCATTTCACGATATTCTTCTAAAAGGTCTTTTCGGCACATATCGTCTTCCAAACTTCCCATAAGTAAAACAGGAACTTCCAGTGTTTCTAACGGCTTCTGAAAAAGTGGAAGTTTAGAATCAGCAAATTCAATGAGCGCCTGTGTATTAAGGTCTACCACTGTTTCCCAATCTTTTCCCTGACACCACTCATAAAACTGTCTGGAAAATTCATTGCTTTTAGCAAAAGCACGTTCTCTTTGTAAATTGATTGAAAAATCGTCTGCAAGTGTCCTTCCGTCAAAACTATCTGCAATAACTTTTCCCACTAAATCAGGGCGTTCTAATGCCACATTGACCGCAACCCACGCGCCGCCGCTTGTACCAACCAAATTTACTTTTCCTAAATCGAGATATTCCAAAAGTGAAATTGTCTGTTTTGCCTGTGAATACCACAAATCATTCGGAAACTTTTCTACACGTTCCGATTTCCCATTCCCTAAAAAGTCAATTAAAATCACCTTAAAATGTTCACTATACAGCGGCAGCAACATTTCAAACATTTTAGAAGAAGCCGTATCTCCATGAAGAAAAATAACCGGTGTTCCGCTGCCTGTTACTTTGTAAAATACTTTTTTTGATTCATATACAAAATATGACATTATTTCCCTCCTAATCTTGATTTTTTACAATTAGCAAGACAAAATAACTGCAGCCAACGCCTTGCTGTTATTTTAAAGTCCAAATCCCCATACCTTGTGAAACGGCCGGATGACAATGTTACCTTTGTATCCTTTTTACTACTAAAAACAGAAAAAAACGTCTTTAGAGTTCCGCCGACAGGACATAAAACAGGGCCTCCCACAAGAAGCCCTGTTAAGGTATGAAAATCTATTTTCTTATATCCGTTATATTTTCCCGCACTACACCAGCGCAACCGTATCCCTTGCAATTGCGAGCTCTTCATTGGTAGGAACTACCATAACCTTTACCTTGGAATCCGCCGTAGAAATGGTAATCTCCTCGCCGCGTTTTTTATTCGCTTCCTCGTTAATCTCAATACCAAGATATCCAAGGTACTTGCATACGCCTGCGCGTACGTTGCCTGCGTTCTCACCGATACCGGCTGTAAATGCAATCACGTCAACACCGTTCATAGCGGCCGCATAAGCTCCTACGTATTTTGCAACGCGGTAGATAAATACTTCCAGCGCAATCTTAGCCCGATTATTTCCCTCGTCGGCAGCATTGTCCAAATCGCGGAAATCGCTGGACACTCCGGAAATCCCCTCAACGCCTGATTTCTTATTCAGTACATTCATCAAGCCTGCAATGTCAAGCCCTTCTTTCTTTGCGATAAACTCCATGATAGCCGGATCAATATCGCCGGAACGGGTTCCCATTACCAGCCCCTCCAAAGGAGTCAGTCCCATGGAAGTATCTACTGACTTGCCGTTTTCCACCGCACAGATGCTTGCACCATTGCCAAGATGACATACGACGGTCTTCACTGCATCATACGGTTTTCCAACGAGCTCTGCAGCTCTCTTGGATACAAAACTATGGCTTGTACCATGGAAGCCGTAACGTCTTACTTTGTATTTTTCATAGTACTCGTACGGCAGTCCGTACATATATGCCCTCTCGGGCATGGTCTGGTGGAACGCGGTATCAAATACAGCCACCATCGGAGTATTCGGCATCAAAGACTGACATGCGTTAATTCCGATTAAGTTTGCCGGATTGTGAAGAGGCGCAAGGTCGTTGCACTCTTCAATTGCTGCTTTCACCTCGTCTGTAATCACAACTGACCTGGTAAACTTCTCGCCGCCATGTACCACACGATGTCCTACGGCGCCAATCTCATCCAGACTCTTAACCACGCCTGTCTTCTCGTCTGTCAGCGCGTCGATTACAAACTGGATTGCCTCTGTATGTGTGGGCATAGCTTTCTCGGAAATTGCTTTTTCCCCGCCAGCCGGCTGGTAAGTCAGCCGTCCGTCAATTCCGATTCTCTCGCAGAGTCCCTTTGCAAGCACCTGCTCGGATTCTGAGTTAATTAACTGGAATTTTAAAGATGAACTTCCGCAATTAATTACTAATACATTCATTGGTATCTACCTCTCTTCATTTCTTGAATATTATGATGCTGCGGTTCTAATACTCCGCTTATTCCCGCGGGCAACGAGTCAAACGGGCATGAATCACAAGCCGTTCCATTCATGTCGGAATCCGATTATTTGTCAGCGGCCTGAGCCTGTACCGCCGTAATTGCAACAACGCCAACGATATCGTCTGCGCTGCATCCTCTGGACAAATCGTTAACCGGAGCTGCAATTCCCTGTGTCATCGGACCGTAAGCCTCAGCCTTTGCTAATCTCTGAACCAGCTTATAACCGATATTGCCCGCGTCTAAGTCCGGGAATACCAGCACGTTCGCTTTGCCTGCAACCGGGCTGTTCGGAGCTTTAGAAGCTCCCACAGAAGGAACGATTGCCGCGTCAAGCTGAAGCTCGCCGTCTACCATAACGTCCTCTGGCGCGTTCTCTTTGGCAATCTTTACTGCCTCTACCACTTTATCTACATCTGCGTGCTTCGCGCTTCCCATTGAAGAATGCGACAACATAGCAACTCTCGGCTCGTCGCCAACTAAAAGCTTGAAGGACTCTGCTGCAGAAAGCGCAATAGCCGCCAGCTTCTCAGAATCCGGATTCTGCTCCAAACCGCAGTCGGAGAATACAAAGGTTCCGTTCTCGCCCATATCGCAATCCGGCACTACCATAACGAAGAAAGAAGATACCAGCTTGGTTCCCGGCTTGGTCTTCAAAATCTGAAGGCAAGGCCTTAAGGTATCCGCGGTAGAATGGCATGCTCCGGAAACCATTCCGTCTGCATCTCCCATCTTTACCATCATAACGCCATAGTAAGTATAGCTCTTAAGCAGAAGCTCTCTTGCCTGCTCCTCTGTCATACCCTTCTTCTGGCGAAGTTCTACCAGCTTAGCAATATAACTTTCTGTCTTATCACTCGTTGCAGGATCTACAATCACTGCCCCTGAAATATCGAAAGAACCTTTATTCTTTGCGACCTCTTCCTCGCTTCCAATCAGAACCAGCTTCGCGGTGCCTTCCTTCAAAATCTTCTCCGCAGCCTCGTAGGTTCTTGCGTCTTCTGTCTCCGGAAGAACGATTGTCTTAACATTTGACTTTGCTTTTGCTTTGATTTCATCTATAAATCCCATGATTTAAAGACTCCTTTCCATTTTTTCTCAGATAATTTCATTATAATACAAAGAACTCTCATGGACAAGGTTTCTTTCCTGTTAAATTCATATCAAATTGTATTATTTTTCATGCAAAAATTCACCCCACATTCTACATGCAGGGCAAAATTTTGAAAATGCCGCTCGAAAAATTCATGCCAGTGAAAACACATAGCTCACAATTGCAAAATACACACTGATTGTGCTGATATCCACCAGCGTTGAAATCAGCGGCGTCGCCATGATTGCCGGGTCCAGTCCCACCTTTTTCGCAGCCAGAGGCAGCGTACATCCCACTACTTTAGCAATCACTACCGTACATGCCATGGTCACTCCTATGGTAAACGCCATCAGCACATCTCCCTGTCCCATCAGCATAATCCGCACGCCGTTTACCGTTGCAAGAATCAGACTGATGCACACAGCCACTCTGACCTCTTTCCAGATTACTTTAAACAAATCTCCAAACTCAATCTCGCCAACCGCAAGTCCCCGGATGACCAGCGTAGAACTCTGGGAACCGCAGTTTCCCCCCGTACCGGTCAGCATCGGCACAAATCCTGCAATTTGAGGCATCAGGGCAAGCGCCGCCTCATAGCTGTTCATAATCATCTGAGTCACCGTTGCAGACAGCATTAGAAATAACAACCAGGGAAGCCTGCTTTTTACATGCTCTAATACCGTTGTTCCAAAATAAGAATCATCGTTGGGATTGACGCCCGCCATCCTGCTGATATCCTCGGTTTCCTCTTCCTGCAATACAAGCATCGCATCGTCAACCGTCACAATGCCGACCATACACATCTCATGGTCCACAATCGGCAGAGCAATCAAACCGTATTTCATAATAGTTCTGGCGGCGTCTTCCTGGTCGTCTGTAGTATGAGCATAGAGCATGTTCATATCCATAATCTCTTCCACTATCCTGGACTCTCCGGTGGTCAGCAAATCCTTAATGTCCACCACGCCGATTAATTTTTTCTTCTCCGTTACGTAACAGGTATAAATAGTCTCCCGGTTCAATCCCACCTGCCGGATTTTAAGAATTGCATCCTCCACCGTCATATCCCTTGAAAGCGCAATATAATCCACATTCATTACGCTTCCCGCGCTGTCTTCCGGATACTGCAGAAGCTGGTTAATCTGAACCCGCTTTTCCTCGTCTGTCGCCAGCAGAAGACGGTCAACCACATTAGCCGGCATCTCCTCTAACACGTCAACCGTATCATCCAGATACATCTCTTCCATGACTTCCTCAAGCTCCGAATCCGTCAGCGCATTAATCAGCACTTCTCTTAAGTCACTGTTCATATAAGCAAATGTTTCCGCCGCCTCTTCCTTTACAAGCAGCCGAAAAATCAACACCAGTTGTTTTTCATTTACTTCCTCCAATATATCTGCAAGGTCAACAGGGTACATATTATGCTCCAACTCATCCTTCAATTCCTTAAACTGCCGAAGCTCCAGCATTCGCTGAATACGTTCAATCGTCAGTTCCTCCCGTTCGTCCGCGAAATCATAATCAAATTCGCTGGACGCGACAGCCTGTCCCCACTCTTCCGCAGTCACATGATTCATATTATTTTTTATTCCCATCTTGCACCCCCTTCTGTTACAGTCTAAATCAAAACTCATGAACAGTAACCTTCACAAATCCATTTAAAATCCGCTTTGCGAATGGAATTTGCGTTAATTTACTTCCTATAGTATAATCAATTTAAAATTATTATACAAGGAGATTCTCATGAAAGTCGCAGGGCTGATTACAGAATACAACCCATTTCACAAGGGCCATTTATACCACATTGAGCAGACAAAGAAGATTACCGGAGCCGATACCGTCATCGCTGTTATGAGCGGCAATTTCGTTCAGCGGGGCGCTCCCGCCATTATGCCAAAACACTTAAGGGCAAGATGCGCTTTGCTCTCCGGCGTATCGGCAGTTATCGAACTTCCGGTATATTACGCTGTCTCAAGCGCGGAATATTTTGCCTTAGGCGCCGTCTCTCTCCTTGATAAACTTGGCTGTGTGGATTCCATCTGCTTCGGAAGCGAATGCGGCGATATACAGGTTTTACAAGAAATCGCAGATATCTTAGAAAGAGAACCAGAGGACTATAAAGCTTCCCTGAAAAAAGCCCTGAAAACGGGTCTCTCTTTTCCTCTTGCGAGGCAGCATGCATTGAAACAGTATGCTGCAATTCTGTCCGCGCCAAATAATATTCTGGGAATCGAATATCTGAAAGCGCTAAAACGACTTGACAGTCCCATAAAAGCATACACCATTCGCCGGATTGGTTCCGGATATCATGATACCGCTGTCAACTATAATTTTAGCTCCGCCTCTGCTATCCGGGCAAATATCGACAGCCCCTCCATAATTGAACGGCAAATTCCCAAAGACTGCCTTGCCATAATCCAGGACGCTTACCGCCAAAGATTCCCGATACAGAGCAATGACTTTTCTCTTCTTCTTAAAGCCAGACTGTTATCAGAGACCGCGGACAGTCTGGCCTGCTATGCTGATGTGAATCCTGAACTTGCAAACCGCATTCTGAACTGCTGCAATGATTTTCTGAATTTGGAACAGTTCTGCGGACTTCTGAAAACCAAAGAACTTACCTATAGCCGCATCAGCCGGGCTCTTTTCCATATTCTGTTGGGAATCACCAGACAGAACATGGAAATTTACTGCTGGGCCGGCCACATTTTCTATGCCCGGATACTGGGATTTCATGAAGCAGACGCCGCCCTTTTCGGACTGATAAAAAGACAGTCACAAATCCCGGTTATTACCAGATTATCGCAAATAAAACATCTGAACTTTCCCGGCGACGCCATGATAAATACCGATATCTATGCCGCAGATTTATACGAATCCATCGTCACCGAGCGATTCCAGACGCCATTTATCAATGAAAGACAGCAGTCTGTAATCAAACTGCCGTCCTAAGATAACCCTATTCAAATCATGTACTCCATACTACGCGGCTTCCCCGCCTCAGGCAATTAACATCGATGTCTGTAAAGCAATGAAACCAGACAGTGCGTTAGAATTTGATTCCGTCCCCGCCGCTTACTATAAATCCTATGTCAGACACTGTTCCGCCTGCCGGGATTCTTCCATTGTACTCCTTTGACGTAATGTGCAGAACTTTTCCGTCTACTGTATAATTGCCATTCCATCCGCTCGATAACGTAATATTGCTGTGAAATGGAATCTCAATATCCCAGCTTTCACACGCTTTATCAGCCATATTTTTCAGATTAAGCTCGTATTGACAGACCTTCTTTCCCTCTGCTTGCCAACTGTTTTTTATTCTCGCCTGTATCCTGATATCGCCGTCTGTCAGGCAAACCTTATCCTCAGATTCCATTGAATCCTCTTCCTTCTCACCGGAATCCGGCTGTCTTCGCTCTCCGGTCAGCATTGCATAAAGCCATTTTCCCGAATCACTTAAATCGCTTTCCTCAAATCCACTGGTTTTACTGCAGGATTCCTTGAATAGAGCAGAAGTTTCTCCTTTATTGGACAGATTCCAGGCCACAGAACTGATTCCCCTATCGTCGAGCAGTTCCATCCACTTATTTGCCTGTTCTTCATTAATGGCGCCATTTCCGCTTGCGTCACAGATTCCGTACTCTGACACAAAGATTGGAAGTCCCTTATTTAACGCTGCAGCCATTCTGTTTCTCAAATCGTCGGTATGAGTCGCCGCGTAATAATGAAGGGTATACATAAGATTATCATATCCCGTAATCGGATCTGCTGCCGCCTCATCTACAAATTGGGACCAGTTTGGCGTCCCCACAAGAATCACTCCGTCTTCATCATGCGCACGAATCACGCCTATCACCTCTTCAGCATAGGACTTAATCTCTTCCCATCTGGTTCCGCTGTTAGGCTCGTTACAGATTTCATACAGTACATGGTTCTCGTCTGCGTATTCCGCTGACATCTCTGCAAAAAAGTCTATGGCTTCGTTCCGGTGCATATTGGGATTAAAATCCGATAAAATGTGCCAGTCAATAATTACATACATATCCTGATTCTTTGCATAGGTAACTCCGTCACGAATCAAGTTTTTCAGCGCTTCTCTGTCTCCGTCCGTACAGTATCCTCCGGATTCTGCCGTATACATTGCAAGACGAATCACATTCACATTCCATTCCTCGTGAAGCTGCCGGAAACAATCTTCATTGACATACTCAGGAAACCATGCGAGTCCATGAGTACTGATTCCTTTAAGCTGTACCGCAGTCCCATCGCTGCCGCACAGTCTGGCTCCATCCACATGCAGAGCCCCCGTTACGGACGGCGCTACAGAAGGCGGCGCTATGAATCTGGCTATCATCGTCGCACACACCGCTCTGCTTACGTCTCCCTGTGGGTTGATATTTCCCTTATCGCCTTTGATAATACCCGAACCCACTGCCCATGAGACAGCATCTTTTGCAAAGTCGGAGACGCTGCCGCCGTCTGGATACTCGTAAATACTGCCGTCTGCAGAAGTATCCATCCCCCATTTTTCCGCGTATCTGTAAAGCATAGCAGCCAATTGCTCTCTGGTAATCTTATCACCAGGGCCAAATGTGCCGTCTTTATAACCGGTAATGACACCTTCCTGATACGCCCAGGTAACCGCTTCCGAATAGAAGACTCCATCAGCCACATCCGGAAAAATATACACATAACCGGTATCCGAGCTTCCGGCCATGCGGTACAAGATTGTTGCCAGCTGCCCTCTTTCTAAGTTCTGGGCCGGTGCAAAAGTCGTATCATCCGTCCCTGTCATCAGTCCCTTTTCGGAAACATCTGCCACAGTTCGGTAAAACCAATCGCCTGGATGTACGTCCGCGTAATCTCTGACGTCTTTAGCATGAGCCCTAGTACCAGTGATTAAAGTTATAAACAATACGCAGATAAATATGCCAAGCCTCTTAAATATCTCGAATCCCTTCATAGCAATTTCCCTCTCTTATTTTTTTATTGTACCACGTCCCTTCCCAATAATCTACAGCTAATCATACAGATACTTTCTAATAACAGAACAAAAGGTTACTATTCACACAGTACTTTGCAAGTGCTGCGACGCAGAGCTAGTCCTTTAGGGCGACGCAGAATATGCCTGTACAAAAACAATCGCCAACAGTCCTCCGCTTACAATTTCCAGCCCGATTGCCTGTCTCCAGACACGCGCCATTTTCTGCCAGCAGGCAAATTCCTGATGTGCAAGAAACTGCCTAATCTGCCCGGTTTTCTCCTCGAACAGTCTCCCGAAAAAATCAAAGTCCGACCAGTACGCAGGAAGATAATCGCTCCCAAAATCTGCCGCCTTAATTCCAATAAACAACACTGCAATTCCTATCCCGACGCAGAAAAAACACAGCCCCCACGCTTTCCTTCTCTTCCCCGCCGCCCTGCGTCTTGTCAGTATCCCCATTAGAATAAAAGCCTCTGCCGTCATAACTCCATACAGTATACAAGCTGTCACAAAGTAAAGTTTCCCGTCAAGAATCGGACTTTCTGCTCTTCCAAGCACTGCTTCTGTCAAACTAACAGCCTGTTTAGAAGATTCTCCTGCATCCTTTCTGCGAAGAACAATTCCTTCAAATACCGTTTCTTTCTCAGCCGGAATCACACATACAGGCGCATTTTCATTTAAAATTCCTGCTACTTTTAGGATTTTTCCACTCCATTTTACTTCAAGCCCCAATACATCTTCCGAGCCGAACAAATTACGTACTGTTTCCACATCTAACAGACAGACGTCTTTTTCCTCTTCAGTAAAATACTGTCCTGCCGTCAGCGCCTTTCCGAATACAGCCTCTGGCTGTCCCTGCATCTGGTAGCAGCAGACCGTTTGCCGATGTCCGGTAGCTTCTGCAAAAAGCGTAAGATTTCCGCAAAACTTCCATACCGCTGCTGTCTCCGCCTTCCTGCTCCCCTCTGCATTCTTCCACTTTGAAAATGCTGTGTTCGTTATCCCTTCCGCCGGATAGGACATAGAAAGTAAATCTTCCGAATCCTTAATCTGACAGAGCAGACTCAGTATCCAGACATTCATCACAATATAGAAAAAAGTAAACCTCAAATTCCTCATCCTAACTTTTAAGCTTCTGCTTTTCATTCTGTATCCGTACCCGTTCTCCTTCCTCCACATATTTTTCCGAAAATACGATAACTCGGTCTGTTTCCCGAAGTCTAGATGTTATCGCCGCATTTTCTCCGTCTTTCTCAAGCACCGTAACTGGAACGCGCTCCGCAATCTGCACAGTTCCTAACATCTGCTCCTCCTCAGACAGTACCAGACAGTATGATTCCGTTACATTTTCCCGCAGAGCCGTCAGGGGAATCGTCTGCTCATACTCCTTTGCCGAAGCAGTCTCCATCCTCCAGGTAAATTTCTCTGCCCATTGTACTTCTGTATGTTCCGGCAAATGTGCATACCAGACAGTCCTGCCGGCCAAAGACGCGCTTCCTCCTAAAGAGCTTCCCTTTTCTCCGCTATCATCCTCCCCTGTATCAAATTCCATTCGGTCAATCTGAACCGTTTTTTCCTTTCCTTCACCAAGCCTCACTTTCACAGAAGCGCTCGCTTTCAGATTCTCTTTATCCTCTTCCTTTACCGTACCCTTTAACCAAAAGCCCCCGCTTCCAGTTACAAAGACTTCCGAACCTGTGGTAATCGCTCCGACCTGTGCTCCGGTCTGCAGCACAATACAGTCCTCGGTTGCAAGTATTTTTCCTTCCGCTTCCCAATACGTCCGCAGACGCTCTAGTTCCGTTCTCACTGTTTCTGTCTGCACTCCCATAGCGTCGGCTCCAATCCTAGCCGCTTCCGCCGCATTTGCCGCATTCGCCTGAATAGCCGCATCCTCTCTGGCTGCCAGTTCTTTTGCATTCTGCGCCTGATTCACCGCCTGAGTTGCCGCTTCCGTTTCTGCCTTCGCCTCCCAGACGGCTGATTCCAGCTCCTGCCTCTTAATCTCCCAAATACCAGCCTCCTGCGCGCTCTCTGTTTCTTTTATTCCATCCTCTCTTCCTTCTATCTCCGCTTTTTCTGCACCGCCGATTACTCCAATTTCCCTGGATTCCTCCAGCAGTCCATCATCTTCAGATTCCTCCGTTTCCAGAAATGTATCATAAGCATTCTGTGCCTCCAACTCTTTCTGCCTAGCTTCTGCTAATCTCTGTTCCGCCTCCGCAAGAGACTGCGACGCTCCTTCTACAGCCGGAACCCTGGCTGGTTCCCTGGCCGACGCCAGTTGCTGCTGCTTTTGCAGTTCAAGCCTGTCAAGCTCCGCCTGTTTATCTGCAATGGCCTGTTCTAAGTATTCCCTGCGGAATTTCACCAGACACTCTCCCGCTTTCACTGCACTTCCCTGTTTCGCCGTCCATTCCACCTGCTGCTCCGGCCACAAAAAAATAACGTCTTCTCTCACAGGAACCACCCTTCCCTCACCCTCACAGAAATAAGTAAGACGCCCCCTGCCTGGCTTCTGCACCTGGACCTCCGCCACCAGTAAAGAATCCGCTGCCCTTGAAGTTACTGTTCCCACAACCATAACCATAAGAAAAACCGCTAAGCTCCGAAGCGTCCACATTTTATTTTGTATCATCTTTTATCATTCCTTTCCAGCATGCAAAATTCCCTGCTCCAAACTCTCCTGTCCAGCCAGAAATATAAGTAAAGCCGGCAAAAGGGTAACAATAGACGCCGCAAACGCCGTCATAATCTCTGTATTTACCATCTGAGGAAGATACAGTGAAAGCGGCCATAAAGGCATTGATTTTAAATAAGTCATAGGCTGTTCGATTGTGTTCCAATATTCCAAAAATCCAAGAATCAGGAATGAAAAAATCCCCTGCATCCCAAGGGGTATCCCAACATGGAAAAATATCCGCAAATCTCCAGCTCCGTCTATCCTTGCCGCCTCTATGATTTCATCCGGAATCCCTGCAAATGATTTCCACAGAATAAAAACAGGAAGTGTCGAAAATATCCCCGGAAGAATGACCGCCGCCCTGGTGTCCATTAAATGAAGGCCGTTCAGAACCAGGTAACCAGAAACCATAGTCACCTGAAACGGAAGAATCATAAGCAATATATAAAGAATCCACAATATCCGTTTTCCCGGAAACCGGAATCTGGCAAACGCCCACGCCGCCGGCACAGCCACAGCAAGCTGACCGAGAAGCACGCTGACAGCCTGAAACACTGAATTCCAGAATGCCGTAAAATATTCCGGCGAATCAAACAGCAGCCTTACATACGCCCTTAATGTTGGATACAGCGGAAACAAGCGAAACTTTGTCTCTCCTTCATAATCAGCCAGAACCGCTCCACAGGTTTCTAAAAGCTCTTGTTCTCCCATCAGCGAGCCAGTAAAAAGCATAATAAATGGAAGCAGCATCAAAGCAACAACCGCAAAAAGCACAAATCTCACAAACAACTCTGCATCCATATACTTGTACCTCTTCCACTTATCTTTTTCTCTTTTCATAATTCCTGTTCCTCCAGTGTCTCTCACAAAAGATAAGCATCCCTGTCGTTACGATTACCAGCATAACCGCCGCCGCTGTCATTTTCTGAATATCCAGACTGACAAACCAGTTATTAAACAAATGCTGCAGCATATAGATACTTTTATGGGGATAATCGCCCGCTAAAAGATATGCCTCCCGGAACACGCGCAGCGCGTTCACAAAGGATAATACTCCCGCCACAAATGCTGTCTCCTTTAACTGAGGCAGGGTAATATACCAAAAACACGCCCACTCTCCCGCTCCCTGTACTTTCGCCGCATCATATTGTTCTTTGGAAATCCCAGATAGTCCGGCCAGCCACAAAATGATATCATATCCAAGATTTTTCCAAACATAGCAGACAGTCAGAACCCAGAACGCCGTATTTTCCATAAGCCAGTCCTTTCCAGTTCCCCCGAAGAACTTTAACATCTCATTCAGCCATCCTTTCCTGTCAAATACCATCTGAAAAAACACAACCACCGATGCGGCGGGAACCGCCATAGGAAGCAAAACTCCCGTCTTTATCCATCTCTGAACCCGTTTCATCCTGCATATCAGAACCGCCAGCAGCAGAGACAACGTCAACAACACCGGGAGACAGACTGCCAGAAAACGTACCGTATTTCCTACAGCCAGACGGAATGCCCCATTGTCAAGCACCCGCCGAAAATTTTCCAATCCTACAAATCCACTTCCCGCCGCCTTAAAAAAAGATCTCCGAACTACATCTAGAAACGGAAATAGCACGAATCCCCCTGTTCCTATCAAACTCGGAAGCAGGAACAGACATCCGTTCCTGCTCTCCCTTTTTCTCCATCCTGGAATCTCTTCTGCCGCTTTCCTTCTACTCTGCAAGGTAGGTATCCACCTTCTGCGCGATATTTTTTGCCGCCGTTTCTGCATCAATACTTCCCTCCAGACACTGGTCCGCCTCTGTCTGATAAATATTCCAGAGCACACAGTCCTGCACCGCCGGATTCTTTAGAGTCTTACACAATTCAATCAACTTCTCTATTTCGTCCATCGTAGGATAACCTGCGCTCACTTCTATCGGCTCCTCCCCCTCAAAGGTCCAGCTTGAATATGCCCCTATTTCCTGTGCATACTCAATATCTATCTCACTTTTCTTATTTTCTAATTCCGAGACAAGTACTGGAAGGCCATTGTCAATCTGCGCACCCTGCACCTCTTTGGAGAACAAGTATCTGACAAATTTTTCTGCAAGCTCTTTCTGCTTGGAATTTTCATTGATTCCTACAATTCCCTGAGGACAATAAAAGTCCTGTATCGTATTTGGAGTCAGACTCTTCTGTCGCATCACCGTATAAGGAATCATCATATCTGTAATGCTTCCAATTCTGTCTGTAGCTGTTCCCTCCTCATAATTCAGAATTGCTACGCTTCCGGCATTCGTAAACATGCCTTGATGAAAAAGCTTCGCTGTGTTACCTATGCGCATCTCCATCTCATTTACATCGTCAAAAATCTGCGCCTTTGCGTTTACACTCAGAACCTGTTCCAGTTCCAGAAGAATTTTCATCTTCTCTTTGTCAACTGCTCCATTCGCCGTAAACAGCTCGTCTTCATAAAGCTGAAAGAGAAAATCCCGAATATAGGTCTGATCCGCAAGTCCAAAAATACTGGCATCCGGATGTTTGGAAATATAACTTCTCAGAGTTTCAAGGTCACTAAGCGCCTCCATTGTTTCTTTATTGCCATACATGATTGGAATACTAAACTTTACTGGCATTCCATAGATTTTTCCATCTTGCTCTGTAGTTTTAGCAAGCATTTCCTCAAGATAAGACTCTTTTCCTGTAAGCTCCTCCTTCAGCTTCGTAAGGTCCGCAAGGATTCCCTTCTCCATGTACGCCTCTGCCGGAAGACCGTCTAATAAGAGCACATCCGCGCCGTTTCCTCCCAAAAGCTCTGTATTTAAAGTACGAATATCATCTATGGACACCCCTTCTTCCCCGCCGGAACTCTGATACTCTACTCTTATATCCGGGTGAGCCTGTTGAAATCCAACAATCGCATCCTGAATCGTAACATTTTCTGAGAGTCCGAACACCTTCAGGGTATTTTGAGGTGAAGCTTCTATTTCCGCATCATATATATAACGCTTTAAGCTACAGCTTCCAGTCTTCTCCTGCCGGTAAAGCACATAGAAATCCTCTTTCTCCCCGGCTATAACTCCAGCCACTATATTGGAAGAAGAACCCATTGCTCCCATACTGCCGTCCATCAGTCTTTCGCTGATATCATTTCCCAGCGCAAAGCGCATAATTCCTTCTTCCGAAACTTGATACCATTCATCTCCTTTGCTGCACATATCAAACTTATCCTTCGTTTTCACCAAAAGTTGTCCCTTTTCATTTAAGTCTGAATCAAAAATCGTATAGACGCCTTCTTCTGTATTTGCGGCCACAGCTTGAGCCTCTGTTGCAAATAACATCTTCTGTTCATTTGAAAATCCCTGCGCACTGTTGATTTCCTTCATCACATCAAACGACTCTGGCGAAATAACCACAAATTTCGACTCATACAAATCATTCATCCAGATATTTCCAGAACTGTCAATCTGCAGACAAGACACTGCCGGATACCCATACTCTCCCTGCTCCACCAGCCAGGGAACAGACAACTCCTCTCCTGACTGACCGTCTGCACTCTTTGCAAGCAGCGTCAGCATCTCCATATTGATACTTCTTACAAACTGCACGCCCTCTGCCGTCTCCTGTACTTCCTGAAAATAGATTTCTTTTCCCTGATAAAGATTGGTAATCCAGTCCAGAGAAGTCTGCTTCCATTCTCCTTTTATATACTCATACCGGAAGACCTGAGTACTATTAAGCTGTGTAAAAAGTACCGGATTACCGTCCTTCGATTTCGTCAAGTTCAGCGCTTCTTCTCCCTGCTGAAGCGTAAGGTCGATGTCCTGTTCCACATAACGCCCTTTTGCTTTCCTGCTATTTTCATCTCCTGTCTTCCCACACCCGCCAAGCAGCCCAGCCGTTGTCACAGCCAGCAGAAGAATGCATAACAGGTGCACCGCTATTCGTTTCTTATCGTTCAAGGTTCTGTTATTTCTCATAATTACCCATCTCCTTCCGAATCTTTTTCATATCGCCTATACTTTACTTTGTAAATTGATAAGCGATGAACTGTCCTTTACTATACGAACTTTTTCTCAAAAAAACTTGGAAAACCATAATAATTTTTTAAAGATTTTTTTGAGAATTGTCTGGTATACTAAATTCTAAGAGCCATTTATGCTTCACATACGCTGGTCTGTGAATTGCCTTGTTTCATATGCCGCACTTCCCAAACCAGAGTAAGAACCGCATGAATCATATCGTAAAGATTGAAAATTAAGGAGAGAGAATGTAAGATGCATATTTTAATTATAGAAGACGACAAAGAACTGTGCGAAGCTCTGAGATTACAACTTCATACCGGCAATCATACCGTATCTGTCTGCCATACCGGGAGTGAAGCTCTCTATTTCGCTATGTCGGGCGCTTACGACTTGATTCTTTTAGACCGAATGCTGCCGGAGATTGACGGACTCTCCATCTTACGCTCTATCCGTCAAAATCATATCGCTACTCCGGTAATTCTAACGACAGCCTTAGGCTCTGTAGGCGATAAAATTGACGGACTGGATTGCGGCGCTGATGACTACCTGGTGAAACCCTATGATACCAAAGAGCTGCTGGCGCGTATCCGCGCCCTTTCCAGACGTCCCCAGAATTTTTCCATTCCGGATAAGCTTTCCTTTTTCGATTTGCAATTTGATACAGACACCCGGATTCTTTCCTGTCAGAATCAGCAGCGCCAGCTTTCCAGACGCGAAGCGTTCCTTCTGGAATTTTTCATTCGCAACCCGGAGAAAACACTGACCAGAGAACAAATCTTTTCCCGCATATGGGGACCGGACGGAACGGTTGAAGACGGCAATTTGGATACTTACATTTATTTTTTAAGAAAGCACCTGCGAAATTTGAAAAGTACCGCTTCCATAGAAACCATACATGGAGTGGGCTACCGACTGGAGGGAAAACATGTTTCCTAATCTACAGAAAAAACTTGTATTTCTTTATACAGCAAGCACCGGACTAATCATGACCCTTATTCTGTCTTTTGCATTTCTTTTCTATATCTCCTCCCAGAAGAACAAAGAACGTTCGGATTTTCAGGATCACCTGTTTATCCTGATGTCAAACCTGCAGACCGAATCCATTTTTGCAGATTCTTACCTGTCCAAAATGGAAGAAAAAAATCACCTGATAATTTATATAGAAGAAAATGGTTCGCCCCTTTTCTTTCCGGGTTCTTACCATCCCTCCACTGACAGGAATATTCTGTTAGCACGCACAGAAGACTACGCAAAGAGCGAAGGCATTTATCCAGCCTCTCACCCTATATCTTCCAATCTTCTGCAGTCCTCTATTTTTCAGATTAAGGGAAATGAGCGGGACTCTTATCTTGGAAATGTTCTGGTCCTCGGCGCTGATTCTGGCTACAAGAAACTGATTCTTCTGCAGGATATTACTCCAAACCGGAGCAGACTCCTACAGACCGGATGCTTTTATCTGCTGATTGACAGCCTTGGCATAGCGCTTTTGTTTTTTACCGGAAGCCGGTTTGTGACTGGGTCCCTGAAACCTCTGGAAGAAACCTACCGGAAACAGCAGGATTTTATAGCCGCGGCCTCTCATGAACTGCGCTCTCCTCTCACTGTTATCCAGACGTCGGCCGACGCTATTTTTGTAAATCAGGAGAAGAATAAAAGGCTTCTTGAAACAATCAAAAGTGAATGCCGCAGGGGTAGCTCCCTGATTCACAGTCTCCTCCTGCTTGCTTCTGCCGAGCACAAAAATTGGGCCGTAAAAAAAGAAGAATTTGAAATAGATGAACTGCTGCTGCATCTCCTGGAATTATACGAACCGGTCTGCCTTGCTAAAAATGGAAGACTTCTTCTGGAACTTCCAGAAACACCCCTTCCAGTTGTGCAGGCAGATTCGGGACTGTGTACGCAGATTCTTTCTATCCTTCTGGATAATGCCGTCGCATATGCCTTAACAGATACGCACTGTGCTGCCGGGCCAAAAGAACAAGCCGACAATACCCGTAATATAATCCATTTCCAGAACCGGCGAATTATCCTTCGGGCAGAATATATCCGGCCCCATACGCTGATTTCCGTTATTGATTTCGGTCCCGGTATACCTGATAACCAAAAGAATCTGATTTTCGAGCGTTTTTATCGCAGTGATAAATCCAGAAATAGAAAAGAGCACTTCGGACTGGGGTTGTCCATCGCGGCTGTTCTGGCAGAAATTCAAGGGGCTGAATTGCATGTACAGGATACGGAAGGCTGCGGCAGTACATTTTCTTTGCGGATATAAAAAAGTGTCTTCGACACTTCAACTCCCCTGCCCCTCAATCTTGAGGGGATTAGGGCTTTCTTTTTGTGTCTCTTTCCTTCATAATAGTCTTATGAACGTATTACAGAAAATTTTTACCGACTATTATGAAGAAATTAAATATACTCTTCATCCCAGAGATTCTGAGATGGAAAATATCG
>CAJSZQ010000023.1 GCA_910574185.1 Lachnospiraceae bacterium
CCCTAAGCCCTCGGAGAGCTTTTCGGAGTCGATATCTACAGTTTTCAAGGTTCATTTGAGCCTGTTTTTTGCAGCTCAGTTTTTCATAAATTACTTGACACTACCCCCCTTCCGGTTTATTATCCTTGTTCCCTTTTGATGATTATATATTATCATATTTCTATAGTTTTGTACCACCCCAAAGATTAGAACTTGCCTTACTCTTTAGCCGACACACATTTGAACGTAAATGCATGAATCAGAAGAGTATATCCGTCCGTCTCTTCTCTGACAAAGAATTTCTGCTTTGAATTATTTAAATCACTCCACAGCTTCAGGTTATTCTTGCCGCCAACTCCGTTATTCTCAACAGACAGATACTTACCTGGCGCGCACTTCGGACTGAGCATCAGGTATTTTGCATTCTTGAAGTTCTTCCAGATAAGCTTCCATTTCTGTGCATCCGTCTTATTACCCTTGTAGAACTGTACATTCGTACCATCCTTAGAAGCTGCCCCGGAAACGTCCAGATAAAGACCATGGACCTTGTCTCTGACATAGAAATACCCGTCTCCTGCATCCTTCAGCTCCAGACGCATACAATCCTCTCCTGAATTGCCCTGTACGGTGGCATTTACACAGGTCACTTCTTCTTTCTTTTCTCCTACGCCCCAGACATACGCCTTTTCCCCACTTGAGAGCAGTTTATTTACTTCTTCCGCAATCTTTGGCATCTGGGACTCTAAATATGCCCCAGGGCAGTCTGTACTAGCAAACCATTTGTGTAACGTCAGATTTCCATTTGTATTTCCGGTATAGATTAGCCTATGGATACCATTCCTCCTGCAGATGTCCACGCACAGAAGAACCAGCTTTGACATTGCCTCAACAGAAGAACCCCAGCCATTACCAATCTTATTGTCGGCAACTTCAATTGTTACCGCCCGCTCATCATTTGCCCTGGAAGAAGAACACCAGGAACGGTTACCTTCATCCACATACAGCCCGATTCTTCCAGCAGAATCAATTCCATAATTCGATGATGCCTGCCTGCTGCTCGGCGCAAATACATTCCCACAGGACTCAACAGACAGATTGCCAGCCATATGGTGAATGGTAATTCTGTCAATCCTCTTTCCGTTCCTTCCACTGTAATTCGGTGACCTTCTTACATGATTTACTAAACTGCTGTTACTCATCTTCGTCATCTCCTTTTCCGTTAGATAATTCCTTCAACATTTCCTCTGTCAATTCTTCCTCAATAAAAATACCTTTTTCCTGCATAACTTTTTCTCCTTCCTGTGCGATACCGCACACAAAAAGAGAGCCTGCTTTCAGACTCTCCAAAAATTAGATTGCTATTTTCCTGTTACTGCTCTATAATATAAACAAGAAGGAACAACCGCCCACAAGGTGGGTTGGCCAAATTGAAAAGATAGAAATTCCACCCGTTCACTCGCCAAAGTTATTAGGGTGGTTTTTCTATGTACAGCTACTTACAAAATGTAAAAATAAATGTAAGCAATGCCAGAAGGAAAAGACCAAAGGTCATCAAATCCTTAAAATCAAAATGATTTTTCATAGACATCACCCCCATTCTGTGTAGAATGAAGGCCAGCCCACCCTGCAACACGATTGTTCCTGTCTTTTATATTATCATGATTCGACAATTCTCGCAATGTAAAACGAGGACGCTTCTATTTCGCCCTCCGCGGTTACCTCTTCTTATATCTCGTCCGGTTCCAAATCTCTGCTACTCTCTCCCATCCTCCGGTACTTACCAGATAGACTACAAACGCCGCAAGGAAGGAGGCAAATATATAGTACCAGACAATCACAATTTTAAAATACTGGCAGGCAATAATAACCGCCAGCGGACACAGAATCAGCGACACCACCAGCGCCACTGCGTTCGTCGGTATTTTCCTCAGTCCCGGCATTTCCTTGATTACCTGTGTAATCAAACTGACGGCAAATGCCAGAACCCCTACCGCCGCCAGCATATACGTTACATACTGCAATAAAATTTCCATATTCATAGCTCTTCTCCTTTACTTCCTGATTTCCAGTTCTAAAATCTCTTTGTACATTTCTGTTATCATTCCATTCCCACCCAGCTCATGATATGCTTCATACATCTCAATGAAATTCTGTAGAGCATATGAAGGGATATGCCCCAACGCTACATATCTGTCATGATACTCTATCAACTGAACTCTCAGAAGAAGCATAGTCCCTTTGCTGTTTGCATCCCTGTCCCTCTTTTGTCCTTTTAGAAGCCATACCATGTATCCTGATAATGTTGTTAATACGCCGATACATGCCTGCGTCAATAATTGTTCCATCAGAACCACCTTTCCTTCTTTCTTCCCATAAAAAATAAGACCTTTACGGCCCTGCCCTGATTTCCATATCCTCTTTTCTCTCCTTCCTGTGTGACATCACGCATAAAAATAAGAGCCTTTCTGCCCTGATTTGCAATGTTTTGCAACATTTTTACAAAAATCATAACTAACTAATAACATTCCAATTTGTCCAGCTTCCCATATAAAATCTTATAGCAAGACGAGGTTCGGTTGTTTTATTTTTAAAATCATTAACGATTAAAATTTGCGTATTAAAATACGGAAGTACAACAAACGTTCCCTTTAATTGATAGGTTCCTGCAAAATAGGCTCCGCCATTCGAACATGACATTTCTATAGTTTTTCCATCTATTTTATATATTCCCGGTCCTGTAACCGAATTTAAATTTGTTATAGTTGCTGAAGATACCGGAACATCCCCTTTAAAAGCAAGTGCATTTTTATCATAAAACGATCTCCATTCCTGCCATTTACCATTTACATACGTTCTCCACTTTGGTTCATTTGTGTCACCTCCATATGGGATGGCTATCTGAAAATAGTTACTTTGTCCACTCTGAAATGCTATGATAAAACCATAATGCTCAAATGGTTTTACTCCTGTATTATTTTTCTCAGCATTGTACCAAGTACACCCCACAAACCAACTATCTAGATTAGGTATAGTATTATTGCCAAGGGTAAGATTATTTTGTTTTTTTGTGTTTAACTCTTTAACGGCTAATGCTCCGGCTGCTTTTCCCGAAACTGTATTTTCTATTACATCGGATAAGCTGTTTATCAGATTTGATGCTGCAATCGCCCCGATATCCCTCGGAGTCAGATTCTTTAAAGCAATGTTTATTTTATCTATATCGCTTTGTAGCTGCTCATTTGTTTTTCTAATAGAAAATAACTTCTCTGTTTCTGCTATGCTAAGTCCTTCAATTTTCACGCGATAAAGCGGAAATTCCCGAAATCTTTCCCCTTCATACAAATTTCCTTCTTCGATAGAAGGATCTACTGCCGTCGTACCAGCGGTCCCCTTCTTTACGCTCAATGTAAATGTATCAATTCCACCCGTTCCTGTTGTTGCAAATCTTGCTACAATCAGATCGTTTCTATTTTTTCCTGATACGCCGTTATCAATATCCAGATCTTCATATTCTCCATATTTGTTTCTTCCTATATGACCTCCTACACAAAGTACGCCATCACCAATACGCACTTTATTGTTACTTAATATCGTCAGTTTCAGTTTTCCTCCTATATCAAACACACAGTCGCCACCAAACACCGATTGATAAATTGCTGCGTCATCTTCGGCAAAAATATGCGCTTCTGCTTCCGGTTCTGTATTTACTGTAATAGGATAAAAACTCATTTAATCATCTCCTTTTATTTTGTACTCTATTTCTGTATTTCCGTTCTTTACCTTTAATATTTTCCTTACAACAGGCTTACTTATCTGAGTCCCTGTATATTCTTCGTATCCCCCTACTATGTCTCCTAATTCCAGTTCCATATCGTTCACTGATACTTCCATCTTTTTATAATTTTTTAACTTTTTCAGCCGTTTTTCTCCATCCTCTTCCAGTTTTGCAGCATCTGCATTTGTAAATTCATATACCTCCTCTCTCTCGTCCAGCCCAAAGTAAAACTGCCTCTTTCCTATACTTCCATCTTCCTGTACAAATAAGTGCAGAATCATTCTCTCTTCATCCTGTCCTGAGCCGGCACATATCAAATGGTTAATTCCCCCTCTGTAATCCCGAATCGTATAATGCACCTTTCCGTCTTCCGAATATTCAATTTCCTCTGAATAATCCACCACAGGCACAGCCTGAATCTCCACATAACCACATTCCAACAGCTCTGGCTGAACATACTCCAGCCTCAATCTGTATCCCTTTAAATCAAGGAATTTCATAATTGCATCATACAAAGTTACATATCTGTCAACTCTCCAGTTTGATATCCTTACTTCCGTACTTTTCTGCGGAACAACAAACAAGGTTCCCAATCTTTCTCCTATCAGCATCCGAATTACTTCATTTAATTCCCCATCCAACATCAAATGAGAGTCTTCGTCTGGTGGTTCTACAATTTTCAGATGTAGAAATCTTCTCCACGTTATTCCCTTTACTGTTACTATGTCTTTTCCGGTATTCACTTCTATATCGTCTATTATCCCGCCATATTCTGTCCCCGGTATAAATATTCTGTTTTTATACGCATACATATCTTTACTATAGTTTTTGATTGATACATCGAATTTAAAATCATTCTCCTCACCAATTTCCATATCCAAATCAATATTTTTATCTAAATACCCCATTTCCTCACCATTACTCTTGGCAATTATGATCCTGTTTTCTTTATCATTTACGTTCGCTGTGACAGATTCCATTTCGGTACACTCCTTTCCTCATAAATTATCAAATCAAATCGGAATGTTCCCGGCCACATAAGTTCCAATCGTCCTGGTGCAAGCTTTTTGAAAAAATATCCTTTTTTTCTTCTATTATGAAACGCGTTTACTTCCTGCCTGTAATTTGTTATTTTTATTACTTTATCTTCCCTGCTGTCAATTTCCAACCGCTCCCCATCTTCTAATATAATATTAACAAGATAACTTTGTCCGCCGATAATCACCTGTGGATTTACTACAGGTCCATATATAATCAACCTGAAATTAGACTCCAAATAATTTCCATTTATTACATACCGGTGTTTCGTACTATTTGCATATCGGTATGAATACTTGCCCCCATATCTTTTATTATTTGTAGATGTCGCTTCTGTAATCTCAAACCTACAGGTTCTTTTGTATATCCAGAATGGATATGTGGAATAAATAGTTATATCATTATCAACCGAATAAAACAGTTCTTCATACTCTTTCGGCGATTCCGTCTCGATATATGCTTCGATATAATAATCATCCACCCATAATTTTCCCGGCATTCCATATACAATATCCTGTTCAGTCAGACGTTCAAACCTGTCCATAATTTCATCATATTCTGCCGCTGAATCCGCAAAAACGGACAGAGTAAGTTTGATACTCATATCCGTTTTATAATACCGATTCAGTTTCGATTTATTTTTCGCCATATTTTCCGTAACATCATGATTCCATTTCTTTTCAAACAAGCTGGTAATATCCTCTATTACAACCGGAAAATCTGACATATCAAATATTTCATGAGATGAACTCTCGTAATAAATCTTCATATAGCTATTCCCTCGTCTCTGAACATTCGGACAACTTCCCGTCCGTTAACTTCTCCGATAATCCTCTGCTTAGCAAATGCGGCCGCCAGTTTATCATAATCAAAATCGTTTCGTGCATACATATATTTCTGGAACGTCCTGTCTACCGCACTCTCCATGTATTCTTTTAGCTTTGATATCGGCGCGATAGCTTCAGGCCCAGCTTCTCCAACACCTTTCAATCCATTTAACGAAGTAAGTATCGTCGGCTTGTTAAAAATAGCTCCTTTTGCATACCATTCAATCCCAAAACTTGGCGCAGATGGCGGATCTATTGAAAATTTCCCACTTATTTTAATGTGCGGCAATTTCAGCTTTGGTAACGACCATGAAAAGTTGAAAAATCCCTTTATTGCTTCTATCGCATTTCCAACTGCATCTCTTGCCGACTCAATCTTAGTCGATATTGCATTACGAATCTCATCAAATATTCCGCTGACCGTTGCATATGCCTGACTGATTGGATTTACAATATATGTATTCAATATCTGGAATCCAGCTTGTACAATCCCTCCTATCGTATCTGTCGCCGCTGATGTAATAGCGCTGATTGCAGACCATGCATTTGCTATAGTCCCTTTTATACCGCTCCATATTCCGGCTATAAACCCTGCTATTGCCCCAAATACCGCGTTTATAATTCCATTTACGACTTCCAGTCCTGCCGATACTGCCGCAGTGATTGCCGTCCAGGCATTTGATATCGTCACCCATATACTATTCCATATCCCGGCTATGAAGCCCGCTACTACCCCAAATACTGCACTTATAATACCGCTTACGGTCCCAATTCCTGCCGATACTGTCGCAGTGATTGACGTCCAGACATTTGATATCGTCACCCATATACTATTCCATATCCCGGCTATGAAGCCCGCTACTGCCCCAAATACTGTACTTATAATACCGCTTGCGACTCCAAGCCCTGCCGATACTGTCGCAGTGATTGACGTCCAGACATTTGATATAATTGCGCTGCAATTTTCCCAGATAAACCGGAATGGCACTGTGATTAACTCCAAGCCAAAGCTGAACAATTCGCCGATAAACATGAGTCCCGCCTGAACGACATTGCCGATCGTTGTAAATGTCTCTGACACTGTATTTGCAATATCGGAAAATACCTCTGATACTGTGTCTACAGCAGAGGAAAATACCTCTGATACTCCACTTGCGATTCCCTTAAAGTTTTCCACCACTCCCTGGATAAATTCATTTGCTCCGCATACATCCAGTAATGAAGTGAAAAAAACTACAATCCCATCAACAAACCCTGTAAGAACGCTTGCAACCAAGTCCCACAGGCCCTCGAATACACTTCCGATTCCTGATACAAGAGTCTGCGCTCCCTGCTTTACCAGCTCTGCATCTCCGGTAAACACTCCAAAGATTATATCCCCCAGACCTGACAGTATATCAATTACACCGCCCAGAATCGTTATCAAAGGTTCCGCCGCATTCAGCAGTGCATGAAATACCCCCGCCAGAATCGTTAAAGCTCCCACTCCAATCACTGCCGCAACTATTCCGATTGCTTTAAATAAATTTTCAAGTCCTGCAAGCTTTTCTCCCAGTCCTGAGAACTTTTCTTTGATGCTTTCAATTTTGTCTCCGAAATCAATCTTTTTCACAAAGTCTGAAACAGTCTCTTTCAGTCCCTTCCACATCCCTGTAAAAAAATCACGAAAAGACTCGCTTTTATTCCAAAGAAGCGCAAATACACCGATTACCGCCGTAATCCCGGCCACTATAGCCAGTATCGGCCCCAGCGGAACCGCCATAGCGGCTCCCGCCGCAGCCCCTCCCTCTGTTGCCGCACCTCCTATTCCTGCAAACATTCCTGTTAGTTTGCTCCCAACTCCAATGAGAGCCGAAATTCCGATTGATATCTTTCCAATACCAATCAACAAAGGTGAAAGAACCGTTATGAAAGCCAGAATACCCAGAACTGCTTCCTGCTGCCATTTGTCCATTCCCGCAATGGCATCTGCAAAGCCTGTAACCTTTTTAATCCCTTCCTGTATCATCGGCAGAAATACAGAACCCAGAGTAACGCCTGCATCCACAAAATGATTCTTCATAATCTGAATCTGACTTGCCGTTGTCTCATATCGTTTTGACGCTTCATCCTGAAGCGCTGTATTTTCCTCCCATGCATCCCTTCCGGTTTCGATTGCAGAAGAAAATACATCGCTGGCATTCGCTGAGCGCAAAAGAGAATCACGTAGTCTCGTCTCCGTAATTCCCATATCATCCAGCACTTTGATCGCCGAATCTGTTTCTCCGCCGCAGTTCGATAAGCCGGTAATAAACGCCTCTAATGCTCCGGTTGCGTCTTCTCTGAATTTTTGTGAAAACTCATCCGCGCTCATTCCTGCTACTCTCGCCCAGTCTTTTAACGATTCGCTATTCGTCTCTACTGCAAGCTGCATCGCGATAAGCGCTTTTGAAAATGCCGTTCCGCCTGCCTGCGCTTCCATTCCTACGGAAGATAATGCTGTCGCAAGTGCAAGAATATCTGATTCCGACATTCCTACCTGAGTTCCAGCCGAAGCGAGATTCTGCGCCATAGCCATGATGTCCGCTTCTGTAGTGGCATAATTATTTCCAAGCTCAACGATTGTGCTTCCCATTTTGGAATATTTTTCTTCTGCAGACATCGTTTCATCCGCCGCAAGACCGGTTACATTCGCAAACTTCGCTATTGCACTGGAAGCTTCCTCAGATGCAAGATTCGTTGAATTTCCCATATCAATCATGACTCTTGTAAATCCGAGAATGTCTTCTGTCTTTATTCCCAGCTGTCCCGCGGCTTCCGCCACCTCTGAAATCTCAGTCGTAGAGGATGGAATCTCCTTCGCCATCTGGCGTATTCCGTCCTCTAACTGCTGATAACTGTATATGCATCTTCCATTTGCGTCAAACACCTCATCGGTCGTCTTCTTCACCCCGGCAAATGCAGACTCGAATGAAATGGCAGCGGCTCCGGCTCCGGCCAGCACGCCTCCGGTCGCCGCACTTACCGCCCTCAGATTATTCCCTGCCTGCTCTACGTTTCTTCCAAATTTCCCGATTCCTTCTCCCGCCAGTTCCAGAGTGGATTTCTGTTCTGCCAATTCTTCCGTTGTAGCTTTGATTGCATTTCGGATAGATTCCTGCTGGCTCTGCGCTTCCAGAAGACGGGCCTTTAGTTCTGCATATTCTTCCGAATTTTCCCCGGCCTCCCTTCCGCATGTTTCAAGCGCCTGCTCTAATACCCTGACTTTCTCCGCCGAGGCCTGCGCCTGTCTGCCAAGCAGTTCCTTCCTCTCCTTTAACAGCGTTGTCTTTTTTGACGCCCCTTCTGTTTTCGCAGAATTAAGTTCCAGCTCCCGGTCAAGCATTTTCAATTTTGAATCAGCCTGACTCACGCTATTCTCAAGCTCTTTATTAACCTTAGCCTGCTCTTTTAGCTTTGTATTCGTCTCTCCAAGCTCATTCTGAATTGCCGCTTGCTGGTTTTTCGCTTCCGTCAATTGCCTGCTCAGAGTCTGGACTTCTGTAGAATTTTCCCCAAATATCCTTTTTGCTTCCGTTAGTTTCAAATTGAGCAGAGCGACCTTTTCTCTGCTATTCGATAATTCACTTTCCAAAATAGACTGCCGGTTTTTTAGCAATTCCGTCGTTTCTCCCAGCCCTTTCATCTGGGTAGCATTTAACTTCAATTCTGCCCGGTACTGCTTCATACCGGCATCCATCTGTTTAATCCCAGCCGTAAACTGACTGGTAGCTGCTTTGAACGTTACTTTCGCTTCTCTGCTTGCTAATAGATCACTTCCTTCTGCTCAATTTTTCCTCTATGTATGATTTCCAGTTTTCCACTGCCATTCTGTTTTCAACAATGGAAACCAAAAACTCCCATTCCGAATACCAGAACAGTTCTTCACTTACTTTCATAACATCCACAAAATAGGTGTAAAAATCTTCGATTCCCTCCATCTCAAATCGAGGAAGCCGGATTCTGTTACCCGGCTTTCCTAATGTAGCATTTATGAAGGCTGTTCTGAATTTTGCTTTTTTGGCTTTGATATCATCTCCTGACAGATGTTAGCATTATACGCAAAATCTTCATTGACCTTTTCCAAAAATTCCTCAAAAGGCATCAGGCTGTCCTCATCCTGATTTGCATTGACATACGCAGCGTGTAAAAATTCATACATTTCCAGCGCATCCTTTTCATCCACTCCCTTAACCAGAACCCGGCTCATCTTCTCGTACGCTTTTTTATCACTCTTTCTAAGCTTGTACATCAAAATCGGCGCTGTGGACATTGCAATTGTGTCTCCATCGTTAAGTTCATATTCTGTATACGCAATTCTTGGATTTTTCATATTAATCTATTCCTCCTCTTTTTCCATTGCCTGATAAATACTTTCTATCAGCTCTTCTTTCGAGCCTTTCGCCAAAACCCCATTTTTCTTTGCCAGTTTTTGCAAATCCGAATACTTCAAGCTATGTAAGTCTATATTTTCAGACTGGCCGTTCTCCTCTGCGTCACCGTTTTCTGTCTCTTCACCCTCTGACTCATTTGTTACTTCCTGCTGCCCGTCTTCCCCTTCCCTCTCTACCAGTGTTCCATTCCTTCCACCATTTACAGAATTGATTTCATGGAATCGTTCTTCCCCCATTTCCAAAATGCTTCCGGCGTAAACAATCTTCCTTGTTTTCTTATCCCGATACGTCTGTTTCACTTTTACTCTCATATTTCCACCACCCTTGCCATTTCCGGCTTAAACTCTTCCATCCACTTGCTTTTCAGTTCCTCGTCTGTCAAATCTGTCACCACAGCTTCATAAAGCCCGTTTCCAAAATCATCCGGCATAATTGTAAGCTCCAGCTCAATTTCACTGATTTCTTCCCCTCCGTTTTCTACCTTTCTTGCTAACGCCTTCTGAATGGTACATTTTGGATAAGCTTTCAGCTTCTCATTATCATCTTCATCCAGAACCCTTGCCGTAACGCAGAAAACCGGATGCAGAGACGCAGTGCCATAAGCAATCACACCGTCTTTCAACCCTTCCTGCCTCATTCCGTATAACTCAGCAAATAAATCCTGTGCCATATGCAGGCTTGCCTTAATCGTACCATTTCCCGTTCCTTTTGTTCTGGACTTCGCCAAGACTCCCCGGCAATTCTTAATAACCGTTCTCACGCTGAGCTCTTCCTCCCAGACCCCCACGCACTCATTGCGGTCTGCTTTTTCCGCTCCTTCCACCCGGATTGCGATTTCCCTTACTTCCGCTTCTGAAAATACCTTCTCTGTAATTGCCATCTCTATGTTTCCTCCAATCTTTTCACTAATTCTTCTATAACTTCATTCGCAATTGTCTCTGAACTCTGACTCGCACCATCGAACATAAACTGCTGATTCCCATAATGCCGCTCTGTGTCTGAACCGTCGTCAGGAAAATACAGGTAATGATAGGCTGACTTTGTATGGACTTTCACAGACAGATTCCCTGCTGTCTTCCTGAATGGTTCTGTGGCCTTTGCCGCAGTCTTTTTCCCTTTCCATGGTTTTCTTCCCGATACAGGCAGCATCTCATGTATTTTCTGTTTAATCAGTTCTCCGCCGTCTTCTCTCAAATACTCATTAATAATCTGTTCTGCCTCTGAACTGTCCGCAAATTCACTTATAACATCTGAGATCCGGTCAAAATCTCTTACATCCATCGAAAAATAGCTCATACTTCATCAGCACCTTTTCTCTGCCTTATAAAATTCCATAGTACACATTTCAACCATAACTTCCCCTGATTTTTCCACATATCCGTATTCAATATCTGACTCCGCTTTCTTTAGTCCTATCTTCCTCAGTTCGTCAATCACCTTATCCGGTAAGTCTTCCGGCACCTCTTCTTCCGCTACAATAGCAACAAACCATCTCTGTATTTTTCCTTCCTGCTTTGAAATCCTCGTGCGTCTCCGCCCAAAAATAATACAGTCCCAGATATCCCTGCCTTTAAAGATTCCAACCCCATAGAAAATATTTTCGCTAACTTCCTTAAGCGCCTCTTCAATCTTTTCTTTCAATTTTCCGCACCTCCTCCAGATAAAAATACAGCTCTTTCTTCTTCGCATCGCGGTCTATATGAATAATTGCATAAATCACATTTTCAATCACCACGTTATACGAAGCATCTACATTTCCATTGTCCGGAGTCGTTATCTTCATGGACAGCGTATTGCCTAACTGCTCCGCAAATTCAATATCCTCCTGTCTTTTACTCCTCTCGTCAAAATACAAAAAGCCCAGATATACCAAATCGTCCAGGCTCTTTACATTTTTCTTTGCATCAATTTTCTTATAGAGTTTCGCAATTCCGTCATTATAATTACTAATCTTTCTTCCTGCCATTTTCAACCTCGTTTTTATGTCTTTCTGTCAAAATCTCGCTTTTGTAGTTTTTTTCAAATTCTGCAGTCATGTTATTCCAGTCATAAAGACAATAATTTTCAAACAGCATTCTCGCCTGCCCCGGTTCTGTGAAAGCGGCCGCATCTTTCTGCATCCCAAGCTTGTGCGTCAGTATAACGGCCGCATTCTCCGCTATGGTCCTGATTTTTTTATTTGTGTCCTTATCATCCCATGATATTCTGCACTTATCCTTCGCAAGCTCTGTTAATTTTGTAATTACTTCTTCATCCATACTACGCTACCGGAATCTCTCTGTTTTCCACTGTGATATACGCCGGGTCCAGTTCGCTGATATCAAGCAGAAGCGCAACCGTATTATCAAATGCACGTCCGTTTCCATGCAGCTTAATCTTATAAGTCCGCACATCTTCCAAAAACTTATAGACGTCTGTACTTTCCAGTTTTCCGTCTTTACTTGTACCTAAGCCGAAAAAATACTCTTCCGGCAGGAAAAGTATTGCTTCCCCCGTCTTTAGTTCATTCGACTTCACAACGCTCGTAGGGAATGGGAACAAATCTTTCTGGTAGGTTCCTGCTGCCGTCAATACTACGGTGGCTGGCATAACTTTACTTAAATAATCAACCTGATTACATATCAGCGTTACCTCGTCAAATTTTCTCATATTCCCCCTTTCATTAACTGCCAGCTTTGCCAGCACCGGGCCGTACTCTTCCGGCCTGAAACTTTTAATCTTAACCGGCGTTTTCCTTGGATAACCGTCGACGTCATTATGCGATACCCCTTCGCTAATATCCCTGTCCAGACCAATCGGGCAATCTACGCCGTTTCCTGTTACACATGCGTTTTCACATGCGCAATACAATGCCTCCTTTAAAATAGTCCTGACATAGTTATCAAGAAACTCCGGTCCCAAATCTACCATATCAAGCGGAATAACCGTAAATGCACTCAGCTTAAACAGGGCAACGTCAATTGTTCGGAATCCAGAGCTGATTTCCTTCTCTATCTCGCTGTTAATTTTTCCCCATGCTGCGCTCTGCTTTGTGTGATCGTTCAAAATCCATTTTGTAAGATATCTGACGTTCTGGAAATTGATTTTCGACAACAACGGATGCTCCTGAACCAAATCTTTATATACATCCGTAAAAATCGTCTCTGGCATACCTCCCTCTATATTCATCAGATCTGTAAACTCCTGTTTTGCATCCTTCGATTTAACAGAAGCAATCCATTTCTGATAAAACTCGGTCTCCCTCTTCGTAAGCTGCCGGTATCCGCGCTGCGCCATAATCGCGGTATCTCCATTCATCATTTCATAATCATCTTTAATCTTGTCCACGATGGAATCATGGAACTGTGTCCAGGCTGCCTTTGCCTGTTCTTCATCGCCTTCTTTCATTGCCTTCATCAGTGCATTAATCGCCTCTTTTTGCCTTGCATCAACCAAACTTCCTAACATTGTCTTTTTCCCTCCTATGAAAAAATATTAAAAAACGCATCCATCATGGATACGTTCTCTTCTGGTTCTCTATGATTTGTATAATTTTGAAACTCTTCCAGCTCTTTCTGAAATTCCTTATTCATAAGACTGTCCCTGATTTCTTTCAGACTTCCCGCTGCCTGCATCGTTTCTCCGCTTTCCTGTAAGCCTCTTTCCTCAATTCTGTCAATGAATCCATACTGTAAAGCCATCTCCGGAGATAACATGGTTTCTTTCTGCATCATCTCCTTAACTTCCTCTTCTGTAATATTTTTTGCCCTCTTCATCAGGAGACACCTGCATGAATCTTCCATCGCCTTTAGCTTTTCCGCTTCCTGTATAAGCTGCTCTGCATTTCCGGCCGTAGCTACCCATGGATTATGAATTAAAGCGCAGGTTCCTTCCCCCATAATTCTTTCGTCGCACGCCTGCAGAATGGTAAAAGCAATACTATGACATACTCCATCCACATACCCGACCTTTTTCGCTTTATGCCTTGCTAACTGGTTAAAGATTGCCGTTCCTTCTTTATATGACCCGCCGTTTGAATTAATATAGAGTTCAATAGTTCCTTCCTCTGGAATCTCTTCAAGCATCTTCTGGAAATATTTTGCCGATGTCTTACTTTCATCATACTGCCATGTATTCCAGTTGAAACTCCCACTTTCCTTTACATCATCATAGATGTATATCTGATGCACATTTCCCTCTGTTTTGAACATAAAATACATCTTAGGTAACTTCACCATTTATTCCTCACCCCCTTTTCCTCCGCTGACATCGTCTAATTCACCGTCAGCTCTTCCGTAATTCCTTGTAATGTAATACGCTTTGCTCCATTCTTCTCCTATCGGCATCAGGTTCAGCTCCTCTCTTATTTCATCTGTATTCAGTACAGACGAAGCTTTTAGTTTATCTGCATTCGGCGCAGAATCAAACAAATCCCTGTGTTTCACTCTGCCCGTATAGCATTTGTAATAGTTCCCTCTGGCAAATTCTTCATAGGTAGCCCGTTTATTCAGTACGCAGGTAATCGTATCTGCCAAAGGATCCACGCCAAATGTAAGAAATATATCTGTCATATCTTTTACATTTGTCATCGTACCGTCCATCATCGCATTTGGAATCTTAAATGCCTGCCCGACGATTTCAAACATGTCTTTCCTCAGCTTAATAATATCCTCTGAACTTTTCGCTGTTTTATTCTGTGATTCCTCTTCTAAAACTTCTCCGTCATATTCCACATAGGTTGCATATTCATTTTCCATATATGCTTTAATATTCTTTGCAGTTACTTCTTCAAATTCTTTATTAAACTCTTCGTCCCCTGCCTTAACTGCATCTACCTTAAACTTGAACTTCCTTCCGTTCGTATCCCGAAAAGCTCTGGCTGCTGCCTCCATAAGCCTTCCATAGTCTGTATACAGCCCGTCTATCATCTGTTTTACATTCTCGTCTTCCATCCGAAACAGATATACTTCCTCTGCCCGGAATATCTTCTTTAGCTGCAGATTCCCGCCTATCACCACTCCGTCATATAAATTACCAAGAATCGGCCGTTCTTCCCTGACCTGAAAAGTATCCGCGCAATGCAGCTCCCCTCTGATTTCCACTACTAACGCTCCTTCTGGGTTACGAATCATTCTCCTGATTACCTTATGCCAGAACTGATTGCTGTTCTCATTCTTATTCGGAGCCACATTCAAGATATAATAGTCTCTGTCCTTTACGGGCTTATTGTTATGATATACCCTCATTTCACAGACGCTTATTGCATTCGCCAGATAAGAATATGCCGTATAAAGCGCCAGTTCCTTATAATAGATTCCCGGCGGAATATCTATCACGATTGTTTCTCCCGAAGTATGACCAATCTTTACTTTATCCAGCCATTTTCCTAAAAAATCCACAATCTTCACGCCTGTTCATTCTCCTCTCTACACAACGGTACATACCCGTTTTTTTCCAGTAACCGGCCTCTGCCGTATCTTTCCTTCCTCTGTCGCCGCCGCTGCAAGCGCCATAAACCCGTCTGTTTTTCTGGAACGCTCTTCCTGTTTCTCAAATGTTATATTGCCTTTGCTGTCCTGTACTGCCTTCGCATTCCAAGTGTACCACCGCATAATTTTCGATTCTCCCCATGTAATTAAATGCATAGAAAAAATGTACCCAATAACAATCGCCACTTTCATAATATCTGACGGTCTTACCAGCTTCAGATTTTTCTTTTTTTCAGTAAATCCCAAGTCTTTTAAAGAATCTGCCAGCAAAGTGTAGCGAAAAAAGTCAACTGCTACGCTCTCAATAATGTATATTTTCATCATTTCCGCTATCCATTCCGTTACAACTTCCGGCTGAATGTCTGACTCGTCCACGAAAGTCAGTACCCCTTCTTTTTCCGCCTCTTTTAACGGGAATTTAATTCTTGGAAGGTCTCTCGATTTCTTGCATACCCACGTATGATGTAACCAGTATCTCTTGTCATTAATTTTAAATAGCAGACCTGCAACCACAAAATCATCTGTCTTTGCATAATCAATTCCGCATACACAGGATCTCCCCCTTAGATCCGGAAGTTCCTTTGTCGCTTCAACCAGATTGTTCCAGTCTGTTACAGCATATTCTCTCTGTCCGGGCGGACGGTTCATCCTCTTGGTCATAAACGCCGTATGATTTACCGGGTCTCTTCTGTAATCCTCATACTCCATCAGCATCTCATGAAGAAGATCCGGGAAATACCTTAGCGACGGATTTGCCTTATGCCACATTTTTTGATTATGGACTTCTTCCGGTTCATCCAGCCAGCAGATAAACGGCAGCGTTCCATTGTCTGGAAGGTCTCCTTTCAGTATATCTGACAAATCCTCTATCAGCTTATCCAGCGGGCCGTCTCTTTCATCTCCCTGCGTCGTTATAATCGTCTGACGCGGATGCCTTTTCTTTCCCAGTCCGCCTACTGCAACTTCAATCAATTTATAATCTTTGTATGCATGGTATTCATCAAAGTCTACTTTTCCCGGCCTGCCTCCGTCTTTTGTTCCCGGCGCCCTTGTATGATACCTGATTTCAGATCTTGTCTTTAAATTTGTAATACACTCCTGATTCCATTTAAAATAATTTTTAAAATAATCCTTACTGTCTTCCAGAATATAATAGATATCTTTGAACGTTGCCTTTGCCTGTTCTTCCGAGGTAGCAAACATATCTATGTTATACTCTTTTATTCCATTAACCGGCGTGACCATTGCAAAATCTTCAAATGCAAGATATCCGTTCTTTCCAGCTCCCCTTCCAACTATGATAACCAGCTTCGGGAACCTTAACTGTCCTTCTTTCGTATATACACAGTTATGAAGTGCAAAACAGAATTTTTCCCATGACAATAATTGATATGGAAAATACTTCTGTAATCCGAGATACCTTTTTAACTGTTCTTCATCTACATATACCTCTTCCTTTGCAAACACCTTTTCAATAAAATCACAAAGAAGCCGTTGCTCTTTACACACAACCGCTTCATCGCTTCGTACAAATTCAATATATTCATCTATCTGCTTACAGATCTTCATCCGCCTTTTCCACCCCGGTCGGCGCGTCTGTGGTCAGCCCCATCTCTTTTAGCATGGACTGCATCTGCTTTTCCACAGCCACCAAATCCTTAACCGACTGATTTTGTTTTGTGATTTTATAACCGTTTGCTGATGTCGTCTCATAGGATACTCCCCTCTTTTTGATATCATTTTGCAGGCTTTTTTTGATAGAATACAGCTCTAAATAGTCAAAAATCATATCTCTGAAATGCGCTACATTCGCATTCTTTATGCTTAGCTGTTCTATCAGAGAAGCCTTGATTTTCTCCTTTGTCGGCCTCCTTTTATACTCCTCGTTTTTTCCCACTTTATCACCAACTTTTTTTACTTTTTATCACGCGCGAGGCAGCGCGGTTCAGTCTTGTCCCCTTCCCGTTGTTCGTTCCCCCTAAAAAATCAGGTATAGGGGTACCGGGGATACTATACTTTTGAAAAAAATACCTCTGAATACATTCCCTCCACCCCGTCTAAAATCAGGAACGTATTGCAACACGAACTCCTTGTTTCTTTTACCCGATACTCTTTTTCACCGAACAGCTCTGCATACCTGTATGTTATAGCCCGCCTGTATCCATGTCCTGTGAATCTAACTCTGTCTCCTTTATGAATTACCATCTCTCTTCTGTCACCGGCTTTCTCTGCTTCTTATATCTCATTCTGTTATGCGCTTTATCATGACAGTCATGACACAATGCAATCAGATTCTTTTTCTTTTCTCCCTTATACTGGTAATTCCTGCTCATCGCCAGCTCTGGATGCTTCTTTACATACTGAACATGATGTACCTGTTCTGCTCTGGATATCTTCCCTTGCCTCTTGCACCATTCACATTCATTATGATTTTCCTTCAATATCTTTTCTCTTAGTTCTAACCATTCTTTGCTCTTATAGAACTTATACAGTTCCCCCTTGTCTATTAACTTCTGTACCTCATTCGCAGTCCAAACCATACCAATCCCTATCCTTTCCTAGTAATTGCTGGAGCAGGACTCGAACCTGCATCCTCTGGCTATTAAGACCAGTGTGGCTTCCTTCGCACCCTCCAGCGATAAAACAAATATCCTTACACCCTGCAATCACAGAGTCTTTCTTCTACCAGTAATATCACTCTGCGTTTTTCTCCATATACACACTCATGATGAAATTCTTTCATTCCGTTTGTATAAATAATTTTGTGATATTCACAGTCCTTGCATCGCGGTATCTTCTCCTGTGCTTTCCTGGCATTTGTCATATATCCCTGACAGGTATCCTCCCCAGCGCAATGGCTCCCCTTTAGTTCCCGCCAGTTTCTACATGCCACATTCTTGCACGATACTTTCATTTACGATTTCCTCCAAAGAAAAGAACACCCGGAATTAATCCGGATGTTCTGTGTTTACATGTTCTATACTCCCTCATCAAACTTATTTTATATTATTTAATACAAAGAAGCAGCCAGACTACTGCCTGCTGCCCCTCATTCATTCTTATATTTCATGCAATAACACTTTTGTTTGGATAATGCTTTGCAAACGAATATACTGCACACAAATATTCTATATCTGTGCTTTTCGCTATCATCATTTCTATATCTGTTCTATACTTATCTTGAAGTGTATAAACCCTCCTATCTTGTAAATATGCGTTCTTCCTTGTCTGATTCTTAATATCTGCCAGAACTGCATCCTGCTTTTCTAGCTTTTCTTTTAGATATAACAGCAATTCCTGATTCACTCCTGTTTCCAGTTGTGTCTCCATCTCATGGAAACGGTTTATGTATCTTGCTGTGAACTCCGTACCTTTTTTGCCCGTCAGCTTATGTGCTATAAATTCGCAGCCTTTCTTAGTAATGCGGTAACATGGAAGTGTTCTCCCTGTACTATCCTTGTATTCAGATATTCTGAAAAACTCACTGGGTGCAAGATTGCACTCAGTCATCTGTTTGTCATATCTCCGTAAATCCCTTAACAACCCTTTATGCTCTTTTCTTACCATTTCAGCAACTTCCCGGCTATCTAATGTTTGTTCAAGTTCTGTCATAAAATATCTCCTTTCAGTATTTGACAACAGCACCAAACAGAGATATAATTCATATATCAACCGCTTTAGTGTGTTGAGAACCATAAGAGTAACCGCTACTTGTCCAGAGCTTCGGTTGCTCTTATTTTGTTGTAGACCAAATCAATCCCTTGTCTAATAATATCTGTTTTCGTCATTCCTGTTTTGTTCATACAAAAATCCAACTTTTTTACATCACTATCAGATAAGCGAAAACTCTCTCTATGCTGCTTCGGACTATCAGTTGGTCTTCCTGTTCTTGGACTCATACTTCCCTCCTTTATATTTATGTCATGACATAAATATATCTTACGTCATAACAAAAGTCAAGATTTTTTTAAAAAAGGAGAGCCCAAAATTACACTCTCCTATCTATATTTTAAATAGTTTCATATTTGTCAAGTTTCACTAGTGTATTTTCCCACACACTGATCATGAATTTGCAATATCTTTCATATTCTAAATCTTTTTTACTTATCGCATATTCAAGTTCACCTTCCCAGCCCTTTTTCTGTTCTTCAGCTTCTTTAATGTGGCGCATTCTCTTCTCTTCTATACTCTCTGTACGTTCTCCAACCGTCATTTTTGCTTTCCCTCCATTCAAATTAATTGCTTTTACTTGAATCTCAATCCCTCGGCGAATACTAGCGACTCTTGTTTCATTGTAATATTCTGCAACAGCATCTAGTTTTTCAAGTTCCTTTTTGTCAAATCTAACTCCTAACTGTTTTCCTCTCGGATTCTCGCTCTTCGGTCTTCCTGTTCGTGGTGACATGTCCTCACCTCACTTTTTGATTACCACAAATTCATTATAATTGTTGATTACCAAAAAGTCAATGCTTTAACCACATCAATTTTGATTTCGTTAATTTACTATGTTCTTTATCTACCATTCGGCAACTTCCATAGACATAAGTGTTTGTTCAATTTCATGCATAATAAAATCTCCTTTCAATCTTCTTGAAAGAGATTCCCCTTTATGGTATGATATTCCACAGAGGGAAACCTCCGTTCAGAATAAAAGTAACCGTTGCTCGTCAAAGTATTCGGTTGCTTTTATTTTTCTATCAACTTCTTAATCCCTCTGCTTATTGCTTCTGTTCTATTCACATTATTTTCTTCGCAATACTCTTCTAAAGCTTTTTTATCTTCGTCACTAATGCGAATACTCAACTTATTGGGTCTTGGATTATCCGTTGGCCTGCCTGTTCTTGGTGACATTGCAACCTCCTTTCTTTTGTCTGGCATAATTCCATTATATATTATGTCGGGCAAAAGTTAAGAGTTTTATTATTTTTCGATATAACAATAGGCAGCAAAATTGTGCCCTGCTGCCCCTTCCAGATTTTATATCTGATTCTTTTCAATAGTTTTTATCTGGTTATAAAAAATAACAACCACATCATCATCTGAATCATGTTCCTCTATGTATGGTTCTTTTGGCCTTCCATCATCTCCTAAAATATATTTCCTATATTTTTTTAGTGATATGAACTGTCTCTTTCCCGGCTCTAATTCCTTATCTCCCAAAAATCCCTCATAAACAGTTTTTTCATCTTTCATATAAACTTTTAACCAAGCACTGATTTCCTGATTATCCAATATATCAATTTCATTATCTTCAAATCTGGTTGTTATCTTTAGCACTTTGAAAATATTTATTATTTTTTCTGATCCCTGTATTCGATAAGCAATATATGGAACTATCACAGCTATCAGCATCATCAGCGCATGATAGATTATTTCTGCATCTAATGGAATCCTTCCCAGTGGAAATTTGTCCAATGGCAGTTTATCCACGCACAATTTATATAAAAAACTAATTACTACTGCTTTTGCAATAATTTTATTCTCATCCTTTAGCGTCTTTGCTCTTAAAAAATAAAAAATATATATTGTCAAGTATCCCGGATAAAAGTAAACAATATAATCTGCTAATGAATCTATTATTTTTAAGATATCTTCAACTTCCATTCCATCACCTGTTTATTTTTTTGGCGGGTTTCCCGTTGGTTTTCCACTTGTAATTCTACCATTAGGATTTGCCCTGTGTTGACTTTGCAAACTTCCACATATAGGCCTTTTGCTTCCAGAATCGGATTTTACTTTTGAGCCTCTATTATTTTCCCTACACATACTTTCCCTCCAATGTATATACAATAATCCACTTCCATAATATACCAATATCCGCCAGTATTCAACGAAAAAAGACCCCCTGTGATGCAGGAAGCCCTTCTTCTGGATTTATTGTATATATTTAGGGGAGTATCTCAAAGCCTTTCTCTTTTACTTCTCGATGATACCATCATACCACGTGATTTACTGAAGTGAACTGCACTCTTTAAGAAATTTTCAAATTTTTCAAAGCTCTGCCATGCAACTCATAAATCCATCTTTCACTATAGTCCATTGCATTTGCTATTTCCCACCATTGCTTACCTCTTATGTAACGATAAAAAAGAACGTCTCTCTCATCTTCATTCTCCAGCTGATTTATCTTAAATGTGATATCATTGAATTTCTTAACCTGTTCAACGCCTTCCACATACAACTCGTCCTCTTTTTCTCGTAACTCTGCTGCATATCCAGACAGGTCAGACTGTCCAGTACCATGCGGCATTCCGTCATTATTAAGCGAAGGATACATTTTCATGTTACGTATTTCATCGATTTCCTCCTCAATCCGCTTAATTTTTCTCCCATGCTTTCGGTATCCCCTGAGATATTCCTTTTTCTGTTCATTTTCAGTCTTGATCTGCTCCATGATATCCCCCTCTTAACTATCTGCTGCTAAAACATCGCTTCTCTGGCTTGTATGGCTCCGGTAACGGCATCCAAGCGATAACTTCGTACAAATCCCCATCCCGATACCATTCACCGTCACTAGCATAATAAAGGCATGTTGGCTCATCTGCCCCTTTCAATCATAACTACGCACTCTTCCATGGAAGCTAAGTTTCCACCATCTTCTCAAAGTCTTTCTTCAAATTCACAGGTACAGGAATAACCGTCACAAGCGTTTCTCCTACAAATATATAGGCGTAATCTCCAAATAGACGAATATTGTTTGCATTGTAGTTCTTAAAGAACAGGCTTGTTACCCATTTATTCAATCTGCCTTTCGTCTGTTTGTGGGTTACCCCCTCGTCAAATGCCTTCCTGGCCATTCTGTCCTGTGTCTTTCGATTAAATCCGCACCGTTCTTTCATGCGCCGCCTTGCGTGGCTTGATATTGTCATTCCAAATCGCTCCAATCAATAGCTTGTCCACATTCTGGACAATATTTGTAATTATCATAATCAATCTCATAACTTTTACCACAGTTAGGACAATCGTACATATCGTAAATCATATTTCCATCATCGTCATACCCATCTCCCCAAGCATTTGGTTTCTTCCCCCTCTGCCTTTCCCTTGCCTCCCGGCATTCCTCGACTGTGCCGATTGCCCGGTACTGCTGGATTTCTTTAAGAGCTAATTCTGCAGTATTGACCGCTCTAACTATTCTTTCAGATGGACTTACTCCAATAAGTCTTTTTATAACTTTAATTGCTTCATTCTCCGTCATTTCGCTACCTTCTTATAAGGAACGTGATATTTTGGCTTGTTTACCGCCTTGTCGTTTGTGTAAACATCGTCACATACCGTTCCCATCTCCTTTCCCCTCTGGCTTTCTGCCGGAGGAATATATATTAACTGGTAACTGTGATATATTACCAACTGGTGCTATTTTTTTCACAAATTCGTAGGCTATCGCTTCTTTTTCACCGTTATCCAGATCAATCCAGATAACAGGCGTTGAGCCAAATCGCCCGAATCCGCTTACCGTTCCTTTCCCGGATATATATAAACCAGCATGTACATATACATTCTCAAATTCTACCTGGTCGCCTGTTTTCAAATCTTTATATTCATCCCAAAACTGCACCTTTCTTCACTCCATAACCTTTTTAAAACAGTCTTTCCGGTTACTCTCCCGGTGTCCGATTCGGACACCTCCCCTCCCCACAATCCGTTACCTCAAATCCCAGAATGCAAAAACCTTCTTCCAATCCTGTATAATCCTCCATCATATAAATAATATCTGCCTCTATCACCCGGCCAGTAAAGCTTCCTTTCACATATTCCAGCATCTTAAGGCCGTCACCCACCCGATATCCTCTGTCATTCTTTCGCAATGTAAAACACTTTCTCCGGTTTATAACATCCTCGTAATGCATCGCCGCCATTTTTATCTCATGGATTTTCGTACTTTTCGCTTCATCGCCCGGCAGTTTATCCATCCTCTTCTGGTCTTCCTGCTCCTGCAATCTGCGTTTTGTCTCTCTGTCTATTCTGTCCTGTTCTTCGTTATAACGCTGTTCTTCTGTTTTCTCTGCCTCCGCCTTATTAATATACTGGTCGCACTTTTTACAAGTACCCGTTTTGACATTACATTCCTTATATCGCTGACAGGAATAGCACAGAGACGTGATGCTCTCCGGGTGCGGTGTCTCATAATCATCTCCGGCCCTCTTCTCCGCTACCATTTCCGCAATCTCTTTCGCCCTTACATTACTGCCTGCTGCCACTTCCTCTGCAATCGCCTTCTGGTCTTCCGCCGGAAGTTTCGCCGCCTCATAAGCTGCGGATATACCCATATTCCCTTTTGCAAATTCTCCTTTAATCTCCGATGTGGCATGATTATTTATATTCTCCATTCTGGCTATATTTGTGCTGCTCTCATTTAGCAACTCCGCTATCACATCTCGCAGTTTACCCGGAATTTGCAGCCCGTCCTCTTCCTTAGCCCGTATCAGAGCCTTTTTCAGCCTTCCTACCTGCTCCGTCTTCTCCCATGAGGTAAGTTCCCTGTTATAAGCATTGCCAATCAGTAATGACAATTCAAACATCGCTTCTGTCATGTCCCTGTAGAGAAAACGCACACGCTTATATTCCTCATATCCCCGCTCTATATTTAAAATATTGGCAAGATTGCGTCTGTGGCCGCTGACAATCCGAAATTCCCCGTTTACCCTGCCTAACACTGCCGGCTGCTGCTGGCCAACCGCTAAAAAGCTGTCAGCCAGCTCTTCTATATTTTCCTGCGAATAAAAATTATTTTCAGAAGGCTTCACATCCCTTGGGTCCAGATAGATTTCCGTATACTCCTTTATCCTGACTGCCGCCTCAGCCCTGCTTTTTATATTCATGATATCCCCGATACCAAATCTTGCTTTTGCCATCCTGTGTTACCTCTCTTTCCCCGTATAACTGCTTACAAATCTCTTATAATCCTGTGCGGCTCCACAACATGGACTGTATTCATAGATTGGCCTGCGCATGAAAGAATTTTCCGCTACTTTCTTCGAGTAACGGATAGTTCCCAGTATGTCATATTTTCCCTGCTGCCTCAGCCACTCCAATCCCGCCGACTCTCCATCCGTATTCTGAAATACGGTTACCAGAACGCCCAGAAGACGTAATTGGGGATTGAATACTTTCGCCTCTTCTATCTGGCCTTCCACAATATCCAGCCCCTCTAAAGCATCCTCATCAATCTTTACCGGTACAATCACCTCGTCCGTAACTGCCAGCGCATTTATTACATTAAGCCCTATGTCTGGCGGGTTATCTATAATGCAGTAATCATAATAATCGCCTGCTGCCGTCTGCTCCATAAAATCTTTATACCGCTCTATCTGATTTTCATTCTCTGCTTTTGTTAAATTCCATGTAGCCCCAAACAATGACATATTCGACGTTATAATATCTATCCCCTCATACTCCGTCTGCTGTATAACCTCGTCTGCATGATTCCATTGCAAACTAAGCAGCTTTGTAATCGGCGCTATGCTCTCTGCGTCGTATCTGCCGTATGCCTTGCTCAAATTACCCTGCTTGTCATTATCTAACAGCAGCACTTTGTAACCCCTGCGGTAAAGCTCATAAGTCATATTCGCCGCTGTAAAGGTCTTGGCTACTCCTCCCTTTAAATTCAGAATGCTTATCGTTTTCACTCTCTGCCTCTCTCCAGTTCTTTCGCAACTTCTGTCTCTAACGCCTGCCCGCAGTTCTTACAAAAATTAAATATTCTGATACCTAAAACACTTCTGTCTACCACAAACCCATTACAGACAGGACACTTATATGTTTCATAGTTTGGAAGATTATTAGCCGCCAGCTTTTCCGCCTGCTCTCCTTCAAAAATGGTTGTTTTTCTTGGCTTCATCTTTTTCGCTTTTTTCTTGGCTTCTTCTGCTCCGCAGTGTGTGCAGTCTCTGCCGCAGCTCTCATAAATTTTACATCCTATTCCTTTCCCCATATCTGTCCCGCCTTTCCAAGCTCTTCTGTGTTTAATAAATACGTTTCTATCAATTCTGCCGCAGCCTCCCATCCATAGCATACCGCTGTAAAATATCCCTGCTTCCGCAGATACGCTAACCATCGTTTCTGATTTTCTGTCGTAGTGTTCCGGCCAGCCTTGAGCTCTATGTACATCCCATGATATCCTCCCCGTACTGCTGGCAGCACAATATCCGGCACTCCTGCTTTCACGCCCTGTCTCTTAAGCGCCGTTGCTGTGGCCTTGTCCCTTTTTCCGCCGTTTGGTACATGATGCAGATAGGCCAACTCCGGCATTCTTCCCTGCTGATAAGCCGCCCAGATAAATAACGCCTCCTGATGCCCGCTCTCATCGTCCAGTCTAAAATTTCTCATGTTTCCGCTTTCTCCTTTTCATAATTGGGAAATGTTCCGAATCCTCTTTATCCTTTCCTCTCTTGCTGCGCACGTCCCACTGACAAATGTCGTAATATTCACACCGCAGACAGCACCGTCTGCACCCCTTTCCAGTCTGGAATATCCAATAACCAAACCTTTCCACGTTTTCCCTAACCTTCATCCTCTTCACTTCATCCACCTTCTTCCTGTATCTGTACCAGTATATATCTGAAATAACCATATCCATGATATTCCGGGCTGTGCACTCCCTTGCTTACGCTGTCTTTATCCACGTAGTATCCTTTTATCTCCTTCGCTTCAGACCGGAACCATTCCCTGTCTGTAATGATTCGGATTTCCGGTTCCGGCCTTACAAGATTCCTGCTGCAGTTCCAGCGTTTTCCCATTAACGCGCCGTCTGCTTCTGTCTTGTGCTTATCCGTATACTTGATGAAATATTCTGCCAGCTTCGCATAGTTCCCCGTATCATCCAAAGGATATACCTTCACCCGGTTATGCCCTTCATATGCCTTATACCAACATTTCTGCAAAACTTTTGTATCTATGCGATTCATTACCAGATGATGATGTCTCGCTCCACGATTTCCAATCTCCATTACATGTATGTATTTCAATACCAGTCCGGCTTTCTTATATTCTTTCCTGCACTCTCTTAAGAAAACATCGAGATCTCTTCTCATCTGCTCCTTTGTTCTGGGGGATTCCCCTTCCTTACGGATGTAATCCAGTACCAGATGATAGTCTCCGAATCCAAAATTTGCATTCATCAGAATACGCAGCTTCCTGACAGCCTGTCTGGTATTTACCTTTTTCTGCTGTTCTGTGGTAGGCCTTACCTTATCCCCTCTTTTTATCCCTTTCATCTTGTATCTGCTGGTATAATATTTTTCTATTTCTATTGTTTTCCCTGCCCTTGTTATCCTCAAAATGTACGGCATATCATGTACTCCTTTCCGGTTCATCCTGTCGGTAAGTTAATAGTTTTATCAAGTGTAAAGTGGGGCTTGCACGCCCCTTTTTCCTTGACTTCCTGCCATACATCGCTTATACTGATTACAGGTTCTTGGAAGCTGTATAGCTTCGCCCCTGTGGTATTCCCGTACCGCAGGGGCTTTTTTCCTTCTTTCCGAAATCCATTCCTCTATTGATTTGTCATCATCCGGCCCTTTTCTCCTGCTCTCTGCCGTTCTCCTTCCAGCCATAAATTTCCAGCATGGAGGCCGCTTTCCGAAAACACGTTATGTTATCCTTGTCCGTCAAGTTGCATACACAGCGCGTTTCCCGGTTTCCTTCACATTCCCAGATCTCTATCTTTCCGCCGTCTTTTTCGCTCCACTGCATGTGCATACGTAGGTTATACTTTTTCTGTAACGGCCGGTATTTCTGGAAGAACTCTCTTACAACGTTTCTATACTCTTCATCCATACAGCATCCCTTCCCAGCCTTTCTTCCTGCCTTCCTGCCTTTACGCTCCCTGAATCCCCATAAAATCAAATAATGTGGGTGTCTCCATCTCTTCTTCCGCCTGCTGCAGATATCCAACCCCGTCCCGGAAATATCCCTTGTTCAGCTCCATTCCATAGCCTTTTCTCTTCATCTTTACCGCCGTCACAGGCACCGTCATCAGACCTCCGAAGGGGTCAAATACCAAATCCCCCTCATTGGAATACCGATATATAATCCGCTCCACAATATCTAACTGCAAGGGGCACACATGCATCTGCTGTCTTCTCCTGCTCTGACTGGTATTCAGCGTCCGCATGCGGTTAATATCGTCCCAGACCTCCGCCTGATTCCAGCTTCCCGGCGCAACCACCATAAATGCAGCGGGCAGTTTACCGTTCTTGTCCAGCTCCTCCGCAAGTTTTACATGCTCGTTGTAGTCATATACCGCGCCCCGGCTGTATTCCCGGTAGACTGCCTGAAGATTCTTTACCGGAATGTCTTTCAGCTCCTCTTTCCGGATCAGATTGTTCCCCGAACTCCGCCAGTATCCATGCGCGTCAATCTGCCAGCGCGCCCTTGTATACTCGTCCTTCTCCTTCCTGACAGGTACGTCGGCATACGCGTTGCTCCGGTCCGAGGGAAGCTTGCGGAACAAAAGAATATACTCCGGGCATCCCACCCCCATTTTGGAACCGTCCTTGCATTGTTCTGTCCATCCAAGACGGTAGGTCTGGTTATTCTCCCGGACAACATCCGTAACAACGGTAATCATGCCAAAATACTGAAATCCATGTTTCATATAGTGGCTGATGCACAGCGCATGAAACGGCTCCACCGTTGGCATACCCGTACCCGTCGCATTGCCGAATAATACCCTGTCCTTTACATGAACCGCCGCCACCCTTCCCGGCTGTAATACCCGCAGCAGTTCCGGCGTCAGATAATCCATTTGACAGAAGAATCTCTCGGTGTCCTGATTATGTCCGAAATCATTGTAATTCTCCGAATACTCATAATGATTTCCGAATGGAATGGACGTATGAATCAGCCCCACTGTATTGCTCTCCATCTTCTTCGTCTCCTCCACACAGTCCCCGTAAACCGCCGTATAACGCTTCCCTTCTATCTTCACCGCTTCTACCCCCATCTTTCTCCTTAATGCTTTTTCCTTCCCGGCAGATGAAAGTCCGTACTTCTTCACAATCTCTATCATCTTACCGACCATATGATTATGATTCTCCCACTTCTTTACCAGCTCCTCCTTGATTCTCCGTTCGTTCTCCTTGTAAATAATGTCGATGACAACTTCTTCTTTCTGCAGGAACCGGTAGCACCGGTGTATTGCCTGAATAAAATCATTGAACTCATAATCAATTCCCAGAAATATCTCCCGGTGGCAGTGCCGCTGGAAATTACAACCGGAACCGGACAGGGACTTCTTCGTGGCAAACAGCCGGATTCTTCCTTCTGAGAAATCAATGACTCTCTGTTCCCTTACTTCGTATTCCTGCGAGCCGTAAATCTCCACGACCTCCGGCAGCGCTTTCTTAATTGTGTGCCGCTCCGCTTCCAAATCATGCCAAATTACAAAATGGTCCTCCGGTGAAGCAGTTACAATCTCTTTCATCTTCGCTACCCGTTCCTCAATACTGTTTCTCTTAACCTCGGCCGCTTCCTTTAGCCCTGCCGCGGCATCCTTAAATAATTCCATCTGCCCGGTCTTATCGTTTGTATTTCCATAATGCTCCGGTATCTCATGCCAGTTCACGATTAGCTTTGGAAGCACATAACCTTCATCGGAATATTCCGGGTTTAAATCTGACGGCTTTGTAATAAACAGTGCCCAACTGCTTACCCACATCCAGAACTCATCTTCCATGTTCGGATAAAGCGTCAGATGATTCGCTTTCTGACTGTCTCTCTGAAAAAATCTCGTAAGCGCCTGTCCGGTATCCATAATCTCCAGATACCCTGCATAATGTATCAGCTCTTTATATCTGTTCGGCGAAGGCGTCGCAGTTGCCACCAGTTTATAGGGCACGCCTTTGAACTTGTCCAGAAACGTCTGATAGGTCTTGCTTCCGAAGGAACGTAAGACGCTGGCTTCATCCAGAGACGCTGCACAAAAATAATCCGGCCGTATATCTCCATCCCTCACACGTTCATAATTGGTTATCACAATCTCGCTCCGGCAGGCCTTCACTTCCTCCATCGTTCTGCAGTATTCCGGCTTCTGATACCCCAGAAGCTCTACCGCATCGCGGATAAATTCCTGCTTCACGCCAAGCGGAAGAACGATAAGCGCACGCCCCTTTTTATGTGCGGCCGCCTGATGACAGAACTCTAATTCCTGCACCGTCTTCCCCAATCCGAAGGACTCAAAGAGCGCTCTCTTTCCTCCCCGCAGGGCCCACAATACCGCGTCTCTCTGATGGGGTTTTAACGCCCGGTTAATCTCCGCCGCATCTAATTCAAAACCGCTGTCTGTTGCTACTTCAATCTTTGTTTTTAAAAAGTCTGTATAACTTAGATTCTTCATATTTCTTTCCCACCTTTTGCCGCCATTCCCTGCCTCTCTAACAGGGCCCTCCCTCCGCTCCATGGAATGCCCCGGCCGGATACATCCAGTCCCCTTCCACATACACATCATCCACCGTAAACTCTCCCGTAACCAGACTGTGAATCGCCGGCTTATCGCCCCAGTATACACAGGACCCGGCGCCTCTTATAAAGGTCTCCAAATCACATTTATTGTCCAGTGTAAATCCTAAAATCTTTTCATCCTGCTTCAGAAGTTCAAACTCTTCCGGGTACAACTCTTTCACACCTGCAAATAGCCTCGGTGTAGAAAAGATGCACATTGCACAGCTACAGCGGTTCCATCCGGCCCTGTAACAGGGATGGGGATTCACCTTATGTCTTTTCAGCACTTCCCACACATCCTTTTCGGAATAATCAATCACCGGCCTCCACTGATGAACCATCCTGTGCGCTTTCTTTTCTGCGTTCGTTCTGTGTATCTCCATCTCGTTATACTTGGAACGCCCTCTGGATTCTCCGCGCCGTTCTCCCGATACCACCAGCACTTTCACATTCTCCTTTGTTCTGTCCAGATTAGAGGTTACGCTGTCCTGTACCGCCGCTTTCAGATTCCCGCTGCACCATCTTCCCTGATGCGTACTACCCTTAGCAGGAAATTTATGACGCTTCCCGCCAAGCTTCTCCAATTCTTCCAGCCGGTCAAGGTTGCTGATTACAGAATCCGCTACTGCTATCTTCAAATATGCCGAACACCACCGGCGACTTAAATCACCGGACTTCGCAGGGAATTTCATTCGGTAACCGTATTTTTTCAATTCCTCTTCCATCTGCTCCGTTGCCTGTTCTTTCAATTTCCGGCACCGGATATAGTTCCGGGACAGCCTGCACTGTCTGATCTCCCCCGTATCCGGCTCCATCCACTCAATCGGCTCACTGGCTCCAATCCTGTAAAGCTCCCCGAAAAATCCGTTTACCCTCCACGACAGCCTGAGAGGGACACCCTCTGCTTCCGAGAAAGCCCTAACGTAATTCTGTGTGCATTTCCAGTCCATCCTGCGAATCGGATGCCCTCCGTCTATGTCATGATGCCAGAACTCCATCTTCTCTTTCGGCACTCCCAGCTCCAGAAGCTTGTAATAACATGCTATGCTGTCTTTCCCGCCTGACAGCAGGATAGCAAACAGGTCGTATTCTTCCAGCGGCAGAAGCTCCGGGAGGAAAATACTTTTCATGTGTTCCGAATCCTCCCTTCCGGAAATCCTTGCCCTGATTCTTTCACCAGTCCCATAAATCGGTTTATCCGGTATCCCATAAACTACAGGTGTATCCCTGTTGCAATCCATGTCTTTTATATAATCTGGTTCAAATAAATTTAACTGACCTTTCATCTCTCAAAGAAGCCTGTGTACACGTTGCCCCGGCCGGAGGCCCGGCTCCTTTCTGTGAATGTTCTGCCTGCTTCCATCGCTTCAGCGAATCCCAGCCTGTCTGGTCAGGCTCTTCCTTTTTTCTTAATTTGACATTTTCTCTTTTTTGCTGTATGCTTACTATATTGCTTGTTTTAGGAGCGCCCGGGCCTGCCAGCCTTTATGAGCGCTCTTTTTCATGCCTTGCTTGTCCTCTGCCGTTTCCACCCATACCGTCACCCCTGCACGATACCAAGCGACAGCTCATGGTATCGGAATTTCTGCCCGATATCGTATGCACTGCCATGGTCCATGATAGATGCAAACATCTCATCTTCCGACTCATTCAATCCCTGCTTCCTATACGCTTCCGTTATCTTTTTAAGACGGTTTTCATCTTCGTCTGTAAGTACGTATTTCACTGTTATTTCACGCATGATGTGCTCTCCTTTCCTATCTCTTCCCTTTCTTTAATCTATACTGCCTGTCCATCTCTTTACCGCCTTCAGGCGGTTTTTACCTCATGGTATCCAAGAACTTCCAGAGCCCGCCGGTTCCATTCATTGGCCAGCTCTTCCCTTTTCTCCTTATCCAATGTACTGATGTCTACTTCTTTCCCGTCGATTACAACAATATTTATGTATTTCATTCGCACCACCTCTTTAAATATGTATGACCTACTGGTTGTACTTGTTGCTTACTTTCCTTCTGCTTAATCGAATGGCATCTATACCGCTTCCCTTTCAAAATTCCCACAAGGCCCCCTCAACGCCCCTCTCATTACATCTCTCAACAAACAATATCCTATGCTTGTCGGTACCCACGCTGATACGTTCCCCCGGTTCTTCCTGTAATGCTGTTCATACCAGATGCAATTGACGCAGGCCCGTTCACTGCTGTCTACGCTGATGCTCTTTATCCTTTTGGTCATACAGAAATTTTCTACTTTTGCTGTCATTGTGTTTTCCTCCCATCTATTACGCCATTTATTGGCGTATACTTTATTCTTATATTACGCCATAATATGACGTAAGTCAATATCTTTTTAGGAGGTTTTTATGTTTAATGATAGATTGCGAGCAACCCGAATTTTCCGCGGCATCACTCAGCAAAAAACAGCCGATGCAATGGGTGTCTCTCTTAGGCATTATCAAAAATATGAAAGCGGCGAAGTCGAACCCGATTATATGGGATTGGTTGAAATTTCTGATTTTCTCAACGTCCCTTCTGATTTCCTTTTGGGGCGTGATGATTATTTGAAATCTCTCGGAGTATGCGTTGATGTATCCCTAGAATGTCCTCCAAGGCGTCCCAAATATCAAAAGAACCGCCAATCTCTACATACTCAATCTTCTGATAATGTCTCAAGCTAATTTCCAACCTGTCCGCCATCTGCTGTTGTGTCATGCCTGCCTTCTGGCGGGCTTCTTTTAGGTTCTTTCTCACTCTCATGCCTCCTTTCCTATCTCTCCCCCGGCAAACCCCAAGGCTCCACCGCATGTTACACAAACCATGCATTGCAATAATGAACAATCCTCATTCTCACAGGCCCCGACAGAGCCGAATGACATTGTTAGTCCGACAATTATGAATACTTTTGCAATGTACTTTCGGATTCTTTTTCTCAAAGCCTGTCCATCCTTCCTACCGCCGTCAGGCGGTTTTTACCTCATGGTATCCAAGAACTTCCAGAGCCCGCCGGTTCCATTCATTGGCCAGCTCTTCCCTTTTCTCCTTATCCAATGTACTGATGTCCACTTCTTTCCCGTCGATTACAACAATATTTATGTATTTCATTCGCACCACCCCTTTAAATGTGTATGACCTATTGGTTGTACTTGTTTCCACTGTTATTCTCTGTCCTATAAAGCTTCTAAAATTTTGCGCATCTCAATTGTTTCCTCAACCAGCCTCCCGGCTTTTGCTTCTGATTCTTCAACATTCTTATTAATTCCAAATAAAATCCAGCCTGTCTGCTCTGGGGTCAGCTCCCCTCTTTCCAATGTTATTTTTAATGCATTCGCAGTTTCATGAATGACTGTTAGCTGAATCTGCAGATCTTCCAGCTCATCTTGTAAGTCATATAGTTTCATGGTTTGCCCTCCTAATATATTATAGTGCCATCTAATGGCACTGTATTTATGCCCTGATTATAGTGTATTATTATGGCACTGTCAAGTTATTTTTTAGGAGGTACAAATATGTTTTCCCAAAGGCTAAATCAAACCAGAAAAGAACGTGGTATAACAGCACAAAAGATGGCTGATTTATTACAAACCGGTATCAGAAATTACCGCAAATATGAAAGCGGTGATGCTAAACCAACATTAGATGGTCTTGTCCAAATAGCCGATATACTAGATGTGTCTACGGATTATCTTCTTTGTCGGGATGAATTTCTCGCAAAACACGCTGATTAACTCTCAAAATATCTTCCATATCATCCCACAAAGGTATACTTCCAAGTGTTTCACCGCTCTCTAGCTTTTTGTAGTGTCTCAATCCTATATCAAGTCGCTCCGCCATCTGCTGTTGTGTCATGCCTGCCTTTTGGCGGGCTTCTTTTAGGTTCTTTCTCATTTCTTTCCTCTGATTCTATGTATGACCTATTGGTTGTACTTGTTTCCACTGTTATTCTCTGTCCTATAAAGCTTCTAAAATTTTGCGCATCTCAATTGTTTCCTCAACCAGCCTCCCGGCTTTTGCTTCTGACTCTTCAGCATTCTCTTTAATCCCAAGTAAAATCTTTCCTATCATCAAGCTTCACTCCCTCTGTTCCTTGCTATTTTCTCCCAATTCTCCTATAATCTATATACAGGCCCCGTCATAGCCGAGTATGAAAGAAAGGAGTGCATCTCTTTGAAAAAATATTTCCTTGATATTAGCAACTTAATTTCGTTTGCTTTGGGATTAATACCAGCATTTGCATTTTTTGTTCTTAAACCAATGTTGACTGTCCCACTTTGGTTTTTGCTCGCTGTTATATCTATACTTTGTATATTTATTTGGTTGTTTATAAAATCTCGTATAGAACTTCATGATGTCACAACACAATTTATACAAATAATTGAATGTGTGCATGGTGTCTGTCTATGCAAACCCAACAACTTAATTACTTATTCCTCTTGGGTAATGTTTTATGAGTGTTCCGGCGAATATGAAAATAAAATCGCCTTTGGTAAAGTAGAAACAATTACACAAAAGGGTGTTGCACAAATAGCTGTTTATCCTATAGATGAAACCCACGAAAATATACTTGCCTATATCAATAACGAAAAAAGTAAAATTATCGTTCGACCAACAATAACTACAGAAGCAATTCAAATAATAAACAAGTCTTTTTTGGAGGTATAATATGTCACAGTATAAAGTAGTCGAAATCCTTGATAGTGGCTATAAACTAGTAATAAACGCCGGAGCTAATCAAGGCATAAAAACAGGGAATCGTTTCTTGGTTTATGCTCTATCTGAACATGAAATCATCGATCCTGATACCGGAGAATCTCTAGGTTATCTGGAAATAGTAAAAGGTACCGGAAAAGTCATCCATGTCCAAGACAAGATGTGTACAATTGAATCTGATGTATATGAAGCTAACCCTTCAACTACAGTAACCAGAACAAAAAATCCTTTATTCGGAGCTTATGGCATCACAGAAGAGCAATCCTCTTCTAAAGCACACATTCCTTTCGAATATCCTAAAATTAAAGATTTTGCTAAGAAAATATAGCCCATAATATTAATAAAAAATAACCAACTATATTTCCCAAAAAACCACTTAAAATCCATTGGTTAGACTTTGTGTTTTTCCAGTGGATTTTTTCCAATATTTCCTCACACAATAATGTCAATAATCTATTTATTTTCTTCACTTTCTCACTCCATTCCTCCCTAGCCTGCTGCCATTGCATGGGCTACAACACAAGCAGCTTCTTCTTTTAATCGTGCGATTAAATGGTGTTGCAAGAATCAAAACAACAATATTATCCTTTTCCCTTATATTTCCTCACGCTTTACACCTCCTCCCTAGCCTGCTGCCCTCTCCGGTTCCCTATCCGCACTACTTTGACTCGCAAGCAAGAGACCAGAAGCTGACACCATGAAGAATCTATTTGCAGGAGTCATTTTCTTGTACATCTCTGCCAGTTTTAAAATATCTTCCTCTTTCACTTCATTCTTTTCTTTTATTTCCTTCATATTTTTCGCCTCGCTCTCAGTTCGTTATACGTACACTATAATACGTTTTACATACTTTGTCAACTGTATTTTGTTCGTTTTACGTATTTTTCTATTTACATTTCTTTTTCCATATGCTATATTGATTTTCATAAGGAGGTGAACTATGGAAACAATAAACGATAGATTTAGAGAATTAAGAAAATCATGTCATAAAACGCAAGATGAATTTGCAGAAATATTTGGAATGTCTCGTTCTGGTATATGTGATATTGAAAAAGGACGAAACAATGTAACTGAAAAACACTTAATAATGCTTTCTAACTGGCATGAACGGAAAGTTAATATAGAATGGCTGCGGACCGGTGAAGGCGGGCCGGATAATATGTTCCTCCCTCAAGAAGAAAACGATTTAGTCGCGCAGGCTGCTGCCCTTCTCGGAGAAAAAGACCAGCTTTTTGAAACTTTGATTATTACATACAGTAAGCTTACATCAGAAAATAAGAAGGTATTACTAGAATTTTTTAAGGATTTCTCAGACACCTTAGCAAAGAAAAAAGAATAGCCACAGCTATTCCTTCTTCTTGCTTTTGTCTGGGTAATGCATTGCAAAGCTATAAATTGCAATCAAGTATTCAATGTCACGACTTGTTGTTATGATTTCAATAATTAACTTTTTACATTGTTCGATACTCATATGTAATCCCTCCGTTCAGTTCTTCAAACACACGTTCGGAAATTCCTTATGTTTATATTACCACATTCCGGTAATAATTGAAAGAACTTTTTCCGAATATATGTTTGTATTTTGATAAGTATGTGGATAACTTACCCTTCTACTTATAAGACAACTGAACTTGCAGGAAATGGCGGTTTTTGGAAATTTGTCCGAGTTCTCGGACACTTATTTGAAATCTGACTCATAAAGGTCTGAAATACGGACTTTTAGACCGATTGCCAACTTTTCCAGCGTATCCATGCGCGGACTTGCCTGGCCTGATATAATATCAGATATAGTCGACTTCGGCACTCCTGTCAGAATTGATACCTGCCGGATGGTTAGATTTTTTTCATTAATAATATCGCCAAGTAATATTTTCATAATATTTAGTTTGCGCTATTAATTACATGGGTATATCTGGTAATTATTGGTCATATGCTTTATACTTATTCGAAGGTTGAATGAAAATTTGAATATATGGAACATTCCGGCATTAAACATTAACTCATAAGAAACGAACTTTACATTTTTTCATATTATACAAGTTATTATTGACATATATTATATAAATAGTATAATATTATTAACAATATTTTTGTAAAGGAGTATATTTTATGGATTTAATTGATGCTTTTAACAGTGATTTCAATAATACGATAACTCGCACACTTACAAAACAAATTTTATCTGGTATTAATGCTCTTAATATATTTTTTGCAAATAATAAAGAGTTTTTTTCTTACCCTGAGAATAGTGCTCTAAAAAGTTATTTGCTTAACTATAGTGTTGAGTCCTCATTGAGAAACGCTGCATTTACACCCACAGCAGTATATAAGGCCATTCCAATAAAAGTAAATAGCTTTGGCCGTTCAGTTCTACATATCATGACTAATAATTTCCAAGTGACAGCTGCTAAAACAGATAAATGGAATAGCCTGCCTGTGAAATCAAAATATAAGTTAAAACATTCTCAGGCAAATGCTAATGGTGACAGACAGATGTGCTTTGATTTTGATAAAAACGAGATATCTTCTGAAAACAATTTGTTTTATGCTTTGCTAACATATGGTTATAACATAATAACCTCTGAATGTTCACATATAGATTTACTTGTACCCAACAGCTCCTTTAACTCGATTATAGAAAGAAAAGACCTTCTTCCCGATACGAAAAGTAGTTTATTTAGCATTAACACAGAATCTGAAGTCGAAGAAACTGTTGTTGCATTGAACGATGAATTTAAAAAGATAGTAACATTAAAATCAATGAAAACGGGAGGCAATCATGAATGAAAAAACTGTTATTCCATACAGAATTAAGCAAGCTAGATTATCAAGAGGTTATTCCATGGGTGAACTCGGCGATTTACTTGGCATTACACGTTCAGCAATATCACAATATGAAATAGGCACTACGAAGCCATCCCACTATATAATAGGACAACTTTCCAGTGTATTGAATTACCCTACTTCTTTCTTTTACAAACCGTTACCCAAAAGTACAACCGCAAATAGCGCTGTATATTTTAGAAGCAGGCGCACCACTACAAAAAAGGCAAAAAATGCGGCCAGAGAAAAAATCTCAATTTTTAGAGAAATCAATGATTATTTAAAAAAATTTGTGGATTTTCCAACTGTCAATTTACCCACGATTAATAACTATAATATAAATCATGAGTTATCTTTGGATGAAATCGAAGAAATCGCTCTCACTGTAAGGAACTACTGGCTTATGGGAAATGGCCCTATTGACAATCTCACTTCCTTTTTACAGAAGAACGGAATTATGATATCAATTATGGATCTCAACCACCATAAAATAGATGCTTTTTCTGTATGGTATGATTCCATTCCATATATTTATATAAGTACGGATAAATATAGTAATGCGCGATTACGTTTTGACTTAGCTCACGAACTTGGCCATCTAATTATGCATGGAAATCTATTTAATGACGACGATATTAATAAAAAAGTCATTATGGACAGAATTGAACATGAAGCCGATTTATTTGCTGGTTGCCTATTGCTTCCTGCTTCCACCTTTGAAAATGATATTTATTCTACATCAATCAATCATTTTATAGAATTAAAAAAGAAATGGAAAGTCTCTATAGGGGCAATGATATATCGATGCGATGATTTACGCATTTTAACACCTAACCAGATAAAATATTTAAAAGATCAGATGACTTATAACCGATACTGGAAAAACGAACCATTAGATAATCAAATTCCTTTGGAACGCCCATTTGCACACCGACAAGCCTTTCAGTTAATTCTAGAAAATCAGCTCGTCACAGCAAATGAAATTGTTGATTCAATTTGCTGCAACCCAAAGGAAATAGAAGCATATTCATTTTTACCACCCGGAACCTTGACGCCAAAAGCACCATCTAACATTATACAATTAAAATCTTTTTCTTGATTTCTTAATACGCAACAAAGAAAGGATGTGATACTATGGCACTAGCACAGGAAAAGATTTATACAATAGAAGATATCTACGCCCTTCCAGATGGAGAAAGGGCTGAACTGATTGACGGCCAAATTTACAGCATGGCGCCGCCAAACACGATACACCAGCGGATTCTTATGAATTTGGCTGGAGATATACGAGAACACATTAAAAAGCGCGGCGGTTCTTGTGAAGTATTCCCAGCCCCATTTGCGGTCTTTTTGAACAAAGACGACAGGAATTATGTAGAGCCAGATATTTCTGTTATCTGCGACAAAGACAAAATTAATGACAAGGGATGTGCCGGGGCTCCTGACTGGATTATTGAGGTTACTTCTCCTTCCAGCACCAGAATGGACTATGCTATCAAGTTATTTAAATACCGTACTGCCGGAGTGAGGGAGTATTGGATCGTAAATCCAATGAAGAAAGCTATACAGACCTATATATTTGAAGGTGAAGAAGACTCGAATCTTTTTTCTTTTGACGATGAAATACCCGTCCATGTATTGGGCGGTCTGACAATTAAAATTACAGATTTACTGTAAAAAAACCGCTCCTGCGCAGGCAGGAACGGCTCATACAAACTGTACAGTCAATGGATTGCACAGCCCTCGCAAGCTGATTATACCACAATCCCCCGGCGCCTGTACAGGCGTATTTTTTATACTCTTTTTTCATAACATTACAAAGGAAGGTGATAGGAATGGATGTAAAATATGGTTACGGCTACGTGCGTGTCTCGACGGATAAGCAGGAAGAACTCTCCCCTGATTCACAGGAGAAGCTCCTGCGTGATTACGCGAAGAGTAACAATATTGTTCTTCTTGAAATATTTTTTGAAATCGGTATCTCCGGCCGGAAGGCCGACAAACGCCCGGAATTTCAAAAGATGATATCTTCCGCCAAATCGTCGGAGCATCCTGTGGACGTTATTCTTGTTTGGAAGTTCAGCCGTTTCGCGAGGAATCAGGAAGAAAGCATTGTCTATAAGTCTTTGCTAAAGAAGCAGCACAATGTAGACGTTATCAGCGTATCCGAACCTTTAGCTGACGGTCCTTTCGGCAGCCTGATTGAGCGCATCATTGAATGGATGGATGAATACTACTCCATCCGGCTCTCCGGCGAAGTCTTCCGCGGTATGAAGGAAAATGCCTCCCGGGGAGCCTATCAGGCCCGTCCGCCTCTCGGCTACCGCATCGTGGAGCGCGGCAAGCCTCCGGTTATTGTTCCTGAAGAAGCGAAGATTGTACAAATCATCTTTGAAAAATACGTAAATGACCGCATGGGACTCTTTGACATTGCAAGATATCTGAACAACCTTGGATTTAAGACGTCGCATGGGAAATCTTTTGAGCGAAGGTCCGTCGAATATATTCTCCAGAATCCTTCTTACTGCGGCATGATCCGCTGGAACCGGACAGAGAATGCTACCAACCGTATTAAGGACCAGTCGGAATGGATTCTGACCGACGGAGCTCAGGAAGCCATTATATCCAAAGAACTGTTTGACACCGCCCAGAAGCAGTACAAAGCTACTTATAAGCCTTCCGGGAAACGCCCCTCCTCTACATATCGGCACTGGCTTTCCGGGCTCATGAAATGCCCTGTATGCGGCAGAACAATGACCGCTAATACCATGCGCCGGGCAAACGGAGAGCCCTATTCCTATTTCACCTGTTACGGCTACAGCAAAGGGAAATGTGAGAAACCCAACGGCATCAGTTCCAATACCATCGAGAAGGAAGTAATTTCCTGCATAAAAAATGCTCTGGATACTAGACAGGTTGAGTATGAATTGCGCGAATATAAGCCCGCAGAGTCCATAAATGAATGCGCGTTAATAGAAGAACGCCTTTCCGGTCTGAAAGGCAAAGAGGACCGTATACGCGCGTCATACCGGGAAGGGATTGACACTCTTGAAGAATACCGGGAAAACCGCGCCCTGATTCAAAAAGAGCGCGAGGCCCTTGAGCTGCAGCTTAAAGAACTGCAAACACCGAATGCGCCTTCCGGCCAGCATGATCCTGCTGCCGATATGCTGAGAAAAATAAAAAGTGTATTTGAGATACTGCTGTCAGACTCCTATACTTACGTACAGAAGAATGAAGCGCTGAAGCAGATTATTGATAAAATAGTCTATGATAAGTCTACGGAAACTCTGAAAATATACTACTTCTTATATCAGTAAAATCCTGTCAAACCTGCGCGGCTGACAGCTTCCTTTATGCTTTATAGGTTATAGCAATCAGGTTGACCCAATGGGGCTCCAAATCCCTCGGAGACCAAGGCTACTCCGCCATCGAAATTCTCCGCTACTATTACGGCGACGATATGTACATTAACACCGCCGAAGCCATCTCCGGAATCCCTTCTTCCTGGCCGGGATATAATCTGGAAAATGGCTCCACCGGCAGCAAGGTCCGTCAGCTTCAGGAACAGATTAATGTAATCGCAGGGGCTTACCCTGCCATCCCCAAACTGACCGCAGACGGAATTTACGGGCCTGCCACCGCTGCGGCCGTATCCAAATTCCAGTCCGTTTTCGGTCTTCCGGCCACCGGAATCATCGATTACCCAACCTGGTATAAAATATCAGAAATCTACGTGGGCGTGTCAAGAATCGCAGAGCTAACCTGAACTGACAAAGAAGCCCCCACTACCACCATTCTTTCATTCCGGAGGGGATTATGATTCCAATGAATCACAATCCCCTGCCGCCCTTTTTCGCATCTGCAAAGCGAAACACCACTGCGCCCACACTTCATAAACTTGTAAAGAACAAAGCAATATGAAATCCAGGGAGCATTTATTTCAGTAATAATTGCAAAAATCTGCCCGTACAGGAAATGCGTCATAGCAAACAACATCCGGCAAAAATCACTGATAACCACACAACACAGCATATGCGTCCTTTATCATATCCTGCGGGAACTCAAAATGTTCTAAGAGCTTTATCGCATTGGTCTGCATACAAATCCCTTCATGAATCTTATAATCGAACTCAATACGCCCCTTCGTCTCCTTCTCACAAAAATAATAGTTCCGGTACGCATGAACCTGCAGCATCTTCGCCAGCTCCATATCATGGGATGCAACGATTACCATACAATTCCTTTCCTCCAAATACTTTAAAATCGCTGCCGACGCCGCGATACGCTCTCTGGAATTTGTACCTCTTAATATCTCGTCAATCACAACCAGCGCTTTTCCCGTTTCTTCTAATTTTCGGACAATTCTTCTCAGTGATTTTATTTCTTTAACAAAATAACTCTCTCCCGCCAGCAAATCATCCCTCACCGCCATGGATGTATATACCTCCATCTTTGGAATTACAGCATGTTTTGCCGAACAAGTATGAATGCTAAAAGCAAGAATCTCATTCACAGCAACCGATTTCATAAAGGTCGATTTGCCTGAGGCATTAGAACCGGTAATCATACAGTTTGTCTCCAAACGAAAATCGTTACATACCGGATGAGACAGCAGAGGATTGTACACCTCCCTGTAATCGATTCCAGACCCCCTTGATATCTCTGGAATACACCAGACAGGCAGGCTTTCTCTGTAAGATGCAATTGCAACGGCCATATCAATCCGGCCGACTGCAAAGAACATTTCCCAGATACATTCCCGATTCTTCTCCATCAAACGAATCATTCTATTGAAAAAAATAAAATCCAACAGAAATGCTCCTATCAGATATATCGCGCACATTTCCATAAAATCAGCTGTATATGACTGCTGGTATCTTTCATTCATAAACATTGCTGATTTCTTAATCTTTTTCGCCAACTTCTTATAAGGCTCTAACCGGCAGAACATACCGTTTCCGTCAAAATTTGTAAAATCTATACACATTTGGGCAATTCTGTTCATACATGCAATCGAATCCAAATGTACCTCATATTTACTTTTCATAAATGTGTATACGCACAAATTCACTAAAAATACAATTCCCAATAAAGAATAAGAAAACATAGATTGCAAAAGCAAAGCTATAAAAAATACCGTCAGCAACAGTAGATGCAGACAGGCATACACCCATGCTGTTTTCAATCTGAAACTGTCCAGATTATTCAGAAACATTGGGACATAATAATTTCCCTTCCGCTTCCCAAATCCAAACAACTCCGTTTGGATTCGCTGCCTGACCTGGCTGTTTCCCGCAAAAAATGATACCTGCTTCTCTAAAAATTCCAGATTCCCGCCATCCTGACGCCGCCCCTCTGACGTCTCTTTAAAGTTATCCATCTCCTCTGACGGATGATAATCAAAGGGACTCCTCCTGATACATCGATACAAAACCTGCTCTCCAAGGGACGAATTACATGCATTGATTCTTCTAAACACATCATCCATATCCAAATCATTCCAGGTAATCTCATCAATCCCCTCTTTCTTTTCATCCAATTCTTTCCACAAAATCTTAATTTCGTCCAAATCGTATTTTCTTTCCTCCGGCTTTTGGCCATACCGTTCTGTGAGAAAATGAAGGATACGCTTCTTTTTCGCGAAGTGATTATGTATTGTTGCCAACACAAGCGCCATCACTCCGACTATGATAAATACTGTCGCTTCCATCCTCTGCCCCTCTAAATAAATCTTCCTAATGCTTCTACTTTTTACGCAAACTTTTTCTAAATAAATTCCTCACAATCTCTATAAACTTTGATGGATTGTTTTAAATAGTTCTCGGATAATACTGCAATTGTTCACTGTTTCTCCATTTCTGAAATATACTGATATGCTAATTCAATTGCGCTGCAAGTCAGGTTTTCACACATATGCGGCGGATCACTTTCTGAAAAACCTGTCGGACGCAGTTCCAAACATCTCAGAGAGCCGAATGTTTTATCAAAAACAGACGCAAAATTATAACAGGCAGATACAATTTCATCTTCCGTTTTTCCCTGCATATGAAGATAAATTCCTATAAACATTAGCGTTCCTTCAACCAGACCGCATTGCGCCCGGTATCCGCCTGCACCATGTAATCCAACCGCAGACCACATTATTTGCGGCTCAATAACAGTTTCAAATAATTCACTCAAACAGATGATTGCTGTCCTCGCACAATTTATATCTTCTCTCCAATATAACTCGTGCACCCGATTTATTATATATTCTTTCATTCTGTGATTCCTCCATGATTTTTGAATTTATTGCCGGACAAAACGTCTCCCCTATCCATACCGATTTTTCTCTCTATCAAGCCACATAAGAAACTGAAAATTATCGCTCCTTTGTCATGACAAAATTCGTAAGAAAAATTCCTTGTCGCTCTACCTGCTGCTCTTTAATAACCTTGTATCCCCTTTTTTCAAAAAAAGGTTTTGCTGTAACAGAAGCATGAGTTACAATATTTCCTTGAACTGCCAACTCCAACCGATTGCATATGGCAGTGGCAATTCCTTTTCCCTGATATTCTGAATGAACATATAAATGGTCAAGATAACCTGTTTTATCTACATCCCCAAACCCTACGATGATATCCACATCAACCGCAACAATGCTGAAATGCTTTTGTAATGACTGGTTCCATTTTTTCAAATCTACCTGTCCTGTCGCCCATACACCTAATTGCTCGTTTGTGTAATCTTTTGCGTTTACTGTGTGAACCGTATTATAAAAAAGTTCTGCTAATTCTTTACAATCTGTTGATTGATATTCTCTGATAATCATTTCAAAACTACTTTCTCCAATAATTTTTCTTATCCATATTTGTCTCTCTCATTATACCACAAATTTTTTCAAAAAAACCCAGATTCCTATCTTTGTCTGCCTCTGTGAAATCCCTGGTTACTGTTCACCCCGTTCACAGCAACATTCGCAAATCCATTTAAAATTCACTTCGTGAATGGAATTTGCTCACACCTGAATCACTTTCTTACGTACTTTGCCCTGAAGGACCAGCCCTGCGTCGCAGCAATTACAAAGTACTGTGTGAACAGTAACAATCCCTATTCACATAGCGCTTATTTTGACCGGAGCACTGACATAGTTTATATCGATACATTCCATATCCGCTTTAATCATGAGAATTTTCTCATAATTCTATCATTTTATTTTCATCTTCATCCGTCAGTATGTGTATAGAAAAAATAAATCTGAAAATAATATACGCCTGTGCAATTCTCAAGATGCTTATCTCTGAGGTCCCACAGGCAGAATAAATCAAAAAATAAATTAGGAGTGTTTCTATGAAATCATACGATCACAAACATCTGGCAGAATACCTGTCCCGAACCATGTTAAACAGCCACAGTTATCTTCAGTCCCGTCTTTTTATCCATGGCTGTGTTTTCCCAGACCACAATCCTATCGGCTATCTTCAGGGCCTTTTTATCGGCCACCCGATGAAAATCCATTTTACAACCTACTCTATCCCCAAATTGCAGCGGTTATTAGAAAAACTGGAAGAAAAGGAAACCCTGTCGCTGTGGGATTTTTACAGGTTAGGCGTGCTGACCCACTATCTGGCGGATGCATTTACCTACCCCCACAATGAGACCTATACTGATAATATGCTGGCGCATGCGAAATACGAAAGCCAGGATTTACATACTGCTCTGAACGAATTTCTTTCTAACTGTGACAACGATACTGCACTTCCGGAGAATAATTTGCACAAAGGGGCTAATTTGTGGTATACTTTTTGTTCCCTGCACGAAAACTATGAACAGACAACGCCTACAGCGCAGACAGACGCGTCGTATATTGTGCCCATATGTGTGCGGGCATGCCAGGAATTTGCTTACCGGGTTCCTGCGGACACCGCATTTTCCTCTGTCAGAGTCCGTTTCGTAAGCGCATGGTCTGGTATTTACAGGAGGACGATGTCATGAGAATACTAATCATCGAGGACGATGAATCCCTGCACCGGATTCTCCGTCGAAGACTTACTGAGGAAGGCTACGCCACAGACGGATGTTTTGACGGCAGAGAAGGTTTGGAATACATGGAAACCGACGTCTATGACTGTATCATTTTAGACTGGATGCTTCCTGAAATAGACGGCGTCACAATTTTAAAAGACTTCCGGCGCAGAGGCCATCACACCCCTGTGCTGATGCTGACCGCCAAAGATTCCGTTATGGACCGGGTACAGGGCCTTGACGCAGGAGCAGACGACTATCTCACCAAGCCCTTTGCCTACGACGAATTATCCGCAAGGCTGAGAGCGCTGCTTAGAAGAAACAGCGAAAAACGCCAAAACATTCTGGAATTGGCTGATTTGGTGATGGATTTGCCAGCGCACAGGGTTTCCCGATCCGGTAAAGAAATTATTCTAACCTCAAAGGAATATTCTCTTTTAGAATATATGCTGCGTAACCAGGGACAGGCGCTCACCAGAAGTCAGATTGCCGACCATGTATGGAACTACAATTTCGACTACGATTCCAATATCGTGGACGTATATATCCGCTATCTGCGGAACAAAATTGATAAGGACTATTCCAATCCGCTGATTCATACAGTCCGCGGATATGGTTATGTAATAAAAGATGAATCAGAAAAACAGTAGAATCAAACAACTCAACATCAGTACCAAAATCATACTGCTCTATATCGGGCTGTCGGCAATGCATCTGGCTTTGCTGATTCCAGCCCTTTATTTTATGGTAAAAATATCTTTTCAGGAAAAAGTATCCGAAGACATACAGAATTCTATTTCCACAGTTACCTCCCGACTGACTGCAGAAAATATTATGTGGCTTCTCATATTTCTAATTCCCGGATACTTAATGCTTGCCGCAATCAGCTCCTATATTCTGGCCAAACGCACGTTAAAGCCGGTTCATCAGATTACAATGGCTGCCAAATCTATCAAAAACGGTGATTTATCTGGTCGGATTGACGGCGTATTCTCCCATGATGAAGTAGGAGAACTTGCGGATACTTTTAACCAGATGATTAGCGAACTGGATTTTGCTTTTAAGCGGGAAAGACAATTCACCTCCGACGCTTCCCACGAACTTCGGACTCCCATGACCGTTATCACCGCCTGCGCAGAAGACGCACTATGCACCGACGACGAAACCATTATTCGGGAAAATCTCCGGATTATCCAGGCAGAAAACCAACGCATGAGAAAAATGCTCTCCCAGCTTCTGATGCTCTCTAGGGGTTACGAGGGACGCTGGCATTTTGAGTCGGAACATATCTTTCCCCATGAGATGGCAGATTCTGTTGCCGAAGCGCTGACAGCGGAAATAGAAAAGAAAAAAATTCATATTTATAATGAAATTCCAAAAACATTTTCCCTATATGCCGACCAGAGCTTGTTTACCCAGTTGCTGGTAAACCTTATGGAAAACGCTGTCAAATATGGAAATGAAAATGGCAGCATCTGGTTAACCGCCTTCGCAGAGGGCAGAGACAGCGTTATCTGCGTCAGAGACAACGGTATCGGCATCGGACGGGAAGATTTATCACATATCTTTGAACGGTTCTATCGCGCCGACAAGGCAAGAGACCGGAACGGTTCCGGTCTCGGTCTGTCAATTGTAAAATGGATTGTTGAACTCCACAGCGGCAGTATCACTGTAAATAGCAAGTTAGGCAAGGGAACGCTTTTCCGAATAGTCATTCCAAAGTAACAGTTCAGCCTGCAACTGCGCATTTGCTGCGCAGTTAGCAGCCAATGCACCTGAGTAGCCAAGAATCCGGAAGGCTGAACTATTTTACATTCCAAATTAAAGAATCCTTCTAACCTATTTTCAAACTCTATCCTGACGAATATAGCTATTGCTTTTCTGGAAAAATGATTTTAAAAACAAAGAAAAAAATTACCATAGATACACCGCCGGTTATAACCGTTACCAGTATATTGTATAAAGCTGGAGAGACATAAACTGCTGCTACCGGCATCCAGATATTATTGAAACCATTACAAACCAGAGATATTACAAGCCAGGCAATCAAATACCAGATTGCCTGATACACTGGATTTCCATGACTTTTGAAGGTAATATTTCTCTGAAGCGGAAAATTAATACACTGTGCAAGAAAGGAACCCGTTTCATAACTGATAAAATACCCAAGCCCTCCTCCAATCACAACCCCTCCAGACGCATCGCGCAGAACATTATACCCAAGCAGACTCCATGCAAATTCCACTCCCAAAACCTTAACAGGTATCTGGGGCCACATAAACTCTGTTGCGGCCAGTTTTTCCCCTAAAATCTCTGGCATTATTGTAAAAATCAAATATTGAAACACTGTTACTCCCGCGCTAAAAAAGACAAAATAAAAAATCTGGTGAATCCATTTAGAAAGTCTGGGATAACTCTTGTCAAAAGAGAGCCATCTCTCTTTCCATTCCGCCGCTATTTTTCTCATATGCATTCCCTTTCGTATTTAACATTAGCCAGATATTTATTATTCTAATTTCTGACTGGATGAAGAACTTGCGCTCAACCTAGACAGATACTTCTTATTCTCTCGCAGATTAACAAAGAATCCGACAATAACTTTTTTCATTCCCCGGAAGAAGTGTCCGTTAACCATCGTCACGATTCCTTCCGCCATTTCCATGCTAACGAGCCCTTCTGTCATCTTCGCCATCGCCCGAAATGGAATATTACAGATAAACAATATATTTAAATCCGGCTTTCCCTTTTTTTCGCACCTTTTCTTCTTATACAAGATATATTTCCAGATTACTCTGGCAAACAGACTTTTTGCATAATACATCTGGCAGACTGCGTCGTTTAATCCCAACTCTCTGCTCCATTTTCCGTCAGGCGCAGGACGTCCCAGAAGACGTTCAAACTCCCTGTCAGAAACCTGTCGAATTTCTCCGCAGTAATAGGATTCATAATTTTCCCGCTCATAAGGATGAATCCTCATTGTTCCTGTAATCTCTACTTCCCCTTTTAGACATATATTCCCGGCGTGTGCTCCTATCAATATCTGATATCTTCCGCTTTCGATTTCCCATTCCTCAGTTTTCACATTCCAAAAACGAAACGTCTTATCATCAAACAGAATTTCCGCTTTCTTACTCTCTGCAGCTTTTAATTGTATTTTGACGAACCCTTTCAGTTCCTTTTCAGGACGAAAAACTTCTGAATCCGGAAGCCTTACATACATCTGTGCAATTTCTGTTCCTCCGCATTTTCCCGTATTGGTAACTGTAAAAGTAACCTGATTCTCACTTATTATTAAATCTGAATACTGGAAGGTTGTATAAGATAACCCATACCCAAATGGATACCGCACTTTCACTCTCGCCGTATCGTAATACCGGTATCCAATATAGATTCCCTCCCTGTATTCAGCACTGCGCTCTTTTCCTGGAAAATAATGAAACGCCGGCGTATCCTCATATCGGACAGGATAAGTTTCTGCAAGCTTTCCGGAGGGATTCACTTTTCCCGTCACAATATCCAGGATTGCCCCCGCCCCCGCCTGTCCTCCCAGATATCCATGAAGAATGGCTTTCAGCTTACTCTGCCAGGGCATCTCAATTACAGAGCCTCCGCTCAAAATACCCACAATATTTTTATTTACTTTCCAAATCGACTGAAGAAGTTCTATCTGATTCTGCGGCAGCTTCATGTGCTTCCGGTCCATCCCTTCTGCTTCGCTGCTTTCATCCAGTCCGAAAAAATACAGAACGATATCTGATTTTGCCGCAAGTACAAGCGCCTCCCTGAGCAGCTTTTCCTGTCTGAATCTACTTCCATTCGCACCGGTTCTTTCATAACCGGACGCTATCCCTGTAATCTTAAGCCCGCATTTTTTTACCAGTCTGGAAATGGATTCAAGATATGTAGGATTCACCGCAGAAGAACCTGCTCCCTGATATCTTGGTATTTTCGCAAATTCTCCAATTACCGCTACTTTCTTTCCAGGCTGAATCGGCAGTATGTTCTGAACATTTTTCAGAAGAACGACACTTTCCGCTGACGCTTTTCTCGCCAGTCTGTGATGCTCTGCTTTGTTATATACTATCTTCTCCTTTTTCTGTGACAAGGTAAAAACCGCATCCAGAAGTCCGCTCACACAGCTATCTATCTCATCCTCCGACAATCGATTTTCCTTTACAGCTTTTATCAGTTCTCTGGCTGAATCAAATCCCGGCGCCGGCATCTCTAGATTAGAGCCTGCTTTTACCCCTTTTACATGATCGTTTGAACCGCCCCAGTCTGTAACAATAATCCCGTCAAATCCCCATTCTCTCCGCAAAATATCTTTAATTAAATGCTGGTTCTCATTTGCATAAATTCCGTTAACCTCATTATAACTGGTCATTATGGCTTTTGCTCCGCCTTCTTTGACTGCTATTTCAAATCCTGTCAGATAGATTTCTCTTAACGTCCTCTCATCTACCACAGCATTCATAGCCATACGGCGCAGCTCCTGATTATTCACCGCAAAATGTTTCGGACACGCAGATACTCCTCTGCTCTGGATTCCCCTAATATAGGCCGCCGCCAATTTCCCTGCCAGATAAGGGTCCTCAGAAAAATATTCAAAATTCCGTCCGCATAAAGGACTTCTCTTCATATTCAAACCAGGCCCCAAAAGTACGTTCACTTTCTGGGCTTTTGCCTCTTCTCCCAATGCTTTCCCTATTTCTTCCGCCAGTTTTTCATCCCAGCTATTGGCAATCGCCGCGGCAGATGGAAAACAAGTTGCCGGTATGGAAGGATGGATTCCCAGATGATCTCCCTCTCCCACTTGTTTGCGAACTCCGCAGGGCCCGTCTGAAAAAAAGATAGAGGGAATGGCAAGACGCGGGAAATCCCACGTCTGCCATTCATTTTTTCCGCTTAGAAACGCTGCTTTTTCCTCCAGGGTCATTTTCTCAATGATATCCTGATACTTCATTAGCTCTTTTCTCCCGACTGACTATTCTCTGCAAACTCTTTGCGCTTTTTATGCTGTTTCCAGAAGAAAGCTCCTGCTCCTGCCGCTGCAAGGATATCAACTGCAATCAAAATATAAAGCCAATATGGAGTAGGACCAAAATAATTGATGTCCATAGCCGTTGAATTTACAACTGTGTACAATATGTGACGGGTTGCTTCTCTCATTGCCTGCTTACCTGCGTTACTGGTATCCTTCACATCCCTGCCAGTCGTTGTGAGTATAAAGTCATTTCCCGCGCGAATACCTTGCTCTGCATTCATGTACGTATCGTCAAAAGGCCAGTCAGATATAACCATACCCTCAAATCCCCACTCGCCTCGAAGCACATCGGTCAGCAGCGGCCTGCTTGCGCCAGTCCATACGTTTCCAATCCGATTATAGGATGACATCAGGGCATGTACGTCTGCATTCTTTACCGCGATTTCAAAAGGTCTCAGATAAATTTCCCTGATTGCCTGTTCATTGCTCCATGTAGCAATACCGTCAACTGCATTCGTACATTGGTTATACATTGCAAAATGCTTGATATAGCAATATACGTTATTTGTATTAAAACCTGTGACGATTCCGGCAGCCATATAGCCGGAAATAACCGGATCTTCCGAATAATATTCGTAATTTCTGCCTCCAAAGGCAGTCCTGTGAATATTCATAGAAGGACCGTAAATTCCACTGATTCCCCAGGCAACTGCCTCTGCGCTAAAGCATTCGCCCATTTCCTGCGCCAAATCCTTATTCCACGTACTTGCAAGCACGACTCCCGTTATATAGGACACTCCCTCATATGCCGTTTCATTCACTAACGCCTTAATTCCAGCGGGCCCATCTAAATCAACCGAGTAAGGTTTCTCGATGGATTCAATTGTCTGAGTTGCAAAACCACCCCATCCGATTAGCTTAGACATTTCCTCTACGGTTACCTGCTCCAGCAGTTCCTCCCACATCGGATCATCATAGGCTTTCCCTTTCAAATCTGCCAGTTTTAATCCATGATCTTTTATTACGATATCCTCTGCGTCCAAATCCTCCGGCGGATTAAAATCTGTCCACTGAGCTGCAATTTCCGGAGACGCCTCTCTCTGCTGCGGTACATCTTTCGGCAGAGTTCCTTCCCAGTCTGAGCGGGAAACACATGTGATATCCACATCTCCTTCCACATCCTGGAAACGGGAAACCGCTGCGATTTCATCTGCACTCCGTTTGTTATTCTCATCATAAATTTCTGTCTCTTCCACTGTATAACTGCGGGAATCAATTACCTCGTGGGCGTTTTTCATAAGCTTAAATTCATATTCTCCCGCGTCCAGCACATAGCACCCTCTATCTACATAATCAAACGCCGCAGCCTCTTCCAGTCCAAAAGAAAGTTCCACCAAATCGGATTCCCCAGGTTCAAGAAGTTTTGTTTTACCAAAATCAGACAACGCTACATGCGGTTTCTCGATTCCACCCTCTTTATATGGCGCTGTGGTATAAACCTGAACAACGTCTTTTCCAGACGTATCTCCAGTATTGGTCACCTTCGCCGTCATAGTTACCATTCCGTCTTCCACAGAAAAATCTTTTATTTCCTGTTCAAATTCCGTATAACTTAATCCATATCCAAAAGGATACTTTACCGCCGCGCGATAAGCTTTCTCGTCAATCTTTCCAGTTTCATTATCAACCCAGCGTGTCTCATAATAACGATATCCCACATAGATTCCTTCCGCATAATCCACATAACCCTGATAACCTGTCGCCGCATCTCCCGCCCAGGTTGTACTTTCAAATTCTGTACCGGTATAATAATGGTTTCCAAAATTCTCCATAGCAGGAGCAGAAGTTAAATCATAAGCATAAGTATCCACTGTACGGCCGGAAGGATTAACTTTTCCTGAAAGTACGCTTCCTACAGCATTCATTCCCGTTTCTCCCGGTCCTCCAATCCAAAGCGCAGCGTCGATTTTCCCTTCCTCTAAGAATCCCAGTTCAAAGGGATAACTGGAATTTAATACAAGAACCACTTTATCAAATTCCATACTGTCTACTTGATCAATGAGGTCTTTTTCTTCCTTACTTAACTCCAGATAATGCTCATCCGAAGCGCCGCCTAATTCACTCATATCCAGAGGCAAATCCTTTTCCCCTTCGCCTCCGATTCGACTTAAAAAAATCAGGGCTACGTCTGAATATTCTCTTGTGTGCTGCAACAGTTCGTCGCTATACTTGTCTATCGACACCTGATGCTTAGTATAATCTGTTGTAAAACTTCCCAGAGAATCTTTTGTTTTGCTGGACAAACCGCTGTTTTCATAGAACTCTCTCAATTCGCTGTCCGCATGGATACCGGCGCTTTCTAATCCCTCAAACAGCGGAACGGCATTATCCATATTTCCTGCGCCCGACCCTACTCCGCTGTAAACAGGACTAATAGAGGACCACCCAAATACGCTGACATTCGCTTCTTTCTCATTAGACATTTCAAGAGGAAGGGCGTTATTTTCATTCTGCAGCAGCACAATCGCCTCTTCCTCAATTCTTTCCACTACATCCCTCGCTGTCTTCGCAGTTTCTTCAATTGCTTTCTCATCTGTTTCCGGTTTGGAAAAAAACTGTGTAATTACGTTATAATACATACCGCCGGCTATGTTCCCTGCAAGTAATATAATCAGCAAAATACTTACAATGACCGTACCGGCCTTTCCTGGCTTCTTCCGATTTTTCTCCATTTACTCCATCTCCTCCTAGAATATAAGTGTAATGTTTTTCTTGCATGTTTGGCCAAATCAATTGATTACCTTGTATATATTCTAACAGTACTTTTCCTTTCCCGCCTGTTTTTGCATAACCTGTACTTTTTCTGCACAACTTGCATATCCTTTGTATATTTTAGCCAAAAAACAACGCCGGAATTTGTGTACTTTGCAAATTCCAGCGCTATTTCTCATCCACTGTGGCTGTCTTCTTATCAAACTTCCAATGGAATTAATATCTTTAATCGAAACCACTCGTCTTTACACACAATATCCACTTCTCCGCCATATTTGTGCACAGTATATTTCAGACTTTTTAATCCATATCCATGAAACTTTGCTTCTTTCTTTGTCGTTATCGGAAGATTTTTCTCAAATATTAGTTCTCCTTCACAATAATTCTCAAACCGGATTAGTAGAAACCCTTTCTGCCCTGAAGCCGAAACATGTATCAGCCGTTTTTCCTTATCTCTTATCTTCTTCTCACACTCTATCGCATTATCTAATGCATTGCCGAATATGGAACAAATATCCATTACGTCCATAAATTCAAACAGCTTTCCATCCACTACACAGGTCATGGAAATATCATGTTTCATGCACAATAAATTCTTAGCCGTCAAAAGTGTATCCAAGACTTTGTTTCCGGTCCGGCTCCACGCTTCGTAATTTACAATTTCCTCCTCCATCTTATCTAAATATTCCGCACGTTTCCTGGAATTTTCTTCTGCCCGAAGCGCAATGATATGGTGTTTTAGATCATGATATTTGTAATTGATAAGCTCCATCGCCTCCTGGGCCTGCTGATACTGGACATACTGGTTATGCAGAATATTCTGTACGCTCTCCAGTTCATGCCGCATATGCAGTTCAATCCGCTGAACATGATAGGCGTACATAATTGCCACGCCTCCTAAGTCTACAAGAGTACGTACATTAAAAATCTCTTCGCTCTGTTGTCCGCCAAAAATCGTATTGGCAGATACAAAGCCCAGATTACTCATCAAAAACACTGCAAGTCCAATAATAATATAAGCAGCCAGCTCTTTATTTGTAACCATATACGCCCTGTCATCCGACGCATACTTTTTATAGACAAACCACAAAACTGCATACACGATACCGTATACTGCAAACAGCCAGAATATACAGAATACCTTTCCCTGCAGACTGGCATGAAACGAAAACCAGCAGTATGTCTGCCACTCGATTGACGCGGCAAATTCTGCCTCAACAAAAGCCCGGATACAGTAATACCCCGTCTCTTTTCTGCCTAATTCCGTACAGCTACTAATGTATCCGTACATCAGTAATACGGCCGTCCCCATACAGAGAACCCACCATATATTCTGTAAGCTCTTTGTCAATTCAAGAAAGGCAATCTGGCAAACCAGCGCAGCCAACGAAATTCCTGCCAGTTTCATTCCAGATAAGCGTCGCCTTACTTCAAGAATACATAACAAACAGGCAAGCCACTCCGCCAACGCTGTATAAAGTCTCGGAATATCCGGCAATATCATTTCTGCTGTATTCATCTTCTTTCCTCTAGAGCGTGTTTGAAAATTGCTTTCTGCAAGATGTCGTCCCAGTTTGCATCAGATTTTATGCTATTTGGGAGGTGTAGCGAGCTGTCGGAAGAAAACGAGGTACTAACCCCAGTTTCTTGTAAGCGCCTGCATAAATTCATTCACTCTGGCTCTGCTCAGCTGCAGACTTTCTCCTTTTACCAAAGCACACTTATCCCGGATTCCATCCACATGCTGCAGATTAATCAGATAACACTTATTTCCTCTGCAAAAGCCAATCTTCCCTAACTCTGCTTCTGCAGATTTCATCGTCCCTGCCGCTGTAAGACTTCCCTCTGCCGTATGATAAATCAGAGTATGTCCCTGACTCTCCACATAATAAATGTCCTCTGCATTTACCCGAAGAAGCCCGCCTTTTACCGGTATCGTAATCCACACACTGGTCCGTTTCCTGATTCTTGAAACAGCCTTTTTCAATTTCTGACTAAATGCGAAATAAGTTACCGGCTTCAGCACATAATCCAGCGCGTCCACTTCATACCCCCGTATTGCATACTGAGTCATATTGGTAATGAATATAATGATTACTTTGGAATCAATCCTCCGTATCTCTTCCGCTGCCGTCATTCCATCAACAAACTTCATGTGAATATCCATAAAAATAATATCAAACTGTGCTTTATACTCTGCAGTAATTCCATCCCCATCCCGAAAAACGGTTATGTGAATTTCCTCTTTTTCTTCTTCCTCATATCGTCTTAAATACTCGGTTATCTGGTCAATATAATTTTGTTCATCCTCCACTACTGCAACATGAATCATATCTTTATCTCATTCGCTCCTTAAATGGATACTTTTCCATATAATACTACAATAGCTTCATATGAATCAAGGACAATTTCTTCATCTTTAAACTCTCTGCCTGACTTATCCCTGTCATAATTGGAAATCAGCACCTCGCCCCGCCTGTCCTGCAATTCTTCCGGAACATTATAAACCAGCCTTTCATCCGTATAATTGCAAATTGTCAGAAGCGTCTCGCCCTGATACCGCCTCAAATACACATACAGCTTATCATCTTCCGGGAGTAAAAGCTCATAATCCCCATACACGATAATCTCACGTTCTTTTCGCAGTCTAATCAGCTTCTTATAATAGTGGAACACCGAAGTTTCCCGACTCATCTGCTCCTTTGCATTGATTACTTTGTAGTTAGGATTCACCGGTATCCAGGGACTCCCTGTAGTAAATCCTGCCTGCGGCCCGTCATCCCACTGCATTGGAGTCCTGGCATTATCCCTGCCTTTATAGCTGATATAATCAAACATATCTTTTGGACTTACAATTCCCTTCTCTGTCAGTTCCTGGTATGCATTAATACTCTCAATATCCCGAAATTCCTCCAGCGACGTAAACGGATAGTTGGTCATTCCCAGTTCTTCACCCTGATAGATATAAGGCGTACCCTGCATCATATGCAGGCAGGTTCCAAGCATTTTGGCTGACAGCTCCCGGTATTCTTCCCTGTCATTTCCCATGCGGGACAGCATTCTTGGCTGGTCGTGGTTACACCAGTACAGACTGTTCCAGGCCTTCCCGGAAAGCTCCGTCTGCCACTTACTCATAATCTTCTTAAGCTCTGGGAGAGATATTTTCCTGTGATTCCATTTGAAGCTCTCGCCACCGTCTAAATCCATATGCTCAAACTGAAACACCATATTCAGTTCCCGACCGGAGGAAGAAGCATATTTTTTGGCCTCCTCTATGGTAACCCCAGAGCATTCTCCCACCGTAATCAAATCATATTTTGACAAAACTTCTCTGTTCATCTCCTGCAAATACTCATGTACTCTCGGACCATTCGCACAGTAAGTCGCAAAATTTCCATAACCGCTTTTACCTACCGCTCCGTCCGGCAGTCCCGGCGTCTTGGAAATAAGGCTGATGACATCCATTCGGAATCCGTCGATTCCCTTCTCACACCACCAGTTCATCATATCGAAAACGCTTTCCCTGACCTTTGGGTTCTCCCAGTTTAAGTCCGGCTGTTTCTCTGAAAACAGATGCAGATAATACTGGTCCGTCCCTTCGTCATATTTCCAGGCTGAGCCTCCAAAGCAGCTTCCCCAGTTATTAGGCTCCTTCCCTTCTTTTCCGTCTCTCCAGATATAATAATCCCGATATTCGTTATCCTCTGACTTCCGGCTCTCTACAAACCAGGCATGTTCATCCGAAGTGTGATTCACTACCAAATCCATCATAATCTTAATGCCCAGCTCATGAGCCTTAGAAAGCATCCTGTCATAATCTTCCATGGTACCAAATTCCGCCATTATCTTCCGATAATCGCTGATATCATAGCCATTATCGTCATTCGGCGACTGATACACCGGAGACAGCCAGATTACATCAATCCCCAGTTCCTTCAAATATTCCAGTCTTCCAGTAATTCCGTTCAAATCTCCAATTCCGTCTCCGTTGCTGTCGCAAAAACTCCTTGGATAAATCTGATATACCACACTTTCTTTCCACCATTTCTTCTCCATATTCCTCTTCCTAAATGCCTTTCTATTTCTTACTTATTATAAATTATCATCTGTCGGTTATCATATTCCTCTGCCGGTATTCTCTTGGCGATATTCCATACACCCCCTTAAAGGCTCTGGAGAAATTCAACTGATTCGGATACCCTACTGCCGCTCCCACATCGCCAATCTGCGTATCACCCCTTTATGATATAACGTTTTGCGCAAAACCTTGTTCTTTTCTCCTATTATATGCGAAAAAATACGTCAATTTCAATAAGTTTTGCGCAAAACGTTATATTGTACAATCTCATCCATATTCTTTTATATATTTTGCATATTCTTCACAGAATCCCGAACTATCAGGGAAACCGGAAGCTGGTCCGAAACAGAAATATTTGGTTCCCCATAAATAAGCTGGAATAACTTTTTCACCGCATAATGCCCTTTCCTGACGATATCCTGATGTATGGTAGTCAGTCTGGGACGACACAGTCTGGCCGCCTCACTGTCATCAAATCCTGCCACCGAAATGTCTTCCGGCACATGAATCCCCAAATCCTTTAGTCTGACAACTGCCTCCGCCGCATAATAATCTGAAGCAAAGAACAACGCATCCTCCTCTTTCGCAAGCCGCGCCAGATACTCCTGATAAAAATTCTTCCGCTCTGTGCACTCTCCCGGAATCTGAATATGCTTAACCCCAGCCGTATCTCCCATTCTCTTCTCATATGCCAGACACACCCCCTTCCATCTCTCATGGTCCACACCCACATCATTATCTGACAAAAATGCGATTTTTCTGTGACCGCACCCAAGCAGATACTCCGTCATTAAATATCCCCCGCCAAAATCATCCAGTCCCACATTCGCAATCCCTTGTTTCTCATAATAAGTATCAATGGACACCACCGGAGCTTTTCCCTTCACCTGAATCATCGTATTACTCTTTGTGTGAAGACCGATTGTAATAAGACCCTCCACATTCCATGTAGCTGCAAACTGAATCCCTTCCTCCGGGTCCGGCGTAAAATGAAGCAGCATATAATAATTTTTCCTGTAAATTTCAGACTCGATGGCCCGGATTAATACATTCGAGAACACGTAGCCTTCCCTTCCATGTTTCTCCCCTTCCGGTTCCCCCACAAGCACCCCGATAATCCTGGAACTTCCCCCAGCCAGCATCATAGCGCCCATACTGGGGACATATTCTGTTTCCGTCAGAAGCTTTTCAATACGCTCTACCGTCTTTTTTGACACTTTATTATAATTGCCATGAATGACATTCGACACCGTAGTGGGACTCACTCCTGCCTGTTTTGCAATATCTTTAATCCGTATCATATATATTCTCTCCTCCATGTTCAAAATTTCACTTCCGTAAAAGCGCCCCTTAATTCCTTCAATCAGATAAAGCAGTACTTTCAGCATTCAAACCCTATCCGTATAAGCGAAATTCTACCTTGAAATAATTTTATTTTTCTGCCGGTATTCCCTGGGTGATACTCCGTACACTCCTTTGAACGCCCTGGAAAAATGCAGAAGATTGGGATATCCCACCGATATCCCAATATCCCCCACCGATTCATTTCCCACAATCAGCGCGTCCGCCGCCTTCGCCATCCGGTAGTGAATCAAAAACTCCTGGGGCGACTGGCCCAGCACCTTTTTGAATATTTTACCAAAATAACTGCGGTCCAGCTTGCACATCCTGGCAAGCTCCTCCACCGTAATATTCTCTGCGTAATTATGCTCAATATAGACCACTGCCTCCCTCACATAGAACTCGCTTAAATTTCCTCCCTGGGTCTGTTTTCTGGAAGAAGAATATTTAATCAGGCCGTCGCAGAAGAGATATAGATGTCCAATCAGTTCTAGAGAGGATGCATTCTGGCTCTGAACAATCGTCAGCATCTCCTTGAGAATCCTCTCTCCATATTCCGACTCCGTAGTCCGAAATACCGGAGACTTGTAAGACAGCCCGGCAAGCTCCATACACTCCTTTGCCCGGAGTCCTCCAAACTCCACCCAGACATACTCCCATGGCTCATCCTCGTCCGCATAGTATGTATTCACATATCCCGGCTCAATCAGGAAACCGCTCCCCGCCAAAATCTGGTAATGTGTCGTATGATCCTTCTCATCATTGGAATGCAGCATTCCCTTTCCGGAAATTACATAGTGGAACAGATAATTATTTCTTACATAGGGGCCGAAAGATTTCAATGGTTCACACTGCTCATACCCATATTGATATATTGTAAGGTCCATAAACCGCTCGTCCTGAAATACCGAAAACAATAAATTCGTCATGATGCGTTCCCTCCCTCATCTTAAAATCGTGATTTTGCTGAATTTTCATCATTATTTTTGTTGAAAACGCTGAAATTTTATATTTTGTTTATATTATATACCATTATGCGTCTATATTTCAACATTTTCGTTCTAATCACGCATTCTGATAAAATCGAAGCGCATCCATGTATTTACGTTTTCACAGCAAACTGCTATTATCTAACTCGAAATCAATCAAATTTTTCATGCAGATTGACGAAGCATCCCCCAAGGGCACACCGTAATTCATGCCCTTCGGGCTGGCGAACTTCGTTCGTCAAAGCATGAAAGGAGAAGAGGTGTGGAATGAAAAAGAGAGTAATTGCCACAGCACTTGTGGCAGCAATGCTGATTGGGACTGTCTTTTCAGCTTCCGGATGTTCTTCCGAGCCGAATGACGGCAAGACCCATATCACCATGCTTCAGTACAAGCCGGAGGCCGTTAAAGCTTTCGAGAAGATGGAGGAAGAATTCAATGCCACCCACGATGACATCGTGCTGACAATTGAGTCCCCCAACGATGCGATGACCGTACTGAAGACACGCTTTATCAAGGAGGATGCCCCGGATATCATCGGTATCGGCGGCGACGTGAACTTCTCGAACTTCGTTGATGCCGAGATGCTCATGGACATCTCAGACTTCGAAGGATTATCCTTAATCAAACAGGCTTATAAGGATATCGACAAGAATCTGGAATTTGTTCCTACAGAAGGTGTATTTGCAGTTCCTTACGTAGCAAATGCAGCAGGCGTTCTGTACAACAGAGAGATGTTTAAGGACAACGGCTGGGAAATTCCTACTACCTGGGATGAATTCATGGATTTATGCGAGACGATCGAGAAATCCGGACAGCAGCCGCTGTACTTCGGTTTCAAGGACGTGTGGACCTGTCTTGCACCATGGAACGCACTTGCCTGCGACCTTGCGCCTGCAGACGTATGCCGCCAGGTAAACAAAGGCGAAACCAAATTCATTGACGAGTACGGCGAAGTGGCTGAAAAGATGTTAGAACTTCTCGAACATGCACAAAAGGACCCATTTGCTTACAACTACAACGATGCGTGTACCGCATTTGCAAACGGCGAATCTGCAATGTATACCATCGGAAGCTATGCGGTTCCTCAGATTCAGTCCGTTAACCCTGACATGGATATTGATTCCTTCGTAATGCCAGGCTGTGATAATGCAGAGGACAACGTGCTGAACTCCGGCGTAGACCTTCAGTTCTGCGTAACAAATGACTGCGAGAATAAAGAAGCTGCCTATGAGGTATTAAGCTTCCTGTTAGAAGATTCTACCATTCAGACTTACCTTGACGACCAGAATGCCGTTCCTTGTAAAGATAAGGAATTTGAGCTTTCACCGGCTCTTGACGGCATGCTTGACTACATAAATGAAGGCAAGATGACAGACTATCAGGATCACTACTATCCTTCTGAGATGGCGGTAGACGCACAGATTCAGACCTTCCTGATTGATGGAAGCGTAGAGAAATTCCTGAACAAGTTCGATACCGACTGGCTGCGGTACAACCGCGATATTATCCGTAAAGTACAGGAATATGAAGCAGGAGGGAATAAATAATGAATAAAAAACTTAGCAGAAACCAAACCTTTTTGTTAATTACCGTTCCGGTCCTGGCGCTGTTCTTCTGTTTTAATACGCTGCCGCTGATTAAGGGCCTGATGTACAGCTTCACCAACTTCCGCGGATTCGGAAGCTATGAATGGGTGGGATTCCGTAATTATGCCGATTTATTTACCGATGCACGTGTAGGAAAGTCTTACCTGTTCACCTTTAAATTTGCTTTGCTCGCAACCGTTGTTACCAACGTAATCGCTCTGCTTCTTGCACTGGGATTAAATGGAAAAATCCGCGCAAAAAGCACGCTGAGAGGCGTTTACTTCATTCCGAGAATCCTGGGCGGACTGGTTGTAGGCTATATCTTCGGATATATCTTTACCTATATCCTTCCTGCAATCACAGGCAAGGGAAGTATGCTGTCTAATACGGGTACAGCATGGATTGCAATCGTAATCGTTGCAGCATGGCAGTCCATTGCTCAGACAACACTGATTTACATTTCCGGTCTTCAGACCGTACCGGAGGACGTATATGAGGCGGGCGCTATTGACGGAGCTACCGGTTGGTTAAGCTTCAAGAACCTGACCTTCCCGCTGATTATTCCATTCTTCAGCATCAACATGGTTTTAAGTATGAAAGACTTCCTGATGGTATTCGACCAGATCATGGCTATGACCAAGGGCGGTCCTGCACAGAGTACCGAGTCCATCTCATTCCTCATTTACAACAATGGTATGGGGGGGGGCCAGTTCGGATTCCAGAGCGCCAACGCGGTAATCTTCTTTATCGTAATCGTTGCTATCTCTGTATTCCAGCTTAACTTCACAGGAAAGAAGGAGGAACAGTTATAATGAAAAAGAAAAACAGAGTTGCCGCCACCACCAACTGGCCGCTTACCATCTTACTAATCGCCGGCTGTTTAACTGTAATCTTCCCGCTTTATATGGCGATTGTAATTGCATTTAAGAAACCGTCAGAAATGACTAACGACATTGCAGGCGCGCTGAGCCTCCCAAAGAGCTGGAGCCTTGAGAACTTCGCAGAGGCTATGCGTGTAACTGACTTCTGGCATTCTCTGGGCTACAGTGTCATGATTACTGTGGTAACTGTAGTGCTTGCCATCCTGATTCACTCTCTTGCCGGCTATGCGATCGGACGAAGCATGGCAAAGAACAAATTTTACAAGATATCTTACCTCTACATTGTTAGCGGTATGTTCGTTCCATTTGCAATCCTGATGATGCCTCTGGTAAAACAGACTGCACAGATGGGAATTGACAACTGGTTTGGAGTAATCCTTTGTTATCTGGTATTCTATATGCCGATGAACGTGATGCTTTACTCTGGTTACTTGAAGAATATCCCAATCGCGCTGGAAGAAGCCGCGTACGTGGACGGAGCAACCACATGGACTACCTACTGGAAGGTCATCTTCCCGATTATGAAGCCTATGCATGCTACCGTTGCTGTTCTGACAGCCTTGGGAACCTGGAACGACGTTATGACTCCGTTAGTTATCATGTCCGGTAAGGGAGCAAACACATTGCCTCTTGCTCAGCTTACCTTCCAGACACAGTTCGGTACAAATTATAACCTGGCGTTTGCATCTTACTTACTGGCTCTGCTGCCGATTCTAATCTTCTATCTGGTATGTCAGAAGCAGATTATCAACGGCGTAGTAAATGGAGCTGTAAAATAGTTCGTGTATGAAAATGGGGGGACGCAGTTAAAAGCAGAATTTTCTCCTCAGACTGGAAAAAACATTTTAGTCAAATAAAGCTGCTAACTGCGTTTAAAAATACGGCCTGCCTTAGGGAAGCTTCCCTGAGACAGGCCGTATTTCGATGTTGTGGCTATATTGTAGCATGTATTAGATTTTGTCTATCTACTTGGCGCGTTGCCCAATTTTGACGCAAGAAGAACCCAGTTCTGTCGTTTTCAGGCAGCCTGGGTCATCCCATCCCCTACAAAAACAATCTACGAATATCATTGTACAACACAAATACCATCAGCGCCATCAAAAGTGCAAACCCGATAAAATGCACATACCCCTCCTTCTCTGGGGCTACCTTCTTTCTTCGTACAGCCTCCACAAGTAAAAATACCAGCCGGCCTCCGTCCAGAGCAGGTATCGGAAGAAGATTCATCACCCCAAGGTTTGCCGACAGGAGTATCGCCATATTCATCATATTCGCTACAATCATGGAAATTCCATAATCCACGCTGGAATGGTATGCATCATCTACCATATCAACAATTCCCACAGGGCCGGACACCTGGTCAAGCCCCACCTGACCGGTAAGAAGCATCTTAAGCCCTGAAGCCGTAACACAAATCCAGTATTTCACTTCATAAGCCCCATACTGCAGCGCTGTCAAAAAACCAGCCTTTTTATTCGGCTCTCTGCTAAGTCCCAGAAAATAATATTTAAGCTCCTTATCATATTCTGGCGTTATGCTCACTGTATGACGTTCACCGTCTCTCTCATACGTGACATCCACCGTCTCACCTGGATGAAACTGATTATAGGCAGATATTTCCCGGAAAATGTTAATCTTCTTATTTCCCATCTCCACAATCTCATCACCGGCCTTCACCCCCGCTTCCTCCGCGGGACTTCCCGGACTGATATTTCCCACTATCGGCGGGTCATAGCCCACCATCGCCGTAAGGATTACTGCCAGCACAAATGCCAGTATAAAGTTAAATACCGGCCCTCCTGCAATCACCATAATTCTGGCCCATACCGGCTTACTGTGAAAATTCCCCTCTTCACCGGTAGCCTCGTCATCCTCTCCCATCATACAGGCCCCTCCAATTGGAAGCGCCCGGATACAGTATCTTGTACCCTTATATTCCTTTGAAACCAGAAGCGGCCCCATACCAAGGGCAAATTCTTCCACCTCTATCCCATTCAGCCTTGCCATGAGAAAATGTCCCAGCTCATGAAATATCACAATAAAACCGAACAGTATGATTGCTAAAATAATCCCCAAAACTTACCTCCTGTATTGCATAAAATATATAAAAAACCTCTTGTTTATCAATTGCAATTTTTAGTACAGCCTGATATAAACACCGACACATTTCATTAAGTATACCTTCCAGGTACCCCATTATGGCCATTCGGCTATTTCACAAGGTTTACCTTCCAGGTACCCCATTATGGCCATTCGGCTATTTCACAAGGTTTACCTTCCAGGTACCCCATCATGGCCATTCGGCCGTTTCACTAGGTTTACCTTCCAGGTACCCCATTATGGCCATTCGGCCGTTTCACTAGGTTTACCTTCCAGGCATCCTATGGCCATTCGGCCGTTTCACTAGGTTTACCCTCCGGGTATCCCATCATGGCCATTTGGCCGTTTCACTAGGTTTACCCTCCGGGTATCCTATGGCCATTCGGCCGTCTCGCAAGGTTATTTGAATTAAGTTACACAAAATACACCGTCAGATAATAGATTATGGGCGCCGTAAAAATCACACTGTCAAAACGGTCAAGGATTCCCCCATGTCCGGGTATCAGCTTTCCATAATCTTTAATCTCGTGATTTCGCTTAATGGCAGACGCACACAAGTCTCCAATCTGGGAAATTGCTCCACCTACTCCGCAAATTGCCGCACAGAGCCAGGGACTTACCGATACTCCTGCAAACCGACTCATGGCAGCTGCAAAAACGGCTCCCAGAAGCGCGGCGCCAATAATACCGCCAATGCCTCCCTCAACCGACTTTTTTGGACTTAATACCGGGGCCATCTTATGCTTTCCAAACAACACTCCCACACAGTATGCACAAGTATCACATCCCCAGGAACTTAAGAAAATCAGCCATACCATCACCCCGCCCTCCGGCAGCCCTCTGGTCTGATACACAAACGATAGCATTACCGCTACATAAAATACTCCAAAAAATACGGTTGTCACCTGTTCCGCATGAAACTTCGGATAGGCAAATACATAAACTGCCATTACAAGCATTAATAACAGAATGAATAAAGGCACTGCATATTCCATTCTATTCAGATAGAGAAGCACATAATAACCAATTGCTGATAAATATCCCACAAATCCAAGCGCCTGCCCCTGTACTTTTACTACCTTATACAATTCCGTTAGTCCAATCAGGCTCGCTGCCAGCAAGACGCCATACAAAAGAGGTCCGCCGATTCCTACTGTGGCAATCAACACAATTACCAATACAATTCCACTAATCAGTCTGGTCTTAAACATCTTTGCCCTCCTTCACCCCTCCAAAGCGTCTGTCTCTTGCATTGTACGCCTCAATTGCCTTTACAAGTTCTTTCTTTGTAAAATCCGGCCAATGTACATCGGCAAAATAAAACTCAGTGTAGGCAAGCTGCCACAGCAGAAAATTGGATACTCTCTGTTCTCCGCTGGTACGAATTAGCAAATCGGGATCAGGAATCCCCCTTGTGTCCAGATAACTCTCAAACACAGCCTCGCCAATCTCCTCCGGCTTTACCCTGCCGTCTGCACAGTCCGCTGCAAGTCTTCTCATTGCCCGAAGCAGCTCATCCCGACTTCCATAATTAATGGCAATCTGGAAATTCAGGCCCCCATTATTCTCTGTAGCCTCTTCAAGCTCCAGAATCCTCTTCCTGATATCCTCGTCAAGCCTGGTAATATCGCCGATTACCCGGACTTTCATATCATTCTTTGCAGCAGTGGTAAGACAGGTCTTCATATAATTACGAAGAAGCCGCATTAACGCATTCACCTCGTCTGCCGGCCTGTTCCAGTTCTCCGTAGAAAACGCGTACACCGTCAAATACTTAATTCCCATTCGCCATGCTTCCTCGCAGATTCGTTCCACATTTTTGCTGCCCTGGGCATGACCATAGTTTCGCGGCATTCCTTTAGACTTTGCCCAACGTCCATTTCCGTCTAATATAATCGCTACATGCTGCGGTATATTCATATTTTAACCCTCCTGATCGGCTGTATACCATAAAAGTATGGATTAACTACCGATTGACTTTTTCTTTCTGAAGCTACTGCCCGTCTCTCTACGCAGAACCATCTATCCGCCTCTTTCTACGGACACCCCCCCGGCAACGCCAAACAGAGACGGAACAAATGTCCCATCCCTGTATATCTTTCCCATGCCATCCTATTCTAAACAGTCATGACCTCTTTTGACTTGGATTCTACTGACTTGTCCACCTCTTTGATATATTTGTCAGTCAATTTCTGAAGTTGTGTCTCCATGTCCTTAATCTCATCCTCAGAAATATCACTGCCTTTTAGCTTTTTCAAGCTGTCATTCCCATCCCGGCGGATATTCCGGACTGCGACTTTCGCCTGCTCTCCCTTTTTCTTAACATCCTTCACCAATTCTTTTCTGCGGTCCTCAGTAAGCTCAGGAAATACCAGACGAACCACCTGCCCGTCATTGGTTGGATTAATACCGATATCCGACATATTGATTGCCTTTTCAATCACCTTAATCATACTTTTCTCCCAAGGCTGGATTACAATCATCCTTGCCTCCGGAACAGAAATATTACCTACCTGCTGGAGCGGTGTCGGCGTTCCATAATAATCAACCATAACCTTATTTAGAATATTGGGATTCGCGCGTCCCGCCCGAATCGTCATCAGGTCTGACTCAAGACTTCCAATCGTCTTCTTCATCTTATCCTCGTATACTTGTAATCTTTCATTCATCGTTATATCCTCCCTTATTTAAACAGTCACCTTTGTGCCTGTAAATGTTCCTGACATAGTTTCCACAATACTATTCTTCTCATTCAAGCCAAATACCAACATTGGCATCTTATTCTCCATACACAGAATGGACGCCGTCAAATCAACTGCAGCCAGCTTCTTATCAATAACCTCCTGAATGGAAATCTCATCATATTTCCTGGCCGCCGGATTCACCTTCGGATCGCTGTCATAGATTCCATCAATCGCCTTAGCAAGAAGCATAGCGTCCGCCTCTATCTCAATCGCCCGAAGAACCGCTCCGGTATCGGTAGAAAAATACGGATGCCCGGTTCCCCCTGCAAAGAAGATAACCTTCCCGTTCTCCAGCGCCTCAACCGCCCTGTCTTTAGAAAACAGGGTAGTAAACGCTCCGCACACGAACGGAGTAAATATTTCCGTCTTCATCCCTACATGTCGAAAAATATCTGACACATAGATACAATTCATCACCGTAGCAAGCATTCCAATCTGATCTGCTTTCGTCCTATCAATGGTCTCGCTGGTACGGCCTCTCCAGAAATTGCCGCCTCCGGTAACAATAGAGACCTGGACCCCTTCATCCACAAGCTTCTTTACCTGTCTTGCCACGCCAATGCAGGTAGCCTCGTCGAATCCTGTCTTCTTGTTCCCTGCAAGAGCTTCGCCACTTAATTTCAGTAATACTCTTTTCATCAGTCCGCTCCTATTCTTTATAAACTGAGTCCAGTATAACATAAGTTTTCCCAAAGGACAATTTATCTATATAAATTCTTTTTGTTCAAAATACCGAATCAACACATCCGCACATTGAGCAATGCCCAAATCCGAAGTATTTAAGATCATGTGATAATTATTCACATCCCCCCATGCCTTCCCGGTATGCTCATGATAATATGCAGACCGCTCAGAATCTGTCTGCTTAAGCTTCGCCTTCGCCTCTTCATAAGAACTTTTCTCAAGCTCCATAATACGCCGGATTCTGTCTTCCTTGTCCGCACATATATAGACGTTAAATACGTTCCTCTTCTCCTTTAAAATCTCTGACGCGCAGCGCCCAAGAATAATACAGGGTTCTTTCGCTAATTCTCTGATAACAGAAGCCTCTGACTCGTAACTGTCACCATCCATTCTCTCCTTCACGATTGCCTTGTCATATACGGGGACATGAAGCCGTCCAGACAGCTCCTCTGCAATCTGACTTGCACCTGTTCCATACCGTCTGCTCATTGTGATTACCAGTTTCATAACCATTCCTCCTTAGTAGCACAAATATATTCTCGGAATCTTCAGCCCTGATTTTATAAGGCTTTCAGATCCCTATCTCAAAAAATCACCCACTTTTTTGCAAAAAACGCTTGACAAATCGCTCAAAATTTGCGGCGAAGCCGATTGATTATATTTTATTTCAATCGACTGGAGGCGATTTTTTTGTTACCTATAAATCCCGGCGG